>NZ_CP147913.1:8858750-9585001 GCF_037414475.1 Myxococcus stipitatus | reverse complement strand
GTGGCCGCCCAGTTCGAAGAAGCCATCATGGATTCCGACGCGTTCGACGCCGAGGACCTGGGCGAAGAGGGTGGCCAGCGACTCTTCCATCGGGGTCCGAGGCGCGACGTACCGGCCGGCCTGGACCACGGGGGCCTCGGGGACAGGGAGCGCCTTTCGGTCCACCTTGCCACTGGGCGACAGCGGCAGGACGCCCAGGTGCGTGAACGCCGAGGGCACCATGTACTCCGGCAGCCGCGACTGGAGATGACCCCGGAGCAGGGCCGCGTTCAGCGGCTCCGAGTCACCGGTCACGTATGCGACCAGCCGCTGGTCACCCGGCGTGTCCTCGCGCAGGAGGACGGCCGCCTCGCGCACGGAGGGATGAGACAGCAGCGCGGCTTCGATGTCGCCCAGTTCGATGCGGAAGCCTCGCAGCTTCACCTGGAAGTCCGCGCGGCCCAGGTACTCGAGCGTGCCGTCCGGCATCCACCGGGCCACGTCTCCCGTGCGGTACAGCCTCCCTCGTGTATCACCCGAGACTTCGTCCGCGAGGAAGCGCTCCGACGTGAGCTGCGGCTTGCGCCAGTAGCCCTGGCCCACCTGCACACCGCCGATGAAGAGCTCTCCAGGCACGCCTACGGGCGTCGGCTGCCCCTGTCCATCCAGGACATAGAGCCGCGTGTTCGCCACCGGCCGCCCGATGGGAATGGACGCGCGGTTCATGCCTCGTGCGCAGTGGAAGTACGAGACGTCCACCGCCGCTTCCGTCGGGCCATAGAGGTTGTGGAGCTCCGTGCTCGCCGGCAGCTTCGCGTGGGCCTTGTTCACCAGGTCCACCGTCAACGCTTCACCGCTGCACACCACGCGCTTCAGGTGCGCCAGCTTCTCCAGCCCCGGCTCCTCCAGGAAGGCCCGCAGCATCGACGGCACGAAGTGCACCGTGGTCACTCGCTGCTCTTCCATCAGTCGAGCCAGGTACGCCGGGTCCTGGTGTCCTCCGGGCCGGGCCATCACGAGCCTCGCGCCCGTCAGCAGCGGCCAGAAGAACTCCCACACGGACACGTCGAAGCTGAACGGCGTCTTCTGCAACACCGTGTCCGCACCCGTCAGTGCGTACTCCTGCTGCATCCACTTCAGGCGATTGACGATGCCCGAGTGCCCGTTCATCGCGCCCTTCGGCCTGCCCGTGGAGCCGGAGGTGAAGATGACGTAGGCCAGCGACTCCGCCCCGGCCTGGGAAGCAGGCGCCGTGGTGGGCTGGCGGGAGATGGTCGTCCATTCGCTGTCGAGGCACACCTCTCGCGAGGAGTGCCGCGGCAACACGGACTTGAGGCGCTCGTGGGTGAGAAGCACCGGAGCGTCCGCGTCCTCCAGCATCCCGGCCAGTCGCTCACGCGGATAGCCCGGGTCCAGCGGCACGTAGGCCGCGCCGGACTTCATGACCCCCAGCAGCGCCACGACCAGGTCCAGCGAGCGCTCCAGGCACACGCCGACCAGGACTCCAGGCCGAGCCCCCAGCGTGCGCAGGTGGTGCGCGAGCTGGTTCGCCTTCGCGTCCAGTTGCGCGAAGGTGAGGGCGCTGTCCTCGAAGCGCACGGCCTCCGCCGTGGGCGTGCGGCGCACCTGCTCCTCGATGAGCGCGTGCAGCGTGGTGTCCCTCGGGTATTCCTCCGTGCGCCCCTGGAACTCCACCAGCACCTTGCGGCGCTCCGCTTCATCCATCAACGGCAGGCGCTGCACTGACAGGTCCGGAGTGGCCACCACCGCGCGAGCGAGCGCGGAGAGGCGCTCGACGAGTCGCTTCATGGTGCTCTCGTCGAACAGCTTCGCCGCGTACTCGAAGCGGCAGTGGAGCTCGCCCTGGGTCTCGACGACCTCCAGGCTGATGTCGAACTTCGACGTGCCCGTGGCGACATCGACCTGGCTCAGCTTGAGCGACTGGTGGGTCGCGTCCGCGGAGGGCGTGTTGATGACGTTGAGGACGACCTGGAAGACCGGGGTCCGGCTCTGGTCTCGCGGCGTGTTGAGCAGCTCGATCAGCCGCTCGAACGGCGCATCCTGACGCGAGAACGCGCCCAGGGACTGCTGCTTCACCCGGCCCAGCAGCTCGCGGAAGGACGGCGCCCCCGTGAGCTGGGTCCGCATCGCCAGCGTGTTGACGAAGCAGCCAATCAGCCCCTCCGTCTCGGGCTGCGTGCGGCCCGCGATGGGGATGCCGATGGCGAAGTCATCCTGGCCAGCGTGGCGCCCCAGCAACACCTGGAAGAGCGACATCAGCACCATGAAGGACGTGGCGCCTTCCTTGCGACCGAGGGCCAGCAACGGCTCGGTCACGTCACGGCCCATCACGAAGCGCAGGCTCCCGCCGTCGTAGGACTGCACCGCCGGACGCGGCCGGTCCGTGGGCAGCTCCAGCGCGGCGACTCCCGTCAGCTGCTCCTTCCACCAACGGAGCTGCCCGTCGAGGATGGCCCCCTCCAGCCACTCGCGCTGCCAGACAGCGAAGTCCGCGTACTGCACGGGCAGCTCGGGCAACGGGGATTCGATGCCCGCGTTGAAGCAGGCGTAGAGGATGGACATCTCCCGCGCGAGCACCAGCGTGCACCACGCGTCGGAGATGACGTGGTGCATGACCAGGTTGAGCACGTGCTCCTGCTCCCCCAGGCGCAGCAACACCGCGCGAACGACGGGGCCCTTCTCGAGGTCGAACGGCAGCGCGCTCTCCTCGCGGCAGCGGCGCGTCATCGCGGCCTCGCGCTCCTCGGGCGTCGCGCCGTGGACCACCTCGAGCGGCATCGGCAATCCACCCTTGGGGTGGATGAGCTGCGCGGCGCCGTTCTCGGTCAGCTGGTACGTGGTCCGCATCACCTCGTGGCGGCGCACCAGCTCATCGAGCGCGGCCTGAAGCGCGGTGATGTCCAGCGGCCCGACCAGCCGGAAGCTGGAGCTGTTGTTGTAGGCCGTGCTCGACGGGTCGAGCTGCTGCAAGTACCAGAGCCGCTGCTGCGCGAAGGACAGCGGCAGCGGGCGGTCCCGCCTCGCGCGAGGAATCCCCGTGGGGGCGGCGGCTGGACGTGGGGCAGGGGCCTCGGTCCGCGCGGACGGCGGTGCCTTGGCCGCGGGGGCCTGCGCCTTGGGCATCGGGACCTTGACGGGCTCCACGCGTCCATCCACACGCAGGCGCGCATGGCGTCCGGTGCGGTACACCCGGGAGGTGGGGGACATCGGGTGCGCCACCAGCCGTCGACGCTCCTCGTCCTCGGACTTCCACAGGCCCGAAGGCAAACCGGCGCCTTCCAGGGCCAGCTCGCCCACGACTCCGGCAGGAACGGGCTGGCCCGCGCCGTCGAGGATCCACGGACGGATTCCTTCCGGAACCCGTTCGGCGGGAGCCCGAGGCAACAACGCCCCCTCGCGGCTTCCTCCCGCGAGCAGCACGCGCAGCCCGGAGCTCTGCTCCAGCGCCGTGGCCAGCTCGGCCGAAGAGCCGTCGAGGACCAACGCCCCCACGGGGCTCAGCGCCTCTCGGGCACCAGGGACTTCCGTCAACGTGCGCGCGAGCCGCGCGGACGTATGGAGGAGGACCGAGCCCGCGCGACGTGCCAGCTCCAGCACCTCGCCCACGCCCTGGTCGCCTTCGACGAGGACCTGCTCCTGACGCGCGGTGGCCTCGCGGACCAGCCGCTCTTGAATGACCGACAGTCGCTGGAGCCCCTGCATCACCAGGGGCGTCTCCATTCCGAAGTCGATGAGCGCGGCGACCTCGTCGACATCCGCCTCACGCACGTCGAGCAGGCGCTTGTAGCCGCTCTCGATGGTGCCGATGAGGCCGGTGCCCTTCGCGTGGTGCTCGAAGGTGCGCTCCAGGAGGGCATTGATGTCCTCCTCGGAGACCTTGTCGATCTCCCCCTGGTGGCCCTGGGCCGCCAGCAGGGACGCGGTGATTTCGGCCGAGCTGCGGAAGTACCCCATCAGCGGCTTGCGGACCTGGTTCAGCACCTCCCGCTCGTCGTCGCCGATGAAGGCGTGGAGCATCAACGTGATGTGGCCACGCCCGGGGTGCCCGTTGCGGCGCCACGCCTCGCGGTACAGCGCGACCTTCTGCTTCAGCTCCTCGAGGGACTGCGTGAGCAGGCCCGTGAGCACGCCCGCGCCAACCTCACCCGCCAGGCGGAATGTCTCGGGATTGCCCACGGCCGTGAGCCATACGGGCAGCTCCTTCTGCACGGGCTTCGGACGCAGGGCCAACTCCAGCGTCACGCCACCGCCGCCTAGGCGCTTCATCTTCTCGCCTCGCCACAGCGCACGCAGCGTGGCCAGGTTCTTCATCAGGATGTTGCGACGGTCCTCGAAGTTGGCCGGGGCGAAGGAGAAGTCCGCCACGTGCCAGCCGGTCGCCACGGAGAGCCCCACGCGACCGCCCGAGAGGTTGTCCACCACGGACCACTGCTCGGCGACCTGCATGGGGTCATGCAGCGGGAGCACCACGCTTCCCGAGCGCAGCTTCAAATTCTTCGTGATGGTGGCCACCGCCGCCGCCACGACGGCGGGCTGCGGATAGAGACCACCGAACGAGTGGAAGTGACGCTCCGGTGTCCAGATGGCGGAGAAGCCATGTGCATCCGCGAACTTCGAGCCTTCGAGGAGCAGCTCGTACTTCGGACCCGTGAGCGAGTCCTCATCGTTCGCGAAGTAGATGAGGCTCATGTCCATCGCCTGGGTGCGCGGTCCGCCCCCCTGGAGACGAATCAACCGCGCGGAGAGCGCCTCGGACGGGAAGGCCACTCGCAGTCCCCGCGAGAGGGCCCACAGCATCTCCAGCTCCGGCCGCTCGGCCGACGTATCGGCCACCGCGAGCCAGGTGCCGCCCTCCGTGGGACGCAGCCGCGCATCCATCGCGGTGAACAACTCCGCGAGCGCGTGGTGGTCCAGGGTCCAGGCCGGTTGCCCCGGTCCCACGGGCAACAACCACGCCGGAGCATTCGCGCGCAAGGCCACCGCCGACGCGGACGGCGTGCCCTGCATCAAGTCCTCGACGTACAAGACCCTCGCGGCATCGAGCTTGGACGCGGTCACGAGCCCACGCCAGGTGATGAGCAGAGGTGTTCCCGCGCCCTGAGGTGCGTAGGCAGGGAGACCGCCCAGGTCCGTCGCGCCCAGCGCCACCACCGCGCCACCGGCCTCGAGCACGCCCCACAGCACCGCGAGCTTCGAGGGAGACGGAGGCAGGCAGACCGCGACGGGGACACCGGAGGTCACACCCGCGGACCGCAGCCGCGCGGCGACAACCTCCGCGTGACGTGCCAGCTCCGACCATGTCGAGGACTGGTCACCGACGCTCGCGGCGACGGCACCGGGGTTCTTCTTTGCCCGCTCGGCGAGCTGGGTGGGAATCGACGTGGAGACCTGAACGGCGCGAGGCGCGGGCCATGAGGCGCGCTCGGCCTCGGTCGCCATGCGCAGCCGTGAGACTCGCTCATCGGGCTGGGCCATCGCGGACGAGAGGAGCACCTGGAGGTGCTCGACCATCCGGCGGGCCGTGTCCGCGTCGAACAACTCGGTGGCGTACTCGAGGGCACCAATCACGCGGCCGGACTCATCACCCAGGATGAGCGACAGGTCGGACAGCGTGGTGCCCCACTGCACGGGGCCATCCGGGACCTCGACGATGGAGCCTCGCACCCCGGTCATCTCCATGGCCGCCGCGCCCGTGCTGATGGCGTTGTGGAACACGAAGACCGAGTCCGTCATGCGGCCGCGGCCAATGTCCTTGCCAGGGACCAGCGCTTCGACCAGGTACTCGAAGGGCACATCCGGACGGGCCTGGACCTCGTTGAGCTCCTGGCGCACGCGGTTGAGCAGCTCACGGAACGTGGGGTCGTCCGAGAAGCTCGTGCGGAACACCGCCGAGTGGGCCACGTAGCCGATGAGGGTCAACAGCTCCGGCCGGGTCCGGTTGCCGATGGGCGTGCCGACGATGATGTCCGTCTGGCCGCTGTAGCGGTGCAGCAGCGTCTGCCAGGTGGCGAGGATCAACAGGTAGGGCGTGAAGCCCTCGCGCTTGCCGAACGCCGCCAGCTCTCTCGACAGGGCCCGGGGGAACTCCACGGGCATGCGCACCGAGTTGAGCGTGCTGGTCGCCGTGCGCTCGCGGTCCGTGGGCATGTCGAGCTGCCGAGGCATCCCCGACAAGCGCTGCTGCCACCACTGCTCCTGCTCGGGGAAGAGTCCGTCGCGGATGCTGTTGCGCTGCCATGCGCCGAAGTCCGCGTACTGGATGGGCAGCGGCGGGAGTGGGGACGGACGGCCCTGCTTGTAGGCGGCGTAGATCTGCATCAACTCGTTGATGAAGATGGCCGTGGACAGCGTGTCGGACACGACGTGGTGGATGCCGCCCAGGAAGATGTAGTGGCGCGGCTCCAGTCGGAGCAGGGTGGTCCGGACGACGGGGCCCGTCACCAGGTTGAAGGGGACGACGGCCTCCTCGCGAGCCAGTCGCATGGCCTCGGCCTCGCGCGCTTCTGGAGTCGCGCCCTCCACCTCGACGATGGGCAACGGGATGCGCACGTTCTCGTGGAAGTGCTGGACGGGGCGTCCATCCACCACGTCGTAGGTCGTGCGAAGGGCCTCGTGCCTCCGGATGATCTCCTGGACCGCGCGCTCCAGCGTCACCGCGTCGATGTCGCCTTCGAGCCGCAGGACGAAGGGGATGTTGTACGCGGAGAGCCCGGGCAGGTGCTGCTCCAGCCGCCAGACGCGCTCCTGGACGAATGAGAGGGGAAGCTCACCCGTGCGGGGGAGGGCGACCAGCGGCAGCTCGCGGGTCGGCTCCGTGGAGGGCGCCTGCTTCAGCAAGGGCTCGATGCGCTGGGCGATGCCCGCAACCGTGGGAGCCTCGAACAGCGCAGCCAGGGGGAGCTGGACACCAAACGCCTCGCGCACCTGATTGAGGAGCTGCGCGGCCATCAGCGAGTTGCCGCCAATCTCCAGGAAGTCGTCGTCACGTCCGACGAACTCCAGGCCCAATCGCTCACGCCAGAGTCCCGCGAGGCGCTCCTCGATGGGGCCTCGGGGTGCGTCCTCTCGTGTCTGCGCGACAGCGGGGACAGGCTCGGGCGCGGGGGCCGGCTCCGGCGGCCGAGGCGGAGCAACAGGCGCGAGCGCCACGGGCCGGACGCTGGCCGACTCGGACGATGTCACCAGCGAGGGCGGAGGCATGGGCGGCATGAACCCCGTCGTCGAGGGACGACGCGGCTCCATGTTCGACGCCATGGCGGACGCCACATGTGTGTCCGCCACAGGGAGGGGCGCACCGGAGGCGGCGCGCAGGAGGGGAGCGGACTCCGCCACCACTGCGGGCACAGGCGCGGCCACCGGCTTCGCATCCACCCAGACCCGCTTCTCCTGGAACGGATACGTGGGCAGGTGCAGGCGGCGCCGCTGCTCGTGGGCGAAGAAGGCGGACCACTCCACCTCGATGCCCTGGGTCCATAGCTCTCCCACGGAGGTGAGCAGGCTCGCGTGCTCCGTCATCGAGCCGCCACGTCGCAGCGTGGCCAGCGCCTTCACCCGGTCCTTGTCCTGCCCCAGCGATGCACGCACCAGCGGGGTCAGGTCCTGTCCCGGGCCCACCTCCAGCAGCACGCTGCATCCATCCTCCAGCAGCGCGCCCACGGCGTCGGAGAAGAGAACGGGCTGGCGCATCTGGTCGGCCCAGTAGCGCGGTTCAGCCAGCGTTCCGCGCTGGGCCCAGGTGCCCGTCACGCTGGAGGCATAGCGCAAGGTGGGCTCGGAGCGGCGCAGCGAGGACACCAGCCGCGCCAGCTCCGGCATCAACGGCTCCACGTCCGCGGAGTGGAACGCATGCGGCGCGGGCATCCGCACCACGCCGACGTCCCGCCGCTTCAGCGTCTCCTGGAGCTGCTCCACCTCCGCGATGGGACCCGCGACGACGCAGCGGTCCGCGGCGTTGACCGCGGCCAGGGACATGCGGCTCGACAGCAGCGGCAGCACCTGCGACTCGGGGAGCGCCACGGCGAGCATGGCGCCGGGAGGCATGCGGTGCATCAGCTCGCCTCGGACCACGGCCAGCCGGATCGCGTCCTCCAACGGCAGCGCCCCCGCGATGCAGGCGGCGGCGTACTCACCGAAGCTGTGGCCCAGCACGGCGTAGGGCTCGAGGCCCCAGTCCATCCACATCCGCGCGAGTGAGTACTCGACGGAGAACAGCGCGGGCAGCGCCACGCGGGTATCCGCGAGCAACACCGCGTGCTCCGCTTCGTGTCCAGGCGCGGAGGTCAACAGCGTGCGGACCCGCGCGCGCAGCGACGGCTCCAGCAGCGCCAGGCACGCCTCGAGGTGCGTCTTGAACCCAGGCTCGGACTCCAGGATCTCGCGCCCCATGCCGAGCTGCTGCGCGCCCTGGCCGGGGAAGATGAACGCCACACGGCGCCTGCGCGTGGCCTCCACGTCCTTCAGCTTGGACGGCGCGAAGGGCTTCTGGAGCTGACGCGTCAATTCCGCCGCGTCGCGAGCCACCACCGCGCGGCGGAACTCGAAGGCCTTGCGGCCCTGCGCGAGCGTGAAGGAGGCATCCGCGAAGGACAACCCGGCATGCGCCTCCGCATGCGACGCGAGCTGCTTCGAGGCCGCATCCAGCGCCTCGGGCGTCCGCGCCGATACGACGAACAGGTGATGGGTCCTGGAGCTGGAGCCACTCGGAGACATCGGAGATTCCTCGAGCACGGCGTGGGCGTTGGTTCCGCCAATGCCGAAGGAGCTGACCGCGGCGCGCCGCGGGGTCTCGCTCCTCGGCCACGGCCGAAGGGTGGTGTTGACGAAGAAGGGGGTGGCGTCGAAGTCGATTTGAGGATTGGGGCGCTCGAAGTGCAGGCTCGGAGGAATCTCTCCGTGGCGCAGTGAGAGCGCGACCTTGATGAGGCCCGCGAGGCCCGCCACCGTGTCCAGGTGGCCGACGTTGGACTTCAACGAGGCCAGGGCGATGGTGCCGCGGTGCTCGGCCCCCAGGCCGTAGGCGCGCTGGAGCGCGGTCACCTCGATGGGGTCTCCCAACGGAGTGGCCGTGCCGTGCGCCTCCACGTAGCCGATGTCCTCGGGCCGCACGCCGGAGCGCGCGAGCGCCTGCCGGATGACGGCCGTCTGTCCCTGGACACTCGGCGCGGTGAAGCCCGACTTGTCGCGGCCGTCGTTGTTGGTGGCCGTCGCGCGAATCACCGCGTGGATGGAGTCTCCATCCCGCTCGGCGTCTTCCAGGCGCTTGAGCACCACACACGCGACGCCGTTTCCGGAGACGGTGCCTTGCGCGGACGCGTCGAACGAGCGGCAGTGCCCGTCCGGCGAGAGAAT
This sequence comes from Myxococcus stipitatus, assembly GCF_037414475.1. Next base: position 9,575,653 of record NZ_CP147913.1, on the reverse strand, counting down.
CATCCCCTCCTGGTACACATAGCCGGTGCGCTGCGGCACCGTCAGCCGCGTGGCTCCAGCCATGGCGACGTCGGACATGCCGGCCAAGAGGTTCTGGCACGCCATGTGGACCGCCACGAGCCCCGTGGAGCACGCGGTGTAGAGCAGGACGCTCTCACCCGTGAGGCCCAGCTTGAAGGACGTCTTCGTGGCCAGGCTCTCGTGGGTCGCCGTGCCGTAGAGCTCGAAGAACGCCGCGCCATCCAGCGGCATCGTGGCGCGCACGGCCTCCGTGTAGCCGGAGTCGACGGCCCCCGCGTACAGCGAGATGGCTCCCGGGTGACGCTCCGGGTCGATGCCCGCGTCCTCCAACGCCGTCCACGCGGTCTGGAGGAACAGGCGCTGCTGGGGGTCCACCCACTGCGCCTCGCGCAGGGACATGTCGAAGAACGCGTGGTCGAACTGGTCCGCGCCATCCAGCACGCCTCCCGCCGGGACGAACGCCGGGTGCTGGTTCAGCTCGAGCCCCTCGGGGAGTCCGGGCATGCGCTCCAGCTCCTCGGGCTTGAACCGGGAGATGGACTCGACGCCTTCGCGCAGGTTGCGCCAGAAGGCGTCCAGGGAGCCCGCGCCAGGGAAGCGGCCGGCCATGCCAACGATGGCGATGGCGCCAGTCGTGGAAGGCGTGGACACGGGACGTTGAGGCTCGGGCTCGGCTTGTGGCGCCTTGCTCGCGGCGGCCTCCGCGCCTTGCTTCTCCAACACGCGGGCGATGTCCTGGACCGTGGGGTGTTCGAACAGCCACACGACGGGCAGCGGCTGGCCCAGCTCCTCACGCATCCGCGCGGCGATGCGCACGACGGAGAGCGACGAACCTCCCAGCTCCTCGAAGAGGTGGTCGTTCACGCCGACGCGCTCGGTGCCCAGCTCGCGAGCCCAGATGGCGCAGATGCGCTCCTCCAGGGGATTCGCGGGCTCGACGAAGCGGCCCAGCCGGCCGGTGGACGCGGCATCCGGCTTGGGCAGGGCCTTGCGGTCCACCTTGCCCGAGGAGCCCAACGGCAGCTCCGCCAACATGACGATGACCGAGGGCACCATGTACTCAGGGAGCCGCTGGCGCAGCCCCGCGCGAAGCTCGGCCGTCTCCAGCGTCTGGCCCTCGCGCGGCGACACATACGCCACCAACCGCCGGTCTCCGGGGACGTCCTCGCGGACGATGGAGACCGCCTCATGGACCCCCGGCTGCGAGGCCAGCGCGGCATCCACCTCCGCGAGTTCGATGCGGAAGCCGCGGATCTTCACCTGGTGGTCCGTGCGGCCGATGAACTCCAGCACTCCCTCGGGGCGCCAGCGCACCAGGTCACCCGTCCGGTAGAGGCGCTCGCCGGGGACGTTGCTGAAGAGGTTCGGGACGAAGCGCTCGGCGGTGAGGTCCGGACGGCCCGCGTAGCCTCGCGCGACGCCCACGCCTCCCAGGTACAGCTCACCCGGGACACCCACGGGAACGAGCTGCAACTGCGCATCCAGCACGTACGCCGTGGTGTTCGCGATGGGGGCGCCGATGGGGATGGAGCTCCCCGGCAGCATCGGCCCCGGGACGAGGTAGGCCGTGGAGATGACGGAGACCTCCGTGGGCCCGTACCCGTTGGTGATGGGGACACGCACGGACGACTGCGCCCGCTGGGTATGCGTCACGGAGAGCACATCCCCCGCGACGTGGATCTCCTTGAGGCGGCGGAGGACGTCGGGGCGATGCTCCACGAGCTGTGAGAAGAGGCCCGAGGGCAACTGGGTGTACGTGACGCCGTGCCGCTCAATCACCTCGCCCAGCCGATCCAGGTCGCTGGGCAGCGCGTCGGCGGGGAAGATGACGACCCTGCCACCGTGGAGCAGCGCGGGGCAGTACTCCAGCAGCGAGCCATCGAAGGAGAGCGGCGCCATCATCAGGCTGGTCTCTCGCGAGCCGTAGCGGGCGTACGGCTCCGCGTGGCAGAGCCGCAGGAGGCCGCGGTTCTCGATGGCCGCGCCCTTGGGACGACCCGTGCTGCCCGACGTGAAGATGACGTAGGCCAGGTTGCGGGGGCTCGCGCCGTGGACCGGCGGAGTGGTGGGCCACTGCGCCAGGTCCAGCTCCGGCACCTGGAGGATCTCCATGCCCGACTCAGGCAGCGACAACCGCTCCCGCAGCTCGCGGGTCGTGAGCAGGACCTTGGGACGTGCGTCCTCCAGCATGTAGACGAGCCGCTGGAGCGGGTACGCCACGTCCATGGGCACGTAGGCTCCGCCCGCCTTCAAGATGGCGAGGATGCCCACGACCAGGTCGAGTCCGCGCTCCATGCACACGGCCACCGGGACATCAGGGCCGACGCCACGAGCACGCAGGAGATGTGCGAAGCGGTTGGCCCGAGCCTCCAACTCGCCGTAGGTCATCCGCTCCTCGCCGGACTCGAGCGCGATGGCGTCAGGCCGCAGGTTCGCCTGCCGCGAGAACGCATCCGCGAACGAAGCCTCCGCGGAGTAGGGGCGCGCCGTGTTGTTCCAGTCGACGAGGAGCGTGTGCCGCTCCTCCGGCGTCAGCCACTCCAGCGAGCCGACCGGCAGGTCCGGATGAGCGACGACGGCTTCGAGCAGCATGCGCAGGTGGCCCGCGATCCGCGCCACCGTGGGAGCGGTGAACAGCTCCGTGCTGTACTCGATGACGCCCCGCATCCCCTCCGCGTTCTCGACGAGGATGAGGCCCAGGTCGAAGCGCGCGGTGTCGTTCTCCACGTCGAGCTGACGCAAGGTGAGGCCAGGGACGCGCATCGCCTCGGTGGGCGTGTTCTGGAGCGCGAAGATGGCCTGGACCAGCGGGTTGCGTCCCAGGTCGCGCTGGGGCTGGAGCTCCTCGACAATCTTCTCGAAGGGGAGGTCCTGGTGCTCATAGGCCGCGAGGGTCGTCTCCCGGACCTGCGTCAGCAACGCGCGGAAGGAGTCCTTCGGACGCACCCGGGCGCGGAGCACGAGCGTGTTGACGAAGAACCCGACCAGTCCCTCGAGCTCGCCATGGCGGCGGCCCGCGATGGGCGAACCCACGAGGACCTCTTCCTGACGGCTGTAGCGCGAGAGCAGGGTCTGCCACGCGGCCAGCAGGGTCATGAAGGGCGTGGCCCCGGCCTGTCTGCCGAGCGAGACGAGGCGAGTCACCAGCTCACGAGGGAGCTGGATGGGGTGCGCCGCGCCCCGCGAGGTGCTCAACACCGGACGGGGCAGGTCCGTGGGCAGGTCGAGGATGTGGGGCGCGCCCTCGAGGCGCTTCTTCCACCAGTCCACCTCGCGGGCGAGGGTGTCGCCCTGGAGCCACTGGCGCTGCCAGGCCGCGAAGTCGACGTACTGCACCGGGAGCGGGGACAACGCGGGGGCCTTCTGCGTGGAGAAGGCCTCGTAGGCCAGCGCAACCTCGCGCACCATCACGCCCAGGGACCAACCATCCGAGATGATGTGGTGCATGACGAGCACCAGCACATGCAGCTCCGCGTCGAGCCGGAGCAGCACGGTGCGAAGCAACGGACCCGTGCTCAGGTCGAACGGTTGGCTCGCCTCCTCGGCGGCGCTCTTGCGTGCCGCGGCCTCGCGCTCCTCGGGCGCCACGTCCGCGAGGTCCATCAACGGAAGCGTCCAGGGCTTGTGCGGATGGATGGTCTGGGTGGGCTGGCCGTCCTTCAGCGCGAAGGACGCGCGCAGCGGCTCGTGACGCGAGACGAGGAGATCCAGCGCCTGACGCAGGGCCTCGGTGTTCAAGGCGCCTTCCAGGCGGATGGCGCCAGACACGTTGTACTGAGTGCCTCCCGGCTGGACCTGGTCCAGCAGCCACAGCCGCTGTTGCGCGAACGACAGCGGCAACTCCCCATCGCGAGGAATGGCCCGCAGCGGAGGCACCTGCGACGGCGTCGAGCGGAAGAGCATTCCCTCCTCGACGAGCTCGGTGACTCGCGCCACGGTGGGCGCGTCGAACACGGCATGGACGGGGAACTCGACGCCGAACGTGCTGCGCAGCCTGGAGACGAGTTGGGTCGCGAGGAGTGAGTGCCCCCCCAGGGCGAAGAAGTCGTCATGCAAGCCCACGTGGTCGACGCGGAGCAGCTCGCGGAACGTCGTCGCGACCCGCTGCTGGAACGGCGTGAGGCGTTCGGGCGCCTTCGGGGTGGACAGTCCCACCGCCGCGGCGGGAGCCGGGGGCACGGGGAGCGCCTTGCGGTCCAGCTTGCCACTCGGGGTCAGCGGAAGCGCCGGAAGGACCACGAAGGCCGACGGCACCATGAACGTGGGCAGCCGAGTCCCCAGGAACTCCTTCAGTCCCGCGGTGTCGGCCGATGCCGACGACTGGACGACGTAGGCGACGAGGCGCTGGTCGCCCGGAGAGTCCTCGCGCACGAGGACGACGGCCTCGCGTACAGAGGAATGAGAGAGCAGGGCGGTTTCAATCTCTCCCAGTTCGATGCGGTAGCCACGCAGCTTCACCTGGAAGTCCGCGCGGCCCTGGTACTCCAGCGTGCCGTCCGGCATCCACCGGGCCACGTCTCCCGTGCGGTACAACCGCGCGTCCTTCTCGGAAGAGAACGCGTCCGGGATGAAACGCTCCGCGGTGAGCTGCGGCTTGCGCCAGTAGCCCTGGCCCACCTGGATGCCGCCGATGAAGAGTTCACCGGGCACCCCCAGCGGGGTCGGCTGTCCGTGTCCATCCAGGACGTAGAGCCGGGTGTTCGCCACCGGCCGTCCAATGGGGATGCTGGTCCTCGAGTCGCCTCGCTTGCAGTGGAAGTAACTCACCTCCACCGCGGCCTCCGTCGGGCCGTAGAGGTTGAGCACCTCCACGCTGGCCGGCAGCCTCGCGTGGGCCTTCGTCACGAGGTCCACCGTGAGCGCTTCGCCGCTGCACACCACGCGCTTGAGGTGCGTCAACGTCTCCAGCCCTGGCTCCTCCAGGAAGGCCCGCATCATCGACGGCACGAAGTGCACCGTGGTGACGCGCTGCTCGAGCAACAGCTTCACCAGGTAGGCCGAATCCTGATGGCCTCCAGGCCGAGATACGAGCAACCGCGCGCCCGTCATCAACGGCCAGAAGAACTCCCACACGGACACGTCGAAGCTGAACGGCGTCTTCTGCAGCACGGTGTCCGCGCTCGTCAGCGCGTCCTCCTGCTGGAGCCACTTCAGCCGGTTGATGATGGCCTCATGGCGGTTCATCGCCCCCTTGGGCCTTCCCGTCGAACCCGAGGTGAAGATGACGTAGGCCAGCGACTGGGGACCCGCGAGCGGCGTGGGGACGGAGGCTGGGTGGCGCGAGATGCTCGCCCACTCCGTGTCCAGGCACACCACTCGGGAGGTGTTCTGCGACAGCATGGACTTCAGGCGCTCATGCGTGAGGACCACGGGGGCATCCGCGTCCTCCACCATTCCCGCCAACCGCTCGCGCGGGTAGCCCGGGTCCAACGGCACGTAGGCCGCGCCCGACTTCATGACGCCGAGCAGCGCCACCACCAGGTCCAGCGAGCGCTCCAGACACACGCCCACCAGGACTCCAGGGCGTGCGCCCAACGTGCGCAGGTGGTGCGCGAGCTGGTTCGCCCTCGCGTCCAGCTGCGCGTAGCTGAGCGTGCTGTCCTCGAAGCGCACGGCCTCGGCGGCCGGAGTGCGCCGGACCTGCTCCTCGATGAGCCCGTGCAGCGTCACGTCCCTCGGGTACGCCTCCGTGCGGCCCTGGAACTCCACCAACACCTTCCGCTGCTCCGCCTCATCCATCAGCGGCAGGAGCCCGATGGGCATGGCGGCGTCGCGCACCACCGCCTCCAACAGGACGCGGAAGTGGCGGCTCAGCCGCTCGGCGGACGCGGATGAGAACAGGTCGAGGCTGTACTCCAGCGCGCCGTCGAGCCCGCCCCCCGTCTGCTCCATCAGCGACATCGTGAGGTCGAGACGCGCCGTGTTCGTCGCGGTCTTCAGGACGTCCACCTGCACACCCGGCAACGCGGGAGGCCGCATGGGCGCGTTCTGGAGCGCGAACATCACCTGGATGAGCGGAGACTTGCGGCCCTCGCGCTCACCCCCCAGGGACTCCACGAGCTGGTCGAACGGCACGTCCTGGTGGACATACGCGGCCAGCGACTCCTCGCGGACCCGTGCCACCAGCTCACGGAACGTCGGGTTTCCATCCACGCGAGCGCGCAGCACCAGCGTGTTGACGAAGAAGCCGATGAGCGGCTCGAGCTCGGACCGGGTGCGCTGGGCGACCGGACTTCCCACGCAGAAATCGTCCTGCCGCGAGTAGCGCGACAGCACCACCTCGAACGCGGCGAGCAGGACCATGTACAGCGTGGCCCCTTCGTCGCGGGCGAGCTTCTCCAGCCCCGCCACCAACTCCGGGGGCAGGGAGAAGAAGTGGCTGGCGCCTCGAATCGTCCGAGTCGTGGGCCGGACGGTGTCCGCGGGCAGCTCCAACGCCGGCGCCCCAGTGAAGCGGGCGCGCTGCGCTTCGAGCTGCTTCTGGATTCCCTCCGTCTGGACCCATTGCCGCTGCCACGCGGCGAAGTCCGCGTACTGCACGGGCAGCTCGGGCAGGGGGACCTCGCGGCCCGCGGAGATGGCCTCGTAGATGGAGGCCACCTCGTTCACCAGCACGCCCATGGACCAGCCGTCCGAGACGATGTGGTGCATGCACAAGAGCAGCACGTGCTCGGTGGCCGACAGGCGGACGAGCACGGTGCGCAGCAGCGGGCCCGTCTGGAGGTCGAACCGGTGATGCGCCTCGTCGTTCATCCGGACGCGGAGCGCCGCCTCGCGCATCGACGGCTCCAGCGCGCTCAAGTCCTCGACAGGCAGCGACCAGCGCGTCGGGGCGGGTTGGATGCGCTGGAACGGCAGTCCCTCATGCGCACCGAACGTGGTCCGGAGCACCTCGTGCCGCAGCACCAGCGTGGCGAACGTCTCTCGCAGCACGTCCACGTCGAGCGTGCCCGACAGCCGCAGCGCCACGGGAACGTTGTAGACCGCCTGCCCTGGCTGGAGCTGCTCCAGGAGCCACAGTCGCTGCTGAGCGAATGACAGCGGCAAGGACTCGCTTCGCGCCACCGCGACCAATGGAGGCATGGTGGAGCGCGAGGCGCCGAGCATGAGCGACTCGATTCGCTGTGCGAGCCCGGCCAGGGTCGGGGTCTCGAACAACATGCGCAGGGGCAGGTCCACGTCGAACCGCGCGCGTACTCGCGTCACGAGCTGCGTGGCCAGCAAGGAGTGGCCGCCCAGTTCGAAGAAGTCGTCGTTCGGGCCCACCCGGTCCACCTTCAACACCTCGCGGAACAGTGCCGCGAGCTGCTGCTGGAGGAGCGTGAGGGACTCTTCCGAGACAGCCAACCCCGAGGAGACCTCCGGCGGGGGCAACGCCTTGCGGTCGACCTTTCCGTTCGCGGACAGGGGCAGCGCATCGAGCGCGACCCACGCGGCCGGCACCATGTACTCGGGAAGCTGACGGCGCAGATGCTCGCGCAGGGCGCCGTGCTCCAACGTCGAGGGTACGACGTACGCCACCAGGCGCTTGTCACCCGGGGTGTCCTCGCGGACCAGCACCGATGCCTCGACGACGCCGGGATGGCCTCGCAACACGGCCTCGATTTCGCCGGGCTCGATACGGAAGCCCCGCACCTTCACCTGGAAGTCGACGCGGCCCAGGAACGTCAGCGTGCCGTCCTCGGCCCAGCGCACCCGGTCACCGGAGCGGTAGAGCCGAGCCCCTGGCGTCGTGGCGAAGGGGTGGGGGACGAAGCGCTCGGCCGTGAGGGCGGGCTGTCCCAGATAGCCTCGGGCCAGGCCCTCGCCCCCGATGAACAGCTCACCCGGGACCCCCACGGGGACCGGGTGCAGGTTCTCGTCCAGGACGAAGACCTGGGTGTTCCCGATGGGGCGGCCGATGGAGACGGTGTTCCCAACCTCGTCACCGGGCGACAGCCGATGGCATGCCGTGAAGGTGGTGCCCTCCGTGGGGCCATAGCCGTTCACGAGGCCCTGGCCACTCGCCAGGCGTTCACGAACACGGGGGACCGGGAGCACATCACCACCCGCGAGGAGCTGCGGGACACGGGCGAGTGCTTCCGGCTGATGCTGCTGCATCTGGTCGAACAGCGCGGCGGTCAGCCACAGCAGCGAGACCTGATGCCGGACCAGGGCCTCACCCAGCTCCTTCAGGTCCGGCGTCGCGTGTGGATAGACAACCAGGCGGCCACCATGCAGCAGCGCCCCCCAGACCTCGAGCGTCGAGGCATCGAAGGCCAGGGGCGCGAGTTGGAGGACCACTTCCTTGGGCCCCAGGTCCACGAAGCGCGCGTTCGTGAGCAAGCGCACGACGCCGCGATGGGGAACCGCCACGCCCTTGGGCTTGCCCGTCGAGCCGGACGTGTAGGTGACATACGCCAGGTTGTCCGGCCCCACATCCGCGCGCACCGGGCTCGTGGGCTGGCGCGCGATGACGCTCCATTCGGAGTCCAGGGACACCAGGGGCTGCGAGCCCGCGGGGAGTTCGTCCTCCAGCGACTGCTGCGTGAGCACCGCGGCCACGCCGGAGTCCTCGAACAGGAACGCGAGCCGCTGCGCGGGGTAAGACGGGTCCAGCGGCACGTAGCAGCCACCGGCCTTCAGGATGCCCAGCACGGCGACGATCTGGTCCAGTCCGCGGTGGAGGCACACGCCCACGCGCGACTCCACACCCAGCCCCAGGCCGCGCAGGTGGTGCGCGAGCTGGTTCGAGCGCGCATCGAGCTGCGCGTAAGTGAGGGTCCGGCCCTCATGCTCCACGGCCACGGCGGAGGGAGTCCGCGTGACCTGGACCGAGAACAGCGCCGGAATCGTCGCCTGGGCGGGCAGCTCCACGCGGGTCTCATTCCACGTGGTCAGGACGCGCCGCCGCTCCGCCTCGGTCATCAGCGGAAGCTGGCTGAGGTGTTGCTCCAGGCCGCCATACGCCACCGCGTCGAGCAGCACACCGAAGTGCTCGACCATGCGGCGGATGGTCGCTTCCGTGAAGAGGTCGGTGCTGTACTCGAACTGCCCCTCCAACGCGCCGTCCTTCTCCACGAGGGAGAGGGTGAGGTCGTAGCGCGAGGTCCGGGTGAAGCTCGGCAGCAGCTCCACCTGCATGCCCGTGAGCGACGGCGCGCGCATGGGCGTGTTCTGGAGGACGAACAGGGTCTGGAACAGAGGCGTGCGGGAGAGGTCCCGCTCTCCGCCCAGCGCCTCCACCATCCGGTCGAAGGACACGTCCTGGTGCGCGAATGCGGACAAGGCCACGTCCTTCACCTGTCCCAGCATCGTGGCGACCGTGGGGTCCTCGTCCCACTGGAAACGCAGCGGCACGGTGTTGACGAAGAAGCCGATCAGCCCTTCGAGCTCCGGACGCTCGCGGTGGCCCACGGTGGTTCCCGTGGTCAGGTCCCGCTGTCCCGAGTACCGAGAGAGCAGCGCCTGCCAGCCGGTCATCAGGACCATGTAGAGCGTCACGCCCTGCTCACGTGCCAGCGACTCCAATCGCGAGACCAACCTCGCGGGCAACGTGAAGGAGTACAGCGCGCCGTCGAAGGTGCGCGATGCCGGGCGCGGGTGGTCCGTGGGCAGCTCCAGCACGGGAGCCCCCTGGAGTCGTGAGCGCCACCATTCGAGGTGAGTGTTCGCCGCGCCCGCATCCAGGACCCGCCGCTCCCACGCCGCGAAGTCGGCGTACTGAACGGTCAGCTCGGGCAACGCGGGAGCCCTGTTCTCCAGCAGCGCCGAGTGGGCCTCCGCCACCTCGCGCACGAGCACATCCACGGACCAGCCATCCGCGATGATGTGGTGGATGCACAGCAGGAGCACGTGCTCCTGCTCCCCAAGCCGCAACAGGCGGGTGCGCAGCAGCGGGCCATGCTCCAGGTCGAAGGCGTGGTGGGCCTCCTCGCTGATTCTCCGGGCGGCAACGGCCTCGCGCTCGGATGGAGACAGCACGCGCAGGTCCTCGACCTCCAACGGCCACTGCGAGGGGACCGGCTGGATGCGCTGAACCGGCTGCCCCTCATGGGTCGTGAAGGTGGTGCGCAGCACCTCGTGACGGCGGACGACCTCCAGGAAGGCACGGCTCAGCACGTCCGCGTGGAGCGGGCCCCGCAGCCGCAGCGCAGCCGGCATGTTGAAGGCGACGAGCCCCGGTTGGAGCTGGTTCATGAACCAGAGCCGCTGCTGGGCGTACGACAACCCCATCCCCTGCGGGAGCCTCGGAATCGAGACCAAGGGAGGCAACACGGTGGCCGAGGAAGCCGTGGCACGTGCCGCCTCGAGCCGCTCCGCGAGCCGCGCCACGGTGGGCGCCTCGAAGAAGGTCCGGAGGGACAGCGCGCCTCCCAGGCGATCTCGGACTCGCGTCACCACCTGCGTGGCCAGCAGCGAGTGGCCACCCAGGACGAAGAAGTCGTCGTGCAGGCCGATGCACTCGACGTGCAGCACCTCGCGGAACACCTCCGCGAGCTGTTGCTGGAGCTCCGTCTGGGGCGCCTCGAAGGTCGAGTCTCCCCCGGTGAAGGTCGGTGCCGGCAGGGCCTTCCGGTCCACCTTGCCATGCGAAGTCTGCGGCAGCGCGGACAGCGTCACGAACGCGGTCGGCACCATGTACTCGGGCAGACTCTGGCGCAGGTGGGAGCGCAAGGCCTCCACGTCCGCGGTCGCGGGGGTGACGTACGCCACCAGGCGCTTGTCTCGGGGCGCGACCTCGCGCACCACCACGATGGCTTCACCGATGCCCGGATGGGCACGCACGGCCGCTTCGATTTCTCCCAGCTCGATGCGGAAGCCGCGCACCTTCACCTGGAAGTCGATGCGCCCGAGGAACTCGAGCGTGCCGTCCTTGCGCCACCGCACGCGGTCACCCGAGCGGTAGAGGCGCTCGCCCGGCGCGGAGGCGAAGGGGTGCGGAACGAAGCGCTCGGCGGTGTGCCCGGGCTGATTCTGATAGCCCCGAGCGAGTCCCGGTCCACCGATGAACAGCTCACCCGGGACACCCACGGGCACGGGCTGGAGGCTCGCGTCCAGCACGTAGAGCTGCGTGTTGGGCAGGGGCCGGCCGATGGAGATGGAATCGCCCAGCTCATCGCCCGGCTTCACGTGCTGTTGCGACGAAAGGACCGAGACTTCCGTGGGGCCGTAGACGTTGAAGAGCGACCTGCCCTGGGCCAGACGCTCACGCGCGCGCGGGATGGGCATGACCTCGCCACCCACGAAGAGGTGATGAATCCGGGAGAGGGCCTCCGGCTGCTGCTGCTGCAGGACATCGAACAGCGCCGTGACCATGACGGAGGTGTTCACGCCTTGCTCGACGACGATGCGCGCGAGCTCCGCCGGCTCGGGAGGCCCCGGCGGGTACACGACGATCCGCGCGCCAAACACCAGCGCACCCCACACCTCGAGCGCGAGGGGATCGAACGTCGGCGTCGACACCTGGAGGACCACGTCCTCGGGTCCCCGGGTGAAGCCCATGCCGGACACCAGCCGCAGCACCGCGCGATGCGAGATGGCCACGCCCTTGGGCATGCCCGTCGAACCAGACGTGTACGCGATGTACGCGAGCTGGTCCGGGCTCACGGGCACGGCGCACGGCTCCATCGGCTGACGCGAGACACGCTCCGCGTCGGAATCCACGCGCACCAACGCGAGGCCACGGTTCTCCAGCGAGGAGGCGGTGGCCGCCAGGGTCAACACGGCCGAGAGGCCCGCGTCCGCGATGACATGGGCCAGCCGCTTCTCGGGCCACGCCAGGTCCAGGGGCACGTAGCCGCCCCCCGCCTTGACGACCGCGAGCATTCCCACCACGAGCTCCAGGCTCCGGGACAGAGCCAGACCCACGCGAGGCTCGGTCCCAAGCCCCAGGGACACGAGGTGCCGGGCGAGTTGGTTGGAGCGAGCCTCCAGTTCGCGATAGGTGAGCGTCCGGCCCTGGTCCACCACCGCCACGGCTTCAGGCGTCGCGAGGAGTCGAGAGGTGAAGCTCGCGTGAAGCGTGGTGTTGGAGGGGTACTCGACGCGGGTGTCATTCCAGGCGACGAGCACCTGGTGCCGATCGGCATCGGACATCAGCGGGAGGGCGGAGAGCCTGCGCTGGGCATTCTCGACGACTCCCGCGAGCAGGCGCAGGAAGTGGTCGGCCATGCGCTGCGCGGTGTCCGGCGTGAAGAGGTCCAGGCTGTACTCAAGCTGGCCCTCCAGAGCCCCCTGGCGCTCGAGCAGCGACACGGTGACGTCGAACTTGGACGTATCCGTCACCGTCGAAAGGACTTCCACGCTCAGCCCCGGCAACGCGGGCGGAGGAATCGGCGCGTTCTGGAGGACGAACGCGGATTGGAAGACCGGGGTCCGCGCCAGGTCACGCTCGCCTCCGAGCGCCTCGACGAGCCGGTCGAAGGGCACGTCCTGGTGTGCGAACGCGGCCAGCGACTCCTCCCGGACCCGGCCCACCAGCTCCACGAACGTCGGATCGCCGTCGGTCCGCGAGCGCAGCGCAAGCGTGTTGACGAAGAAGCCAATCAGGCTCTCGAGCTCAGGCCGCGTGCGATGGGCCACCGGTGTGCCCACGCAGAATTCCGTCTGCCCCGAGTAGCGGGAGAGCAGGGTCTGCCAGCCGGCCAGCAGGACCATGAAGAGCGTGGCGCCCTCCGACTGTCCCAGCTTCTCGAGTCCGGCGACCAGCGAAGCCGGCAGCGTGAAGAACTTCGTGGCGCCTCGAGTGCTCCGCATCGCGGGGCGAGGGAAGTCCGTGGGCAGGTCCAGCACGGGAGTCCCCTGGACACGCGCCCGCCACCACTCGAGCTGCGAGCCCGCGGCGTCGCTCACCAGCGACTTCCGCTGCCAGGCCGCGTAGTCGGCGTACTGAACGGGGAGCGATGGGAGGGAGGACTCCTTGCCACTCGACATGGCTGCATAGAGCGTGGCCACCTCGCGCACCAGCACGCCCATGGACCAACCGTCGGAGACGATGTGGTGCATGCACAAGAGCAACCGGTGCTCCTCGTCGCCAAGGCGGAGGAGGGCGGTCCGCAGTAGCGGTCCGCGCTCCAGGTCGAACGGCTGGTGTGCCTCCTCGGAGACCCGGCGCCGCACGGCCTCCTCGCGTGCCGAGGGCTCCAGCGCCGAGAGGTCTTCGACCGACAGGAGCCACGACTCGGGCGCGGGATGAACGAGCTGCACGGGCTGCCCGTCGCGAGGCGCGAAGGTGGTGCGCAGCGGCTCGTGCCGGCGAACAATCTCCGCGAAGGTCCGGCGCAGAGACTCCACGTGGAGACGTCCCGTCAGCCGCAAGGCGATGGGGATGTTGTAGGCCGCCGCTCCGGGCTGGAGCTGCTCCAGGAACCAGAGCCGCTGTTGCGCGAACGACACCGCGAGCGGCTCCATCGCTTCGCCGCGAGGCAAGCGCTCCAGCGGGAGCACGTCGCTCGCGTTCGCGGCGGACGTCCCCTGCATGGAGGCGATGCGCTCGGCGAGGCGCTCCACGGTGGGAGCCTCGAAGAGCACGCGCAGCGACAACGAGACGCCGTGCTGTGCACGCAGCCGGGTCACCACCTGGGTGGCCAACAGCGAGTGGCCCCCCAGCGCGAAGAAGTCATCGCGCGCGCCCACGCGGGAGTGGCCGAGCACCTCCGAGAAGATTCGGGCCACGGTCTCTTCCATCGGGTTCCGCGGCGCGACGTACTCATCCTCGATGACGGAGCGGTCCGCCTCGGGCATGGGCAGCGCGGCGCGATTCACCTTGCCGCTAGGCGTCAGCGGCAGGGACGGCAACACCACGAAGGCGGACGGCACCATGTGCGAAGGCAGCCGCTCCGTCAGGGTCTGGCGGATGCGCGCCACTTCGCGAGCGCTCCGGGCCCCACGCAGCGGGTCATTGGCGAGCCGCGTGGAAAGCACGGCCTCTGCGGGCGTCAGGTCGAGCCGCGCCGTCGTCCCGGCGCGAGTGAACACCACGTCGAGAGCACCATCGGCATGGGCGCCCGCCCAGCTCACCTGCGTCTGATAGCCCAGCGCGCCCCCGAGGGCATGGAGGTCCTCGGGTTCCACGCCGCGCCCCGGCCAATCCCGGAGCACTTCGCGCACGGCGGCGACATGGGGCGGCCTGCCGGAACCCGACAGCAGCTCGACGAGGCGCGTGTCATCCAGGACGCGCGCATTGGGCAACCCACGCACGGCCAACAGCTCCGGCTGTGACCCCAACCGCTGGCGCAGCGACTCCAACGACAGGTCTCTCCCGTCCACCCACTCGGGGCGCTCGGACGCGGTGGGCTCGCCCACGTGGAGGATGACCTCGTAGCGGAAGCGGCTCAGCTCGTTGTCATAACGGCCGTGCTTGGGCAGCACCTCCACCCGGGCGATTCCGGGCAGACACGCGGTCAGCGAGGTGAAGAACGTGGGCGAGAGGACCAGCTCCTCCTCGGCCAGCACGTCGCGTTGCACGCGGTATTGGAGCTGCGACGTCGGGAGGTTCGGAGGCGCGCGGTGCAGGCGAACCGAGGCGCGGAAGGCCTCCAACAGCTCCAGGTTGCGCACGTCGCCCAGGAAGATGCGGCCACCAGGCTTCAGCACGGACACCGCGCCACGCAGCACTTGGAGCAGGTAGTCGCCGCTCGGGAAGTACTGGATGACGGAGTTCAGGATGACGGTGTCGAACGAGCCGGGCTCGATGCCCGACAGGTCATCGACGCTCCGGTGGAGCAGGTGGACGGAGCGGAGGGATTCGCCCAGTCGCTCCTTCTGCCGCTCGATGCGGTCCAGCGCCGGCCGGGCGAAGTCCACACCCCAGTACGCCTCACACCGAGGAGCCAGGCGGTACAGCAGAAGGCCGGTGCCGCACCCGAGCTCCAGAATCCGTCGCGGACGCAGGGCGAGGATCTGCCGGACCGTGGTGTCCACCCACTCGCGCATCTGCTCGGACGGCAGCGGGCCGCTGGTGTAGCTGTCATTCCAACCGGAGATGTCGAAGGTCGGGTCTTCGCTGCGCTCGCCCTGGGCGTAGGTCTCGTCGTAGACGGCCTTCCACTGGGCCGTCTGCTCGACGGTGCTGGTGGTGTCCAGTTCGCCCAGGACGACGTACGCCGCCAGCCGCTTGTCGCCGGGTGAGTCCTCGCGAGCCATCACCACCGCCTCGCGCACGGAGGGATGCGTGCTCAGCGCCGACTCGATTTCCCCCAGCTCGATACGGAAGCCGCGAATCTTCACCTGGTTGTCGATGCGGCCCAGGTACTCCAGGTCGCCATTGGCCAGGCGCCGAGCCAGGTCACCCGCGCGGTACAGCTTCCGCCCCCGCACGGGGCCGAAGGTGTCCTCCACGAAACGGGCGGCGGTGAGCTCGGGCCGTCGCAGGTAGCCGCGCGCGACACCCGCGCCACCGACGTGAATCTCTCCGGGGACACCCACGGGAACAGGCTGTCCCGCGGAGTCCAGCAGGTAGATCCGCAGGTCCGGAATCGGCTGGCCAATCACACTGGACCAGGGGCGATCCACATCGGCCATCCGCACGGGGCGGTAGGTGACGTGGACCGTGGTCTCGGTGATGCCGTACATGTTGACGAGCGTGGGCTTCTCATCGCCGTGCCGCTCGAACCAGGGACGCAACGCGGCCATGTCGAGCGCTTCGCCGCCGAAGATGACGTAGCGCAGGGCCAGCGTGGGGACCGGCCCCCTCAGCGCGGCTTGCTGCTCGGCGTGGATGAGCTGACGGAACGCGGTGGGCGTCTGGTTGAGGACGGTGACGCGCTCATCCGCGAGGAGCCGATGGAACGCCTCGGGTGAACGGCTCACCCAGTACGGCACCACCACCAGGCGGCCGCCGTACAACAGCGCGCCCCAGAGTTCCCAGACGGAGAAGTCGAACGCGTAGGAGTGGAACAGCGTCCACACATCCTCGGGGCTGAAGTGGAACCACGGGTCCGTGGCCGTGAAGAGGCGCACGACGTTGTCGTGGCGGACCATCACGCCCTTGGGACGCCCCGTGGAGCCCGAGGTGTAGATGACGTACGCGAGGTCCCCCGGCGCGTTGCAGCGCGGAGGGCGTGGCGAGGGCGCGGCGGTGGACGGCAGGTCCACGTCCATGCGCACCACGGCGGCACTGGACGCGGGAACACGGTCCTCGAGCGAGGTCTGTGTGATGAGGACAGGGGCCTGCGCGTCCTCCAGCATGAACGCGAGGTTCTCGCGGGGATAGGACGGGTCCAACGGCAAGTAGGCGCCACCCGCCTTGAGGATTCCCAGCAGGGCCACCACCAACTCGGGCCCACGCTCCAGGCACACGCCCACCAGGACATCCGGCCCCACACCGTGGCGCAGCAGCGCCTGGGCCACCTGATTGGCCCGCGCATCCAGCTCCCGATATGTGAGGTGCCGCGACTCGAACGTGACGGCGATGGCGTCCGGCGAACGGTCCACCTGGGACTCGAAGCGCTCCACCAACGTGCCATCGCTCGGCGCATCGTCGCGCGGGTTCCAGGCATGGAGGACGTGCTGACGCTCGGCCTCCGTCATGAGCGGGAGTTCGGCGATGCGCTGGTCGGGGGATTCGGCCATGGCGGCCATCACCACTTCCAGGTGGCCCAGCAGCCGGTCGATGGTCTCCGCGTCGAAGAGGTCCGACGCGTACTTGCAGCCGATGAGGAGTCCTTCGGGGCGATGGGTCGCCTCGAAGGTCAGGTCCAGCTCCGTGGTGCGGTTGTCCAGGAGCACCACATCGAGCGTCACCCCGTTGCCCATGGGCACGTCGTGCGGGATGTCGTAGTCGTCGAGGACGAAGGCGACGTTGTACAGCTCGCGCCGCTGCGAGCCGGGCTGCGCGGCCGCGAGGATGTGGTCGAACGGGCAATGGCTGTGGGTCAGCGCCCCCAGCGTGGTCTGTTTGACCGAGGCGAGCAGCTTCGTCACGGAGGCTTCGGCCGGCAGGCGGACACGCAGCGGGACGAAGTTGGTGCAGTCGCCCATCAGCCCACGAATGCCCGGGACATCACGACCCGAGACGGCGGAGCCCAGGACGAAGTCCACCTGGCCGCTCCAGCGGTGCAGCACGGTGGACAGCGCGGTGAGCACGCTGACGAAGGGCGTGACACCTTCACGCCGCCCCAGGGCGTGCAGCTTCGTCACCACCGCCGCGGGCAACAGCCGCGACCGGCGGGCGCCATGGAACGAGAGGCGCTGTGGGCGCGGCCTGTCGGTCGGGAGCGCCAACAAGGACGGCGCATCCGCGAGCGTCTGCTTCCACCACGTCAGCTCCGAGCGCAGGGCCTGGGGCGTGAAGTGCTCGCGCTGCCACGCGGCGAAATCCCCGTACTGCAACGGCGGCTCGGGGAGCGGAGAAGAACGGCCCTCGGAGAAGGCGCCGTAGAGCGCCACCAACTCCCGGGCCATCAGACCCACGGTCCAACCATCGGCCACCAGGTGGTGCACCGAGACGACCAGCGAATGGTCCTCCAGTGCGAAGCGCACCAGGCTGAAGCGGATGAGAGGCCCGGTCGCCAGGTCCATGGGCCGCTGGCCATCGCGCACGGCGACCGCGTCCAGCACGCTCGCGCGCTCCTCGGCATCGTGGGCATCGGAGCTCACGCGCTCGATGCTCACGGGGCTGGGGGCCTGGACGTTCTGGAGCAGCTCTCCGTCCTTCGACGTGAGCGTGGTCCGCAGCACATCGTGGCGGCGAACCAGCTCCTTCACGGCGCGCTCCAGCGCGTCCGTGTTCAGCGGCCCGCGCAGCGAGAGGGCCACGGGGATGTGGTACGCGGTCGACGCCGGTTCAATCTGCTGGATGAACCAGAGCCGCTGTTGCGCGAAGGACGCGGGCGAAGAACCCGTGTTCGCCTCACCGCGCGCGGCGGGAGCTGGACGCGGAGCAGGTGCGCCTCGCGAACCGGAGACCTCGGCGATGAGCCCCTGAAGGGTCACGTCCTGCAAGAGCACGGCGGCGGAGACGCGGGCCCCCAGCCGCTTCTCGATGCGCGCCTGAAGGTCCGCAGCCCCCAGGGAGTCCAGTCCCAGGCGGGTCAGCGGGGCACTCGGGTCGACGCTCGTGGAGGAATCCCCCGGGCTCAGGACGGCGGCGATCTCCTCGCGCAGCGCCTGCTCCAGCTCCGCCGAGGCAGCTGTCGGCGCGGCGGCGGGCACCCGAGACGCGGGAGCCTCACGCGCAGGCGCCTGCGTCGATGCGCCCCCCAGGTCCGAGCGCCACACCATGGACAGCTCACCGGACACGAGGCCCGCCCGGCTGGCGAAGCGCTGAATCTTCCCGCTGGAGGTCTTGGGAATCGCACCGGGCGGGAGCAATGCCACCGTCCGAGGTTGGACCTCCAATTCGCTGGCGACCGCCTGCCGCACCGAATCGCCCACGGCCGCGAGGGCCTCGTTGTCGCCGGACTCGGCCAGCTCACGCGCCACCTCCGCGACCACCGCGAGGGCCTCGCCCTCCGGCGTGTCGATGGCGAACGCCGCCACGCTTCCCGCACGCACGCGCCGGTGCGCGCGCTCCACCACCGCCTCCACGTCCTGAGGGTACAGATTGCGGCCACGCAGGATGATGAGGTCCTTGCGCCGGCCCGTGACGATGACCTGGCCGTCCTCGAGCCGGAGCCCCAAGTCCCCCGTGCGCAGGTAGTCCGGACCGTCCTCGGCCCCCACGGGGCGCGCCTGGAAGGTCTCCCGCGTCTGCTCGGGCTTGTTCCAGTAGCCCAGCGCGACACTCGAACCGGACACCCAGATTTCGCCCACTTCGCCATCCGCGCGAGGCACCCGCGTCTCCGGGTCCACGATGAGCAGGCGCTGCTCCGCCAGACTCATTCCACAGCCGATGTGCGAGCGGATGCCCGGCGCGCCGGCCGTGCCCTGGACCGCGGCGCCGCGAGACAGCGCGGCATCGTCGAGAGCGTGCACGCGCGGAACACGGCCCTTCTGCTCACCGGTGACGATGAGCGTCGCCTCCGCGAGCCCGTAGCACGGATAGAACGCCTCCCGGCGGAAGCCCGCGGGAGCGAACACCTCCGCGAAGCGCTCCAACGTGGAGGAGCGGATGGGCTCCGCGCCGCAGAACGCCAGCTCCCACGCGCTCAGGTCCAACGCACGCACGTCCTCGGGCGTCGCCCGGCGGGCGCACAGCTCGAACGCGAAGTTGGGTCCTCCGCTGATGGTGCCGCGAAAACGGGAGACCGCCTCCAGCCAGCGCATGGGACGCTGGAGGAAGGACATGGGCGACATCAAAGCCACGGAGAAGCCACCGAAGAGCGGCTGCAGGATGCCGCCAATCAGGCCCATGTCGTGGTACGGCGGCAGCCAGATGACGCCCTTGCTGTCCTGACGCACCTGGAACGCGCCGGAGATGAGCCCCAGGTTGTGCAGCAGGTTCGCGTGGGACAGCATCACGCCCTTGGGCGTGCCCGTGGAGCCCGACGTGTACTGGAGGAAGGCCAACGTGCCGGGGCTGATATCGGGCTCGCGCCACGACGCTTCGCCCCCCGCCGGCAGGTCATCCGTGGAGAGCCATTGGAGCGAGCGGAAGTCAGGTGCCTGCTCGAAGATAAAGTCGGAGAGCCCGAGGATGCCGGACGTCGTGAGCACCACCGTGGCGCCCGCGTCCTGGATGATGGCGCGCAGGCGGGGCAGGGTGCGTCCCAGCCGCGTCGGGTCTGGCGGATAGGCGGGGACCGCCACCGCTCCCGCATAAAGACAACCAAAGAAGCCGGCCAGGTAGTCGAGCCCCGGCGGGTAGAGCAGCAGGACGGGCTGCCCCGCGGCCCCTCGAGCTTGAAGCGCGGCGGCGATCCGCCTCGCCTGGAGGTCCAACTCCAGGGCGGTCAGCGCGGCTTCGTCTCCATCGGACTCACCCAGGAAGGTGTAGAGCGGGTGCCGAGACGACGCTCCGGAAGCGCGCACACGGAGGGCGTCAGTGAGGACTCGAAAGGGAGCATGCATGGGGGGGTGGGTGCTCTCGTCAGGGCTGTTTTCGGCCGGCGGCTTAATAACAGGCGAGCCCGACAATCGCGGGACTCAACGAATCCCAGCATGCATCTACAATCCCAGCGTGAAGCTTAAGCCCCGCTAAACCCACTCACAGTGGCAAGACGGGGCTCACGGTCTGTTAAACAAACCCTTGAGCCAGCCCATGAAACCCCGTGTCCTGGACGCAGTCACGGCAGGTGCGACGGCCTGTGCGCCTGACTGAGCCGATGCGTTGATTTGCGATTGGACGACACGCGGCGGCGAAGCAGTTGCTCCACCCACAGGGGCCTTCATCCGCGGTGTTTGGGGTTGGGTTCCTCCGCCAGGGGTCCCCGAAACCTCCACGTCGAGTTGCTCCAGCTTGGCCTTCACGGCCTCGGGCGTGTCGCGCGTGGAGAAGGTGCTCGTCACCTCACGGCCGCTGGACGACTCTCGCGCGGTCACCTTGAGCAACGACTCGTTGTTCACCTCGAACGTCACGGACACCTGGACGGAGCCGCGAGGCAACCGAGGCAACCCCGTGAGCTTGAGCGTCCCCAGGTACTCGTTGTCGGAGGCCTTGTCGGAGTCGCCTTGAAAGACGGTGAGCTCCAGCTCCGTCTGCCCATCGCGGTGCGTGGCCAGGGAGTAGGACTTGGTGGAGGGCAGCGAGGTGTTGCGCTCGAGCACCGGCTTGAAGCGCCCTCCCGGCAGCCCCACGCCGATGGCCATGGGCAACACGTCGATGAGGACCACGCCCTCCAACTGCCCCAGGCTGTGCGCCAGCAGCGCGGCGCCCAGCGCCACGGCCTCGTCCGGGTGGACGCCCTTGCTGGGGGGCTTGCCGAAGAAGCGGGTGATCTTCTCGTGCACCAGCGGGAAGCGGCTCTGGCCTCCCACGAGGATGACCTCGTCGATGTCCTTGGGGCCCAGGTTCTTCGCCTTGAGGACCTCCTCGCAGACCTGGATGGTGCGGACCACCAGCTTCTCGGTCAGCTCGACGAGCTTCTGCCGGGTCAGCGTGACGTCCAGGTCGAACGGCTTGTCGTCGATCATCGTGACGAAGGCCACGTGCACCCGCATCTCCGAGCGCTCCGACAGCGCGCACTTCGCGCGCTCCGCCGCGTCGTTGATGCGCTGCATGGCCACGCGGTCGCCCTGGAAGGCACGCCCCGTCTTCTTCTGGAACTCCTCGAGCAGGTACGTGACGATGGCGTTGTCGAAGTCGATGCCGCCCAGGAACGTGTCGCCGCCGGTGGAGATGACCTCGTAGACGTTGTCGGTCAGCTCCAACACCGAGGCGTCGAAGGTGCCACCCCCCAGGTCGTACACGAGCACGCGCTGGTTGAGCTTGCGGCCATAGCCGTAGGCCAGCGCCGCCGCGGTGGGCTCGTTGAGGATGCGCTCGACGTAGAGCCCCGCCAGCTTGCCGGCCTCGCGCACCGCCTGCCGCTGGTTGTCGTTGTAGTACGCGGGGACGGTGACGACGGCGCGCGACACCACCTGGCCCAACTGGTTCTGCGCCACCTCGCGGACCTCGCGGAGGATGAGCGCGGAGATCTGCTGGAGCGAATAGACGCGGTCCGACAGCTTCACGCCCGCGTCGCCATTCTCTCCGGCGGTGATCTCGTAGTGGAACTTGTCCTTGATGTGCTCGACGATGGTGGACCCGTACGCGCGGCCCACCAGCCGCTTGGCGCCGTACACCGTCTGCCGGGGATTGGTGAGCATCTGCCCCTTGGCGGGGTGGCCCACGACCAGCTTGCCGCGCGTGTTGACGGCGATGATGGAGGGCACGGTGTTGTGGCCCTCACGACTGTTGAGCACGCCTGGGCGGCCGTTGCGCACATACGCGGCGCACGAGTTCGTCGTTCCCAGGTCGATGCCAATCACCAGCCCCGCGCGCTTGGGCTCCTCCGTGCTCAACCCCAACGCCGCGTCCGACATCATCACCGCGGGCGCGGGGGCCACAGGCTCACTGCTCGCCGGAGCGGCCTGGGGCGTCACCGCCACCGTGGGGCTTGGCATCTGCTGCGCGGGTGGGACGGTGTAGTCCGGCGTGCCGACGCCGGAGGGGACCGGGGGCATGTCCGACTGGGCATGGGGGAGGGTGGCGACCGCCAGGTCGAGGAGGCGGCGCGTCTGGGGGTCCAACGCCAGGAAGCGCAGGCCCATGCCCAGCACGCCCTGGCCTCCCTGCCCGGTGACGAAGTGGACGACGGCCTGGGCGTGGATGATGCGCTCGCCGCTCGCCAGACGGAGGTCCAGCGTGACAGCCGTCCCGGGCGGCTTCACCGCGCGAGCGCGCAGGTAGATGCCCCCCTTCGTGACGTTGCCGCCATACTTCGCCAGGAACTCCTCGGGCGTCGCGAATGGCAGCTTCACCACGAGCCCGACCGCCGCCTGATTCGATTCCGTCAAAGCCCGGTTCCTGAGACGAGAGTGAAAAGTCGGTCGGATTATCGCTCGAAGTGCGAGTGAACGGGCGTCAAAAAGTCCACCCTTCCGGGTTGCGTGGCGTCAACGTAACTCGTATGGAACCGCACCCGCAGGGCGCTGGTGCCCGCGGGCCCAATCGCCGCCCCGGGAGCGCCGCCCATGTTGAACCCCGAAATCCGGCTCGCACTCACCTTCGATGACGTCCTCCTGGTGCCTGCCGAAAGCTCGGTTGTCCCCAAGGACGCAGACCTGACGACCCGCCTCACCCGCAACTTGCGGTTGAACATTCCGCTGCTCTCCGCGGCGATGGACACGGTGACTGAATCGCGCACCGCCATCGCCATGGCGCAGGAAGGCGGCATCGGTGTCATCCACAAGAACATGACGCCCGAGCAGCAGGCGCTCGAGGTGACCAAGGTCAAGAAGTTCGAAAGTGGAATGGTGGTCGACCCCGTCACCATCGACCCCGAGGCCCCGCTGGGCCGAGCCATCGACCTGATGCGCCAGTACGGCATCTCCGGCATCCCCGTGGTGAAGGGACGCCGCCTGGTGGGCATCGTCACCAGCCGCGACGTGCGCTTCGAGACGAACCTCACGCAGAAGGTGGAATCGGTGATGACGCGCAAGCTCGTCACCGGCAACGAGGGCATCCAACAGAACGACGCGCAGAAGCTGCTGCACGAGCACCGCATCGAGAAGCTGCTCATCGTCAACGACCAGTTCGAATTGCGCGGCCTCATCACCATCAAGGACATCGAGAAGCGCAGGACGCACCCCAACGCGGCGAAGGACGCAAAGGGCCGCCTCCTGTGCGCCGCCGCCGTGGGTGTGTCCGCGGACCGCGAGGCCCGCGTCGACGCGCTGGTGAAGGCCGGTGTGGACGTCATCGTGGTGGACACCGCGCACGGCCACTCCCAGGGCGTCGTGGACGGCGTGCGAGACACCCGGAAGAACTTCAAGGGCTTCGAGCTCATCGCCGGCAACGTCGCCACCGCGGAAGCCACCCGGGCGCTCATCCTGGCCGGCGTGGACGCGGTGAAGGTGGGCATTGGCCCCGGCTCCATCTGCACCACGCGCGTGGTCGCCGGAGTCGGCGTGCCGCAAGTCACCGCGGTGGATGACTGCGTCCGCGAGGCGGACAAGCACGACATCCCCATCATCTCGGATGGCGGCATCAAGTACTCGGGCGACATCGTCAAGGCGCTCGCGGCCGGAGCGAGCACGGTGATGATCGGCTCGCTCTTCGCAGGCACCGAGGAGGCCCCGGGCGACGTCATCCTGTACCAGGGCCGCAGCTACAAGAGCTACCGGGGCATGGGCAGCCTGGGCGCCATGAAGCAGGGCGCCAAGGACCGCTACTTCCAGGCGGACGTGGACGCGGTGAAGCTGGTCCCCGAGGGCATCGAGGGCCGCGTGCCGTACAAGGGCACGCTCGCCATGAACGTCCACCAGATGCTGGGCGGCATCCGCAGCGGCATGGGCTACGTGGGCTGCGGCACCATCGACGAGCTGCGCAAGAACGCCACCTTCGTGCGCATCACTTCGGCCGGGCTCAAGGAGAGCCACGTCCACGACGTCATCATCACCGAGGAAGCCCCCAACTACCGCGTGGAGTAGCCCTCCGCGGTGGGGTGCCGGGCGGGGCCTTGAGTTCCCCGCCCGTGTTCGTCGTGTCGGTGTCCCGCACGAAAAGAGGGCCCGCGCCAGGAGGCGGGGCCCTCGGATGTCCCGTTGGCCGGGACGGGGGAAGCGAGGCTACTTGCGGCCCTTGCGCCCGCCGGCCCCGGAAGACTCTTCCGCGCCGGCGGCGGCGGGGATCTTCTTCTCGGCGTTGGAGACGCGGTCCAGCAGGGAGTCCTTGTCGTCGGGCTCCAGGGTCTCGATGGCCTGGCGGAGCGTGTTGAAGTCCAGGCGGGCGATGGTGACGGTGTTGCCGCCCTTGATCTCCTGGACCGTGGGCACGGCCACCAGCTCGCGCATGTACGTCTCGAACTCCAGCTTCACGTCGGCCGTCTGCTGGATGCAGGAGTCCTTCGCGTTGACGATCTGCTGGCTGCCCTCCCGGTAGCTCAGGTCCGGGTTGCGGTTCATCGCCTCCTCGAAGGTGGCGGTGCGCTTGCGCAGCGAGGTGTACAGCTCGATGTAGTCGACCAGCCGGTCGGTCTCCGGCCGGTTCACGTTGCGGGCCTTGCCCAGAGCATCCGTGGTGTCTTCACAGGTGAGCTTCTGGAGCTCGGAGACTCCCGGCGTGTCCTTCATCGCCAGGTTCTGCGTGGAGCGGTCCAGCCGCTCGTCGGAGGAGATTTCCTTCACGCATCCAGTGGCGGAGAGAGACAAGAAGATTGCAGCAGTGGGAGCGGACAGGCGGCGGAGCATCCGGACCTCGAACAATTGAGGGGACTTGGGCGTTGCTTTCCGGAAGTTTGTAGCGATAAGGGCCCCCAGCCGTCAACGACGCCCCCATGGAGAACTCCGGTGGACCTGCACGCCGAGAAGATCCTGATCCTCGATTTCGGGAGTCAGTACACCCAGCTCATCGCCCGTCGCGTGCGAGAACTGGGCGTTTATTGTGAAATCCACCGCCCGGACCTCCCGGCGGAGGACATCCGACGCTTCGCCCCTCGGGGCATCATCCTTTCGGGAGGCCCGGCGTCGGTGGAGGCCGAGGGTTCTCCCCGGTGCGACCCCTTCGTGTTCGAAGCGGGCGTGCCTGTGCTGGGCATCTGCTACGGCCTCCAGCTCATCTCCAAGTTGCTGGGTGGGCGCATCGACCGCGGCGCCCACCGGGAGTTCGGCAACGCGGAGGTGGAGGTGCTCGCCGCGCGAGGCCCCTTCTCCGAGTTCCGCCCGGGAGACCGGGTCCAGGTGTGGATGAGCCACGGAGACCGCGTGGAGGAATTGCCGCCGGGCTTCGAGGCCATTGGCCGCAGCGGCAACTCGCCCTTCGCGGCCGCCGCGCATCACTCGAAGCCGTTCTACGGCTTCCAGTTCCACCCCGAGGTGGTGCACACGCCCCAGGGCAAGGCCATGCTGCGCGCCTTCCTCTTCAACGACTGCAAGGTGACCGGGTCGTGGACGATGAAGGGCTTCATCGACGAAGCGGTGGCCACCATCCGCCGCCAGGTGGGTGAGCACGGCCGGGTCATCTGCGCCCTGTCAGGCGGCGTGGACAGCTCCGTGGCCGCGCTGCTGCTCCACCGCGCCATCGGCCCCCGGCTCCAGTGCATCTTCGTCGACAATGGCGTGCTGCGGCAGGGCGAGCGCGCGCAAGTCGAGGCGCTCTTCGTGGACCGATTCCACGTCCCGCTGAAGACGGTGGATGCGCGGGCGCGCTTCCTGGAGAAGCTGGCCGGAGTCACGGACCCGGAGAAGAAGCGGAAGATCATCGGCCGCGAGTTCATCGCCGTGTTCGAGGAGGCCTCGCGCGACATCCAGGACGCGGAGTTCCTGGCGCAGGGCACGCTCTATCCAGACGTCATCGAGTCCGTGTCGTACAAGGGCCCGTCCGTCACCATCAAGAGCCACCACAACGTGGGCGGCCTGCCCGAGCAGATGAAGCTCAAGCTGGTGGAGCCCCTGCGCGAGCTGTTCAAGGACGAGGTCCGCGCCCTGGGCCGCGAGCTGGGCCTGCCCGAGGAGATGGTGTCCCGGCAGCCCTTCCCGGGCCCGGGCCTGGCCATCCGCGTGCTGGGCGAAGTCACGGAGCCCCGGCTGGAGCTGGTGCGGCGCGCCGACGCCATCGTCCAAGAGGAGATTCGCGCCGCGGGGCTCTACAAGGAGCTGTGGCAGGCGTTCGCGGTGCTGCTGCCCGTGCAGAGCGTGGGCGTCATGGGTGACGAGCGCACCTACGAGTCCACCTGCGTGCTTCGCGCCGTCACCAGCGTGGACGGCATGACGGCGGACTGGGCACGGCTGCCGTACCCCGTGCTGGAGCGCATCTCCACGCGCATCACCAACGAGGTGCGCGGCATCAACCGCGTCGCCTACGACGTGTCGTCCAAGCCTCCCGCGACCATCGAGTGGGAGTGAGCCGGGCCGTCGCCCACTCGCGTTGGTGGCAACACCACCTCCGGCGCCGGGTGGGCGCACCTGGGTTCCGAGGTTCCGCAGACAGTCTCACGACTGGAGCACAGATGCCGCCGCCGATCCGGGTCGAACTGTTTCCCCATGACGCTCGCTGGGCGGACGAGGCCAGGACAGAGGCCCTGGCCCTCGCGAAGGCCCTGGGCCCGGACCTGCTGCGCGTCGTCCACCACGTGGGCTCGACGGCCATTCCGGGCATTCACGCCAAGCCCATCCTGGACCTCATGCCCGTGGTGACCGACCTGGCGGCGCTCGATGGCCGTCAGGAGAGAATCGAGGCCCTCGGCTACGAGTGGTGGGGAGAGCTGGGCTTGCCAGGCCGCCGCTACTGCACGAAGGCCGATGCCGTGACGGGTCGCAGGGTGGCCCAGCTTCACTGCTACAGGGAAGGCTCGCCGGAGGTGGTCCGGCACCTGGCGTTCCGAGACTATCTCCGGCAGCACCCGGAGGTCGCCGCCGCCTACGACGAGGAGAAGGCGCGGTGCCGGAACCTGCACCCGGACGACTCCCACGCCTACAGCGACAGCAAGAACGCATGGATTCAACGGGCCGAGGCCGAGGCGCTGGCCTGGTACCGGAGGACCCAAGGGTAGGGGGCTCGCGAAGGCGAAGGGCGGGGTGCTGAAAACAAGAGAGGCTGCCTGGCGGTTCGGCCCAGGCAGCCTCTTCGTGCTTCAGGGGCGCGGGCTGTGACGCCCGGGCCCCTTCATGCGGGATGCATCACCCGGCCGGGTTGGCCTTGACCGGGGGCACCTGGGTGCTGCCGGGACGCAGCTCCTCGAGCACGCGGGTGGCGCCGTAGATCTTCTTCAGCGACTCGATGATGGCGTCGCTGTGCACGGACACCGCGCGGTTCGACGTCTCATCGAAGCCGTACTCGCCACCCAGGGACTGGATGTTGCCGTCGAACACCAGGCCGACGATCTCCGCGTCCTTGTTGATGACCGGCGAGCCCGAGTTGCCACCGATGATGTCGTTGGTGGTGACCATGTTCATCGACGTGGCGCCGTCGAGGTGCTTCTCGGCCTTCAGCCAGGACGGAGGCAGCGCGAAGGGGTCCTCGCCCGTGGCGTGCTCGAAGGTGCCCGCCATCTGGGTGATGGGCGCCACCTGCTTGCCATCCTCCATGTAGCCCTTCACCGAGCCGTACGACAGGCGCAGGGTGAACGTCGCGTCCGGGTACTGGTTGGTGCCATAGACGTCGAACTTGGCCTGGGCCACCAGCTCCGAGTTCTTCTTGATGACCGCGTCGATGTTCTCCTCGACGTTCTTACGGATGGCCCGGGCGTCGCCGTCCACCAGGAGCGCCATCTGGATCATCGGGTCCTTGGAGGCCGCGATGGCCGCCTTGCCGCCGTCGAACAGGCTCTTGCGGACGGACACGTCACACACCTTGGAGCCCTTCACGTCCTTCAGCACGCACAGCTTGGAGCCCTTCACCAGCCGGGCCGCCAGCTTGTCCGGCGACTCCTTGCCGAGCACCTTCTTGACGAACGGGTGGTTGGAGCCCAGCTCCTCGCGCATCTTCGTCAGGCCGAAGCTCAGGCGGAGAATCTCCAGCTCCGGGTAGATGGGCGCCTGGCTGAACAGGTTGGCCTGAAGGGCCGGCAGACCCGCCTGGTTGAACTCGCGCAGGCGCTGACCGTTCTCCTTGGGGAGCTCCTCGGAGGCGCGGACCAGCGTCTTGGCGATGCTGAACAGGCTGGAGGACAGGCCGCTGCCGCCCTCCATGTAGGCCAGGTCCTTCCGGACGTTGACGAACTGGGCCTGGGCCTTGGCGACCTCATCCCACGCCGCACCGTACTTCTTCTTCATCTCCGGGTTGGCTTCGACCTTCTTGCGCAGCTCCTGCTCGGCCGCGACCTTCTGGGCGAAGAACGTCTTGTCCTGGAGCGCCTCGAGCCGGCCCTTGACGGCCTTCAGGCCGTTCTCCACGCCGAAGAGCAGGTTGCTCGAGATGCGCTTCTGCTCAGGGCCGCGCTTCTGGAACTCGGTCACCATGCCGCGCAGCTCGGACATCATGAAGAGCTGCTTCGGCATCGCCACATCGCGCTGGTACTCCAGCTCCGCGATGGTCAGCTTGCGCGAGGTGCGGCCGGGGTGGCCGGAGATGAACGTCAGGTCGCCTTCCTTGACGCTCTTGTCGGACCACTTGAAGTAGTGGTCCGTGGTGGCCGGCTTGCCGTCCTCGTAGACGCGCAGGAAGGTCACGTCCAGGTCGTAGCGCGGGAACTCGAAGTTGTCCGGGTCGCCGCCGAAGAACGCAATGGCGTGCTCGGGCGCCATCACCAGGCGGACGTCCTGGAAGCGGCGGTACTTGTACAGGTTGTACTGGCCGCCCTGGTACAGGGTGACGACGTCACAGCGAAGCTTCGCGTCGCCAGCGGAGCAGGACTGCTCGAGCTCCGACATCTTCGCCTTGAGCGTGTCGCTGTACGCCTTGCCGGTCAGCCCCTGGGTCGCCTTGTTCAGCGTCGCGGTGACGTCGGTGATCTGCACCAGCTGGTTGAGCTCCATCGCCGGGCACTGGGTCTCCTCGGCGGCGGTCTTCGCGTAGAAGCCGTTGGCGATGTAGTCCTTCTTGGCCCCGGACAGCTGCTCGATACAGCCGCGGGCGCAGTGGTGATTGGTCATCACCAGGCCGTTGGGGGACACGAAGCTGGCCGAACAGCCGCCCGCCATTCGCGCCGAGGACAGCCGCACCTTGTCGAGCCACTCCTGCGAGGGGTCGAAGCCGTATTTCTCCTTCACCTTCGCGGACGGGAAGTTGTTGTACGTCCACATGCCTTCATCGGCGAGCGCGGGCGCCGCACCGACGAGGGTGGCAATCAGGAACAACCGTTTCATGGACAGGTCCTTTCCAGGGCCGGGGGTCCCGCCGGTTCTGCGGGAACCCATGGGCTCGGTCAATCGGGAAAAGAACAGCAGAACCGTCGCAGTAGTCCCGAGCAGCCAGGGGAGGCCTTGCCAGCGCAATGAGTCATGAACCGTGTTGCTCGCCGTGGACCCACGCGCCATGGGGCTAGGACCCAGACACCCAGGACTCAGCCGGAAGTCGCACCGCGGATACGGGGATCAGCGCCCACCAGGTCTGCCAGAGCCTCGGACCAATGCGGCCCAGGCCCCAGGTGACGCAGCCCAGGAGGCCCATGGCAGCGGGGAAGAACCGCCGGAAAACGCCCCTTGGAATCCATCCACTTAGTTTACATAACGCATGTTATCGGACCTTGAGGCTATTTCCTGAGGAGTTCCGGTTAGTTGGCGCCAACCTCGAGTTGACAGTTTCCGCGAACCGGCCTGTTCAGGTTGGCGCATCCCGTACCGACCTCATTGGTCGTCCTGGCGTCGCTGGAGCCTGCTTGCTCGCGCGCCTCGCCCCCTTCATTCATCCGAGCGACAATCCCGCGCGGGTCGCTCGGACCTGCCGTGTCCCCACGTGGTGTCCCCGTCCATTCACGGGGCCCGCGTGTGGACACGGCTCTTGGCCCAACGCGCGGCAGTCCGAGTTCACCCATGACCGCCAGTAAGTCAAAGGCCTCACGGCCCGTCCGTCCGGACGGCGCCGATGGATCATCCACGTCTCTGTCAGGCCCGGATGCCCAAGAACTGCACCGAGAGCTGGACGCCGCTCTCCAGTCGCTCCCTCCAGATGGCCCCGAAACCGGAGATGTCCGGCACGCGCTGGCGGGCACCCGCGAGGCGTTGCTCTCCCTCTCATACGGCTTGCTGCGTGGCGCCACGCCCACCGAATTGGAGCGCGACCTGGACGCCGCCATGGCGACCTGCCCGAGACCCACCACCGGCCGTAGCCCGGACATGCGAGCTGCTCTGCGAGGCGTCTGGGACGCGCTGACCTCCATGCGCCGCTTGCTGCCGGCTCCCCGGGACGCGGTTGATGCGCACGACCCCACGCCGACTGATGGCGCGCAGGCGCTGCTTGGGCAGCTTCTGCAAGTGGTGCGTAACCTCCGGTCCGCCGAGGTCAGCCTTGCTGCTGCGGTGGAGACCATCGAGCGCATGCCGAGGCTGCCTCCGGAGCTGAGTGGCCTGAGCGAGCAGTTGTCCGGTGGCGAATCCGTGGTGTCCCTCGGGCGGCAGCGGACGATGGCCCACGCCGTCACTCTCAACACACTGCTGCGCAAGGGGGAGCTGTGATGGGCATCCCCTTCGACTCTCGGGTGGTCGCCCGCGACCGCGTTCAGACCGTCGCGGCGATGTTCAAGGACGCATTGGTGACGCTGCGCGCGGCAGGTGAAGAGCTGCGCACAGTCGCCGGCACTGATGACGACTTGCGGGAGCTCTACGGCGTCCGCTCCCGGCTTGACCAACTGACCCGAGCACTTTCGGCACCAGGCCGCCTGGCCAGCATCGACCTTGAGCTGGTGGCGCTCCCGGCCGCGCAGGCTGCACACAACGCGGCGGAGGCAGCCCACGAGCAACTCTCCCGCGCGGAGGGGTCCAATGCTCGGTGAGCTGACGCGGACCGAGGTGGAGGCGGCTCTTGGCCCTGGCTGGACGCTGACCAACTACCAGCACGACACGCACCGCGAGGCGCCGCGCTGCATGGCACGCCACGAAACGTTCGGCACCTCGTCGGCCATCTACTGCGCCGATCTCCTCCAGGTCGTGGGCGCTGTGCGGCACGCGGCCAAGTGGCTCCATGCACACGGCTACGAGCTGCGCCGCGCTGACCTGGAACGCCCACACGCCATGTGGTTCGTCGGCCGGTCGTTGGCCGACACCTCCGCGATGGCGTCGGAGCTGGGCTCTCTGATTGCCATCATGCGGGTGCGCGTCCTGGCCACCAAGGCGGTCGGGCCATGACGCACATCCTGCGGGCTCAAGTCCCGAACGCGGGTCACCAACGGCGCGGCCTCGTGATGCGCCCCCAAGCGGTGCAGCTCTCTCTGTTCGGGACCGTCGACGAAGACCAGCTCCCAGACGCAGCTCCCAACGACGTGATGGAGGTGCCCGAGGGAGCAAGGGTGCTGTTTCTGCCGCGCCCGACGTGCCCCAGCGAGCTGCGCATGCATGTCGTCTTCGGGGGTGCGGCGTGAGTATCCGGGACCAGCACTCCAAGGCGCAGGTGCGGCACGCGACAGCAGGCATAGCCCTGCATGCCGCGCAGTGTGCCGAGATGACGGCGAGTTCGAGATGGACCAGTGCTCTGCTTGAGCACGGTCCTCGTGCTCGCGTGGTGGACGAAGCACGCCTCGCGTTTGACCAGGCGCGTGCGCGTCGAGCGCAGTGTGCGCGAGAGCTGGAAACGGCTGCCGAGTTGCTGTCCATCGCGATGACGGCCGTGCACATGGAGGCGCTACGATGAGCCGCCTCGATGAAGGCGGTATCATCCTCCCGGGCGGAGCACTGTCGCGCTGGGGTGGACGCGCACCCGAGACGCCACGAGAGGCCGAGTACGGGCGTGCCATCACAACCCACGCCCTCAACCGCTCGCGAATGGTTGATGCTGCGAAGGCCGACGGAGAGGCGCGCAAGGAGTATGTCAAGGCCATCGCGGAGCACGGCCCGTGCAACGCGATTGTGGACGCTGCACGACGGCGTTGGGACGCTGCTCGCGCGCGCACTCTCGAAGCGGCGGCAAAGCTAGAGGCAGCAACGCTGCGCATCCAGCGAGCCGCAGACGCCTGGGCGGCCGAGGTGGCCGCCCAGGCGTACGCGCGGCCTGTGCAAGCAGATGCAGTCGAAGACGTGGGCGGCATCTGGTGATGAGCCGGCCGCTTGACACATCCCTTGGCCTGGCCGCGCTCGGTGCGCGGTCCCCTGCCATGGGTCCGTGAGCCCGGCGCGGCATTCTGGCCGCCGCTCGTGTTGCACGCGCCCCCCCTGCCCCGCTGGGACCTCCAGTGTTGGGCAGGGGCGGTGCGGGTCATGGTCTGAATCCCCCCACAGCTCGGTGGGCAGAGAGGGTCGTCGCCAGAGGCCCGGCCGTGCAGCGGAGCTGCACGCGCACGGGCCGATGCGTGGCACCCGTGTCGCGGCCGGCAGGCGGCAGCGGCAGTGCGTGCGTGCGGAGTCTGGGCGCTCGGAACGGAGCGCGGGGCGCCCCGCGCTCCTCAAGGCCACGGGTGGGTGTGCGCACTCCCGCCCCCACGGAGGCCCCACCGGCACCGCGTTTCGGACGTCGAGTGTGGCCCATGGGCGCGCAAGCGCTGGAGGGCTGCGGTAGTGGCCGCGCGGGCGAATCGTGCGGCGGCGGCCGGCGCGGAGGCCTTGGCGCATGCGCCCAGGACCATCCGTGCCGCTGGGGGTCCGGGGGGCGCGGCTGCGCCCCCTCGGCTTGACGGTCTTCTAACAACAAGTGAGTCAGCACGAGGGCGGCGGCCCCCCCAACCGGCCCCCCGGCAGGGGGGGAAACCGGGGGGGCGCCGCCCGGAGCAGGCTCCGACCAACGGGAGGGAAGCCGGTGGACAGGGCACCGGCGCGACTCTCGCGCAGGCGCCTGGCGTCTCCTCCATCCCCCAGGCCCCGCCCGTACCGGCAAAGCCTCGTCTTTCGGGAGTCGTCCCGAGCTACGTGCGCTGCTGCCACGAGAAGCGCTGGCATCTGCGCCTGTGGAAGCACGGGAGGCCCACGGACTACCTGCGCGTGCCGTATCGCTGTGGAAGCTGGCGGCACCCAGGGCGGTGCGCGGCGGAACGCTCGGGAGAGGACTTCGCGCGCATCAACGCAGCACTGGGGCCATACCCAGCCGAGCACGTGGTTTTCGCGGTGCTGACGGTGAAGCCCGGCGAATGGCGCGACGAGGCCGAGGCATACAACGGGCTGCGAGACTGCTGGCGCAGCTTCGCGAAAGCCATCCGCCGCGAGTGGGGCGGCATGGCGTATGTCGCCACTGTTGAGAAGACTCGGCGCGGGTGGCCCCATCTCAACGTCATCATGGTTTCGCCGGGCATCGGAGCTTCGCTGGAGGAGATGCCGGCCTTCGTCCTCCAGTGGTTCAAGGACCACGCGGACGCGTGCGGCCTGGGCAACCAGGTCTTCTTGGAGCGAGCGCGGACGAAGGCCCAGGTAGCGGGCTACATCGTCAAGCTCGCGGACATGGCGGTGACCTCGGAGTCTGCGGAAGGGGCTCCCCCTCCGGACTTGGACGCGGTGCGAAAGGCAGGAGCGCACACAGCGCGAGGAGCGAGCACGACGGTGGGCGAGGTGGTGAAGCTCTCGCAGCTCCCGAGAAACGCACCCAAGGGGTTTCGCCGGCTGCGCAGCTCACCGGGATTTCTGCCGCCCGTGCCGAAGAACGAGGAGTGGACCGGAGAGCTGGAGAAGATGCCGCACCCCTTGGACATGACCGAGGAGAAGCGCGCGGAGCTGGCGCGGTGGGATGATGATTTGCGGCGCTCCATGGAGCGGGCGGCGGCGCGCGCGCACGAGGCGTGGGTACCCCCTCCGCCAGTCAACTGGGACCGGGACGCGCTCGTGTGGACAACCCAAATCCTCGACGTGGGCCCGCCCCCGCCCGGAGAGACATGGGTGGATGGTGCGTGGGCAGAATTGGAGCAGGCCCGCGAGCGCGCGCTGACCCAGATACGCGCACAGCTTGAGGCCGTTCAGGGTGAGCTGTTCTGAGGTCGCCCTACTCTTGCCGTGTGCGGACCAGCGGCCCGCGCCGCCCGAGGTCGCGCTGGAGCGCAGCGAGCAGTTCGGGACTGGCCTTGCCACCGAGTGCAACGCGCACGAGTTGGGCTCCATCGAACCGGAGCGACAGGCGCGACCCCTCGGCTGTCTTGATGCTCACCCGGGCAGGGAATCCTTCGCCTCCAAAGCGCTCCACCAGTTCGGCAGCCAGCTTTTTGGTAGTCCGTGCAGTGGTCGTAAGGCGCTCGGCCGACGCGGGCTTCCCCCTTCGGGCCCTACGTGGATTCGCCTCCCGGCCAAAGAGTCCCGCCTCGGAGGTCATGGGGGCACCTGCGAAGAGGCCTTGCAGCTTCGTAGAGCTCATGTGAACGCTTTCAGCCGCGCAAGGCGGCGAAGGGTGTTGTCGGGATAGGAAAGGCCGGTCGATGCCGAGTGAGTCGTAACACTGCCCGGGTCCTTGCCGGCGGCCAGGGCCTTGCGCACGTTGGAAGGCCCGGCGTTGTACGCGCTGAGTCCAGCGCGGAGATCCCCGCGAAAGAGCTTGAGACCCGACGCGAGGATCTCGGCAGACTTCGTCGCGTTGATCTCGAAGTTCCACCAAGCGTTCGTTGCGAGCCATGCCCCCCAGGTCCGGTCGTCAATCTGGCCGACGCCGTGGCCGTGACCGCCGTCCCCCTTCCCTCCCGGACCGGGCGGTGTGAGTGCCTCACCGTATGCACTCTCTTGCTCAAGGACGGCGGAGAGTAGGAACGGGTCGATGCCGTGCATGGAGGCGGCGCGCACGATGGCATCCGCATACTTCCGCGCCCCAAGCGGTAGAGCGCGAGCGAGAGCTGCTGCCCCCGGTGGGGGCCTTCTCGTCAGTGCGAGGAGGCCCCCACCGAGAAGCCCCGCGAGTATCGCCAGGCGCCCCAGCATCAGAACGCCTGCACCATCAGCCGAACCAGCTCGGCCAGAGCGGTGTCCTCATCCACGATGACGGCCTTCAGGTGCAGCGCGATTCCGTGCGACTCCATTCCCGAGACCGCCTTCGTGCGCCATGCGTCCCAGAAGAGCCGTTGGCCTCCATGCACCTTCACAACCGCGCAGGGCGAGCCAGTGCCCATCGCGGCCTGGGAACGCTCCTCGGCACCATTAAGCGGCAGGGGACGCTTTGGGGCGTCACGGCCAGATGACAGGCTCGCGCCGAAAGAGAGACCTTCGGCGCGGCACTCCCCAACACTGGTAGCGAGCGGAGCATTGGCCGTCGGCCGCGAGAGGAGACTGGCATAGAGCTTGACGAGCGCGATGGCACCGACCGGAACATCCAGCGAGAGGCCCCCCGGAATCGGATTGTCTCCAGGTGCGAAGTCGACAAACGGAATCAGAGCTGTCGAACGGCTGGCGTACTCAGGGCTACGCATTATGTGGCTCCTCGCGCTTCAGTCTCACTTCCGCGACAGCGGAACCTGTCAACGTGAATGAGACAGTGAAACTGAGAGATTAGTGCGCAGCCGCCTTTGAGTTGGGGAGGTGCGCGGGGTTGTTAATCCAGACAGCGTTCGGAAGGGCCTGGGGCTTCGGGAGTCCGTGGGGGAATCGCTCGGGATGAGCGGCGAAGGCTGCCTCGAGGACGACGGCGCGGGCCGAGAGGCGCGCGTGGGCCAGGCCGTGGTGGACGTCGTGAGGGGTGAGCAGACCCAGTCCCGAGTGGTGGTGCTCCTCGTTGTACCAACGGAAGAAGTCGGCACAGAAGCCGCGTGCATCCTGGAGGCAGCCGAAGACGCGGGGGAAGTCGGGCCGATACTTCAGCGTCTTGAAGTGGGCCTCGCTGAAGGGGTTGTCGTTGGAGACGTGGGGCCGGGAGTGCGTCTTCGTCACGCCGAGGTCCGCCATCAGCAGAGCCACGGGCTTGGACGTCATGGAGGAGCCACGGTCCGCATGAATCGTCAGCTGGCCAGGTTGGATGCCCTGGCGCTCGCAGGTTTGCGCCAGGAGCTTCTGGGCGAGCGCGGCCGACTCGCGGTGCGCCACCATCCAACCGACGACAGCGCGGCTGTACACGTCGAGGACGACGTAGAGGTAGAAGTACGTCCACTTTCCTGGGCCGTGCAGCTTGGAGATATCCCAGCTCCAGAGTTCGTTCGGCTTCGTCGCGTGCACCTGGGGCACCGGATGGTTGGGGTGGCGCAGTTGGTTGCGGCGCTCTCGTACCTCCTGGTTCTCGGCCAGCACCCGGTACAGCGTCCGCTCCGAGCACAGGTAGCGCCCTTCATCGAGCAGTTGCGCGTAGACTTCCGCGGGCGCCGCATCCGCGAATCTCGGCTCGTGCAGTACGCGGAGCACCTCGGCCCGCTGCTCGGCGGACAAGGCCCTTGGCTGGCGACGTCCACGGGCCGCCCCCTGCGTCGGCCGCAGGCTCCGGTAGAAGGTGGCTCGCGACAGGCCCATCACCTGGCACACCGGAAAGACTCCCAGCTCTCCCACGGCCTCTCGTGCCGCCGCCATCAGGGCTCCTCGTCTGGCTTGGGCAGTTCCACTCCCAGGATTTCCGATACTTTTTTTTGGAGGTCCAACAGGGCCTCGGCGCGTTTGAGTTTCGCCTGGGCACGCGCCAACTCCTTCTCCAACTCGGCGATTCTCCGGACCCCGGGCGCGGGCACCTTCGCCGGGGGGCCTCGCTTGACTGGCTCCAGGGCGGCCTGTCCTCCGGCCTCGCGTTGACGTCGCCACACGCTCAACAGTGAGGAGTACAGCCCCTCACGGCGCAGAAGTGCGCCCACCTCTCCGGGCTTCGTGCACCGGTCCGCTTCCTCGAGGATGCGCCGCTTGTCCTCCGCGCTGAAGCGACGACGCTTTGCCTTCTCCACCACCTCGGTCTCCCCAACCCGAGCCTCTTTCACCACCGGATTCATCGTCCCTGCCTGGGTCGCCCTGCACACTAAACTGCTGGGTACGAACTGTCTCACTCACGTTGGCAGAGAGGGCAGCTTGTGGCCATGCAACACGACGGTGAGGCGCAACGCTTCGCGATAGAGGTAGAGCGCGTAGGCGCGACCCCAGTTCCACGGTTGGCGCTGCTTGAAGACCATCCGGAGCGTTGCATCCCGTCTGAAGCTGAGCGGCTGCTCGAACCGCCACGCCGTGCGCTGCAATGCCCCCAGAGCAGTCGGGAGGCATGCGAAGTCACGCATCATCTGTCGGTCCGGAGACTCGATGCGCACGAGGAGGTTCGCGAGGGAGAAGTCCTGCGCGGAGGGGCCGGCGTTGGTTGAGACCGTCATGTAGTCGCAACAGAAGTCCGCCGGGAACGTGTACTGCGCGGAGAACTCCTCAGTGCTCGGCAGCACGTTGACCAGAATCGTTGGGGCGAACGGCGCAGCGACGTATCCCCGCTCGGCATACTCGGCGTAGGTGAACTGGGGAACCGGGTTGCTCCCCTTCGCGTAGACCTGATAGCCGCGGAGGGCCAAGTAGAGGCTGTGGTCGTAGGCCGCCGAGTATTGGACCGAGCCGCCCGCCGGATGTGTACGTGCAACGAACGTCCGGAGATCGGACTTGGGGATGCGGTGGCCGTTGCGGAACCGCTTCAGCTCGTCGCGTGTCCCGAAGTACTGGTCCGCGAGGACGGGAGCCGCATTGAGCCCCTCGTTCTGAGTCCCGACAGCAAGCTGGACCTCCCACGGGACAAGGCTGGAGAAGAAAGACGAGTATCCGTTCGCAGGCTGCTGCATGCCCACAAAGGAGTTCGCGTGCATGACTTCCGACACGAGGAGGTCACGGTCCACCTGATGCACGATGGACTTCGACTGCATCGGATCGTTGCTGGAATCGGCGCTCGGTGCCCACTGATGCTGATGGACTTCGAGCCACGGGTAGAGGTCTGCGGACTTGCGCAAGCGCTGCACGCGCTCCGCATAGAGCAGCGTTGCGCGCTTGGCATCTGAGTTGTTGGCAGTCACGAGGGTCGCCTTTGTTCGAGAGGGGGCCAGCGCGCAACGACACGCCGGCCGAGACAGAAAGGCGGTGCGCTCAAGTTACGCGCACCACCTATCGGACAGGTCGGCTAGCGAGTCGTGCCGATGCGCAGAGCACCGGGGCCGAAGATGCAGACGGCGATGATGGCGCCCGCCCCTGGGAGCGTGCCGGTCATCGCCATCAACTCCGCGACAGCGGCCGGGTCGACCTTGAGCGTGGCACTCACCTGCTCGTTGACACCGAACACGGTGTCCTTCGGCAGCTTGAACATCCCCATGGGAGACAGGGGTCCGAAGGACTCCGCGACACGCCGATCAACGGCGGTGTTCGTGATGGCGTTGTGCTCCTGGATGCTGAACCCCGAAGGGAGGGTGATGAGCGGCTGCTTGCACAACGAAGCACCCGCCCCGTTCTTGAGGTCCAGCAACGCATGCTCGGCAAGGATGGCCTTCACCGGCACCTTCCCGTCCCCGAGCCGGTTCGAGAGGTAGACGCCCACGGCTTCGGCGTAGACGGTGAAGCGGGGCTTGCGCTCCGCCGTGAGCCAGTTGTTGTACGGGTTGTCGCCGTCCGCCGGGTACTTCGCGGCCTCGCGGAAGATGTCGATCTGCCCACCAGACTGGAGCATCTGGAATGCCGTGGCGCCGTTGAACGTGCCGGTCAATCGCCACGCCGCCCAGTGGCGTCCCGGGGCCACGTTGCGCAGTGAGTTGATCTCCTTGGCCGCGCTCGAAACGCGCCCCTTCCCCGCCGCCGCCTTCTTCGTCTTCATGTTCGTCCCTTACGTTCATGACGAGCCGGTGCTCGCGCACCAGCCCTGATGGTGGTTGTTGGTGATTCAGCCCTCGTACCCGTCGTCGTCGCCCGCGACGCCCGAGAGGTCTTCATCGTCAGGGCCAGCGAGTTCTTCGGCCTTCTCGATGCCGCCGAGCCCATCGTCGGCCTTCTCGATGCCGGCAACACCGGCGTCGCCCGTGGGCAGACGCAGGAGGTTCCCACCGGCATCCATGACGAGCACTTCGCCCTCCCCGAGGTCGCCGAGCATGGTCCCGGCGATGGTGCTCCCGTCATCGAGTTGGAGTTCCACGGGAGCGGCCGACACTCCAAACAGCATGGCGGTGCTGCCATCCGGCAGGACGCGGAACGCCTGTCCGTCGCGCACGAACACGTCTTCAGCCGCGCCGAGCTGCGCATAGCCGACTGCCTGGAGTGTTGGGCTCGGGGTGGCGCCTCCGTTCGCCAGTTCGGAGAGTCCGTGCAGCACACCGAGAGCCGTCGCAGTGCCAGCGATGGCTTTCCCGGCGCCCGGATACTGCTTGCCCACGAACGTGCCCACCCCAACCCCCACGATGGCGGGGCCGAGGGTGCGCAGCGCTGCACGAATGGGCCTGTTCCGCACGCGCTTGGCCGCCTGATGCGTCAGCGGTTGCAGCACGAGGGCGGTCGCAGCGCCAGCAGCAGCGGCCATCAACGTGCCACTCACGTCCATGCCTGGGTTCCGTCGACGGCGGCTGGAGCGCCGCGCCTTCGCCTTGGTCACGCGCGGCGCCGACCGACGCCGCGTCGTTCCCTTCCTCTTCCCACCCTTCCCCGGATTCACGATGCACAACTCCTTCTTGCGTGGTTCGATTCGCATCCCTGTCTCCTCACCCCGTGATGCCGGCGGGGGTGACAGAGAGGCCCCCTCCGGTGATGCGGTACACATCCCCGAGCCGGTGGAGCTGGACGCGCCGACTCTCAACCTCGTGTTCGTAGTCCTGCGACCGGCCACTCCACTTGTCCGAGCGGTACGCGATGGAGACCACGCGCCCAATCCGCTCGGGGCTGTCGACGACTACGGATGCGGAATGCAGGGTCCCCGCCTCGAAGTCGCTCCAGCGCTTGTGGAGGCGCGCTGCGTGCTCGATTTCGGGCGTCCTGGCGTCGCGGGTGAGCTTGCGCACCCTGCCCTTCGGTCGCGGCACCATCCACAGCTCTCGTCCTGTGCCGGTTGCACACAGCAGCATTGAGCCTCGGGGCCAGGACAGGGTGAATCGCTCGCCGCGAGCTTCGACGCGCAAGTCGAGCACGTCGCCAAGCTGAGTCAGCGTCTCAGGGACCCTCACTCGTGCCCCCTCGCTCCAGACGCGAGCGCTGGCGATGTGCGTGGCGATGCAGACAGCTCCAGCTTCGGCCACACTCGCACCAACTCACGGACGCCGAGGACCACTCCGCCGAGCAAAAGGCCTCCCCCAACCCAGCGCGCGGCCGTTGCGAGAGCGGCGAATGGGTTGTTCTGGCTCTCCGCCCGCGCTTTGTCGGAGTCGTTGCGCAACGCGCGGAGCTTCTCGACCTCGGCCCCTTTTCCCTGTGCTACGAGGCCCAACTCGACCTTGGCCAGTTCAGAGCGGGCCACCTCGTCGGCGTGATTGAAGTAGGCCCACAACGACGCGCCAAGGCTCGATGCGAGCGCAACGGTTGCGACCACCGTTCCCGCCGCGAGCACGGGCACTGCTCCAAGGCCAGCCAGCTCCAGGTCATCGCCATCACCCGAGAGAGAGAGCGTCGCGCCACCACCAGCAACCAGCCCGACCGCCTTCTCCAGCCCGGACAGGACGGTTTCAAACTGCCTCCACGTCGCCTCTGCCCGCGCTGCTGCGGAACCGAAGAGGTCCTCCTTCGCCTTCGCACTCACAGGCTTGCCCTTGAGCACTGCTCGCGCTTGAGCAACACGGGCACGCACATCACCGATGCGCTTGTACTCGGAGCGCAGTGAGCGAACTTTCTCCGCCATGGCCGTGACGCCCTGGTCCACCTTCCCAGTGATGGCGTCAGCGATGCGCGTGAAGAGGCCGGACTCCTCCTTCGCCTGGCTGAGCTGCGACTCCGCCATCTGCGCCAGCTCTCTCCCGTAGTCGCGCCAGCGAGACAGCGGACGCTTGCCGGCCACAACTTCCGATGCTTGC
Organism: Myxococcus stipitatus; assembly: GCF_037414475.1. Next base: position 9,534,674 of record NZ_CP147913.1, on the reverse strand, counting down.
GCCCCCGCCCACGCGTTCACTGCCGTCGCGAGCGTCCGCGCAGCCCCTTCCGCCACCTTCCGATTCGACTCCTTCACCTCCGGAACCTTCGCCTGGAGCTGTCGTACCTTCGCGAGCACTGGCGTCGCCTCCCGCTGCAAGTCGGAAAGGAGGATGCCGCTCACGACCCGCGCCTTCACAGGCCGCGCTGGAGACACCGTCCCTCTCCCCCTGACTGCCTTGACTGTGGCGACCTTCGTGGACCGGTTTGTCACCTGCCACCTCGGACGTACCCGAGACCTGGGTTCAACTCGGGGTCATCTCCGGTGGGGCTTTCGTCGAGAGCCTCGATCGGGGGTGGCGCCTCCTCTGGCTCGATGGTGACTCCAGTGTCCGGGTTGGCCTGGTCTTCGGGTGGTGCCCCTTCATCGTCTGGGAGGAGCACAGCCACCGGTTGGGGCAGCTCGACGGGCTCGATGGGCTCCGAGGCGCTGGGCGCGATGACAGGTGCTCGGGCAGCCGTCACCCGACGCACCGCCGGCTTGCGCGACACGAGGCTGCGCACCTGCTTCGGTAGGGCCGGCGTCACCTTCCTGATTGCGGCTGGTGCGGCGCTTTGAACAGCGGCCCGGAGCGCTCCACCAGCCCCACCCTTGCGCCCCCCCTTCACGACTGCGCGCAGGGCCTTGCTGGGGTCGATGCCCGTGACCTTCTTGACCGTTGATCGCACGTTCGCAACCGTGTCCGCCGCCGCGATGATGGCCCCCCCTCCCGGTACGAAGCTCATGCCGGCGCGCAGCAGCTTTCCTCCCAGCGCGTTCGGATTCGTCGGGTCGAACTTCTTCGCGACCTTGCGAACCTTCTTCACCAATTTTTTCAGAAAGCCGATGTCTCCGAGCTGCGCGCCCGCCAGGTCCCCGCCCGCCACCCTCACCTGAACCACCTGGCGGGCGCGCCCGCCGCTCTCATCACTCGTCACTGGAAACCTCCTCGTTACTGCGTGTGGCAGCACGTCACCGAGGCGCGCGACCTGCCCGGGCTTTCGCAGGTGCAGCACCGGGTCGAAGGACAACCAATCGCGGCGGTCGCGGTCGTAGACTTCGAGCCAGGTGTGGTTGAACGACGGCGCTTCTCCGAGGCCTGGGGCACGCGCGGCACCGATGACAACGCGAGTCGGGTGTCCGAGGCTTTCGAGCATCGCGCCGGCCTTCACCACCATGCAGTCGCAGTCGCGGCCCTTGGTCTGCACTGCTGGCCCCTGCAACAGTTCTTGGTCAACCGGGTCGAAGCGGTACGGGGCCGCCTCCAATCCCGTCATGTAGTCCCAGACCGCCTGGATCTCCCCGCTCTTGTCGTGAGGCCGCACCAGTTCAACAGCCGCGAGAGCTTCAGCTCGCACGTCCTGGTCCTTTGCCCCGTCGCGTATGAGGCGCACCATGTTGGTCCGCGTCAGGTCAACGCCTTCGACCCCCGGAGGCAGTAGCTGCCGGCTAATTGCCGGTGCCACTCGCGGGCCCTCCCTTGCGGACGAACCCCACGACCTTCCCGGCTGGACGGGATGGCTGAACCGGTGAGGGAGGCGTGGCGTTGCTGCTCGCGCGTCGCTCGTAGAGCGTCGCTCGTGCGCCAGCAAGGCGCGTGCGCTCCGTCATCCACGAGGCCCCGGCTTCGAGCACTTTCGCGAGGGCCTCGGAGAGCTGGGGCGACTGGACCACGAGCGCCAGCAACCCAGCGGCCCCCGTGGGCATCGGAGCTTCCTCCTCCTCCCCATCATCTTCGTCGGGCCCGCCGAGGTGACGCTCGACAGCGTCTCGCACGATGCGCTCGCCAACTTCTGCAAAGACGGTTGAGGTCACCGGCGGCACGACCGGGGAAATCACCGGGGCCCCGGCCGGCGCTACGCCCGGGAATCCCGGCCCTTCGGCCTGGTGCAACGGACGAACTCTGAGGGTAACGGTCGCCTGAGTGACGATGCGGCCCGCTTCGCGCAGCTTCAGCTCATAGTCACCCGACGCGGCCCCGAGTTGGGCCAGATGCGACAGGAGCTGCACTTCGAGGGGCTCATCGGTCCGGAGCTTGAGGGGCTCCATCCGTTCGTTGCGACCGCGTGGGTCAAAGCCGATTGAGAGGCTTGCCCGTGCACCAGCTCCGAGGCCTGAGAGGGCCTCTTCCAGCCTGTCGATACCGTCCACCGTCCACCTCGCCCTGTCGCCACTTCCGACCCGAAAAGAGGAGCACAGAGCCCAGGCCGGTGTCCAATTGGCATCGTCCGACAGAGGACAGCGGGTCTCGTATGCCCCGTGTGACTCGGTCACTCACGCATGCGATTGTGGCCCGCGAGCACGGGTGGCCGTGTCTCAGTCGGCGGGGGTGGCGAGTGGCGGGAAGAAGCGGAGTCGTGAAGGTGCAGGGCCCGGAGCGGCGTGTACGTACAGCCGTGCTGGTGCTCTCGGGATTGGTCGGTGGCAGCATCAGCGGCGTCGGCTATGAGGCCGCCACGGATGCGATGGAGCCACGCCGAGAATTGATCCGGCGCGTCGAAATCCTGGAGGCCGAGCAACGGCGCCAGGGGGAAATGTTCGCGTCACGTGTGTCGAGCATCGAGGCCAACGTGGCCTGGCTGGTGCGTGCGGCTGGTGGGGTGCCACTCCAGCCCACGTCGGTCCAGCCCCCTGCCGCGACGGCCGCGAGACAGCAACCCTGAACGTCAGTGCATCAGGATTGACGTTGTGTGAAGTTCGAAGGCCTAGGGCGGCGTGCTGGGTGGGCGTGCTGGGTTGAAGTCGGGCGTGTTGGTGGCCAGCACGCTGCCCTTGTTTCGTGGGAGGTGGGGTGTGGGGCGAATGGGCGCAGTCGAGGTGCCGGTGTTGCGCGAAACCCTCGCCCAACTCGGCGGGGACAAAGGGGTGCGGCTGGTAGGTGAGTGCTGCGACCTTGTGACTGCCGCGCTGCTCGATGCCTTCGACGACATGCCGGTGTCTCCACTCGTTAAGAGTGCAGCACGGGGCGCCATTCGCATTGTGACGAACGAGGGCCGAGGAGCCGTCGTCGAGTGGGCGAGACAAGCGCTGCTCACACGCCGGAATCGATAGGCAGTCGGTCGCACTCCGGGACCGTGACGAGAGCTGCGGTCCATTGTGCAGGTGGCGCGCATCTGTTCCTACTTGCGCCACCTGCATCCGCCCGAGAGGGCCTAATCGCCAGACGCCTACTTCCTGCCGAGGAGTTCTTCCAACTCGCGAAGCTGGGCATCACGCCGCTCCGGGCTGACGAGGTCCTCCAACTCGCGAAGCTGGGCATCACGCCGCTCCGGGCTGACGAGGTCCTCCAACTCGCGAAGCTGGGCATCACGCCGCTCCGGGCTGACGAGGTCCTCCAACTCGCGAAGCTGGGCATCACGCCGCTCCGGGCCGACATGCTCCTCCAACTCGCGAAGCTGGGCATCACGCCGCTCCGGGCCGACATGCTCCTCCAGCTCCCGAAGCAAGGCCTCACGCCCTTCCGGGCTGACGAGTTCCTCCAACTCGCGAAGCAGGGCATCACGCCGCTCCGGGCTGACGTGCTTCTCCAATTCGCGAAGCAAGGCATCACGCCGCTCCGGGCTGACGAGGTCCTCCAACTCGCGAAGCAGGGCATCACGCGTTTCCGCAGCGAGCAATGGGCGGAGCACTCGCGCCTTCTCGCTCTTCGTCATCGAACTGAAAAGTTTCAGCCGTTTCGACTGCTCCATGTCGTCATCTCCTATGTGTGAGGACAACAACCGGCGGCGCTTCCATCGGACAGGGCCTAGTCCTTCTGGAGCCAGTAGAGACGGTCGCCGCCAGCCAGAGCACGACGCAGGAAATCGGAGAACGAATCCGCCACCTGACGCACGCGCGGGAATGTCTCGTGGAACGCATCGAGGAGTGGGTACGGCCCCGGGGTCGCCACGTCGACAAGCAGGAAGTCACTGTCCTGGCAATCAACAAGGACCCACCACGATGCGGGTCCCCACGAATCATCATCTGCGCCACGCATTCGCACGCGCGCGCGCGCCAACTCGGCAAGGGACAGGATCGAGTAGTTCGCATCGGGGAGCGGGCGGAACAGCTCCGCGCCATTCATGCGCAAGTAGAACGCACGAAGTTCCGCATCGAGCCGCCAGCCCGCGCGGGCCTCGAATGCATCAATCTCCGCGTTCGTCGCTGGAGCGTGGGGGTAGTGCTCGCGCACGACCAGGTCCAGCAGTTGTTCGAGCGTCATGGGCTAATCGCTGTACGGCAGGTCCGGCCCTACAACAGACCATCGGCTGCCTCGGGTGTAGCACTGAGGATAGGCCCCGTTGAACACGCTATGCACTTCAGGCGGCACGGGTAACAGGTTGCGCGGTGACGTTGGATGACCGCCATGCGCAAGGTCGTGGATGTGGTGTCCCGGCCAGTTGCGCCCCGCTGTTGTCGGCCACTGGCCGAACTCATCAGCCCACGAGCGGCGAAACGCATCCCGCGCATTGCTCCAGAGCTGGCGGCCACTCTCCGGGTCAACGGCTGGGTAGTCGCAGCAGCAATGCGTGAGGGGGTAGCGCGTCCCAGCTTCGGCCGGCAGCCACATCCAGCGACCAACCCAGTCCCCCTTGATGTCGGCCAACCAGATGCACCCGAGGGCAACTCTCCCCTCGCGCCGGCATTGAGACTGACAGCTCGCCATCTGCCGCGAGTTACAGCTCCAGGGACCGTAGTAGATGGCGAATCGGACTTCGCCACCGTCTGGGGTGAGCACGGGTGGACCAAGCCACTTGGCGGATGCCGGCGGCATTCCAACGCCCCCCACTGTCGCGGACCCACAGGCCGAGGCAAGGACCAGCACTGCGACCAGCAAAACGCGGATGCCCTGCCCTACGGACGTAAACATGCAAAGCAGGATAACGCCGCAAGCAATGCCACATAAGTCATTGCTGTAGGCGGCATCCTACTGGGTAGGCATTGCACCCTCATCAGTGAGAGGGCTTGAATACTTGCCCGCGCAAGTCGTAAGTTTGTGCAATCCGCCTTGAAAAAGGGCGGGCCCGGTTGGCGTTAGCGCGCCAAACCGGGCCCTGAGCACGTCTGGAGCTAGCAACTCCAGCGGCATTCTGATGGTCCCGCGCTAGCAACGTGGGCCGACACAGATACGGGCCCCGGAACCGGATGCGTTGAGCTACGCCGCGCTAACGGCCGATTTCTGCCGTCCTGACTCAGGACGCGAGTGGGGCCGAACATTGCGCGCGACGCATGAAATTGCTCGATCCCTACCACTGAACAACGAGGGAAAACAAGCCTCTGGCCTGAACGCATGTTATCGGACCTTACGGCATTCTGTGGGGGTGGGGTTTCTGGGGGTTCATTTCGGGCCTCCCGGCCCCTCGATTCGCCGCGGACCTCGCTGGGACCTGATGGGCTCACCGACGGCCCGTTTGCCCGCCCACCGGCACCACATTCCGGTCTCCAGTCTTGGGTCTCGGGCCACCAGGACTCCGGCGGTCACCGGGCATCGCGCCGAGCATGTCGCCTGGGCCTGCAGCCAGCCCTCGCCCGCGCGAACTCGCCGAGTCCGCGCTTCTCGCATGGGACCTGGGCGCATACCGTAGCCGGCACATGCATCTGCTTCGAACCGGCCTCGCCTCGGCCATCATCTGCGGCGCGCTGCTCCTGACGGGTTGCCCCGACAAGACTCCGGACACGGCGCCTGACTCTGGCACCGCCCAGCCCCCCGAGGCCCCCAAGACCCCGCCGCCGACCCAATTCACGCTCAGCTATCTGGCGACCGAGGCTGGCTTCACTCAGGTCACCCTGGAGCCTGGCGAAAAGCCCCTCATCGAACAGACCTCAACGCTCGAACTGCGAACGACCCAGGGCCTGCGCAACTACCGCGTCCGACTCTTCGACGAGGCCGAACGCGCCATGGTCTCCGACGACACCGCCGAGGAATCCGACTCCGGCCTCGTCTACGTCATCAAGCTGCCGCATCCGCTCAAGACCGGCTTCCAGTACACCCTGGTCGTGGATGCGCAGACCGGAACGTCCTTCACCGACAACCTGGGCCGCGACGTCGAGGAACTCCGGGCCACGTTCCAGGTCGCCGGCGAAAAGGAAAAGCCCGCGCCCCCGGCGCCTCCTGCGAAGAAAAAGAAGCGCAAGTAGCGCCTATTCGCGCTCGGCCACGGGTGGCAGGCCGAGCGCCTTTTGAAGCTCACGCAGCTTCGCCTGGATGAGCCGGATGTTCTGCGGCCCCATCCGCAGCAGATGCTTTTGCGCGGCGCTCAGTCCCTCGAGCTCCGGCGACACGTAGACATAGAGGCCGCCGTGTGGCCGGACCTCCAGCGCGCCCTCCGGCACTGGAACCGCCAACAAGTGCTGGATGGCACGGCCAAACGTGGCGTCAAACGCCTGGCCCGGCGGCGCGATCTCTCGATGGGCCTGGTCGATGAGCGGCTTGAGGTCGCGGTACATGCTCCCAGCGACCTGTACGTCGAACGTATCGACCACGCGCGCCACCAGGTCGTACCGGGCATGGCTCTTCGGGTCGATGGTCAGCGTCTTGTCCTTCGCCTCGGCCACTTGGAACGCGTCGGCCGGCTTGAGGAACCCCAGCACCATCCGAGGACTGTCGCCCGCCGCGACATTGTTCACGGCCGCCGTCACCCGGCGAACCAGGTCCTTCTCCTGAAGCCACTTGGAAAGCTCTTCGGCCTCCGACATCCGGCCCGCCAGCTCCCGGACCCGGCCGTCGCTCTCTGGCAATGACGCTTCTGGCACGGACGGAGCGACCGGAACACCCGCGTCTTCAATACGCGGAGCCTCCACGACCGCGGTCGGCATCTCCGGCGCATTGCGCAGCCCCAGGTACACAGCCCCTCCGGCCACCGCCGCGACCACCACTCCCATCGCGACGAGCTTTCCGGTCGAGCCGCTCTTGGGAGCCTCCTCGATGTTCGGGGTCGGGTCAGTCGGGTCGCTCATGTGTGTATTCCTCCCAAGGAGACATCCCTTCGTACAAATGCCCCCGGGTCACATTCCAAGCATCCCCGCGCCCCAGGAATCCCGGCCCATCCGCGGCATTCGAGGTCCACTACTGGACACAGCGTCACCGAGGCCCCCTGCCCGCCTCGGGCTCGACCCAAATCAGGGGAGCTGCTCTTCGGCGCGGACCCGCGCGAGCGTCTGGAGATCCCGCTCCGTGGGCCCGAGCTCCAGGATGATGCGGCTCACGTCGTACAGCACGTCGCCGCGCTCGAACACGGGCAGCCGAGGCACGTCCTGGTTCAAGTCATCCGCGCCGCGGTTGTACGCCACGTCCATCAGCGTGCGGAGCTGGAACGAGTCATACAGGTTGTACTCGACCAGGAACCGCAGCGCCTCCACGTCGCCGCGCCGCGTGTACGCACGCCACAGCAGCACGGCGTCATAGCCATTGACGCCTTTCATGTGCGGCGGACGTTCGGCGCCAATCTTTCCTTCGATCTCCTTCAGCCCACCGCCCATGCCCAGCCGGCGCGTGACGAAGCGCAGATCGATATGCGCATCCGGCACCGGGAAACGCCCGGGACCAAAGTAGTTCCGCAGCACGGGCACATCGAACGTGGAGCCGTTGAAGGTCACCCACAACCGGCGAGCCGCCATGGCCTCCGGCAAGGCGTCCATGTTCCGGCCTTGGATGAACACGTGCAGCCCCGAGGCGTCAAACAGGCTCACCACCGTGGGAGCCTGTGCCTCGCGGCCATCCGTCTCGATGTCGAAGTAGACGGCGTCCTGATGGAACTCCGGATACAGCCGCCAGTGCTCGCGAGGAGGAATCAGCTCCGCGAGCCGCCGCAAATCCCGGCGCTCCAGCGCCTCCCGAGCCAGCGCAATCCGCTCTCGCGCGATGTCATCCGTCTTCCGGGTGATGGCCACGCCTTCGCCCGCCGCCGGATAGTCGTCCCACGTCTTGAAGCCCCGCGCCCAAAGGTCCTTCTCGCGCCAGGGGCCCACGCCAGGGATGTGCTGGAACGTCCGCTGCAGCATCAATCGAGCGCGCCCAGCCTTCCCGCCACCAGGTCGTCCAGCAGCGGAATGTCCGCCTCGCAGAACGGCAGTGACTGCATCTCTGCGGGCGTCTTGAACGCCAGCGCATGCGCGCCCAGGGGCTTGGGCTCACCCGACACCAGCCGCGCTCCGTAGAGCACCAGCTCCACCGTCAGGTCGGGATACGAGTGACGGCCCTCCCACAGCCGCCGTCCCACGGAGAGCTCCACGTCCAATTCCTCGCGGCACTCCCGGGCAAGCGCGGCCTCGTCCGTCTCCCCGGCCTCCACCTTGCCGCCGGGGAACTCCCACAGGAGCGCGCGGCTTCCACCCGGGAGCCGCTGCTGCACCAGAAAGCGCTGACCGTCGCGAGGACCTGGAATCAGCGCCGCCACCACGCGGACCGTCCGGGTCGCCACGGCCGTCACCCCTTCAGCCCGTTGAAATCGAGCGAGTACAGGACGCCGTTGTTGGAGAGCACGAACAACTGCGAGCCCGCCACGAAGGGCGCGGCCGAGACACCCGCGCCCGGGTTCCACGACACGCGCGACTGGCCCGTCTTCGGGTCCAGGAACAACAGCGAGCGCTGGTTGGGCACGAGCAGCATTCCCTTGGCGAACACCGGAGTGAATCCGGCCCTTTCGCCCAGACGATGCGACCAGAGGAGCCGTCCGTCCTCGGCCAGATAGGCATCCACCCGGCCATCACCCACCACGAACAGCATCTGTCCGCGCGCCAGCAGCGACGTCATGCCGCTCACGGCGTTCGTCCAGACCACGTCGCCGGAGTCCGCGCTGAGCGCGTAGACGCCATTCTTGTAGGACGCCACGTAGAGCTGCCCGTGATCGTCCATCGCCGGAGTGGTGTCCACGTCCAGGAACTCGTTGCCGGAGCCCGACAGTGACTTCTCCCAGTTGGCCGCGCCGTCCTTCATGCTGAGGGACACGATGTAGCCATCGGAGAAGCCGACGTAGACATTGCCGTCGCGGACCAGCGGAGCCGACGCGCCCCGCACCGTGAAGCCCGACGGAGGATCCCTCCGGTACTGCCAGGCCCAGACGCCGTCGGCGGCCTTCACCGCGAACAGGGTGTCGCTCTCCGAGGCCACCAACACCAACCCCTCGGCGACGACAGGGGCCGTGGCCAGGGACTCGCCCGCCACGTACTGCCACTTCTGCTCGCCCGTCGCGGCATCCAGCGCGTACAGCGTGCCGTCCGCGCCGGGGACGAAGGCGATGCCATCATGAACCGTGGCCCCCGCCGAGAAGCGAGTGCTCGTGTGCTTGGTCCACTTGACCTTCCCATCCGGGCCCACGCCACGGACGGAACCATCCCGCGTCGCGGCGATGACCGTCTTGCTGCGCGCGTCGTACGCCGGAGTGGCGACCTCGCGAGGGGCGTACTCCAGGAGGGTGGGCGCAACCAGCGGCGCCCACCAGTTCACCGAGAAGTAGTCCAGCGGTGGCGCCTGCTCTGTACGAGGCAGCTCCGGATTGCCGTAGCGCGGCAGGGTACTGCAACCGCTCAGGAGACCGACCGCCACGGCGCTCCCCAGCCAATGCTTCCAGCTCACGAGCTGCTTCGTCATAGCGCGCGTGCTACCCCGCGTCCGTGCCAGCGACCGGCGCGGCCTGCGCCGGAGTCGGAATCTTCACGCCCTGCGAGGCCAGCACCGCCAGCCTCTCGCTGGCCAGCCGCGCCGCGGCCGTGTTCGGGTGGTCCGCCGACACCTTCTGAAGAACCCCGGCGGCCTCTTCCTTCTTGTCCTGGGCGATGAGCATCCGCCCCTTGTGGTAGGCGCCCATGCCGACCAGGAACTCCCCGCCGCCCGCCGAGGCCATCTGCTCGAAGGACTTGATGGCGTCGTCGAACTTCTTCTCCGCCTCGAACGCGTAGCCCTGGCCCTCCAGCGCGCCCGCGCGGAGCGGGTCGTTCTGCGCCGCGTCCTTCAGGAACCCGGTGAACGTGGACTGCGCGTCCGCGAAGCGGCCCAGACGGAACTGGGCCTCGCCCAGCGACAGGCCCGCGGTGGCCGCGGAACGGGTCCCCGCGTGCTCCTTGCGGAAGTCGGTCAGCGCCGTCACCAGCGCCTCATCGCGCTCCTTCAGGTTCTTGAAGGGGGCGTCCGTGTCACCAGGCTGCGCGGGCTGCACGCCCTCCACGCCGCGATCCAGGACGGCGAGCGCCTGGCCCAGCGCCTGGGCGGCCTTCGCCTCGCCGCGCTTGGACACCTCGCTGGCGATGGCCACGCCCACGCCACCCACGATGATGACGGCCACGCCGATGCCGATGAGCTTCTGGCGCTGGATGAGCCAGTCACGCGCGTCAGCGCCAACCTTCTGGAAGGTGTCCGGCTGACGAAGCTCCTGCTGGCGAATCTTCTCGGTCTTGGTTCCAGCCACGTCGGTCAACCTCTCTCTGCGCTTCGATGCTCTACCCTGTCGGAGAGCGGGAGAGCGGCGCACTGTATGGAGCGCGCGCCGCGAGTGTCAACGCACGGACGCTTCAGTGCTTCCCCTGAAGGTGAGGCTTCTTGCGAGCCGCGCGCTTCGCCTGACCAGGCCGCGCCCGGAAGATGAGCCGGATGGGGACTCGCAGGTCGAACGTCTTGCGAAGCTGATTGGTGATGTACCGCTTGTACATGTCCGGGACGCCCTCCGGATGGTTGCACGTCAGGGCGAACGTCGGGGGCGCCGCGGCCACCTGTGCGATGTAGTACAGACGCAGCGGCTTGCCCTTCACGATGGGCGCCGGGTGGTTGTCCACCATGTGCTCCAACAGCCGGTTGAGCTGCGGCGTGGGCGCCCGGAACCGGAACTGCTCCGCCAGCTCCACCGCCACGTCCACCACCTTCTCCACCTTGGAGCCAGTCAGCGCCGACGTGAAGATGATGGGCGCGTAGCCCACGAACTTCAGCGCGTGCTTGAGCGATTCCCGGTACGCCTCCTGGCGCCGTGCGTCGGTGTCCACCAGGTCCCACTTGTTCACCACGATGACCAGCGCGCGGCCGCGCTCCTCGGCCAGTCCCGCCAGCTTCGCGTCCTGGTCCACCGCCGGCTCCGTGGCGTCCATCAACAGCACCGCCACGTCGCTGCGCTCCATCACCTTGAGCGCCGCCACCACGGAGAACTTCTCCACCTGGTGCGCGATCGTCTTCTTGCGCCGGATGCCCGCGGTGTCCGTGAGGATGAGCTTGCGCTCCTTGTACGTCAGCGGCGAGTCCACCGGGTCACGCGTCGTGCCCGGCACGTCGCTGGCCACCACGCGCTTCTCCTTGAGGATCGCGTTGACCAGCGTGCTCTTGCCCACGTTGGGCCGGCCGATGATGGCCACGCGGATGATGCCGTCATCCGGAGGCGCCGTGTCACCCTCGCCTTCCTGCTTCGGCGGCAGCTTCTCCACGACCTCGTCGAACAGGCCGTTGACCCCGAGGTTGTGCTCGGCGGACAGGGGATGCACCTCGCCCAGGCCCAGCTTGTAGAAGTCCGCCGCCTGCGCCTGCATCGTGCCGGACGTGTTGTCCAGCTTGTTGGCCGCGACAATCACCGGCTTGCCGCTCTTGCGCAGGTAGCCCGCCACCGACTCGTCCGCGGGCGTCACGCCCTCGCGGCCGTCGGTGACGAAGACGATGACGTCACACTCCTCCACGGCGAGCTGCGCCTGCTCCCGCACCTGCTGGAGCAGCGAGTCCTTCTCGCCAGGGACGAAGCCGCCCGTGTCGATGAAGGTGAACGAGCGCCCTCCCCACTCCGCGTCGGCGTAGTGGCGGTCCCTCGTCACGCCCGGCATGTCCTCCACCAGCGCGAGGCGCCGGCCGATGAGGCGGTTGAACAGCGTGCTCTTGCCCACGTTGGGGCGTCCGACAATCGCGACCAGCGGCTTCATCTCAGTCGTATCCCAGCTTCTTGAGGCCCTCGGGGCGCTCGCTCCAACGCGGCTCCACGCGGACACGCAGGTCCAGATAGACGTGCGCGCCCAACAGGCGCTGCACGGACTTGCGCGCGTCCGTGCCAATCGTCTTCAGCATCTGCCCCTGCTTGCCAATGATGATGGCCTTCTGGCTGTCGCGCTCCACGTAGATGGACGCCGCGATGCGGATGAGGCCCCCCAACTGTCCCGGCGGCGTCCCGGGGCGGGGCTCCCGCTCGGACTCGTCGAAGATGTCGACCAACACCGCCGTGGAGTACGGAATCTCCTGGCGGCAGTGACGAAGCACCTGCTCGCGGATGTACTCGCCCACCAGCGTGCGCTCCTGCTGGTCCGTGAGCATGTCCTCGTCGAAGATGCGCTCGCCTTCTGGCAGGTGGCCCAGCACCGCCTGGAACAGGCGCTCCACGCCGTCCTTCTCCCGCGCGGAGATGGGGACCACCTCCGCGAACGGGAACTCGGTGCGGTACAGGTCGATGAGCGGCAACAGCGCCGCCTTGGGCAGGCTGTCGATCTTGTTGATGACCAGGAAGGTGGGCTTGCGCAGCTTCTGGAGCCGCTCGAGGATGGTCCGGTTGCCGGGGCTCACCTCGAACTTCTCACCCGCGGGCGGCTCGATGAGGAAGAGGACCAGGTCCACCTCCTCAGCGGCCTGGAGCGCCGTCTCCACCATGTAGCGGTTGAGCTCTCCCTTGGCCTGGTGGATGCCGGGAGTGTCGATGAAAGCGACCTGCCCCTCGGGGCGGGTCACCACGCCGAGGATGCGGTTGCGGGTCGTCTGTGGCTTGCCAGAGACGATGGCGATCTTCTCACCGGTGAGCGCGTTGAGCAGGGTGCTCTTGCCCACGTTGGGGCGTCCGATGAGCGCGGCGAAGCCGCTGCGGTGGTTCTTGGGAGAGGCCATTGCTTCGGAGGTGGTCTGGGAGTCCCGCGGAATCCGGGAGCCCCTCGAGGGGAACTTCCAACAGCGCCCTATAACAGACCACCGCCCCGGGATGTGCCGGAGGCGGCGGTAGGCGGGCAACCTACGGCTGAATCGTCGAGCGGGTCACCTTGTCATCCGTCTTTGCCCTTCTGCTTCGTCCTTCCGCTTCGGCGCCATCACCGGCTTCACGGGCGCGTCCGCCGCCGGCCCCTGGGGAACAACCATCCCCACGGGCGGCTTCTCGCTCAACACCACCCGGGTGAGCACCACCGGCGTCTGCGGCCGGTCCCGGTTGTCGCGCGGCAGCGTGCCAATCTTCTCCACCACCTCATACCCCTTCACCACCTCGCCGAAGATGGTGTGCCGGTTCGTCAGGTGGTCCGGCGTGCTCGTGGTGATGAAGAACTGGCTGCCGTTGGTCCCCGGCCCCCGGTTCGCCATGGCCAACAGGCCCGGCTTGTCGAAGGTCCTCCCGCTCTGGAACTCGTCCTCGAAGCGGTACCCCGGGTCTCCACTGCCCGTGCCCGTCGGGTCTCCACCCTGAATCATGAAGCCCGGGATGACGCGGTGGAACACGGTCCCGTCATAGAGCGCCTTGCGAGACATCGCTCCGGACTTCGGATCCCGCCACTCCTTCTCACCCGACGCCAACGCCACGAAGTTCGTCACCGTCTTGGGTGCGTCCTTGGAGAAGAGCCGGACGGTGATGTCCCCCTGGCTCGTCTTGAGGGTGGCGTAGACGTCCTTGCCGGACTCCACCCGCTTGCTCCACTTTCCACGAGCCACCGCTGTCTGCTGCGCGACGGCGGATCCCGCCACGAGGCAGGCCACCAACGCGAACGTCAGCCGGAGGGAGGAAGAGGAGCGCATGGGCGCGGCACCTTATTCCCCACCCCTCTCCCCTCCAAGGGGTTTCACGCCAAGGTGTCGCCCGGAGGCACTTCCGGGGTGGGAGCCGTGGGGGGCTCCGCCCCCGCCTCGGGCGTCGCGGCGGCCTCTCGCTTGAGGCGCTCCAGCGTCGCCTGCGCGGCGCTCTGCTCCGCCTCCTTCTTGCTGCGCCCGGAGGCTCGCGCCAGGGGGGCATCCCCCAGGGTGAGCTCCACTTCGAAGACCTTGGAGTGCTCCGGCCCCGCCTCGGACACCACCCGATAGCGAGGCGACAGCTTCAGCTTCTCGTGGGCCATCTCCTGGAGGAGCGTCTTGTAGTCCAGGCGGCCTTGGCCACTGGAGACCTCGTCCAGGAGCTCCGCGAAGTAGCGGTCCACGAGCGCCGCCGCCGTCTCCAGGCCCGCACACAGGTAGACGGCGGCGAAGACGGCCTCCAAGGCGTCCGCCAGTACGGAGTTCTTCTCGCGTCCGCCCGACTGCAGCTCGCCCCGGCCCAGCAGCAGCAGGTCCCCCAAGGGGATGCTCCGAGCCACCCGGGCCAGCCCGTCCTCATTGACCACCCGGGCGCGCATCTTGGTGAGGTCGCCCTCCGAGACACCCGGGAAGCGGTCCATCAGCCGGTGGCTCACCGCGAGGTTCACCACCGAGTCGCCCAGGAACTCCAACCTCTGGTTGTCCTTGAGGTCCTTGTCCCGCGACTCATTGACATACGTCTTGTGGGTGAGGGCCTCTAGCGCGACCTCCCTGCGCGAGAACACCAGCCCCAGACGCTTCTCCAGGGTCTCCACCCGCTCCGCCACACTCAGCTTCTCCACGGACGTCTCTCACTCCTGAGGCGCGTCCGGGCCCACGAGCCTCACGGCTTCGGGACGGACCTTCAGCAGCGCCGCCACCATCCGGACAATGCCCGGAAACTCATCCAACTCGAACCGGCCCGCCCACACCTTGCCCTGGGCACCCGCCAACAGTCCCCGGAAGGTGCGCCCCGCGACCCTCGCGGCGGCGAAACGGTACGGCCGGCCCTCGACCTGCAACTGCGCCAGCAGCTCCAGGCTGCTGCGGGGTGGAACCAACGACTCCGCCCCGAATTTCTCCACGATGTCGGAGAAACGCACCAGCCCCGCGCCCGGAGGCGGCGGCTGAGGACGGCTGGCTGGCTCCCCCAGGAGCGCCGCCAGATAGCCCGTGAGGGCGGCCCGCTCCCGGAACTCCGACAGCTCCAACGTGTGCCCCGCACCGCCGGCCACGTCCGCTTGCTCGCGCTGCGCACGCGCGATGCGGAAGTTGCCCAGCCGGTCCGCGGCGAGCAGCACGGACAGGTCCCCTTCCATGACCTCGGTGGACAGCTCCAGCGTCTCCGAATCCACCCGAGGCGTCAGCCCCAGCACCTGGAGCTCCGCGGAGCGGCGCTGGACGTGGAAGATGTGCTCATTGAAGGCGTCCGACAGCAGCGCTTCGATGTCCGCGACGTCGCTGAGCGCGCCCACGAGGATGGGCGCGAGCCCCACCACCGCCGCCGGGGAGATGGGGATGAGCCGGTCCCCCATCACCTGGAAGGTCACCTCGGCGATGAAGGCCTTGGTCACGGGATTGACGAGAGGCGACGACTCCAGGTCCAGCACCGCCTCGATGCCGGCCGAATCCTCACGTACCTGAAGCCCGAGTGCTTCCAGCCGTGCCGTGTCCATCAAGCCCCTTTGAAGGTCTCTCTCGCGATGATGGTGCGTTGGATCTCGCTCGTTCCCTCGCCAATTTCACACAGTTTGGCGTCGCGCAGGTAGCGCTCGACCGGGAATTCGCGGGTGTAGCCGTAGCCGCCGTGGATCTGCACCGCCTTGGAGCTGGCGCGCATGGCGACCTCGGAGGCGAACAGCTTCGCCATCGCGGCCTCACGCGAGTACGGCTGTCCCGCGTCGGCCAGCCGCGCCGCGCGGTGGACGAGCAGCCGCGCTGCGTCCGTCTCCGTCTTCATGTCCGCCATCATCCAGCGCAGCGCCTGGAACTCCGAGATGGGCTGGCCGAACGCGGTGCGCTCCTTCGAGTACCGCACCGACTCCTCCAACGCGCCCCGGGCCAGGCCCACGGCCAGCGCGCCGATGGTGATGCGGCCGCGGTCGAGGATCTTCATCGTGTCGATGAACCCATGGTTCACCTCGCCCACGCGGCTCGAGTCGGGGACGACCACGTTCTCCAGGATGAGCTCCGCCGTGTCCGACGAGCGCATGCCCAGCTTGCCGTGAATGGCACGCTGGCTGAACCCCGGCATGCCCTTCTCCAGCAGGAACGCGGTGATGCCCTTCTGCCGCTTCTCCGGGGCCGTCATCGCGAGCACCACGAAGACATCGCCCACGGTGCCCTGGGTGATGAACATCTTGGTGCCGTTGAGCACCCAGTCATTGCCCTGGCGCACCGCGGTCGTCTTCATCCCCGACGCGTCCGAGCCAGAGCCCGGCTCCGTCAGGCCCCACGCGCCCAGGTACTCACCCGTGGCCAGCTTGGGCAGGAACTTCTCGTGCTGCGCGGCGTTGCCGAAGACGCGCAGGTGGCTGGTGCCCAGGCCGTTGTGGCTGGCCACCGTCAGGGCCAGCGAACCGTCGTAGCGGGCGATCTCCTCCACGGCCACCGCCACGGCGAGCGAGTCCATGGCCGCCCCGCCGTACTTCTCCCCGACGAGGATGCCCATGACGCCGAGCTGCCCCAGCTCGCGCACCACTTCCATGGGGAACTTCTCCTCCTTGTCCCACTGGCCGGCGTACGGCTTCACCTGGCGTTCGCAGAAGTCTCGGAGGGAGGACTGGAGGGCGCGATGACTCTCGGGAAGTTCAAAGTCCATGGTCAGGTGGATCTATAGCAAAGGGCTCCGGAAGGCAGAGCGCCTTCCGGATGGGTCAAGATTCTCTACTCAAACGGGATAGACGCCGTGTTTCTTCTCGGCGCGGGGTGTCTGGCGCTGGGCGTACAGGCCATAGCGCTGGGTCAGCTCGTTCCGCAGCCGGTCTCCCGGGACGATGTCGTCGATGACCAGCTCGCTGGCCAGCTTGTAGATGTCGACGTCCGCCTTGTACTCGTCGCGGAGCTTCTGGACGAAGGCGGGGCGCTCGGCCTCGGGCAGCTCTTGAATCTTGTTGTAGTAGACGGCGTTGACGGCCGCCTCCGGGCCCATGACGGCGATCATCGCGCCGGGGAGCGCCAGGGTGGCCTCCGGAGCGAAGCCCGGGCCGCTCATGGCGTAGAGGCCGGCACCATAGGCCTTGCGCACGACGACGCAGATGCGGGGCACGCTGGCCTCGGACACGGCGGAGATCATCTTCGCGCCCGAGCGGATGATGCCCGCACGCTCCACCTTGGTGCCGATCATGAAGCCCGGCACGTCCGCCAGATAGAGCAGCGGGATGTTGAAGGCGTCGCACAGCCAGATGAAGCGCGCGGCCTTGTCGGCGCTGTCGACGAAGAGCACGCCGCCTTTGTACTTGGGCTGGTTGGCGACGATGCCCACCGGGCGCCCGTCGATGCGCGCCAGGCCCGTGATGAGCTCCTGCGCGAAGAGCTTCTTCACCTCGAACCAGCTCCCCTCGTCGATGAGCTCGGTGATGAGCGCGTGCATGTCGAAGGGCTTGTTCTGGTCGACCGGGACGATCTCCTCCACCTTCTTCCCGCTGGCCTTGGGCGCCTTCGGCTCGTCGCGGGGAGGCAGTTGGCTGCAGTTCTCCGGAAAGAAGCCCAGGTACTTCTTCGCCGCGGCGATGGCTTCCTGCTCCGTCTTCACCAGCACGTCGCCACAGCCGGAGATGGAGCAGTGCATCTTCGCGCCGCCCATCTCCTCCAGCGTCACCTTCTCGCCGATGACCATCTCCGCCATGCGCGGGCTGCCCAGGTACATGGAGGCGTTGCCGTCCACCATGATGACCAGGTCGCAGAAGGCCGGGATGTACGCGCCACCCGCCGCCGAGGGCCCGAAGAGCAAGCACACCTGGGGCACGTCCCCGGACATGTGCACCTCGTTGTAGAAGATGCGTCCGGCACCGCGGCGGCCTGGGAACATCTCCACCTGGTCCGTGATGCGGGCACCCGCGGAGTCCACCAGGTAGAGCAACGGGCAGCGCAGCGAGCGGGCGGTCTCCTGGATGCGGAGGATCTTCTCCACCGTGCGGGCGCCCCAGCTCCCGGCCTTCACCGTGGAGTCGTTGGCCATGATGGCCACGGTGCGGCCCGACACCTTGCCCAGGCCGATGACGACGCCGTCCGAGGGCAGCTCCGGGTCCAGGTTGTTGGCGAGCTTCGCGTCCTCCACGAAGGAGCCCTCGTCGACGAGCAAGCGGATGCGCTCGCGGGCGAACAGCTTGCCGGCCTCCTGGTTCTTCGCGTGGTACTTCGACGCGCCCCCCTTCTCCACCTGGGCGATCTTCTCCAGCAGCTTCGAGTCTTGGGACATGGCCCGGGCGACATAGCAGAAAGGTTCCCGGCTGGCTGCCCTCTCCCCAAGGGCCCGACGCACCATGTCGTCCGGCTCATGACGCGCTGAGCGAACCCCAGGGTCCGGGGGGTGCCAGCACGGGCTCACCTGCCTACCTTCAAACCTCGAAGGAGACGCTCCGCGACGCGGCGCGTCCCTGGGCAGCACCGGCTCTGGAGGGATGCATGTTCGCGAGAAAAAAGGCGATGTGGACGGCGAAGGGATTGGCCAAGAGCGAGCTGTACCGCAAGTGGATGGCCCACAAACTCCTCAACGAGCTTCCGCGCGTGGCCCGGGAACGCTGGGAGGACTTCGATCCGGATGATGCACTGCGGCACGTGGGCCTGAGGACCTACAGGCCTGGACGCTCGGGCGTGGGCGGCCTTGGGCTGTTCCTCCTGGGCGCGGTGGCGGGCGGCGTCGCCGCGCTGCTGCTCGCGCCGAAGACGGGCGATGACTTCCGCACCACCGTCAAGGACAAGGCCATGGGCTACATGAACAAGCAGAACATCGGCCTGGCGCCGGAGAAGAGCGCCAGCGCCTGATTCGACCGATGCCTCGCGTGGCCCACTCGAAGAATCGCGGCGAGGGGTCACTCCAGACGGGGCACGGAATCAGGGCGGGGGCCGGCTTGTGTCGGCCGCCGCCCTTCGTGTCTTCAGCGTCCCTTGTAGACGGGCGGGCGCTTCTCCGCGAACGCGCGCAGCCCCTCGAGCCGGTCCTCCGTCTTGAGGACCTCCTCGTACTTGCGCAGCTCCAGCGCGAGGGCGTCATCCAGCTCCAGGCCCGTGCCTTCGTCGATGGCGTGCTTGGCGGTGGCGACCGCGATGGGCGCGTTCTCCACCACGGACTCGGCCAGGGTGTGTGCCACCTCCAGGAGGTGTCCCTCGGGCGCGAGCCGGTTGACCAATCCCATGGCGAAGGCCTCGGCCGCGTTGAGCCGGCGCGCCGTGAGGATGAGGTCCTTGGCGCGGCCCGGTCCCACCAACCTCGTCAGGCGCTGCGTGCCGCCACCTCCGGGGATGATGCCCAGCTTCACTTCCGTCAGGCCCAGCTCCGCCGCCGGGGCCGCCACGCGCAAGTCACACGCGAGCGCCAGCTCCGTGCCGCCACCGAAGGCCGCGCCGTTGACGGCGGCGATGAAGACGCAGTCGCTCTTCTCGATGGCACGGAGGGTCCGGCGCAGCCCCTCCAGGAACGCGCGGACGTCGTTCTCGGACATGCCGGCGCGCTCCTTGAGGTCCGCGCCCGCGCAGAAGGCCTTGTCGCCCGCACCGGTGATGACCACCGCGCGCACCTGGTGCCCCGAGGACACGCGCTCGACGAGTGCTCCCAGCTCCTGGAGCATCGCGCGGCTGATGGCATTGCGGCGGCCCTCGCCGTCAATGGTCCAGATCTCGATGGCTCCGCGTGCGTCGACCTTGAATTCCGGCATATCCGCTCCCCTTCCAGGGCCCGCTCGGCGGGTCGCCCTGGGACGAGGCAGAGTGCGGTGGGAAGGCGGGTCTGGCAAGGCGGAAACGGTTAGCATCCCCTCATGCCTTCGCCACGCACCGTGCTCCGACAGCTCGCCCCTTGGGCTTCCTGGCTGCCAATGACCCTGGCCCTGGCTGCCGTCGTCCTCATCCCCTTCGACTCGCTGGCGCGCACCGGTGGCGGCGAGCACTACACCCGGGGCTCCTCCGACAGCCGCGACAGTGGCGGTGGTGATGGCCTTCCCCTGTGGATCCTCTTCGAGCTGGTCCGCATGGTGTTCCGGTACCCGAAGGTGATGATTCCGCTGCTGGTGCTCGGCGGTGTCGTCTACTGGCTGTACCGGCGCAACCTCCACCCCGACGCCACCACGCGCAAGGCCCTGGACCAGTACGAAGCGGAGCGCCGCACCCAGGTCACCTCGAGCGACGTGTCCGGCTGGGTCAACGCCCTCAAGTTGAAGGACCCGGCCTTCGAGCTGGAGGCCGTGCTCGGCAAGGTGCGCCGGCTGTTCCTCGACACACAGCGCGCCTGGTTCCAGCGCGACATGACGCCGGTGCGCCCCTTCCTGTCGGACGCGACGTGGCAGCGCTTCGGCGTGCAGCTCCGGCTGATGGATGCGCAAGGGGTGCGCGACGCCATCACCGACGTGGAGGTGCTCGACCTGCAGCTCATCGGCCTGGAGCAGAGCGAGTGGTTCGACAGCATCCAGGTCCGAGTCCACGCGCGCATGCGAGACACGGACGTGCCCGCGAAGTTCACCGACGCGCAGGCCACCGACGCCGCGCGCAAGGCACCGATGGAGTCCTTCACGGAGGTGTGGACCTTCGTGCGAAAGCCCGGCGCGCAGACGCGCATCGGCGCGGACCTGTTCCAGGGCAAGTGCCCCAACTGCGGCGCCCCCTTCCAGGGTGGAGCGACCAACCAGTGCGAGTTCTGCAACGCGGTGGTCAACTCCGGCAACTACGACTGGACGCTCTCCGAAATCACCCAGGGCGTCGAGCACACGCGCTACCACCGGCCCGTGGATGGGCTGATGCAGGCGCGCCAGGCGGATCCGGCGCTCAACGTGGAGGTGCTCGAGGACCGTGCTTCGCTGCTGTTCTGGAAGTGGATTGATGCGCAGAGCCGAGGCGACACGACGGGCCTGTCCAAGGTGGCGACGCCCGAGGCGCTGGGAGCGCTGGGCTCTGAGCTGGAGGGACTGAAGCGCCAGGGCCGCCGCCGCGTGTTCCTGGAGTGCGCCGTGGGCTCCGTGGACGTGCGCGCGCTGGAGCTGGACCCGCGTGGCCTGGACCGGGCCCACGTGGAGATTCGTTGGAGTGCGCGGATGGGCGTGGGTCCCATCGACCAGCGTCCACCGGAGCTTCCCACCGTGCCCCAACGCTTCGTCTTCACCCTGGTGCGCAAGCACGGGGCGCAGACGAACGCCGCCAACGGCATGTCCACGGACCGCTGCCCGCAGTGCAATGCGCCGCTCACCAACAGCGCCGCCACCTCGTGCGAGTTCTGCGGCACGCAGCTCGCGAACGGTGAGCGGGACTGGGTGCTCGCGTCGGCGCTCCCCTTCGAGGCGTGGAATGCCCGCGAGTCCTCGAGCTTCCGGCCGGCACCAGCTCGGGCCACGATGGCCAGGCCCACGCCCTCGAATGAAGTCCAGGTGCACCCGGCCCAGCAGGGCTCGGATGTGGTGATGGACATCCAGGAGCGCCAGCGGCTGCTCTACATGATGGCCGCCGTCGCCGCCGCGGATGGGACCGTCACCAGCGCCGAGCGGCGGATGCTGAAGCTGTGCGCGGAGCGGTGGAACGTGGAATGGGCCCAGGTCGAGATGGCCCTGAACGCCGGGCCACAGCTCTTCGACCGGCTCATGACGCGAGGCAGCCCCGAGGCCGAGGTGTTCCTGCGCAACATCGTCGAGGTCGCGCTGGTGGACGGCCGCATCGACCGCAAGGAGCGGCGGATGCTCGAGGCCGCCGCCGCCCACCTGGGCCTCCAGGAACAGCTGGCGGCGATGCTCGACGGCCGCTGATTCGGAGACAAGAGGGGCTCGCGCGAGGCTCCACGAGCCCCTCTTGGACGCACCCTGAGTATGACTACAGGGAGTGAAGTCCGGCCCCCGGACCGAGAGCCGCCGCCCCTCCCTTTTCAGAGGGTGTGAGGCTTCTCGGGCTGATAGGTCTGAATGACGCCCTGCACGCGGTCCGTCACGGACTGGAGCGCCCAGGTGGCGGCGGTGGCGGCATCCAAGCGCGCCAGGGTCTCCGCCATCATCGTGGACAGGTCATTCACGGCCCCGAAGAGCTGCGAGACTCCAGCGGCCTGCTGCCCCACCGCCGCGGAGATGCGGCGCACGCTGTCGGTGCTGTTGTCCATCATCGACGAGATTCCCCGAAGGCTCTCGCCCGACGCGCGCACCGCCTCCAGGTCCTGCGCCATCCGCTCGGAGCCCTTGCGGCTCAGGTCGACCACCGTGTTGATGGACTTGAGCGTGTCATCGAGGATGACCCGCACCTCCTTCGTGGCCTCCTGCGACTGACGCGCGAGCCGGCGCATCTCCGTCGCCACCACGGCGAAGCCTCGTCCCTTCTCACCGGAGCGCGCGGCCTCGATGGCGGCATTGATGGCCACCATGTTGGACTGGTCCGCCAGGTCCTTCACCGTGGACGCGACGGCGGTGAGCTGCCGCGCCCTCTCCCCCAGTCCCTCGAGCTGGCCCGACAACAGGGCCGCCTGCTCGCGGATGCCCTCCAGCCCCCGCATGCTCTTGCCAATCATCGCCTGCGCGGAGGCCCCCGCGTCGCCCGCCTGCGTCGTGGACTCGAGGATGACCTCCGCCTGCCGCGCGGCCACCTCGGACGTGCGCTGGATTTCCGTCGCCGTCACCTGCGTCTCGGTCAGGGCCTGGGCCTGACGCGACAACATCCGCCGCTGCTCTTCGGTCGAGACACTCAACGCACGCATCGCATCGGTCAGGCTGCGGGTCGAATCCACGAGCGGCTCCACCACGCGCGCATGCACCTCGCCCTGCACCAGCTCCAACCGCGCCTGGCGGGACGCCAGCTCCTTCAAATCCCGCAGGCCACTGCGGCACGTGAGGATGAGGAAGATGAGCTCGAACACCACCCACCCCGCATGCTCCAGGGGGCGCAGCATGCTCACCATGCTCGTGCCGAAGATGGACTCGGGCCAGAAGAGGCCTCGCGCCACGTGGTCCACCACCACCACGCCGGCGTAGATGAACAGCACGCGGACATCCCGGTAGACGGCCAGGAACGCCAGGGAGCCGAAGACGTGGAAGTGCGTCTCGATGCGGCCATCCGTGAGGTGGATGAGCAGCGCGGAGGTCAGCGCTTGCGCCACCGCGATGGAGTAGCGGGTGGCGACGCTGCCCGGTCGGACCAGGCTCAACGCCACCGGCAGGCTCGCCACGAGGAAGCCCAGAACCCCGGCCGCCCAGATGTGCGGATGGACCTGGCTGGAGGTCCCTTCCCAGGTCCGCGGCGACAACACCCACGCCGTGATGAGTCCACCCAGCCACTGGAGTCCCATCAAGACCGCGAACATCCGGTCTGTCCGACGGCTGAGGGCGTTTTGATGCTCGTCGAAAATGTCCCACGAGCGTCGCGCGAGGGCCTCCGCGTCGACTGTATGCGTCATGAAGCAATATCCCGGGTGCGATGCAGGGTCGTTTACAACCCAGGCTAACAGCCGCGACGCGTCACGGGAATCGCTACGGAAATTTTACGAAATCACCACCCCACCTGTCCGAACCCACCCAATCAGGCCTGCTCATGGAGGGGGCAGGCAGAGGAGCGGTGGCTCAGGTTTGAGCGCGACGGGAGGCCTTCTTCTCCCGCTCACCCAGCGCGGCCTGGAGGTACTTGCCCGCCAGCTTGCGGCCGATGAGCTCCTGGGCGATTTCGCCCGCCTCGACCAGCCGGTCCAGGTTGATGCCGGTCTCCACACCCATGCCGTGGAACATGAAGACGGCATCCTCGGTGGCCAGGTTGCCCGCCGCGCCCGGAGCATACGGGCAGCCACCGAGCCCGCCGATGCTCGCGTCGAAGGTCGTCACGCCCGCGGACAAACCCACGAGCGAATTGGCCAGCGCCGTCCCACGCGTGTCGTGCAGATGCAGCGCGAGCTTCTCCACGGGGATGTGCTCGAGCAGTGCGCCGAGGATCTCCTCCGTCTGCCGAGGCGTGCCCACGCCGATCGTATCGCCCAGGCTGAGCTGGTAGATGCCCGCGTCCACCAGATAGCGGCAGATGTCCACCACGCGCTCGACGGGGACGTGGCCCTCGTAGGGGCAGCCCCAGACCGTGGACAGGTAGCCCCGCACGCGCATCCCAGCCAGGAGCGCGGCCGCGGTCACCTCGCGTGCGCCCGCCATCGCTTCGGCGATGGTCTTGTTGATGTTCTTCTTGGAGTGAGCCTCGGAGGCGGAGATGAACACCGCGGCCTCTTCCAGGCCCGCGTCCTTCGCCCGCTCGAGTCCCTTGAGATTGGGCACGAGCGCGGAGAACACGACACCCTCGCGGCGGCCCACCAGCTTCAGCAGCTCCTCCGCGTCCGCCAACTGTGGAATCCACTTCGGGGAGACGAACGAGGTGACCTCGATGCGCTTCTCGCCGGCGGCCACCAACGCGTCGATGAGCCGCGCCTTGTCTCGCGTGGGCAGCGTGCGCAGCTCGTTCTGCAAGCCATCGCGAGGACCCACCTCGTACACCTCGACCTGCTTCGGAAGCTGGCCGAGGAGGGTACCGCGCGCTCGTGAATGTGGGGTCTCAGCCATCTCGAAGCACCGCTCCAACAATCAGGTCGGCAGACAACTGCGTCAGCGGCTCACCCTCGAGCCCACCGTGTACCCAGGTGATTGAAAACCCGGTGCTTTCCAACAGCCCGGCGAGTTCCGCAAGGGGATAGTAACGAATGGCGTAGGACGCAGACAGAACACGACCATCCTTCAGCGTCAGCGTCCGCCGCGCCTCGTCGCGACCCGTGGACGCATCGAACTGGCTCTCCTCCTCCAGCACACCACCGTCGGGGAGTGTCCGCCGGAACGCGGCTCGCGGTGACGCGGCGAGACGCTCGAACGGCACGGTGTGAAACACCAGCAGGCCGCCCCGCTTCATCACTCGCGCCAGCTCCCTGAGGATGGTCACGTGCTCCTCGTCCGAGAAGGCGAACAGCGTGGAGTACCATGCGTAGGCCCCGGACAGTGTCCCTTCCCCGAAGGGCAGCGCGCGGAGATCTCCTCGGACCACCGGAAAGCCACGGCGTCGCATCGACAGCGAGAGCGCGTCTTTCTCCAGGCCGATGATGCGGTGCGCCAGCGGTCCCGACACATTGAGCCGTGAGGCATGCCGTCCATGACCGCAACCAAGGTCCGCGATGAAGCCCGTGTCCGGCGTGTCGGCGAAGGCACGCGCGAGGTACTCCGCCTCTCGAGCGGTGACCGCTTCGGAGAGGAACGGCAACGTGCTGCGCAGGTACAGCTCGCCGAAGAAATCCACGAGGACACGCGGCGGCCCGAAAGTGTGGCACCGCCCTCCTCGAAGGGATGTAGCAACCGCGCTCAGGCCCCGCAACGCACCAGGCGCGGAAGGCCCCCTATCCTCACCGCCGAGGCGCGAGCTTCGCGCGCAAGCGACGCGAGGCCTCGTCGAGCACCGCGTCCGTCTTGCAGAACGCGAACCGCGCGAGCCCCTGCCCCAGGTGCCGATGCTCCGGGCCGTAGAAGACACTCGGGGGAATGGCCGCGACCCCGACCTCCGACACGAGGTGACGGCAGAACGTCACGTCATCGGCGAAGCCGAACCCGGTGATGTCCGCGAGGATGAAGTAGCTACCGTCCGGTAGGTAGGCTTTCAATCCCGCCTCTCGCAGCCCGGCCATCAATCGCTCACGTCGGGCCAGGTACGCCGCCGCCAGCTCCGTGAAGTAGGCATCGGGCAGACGGAGCGCCGCGGCCATGGCCGCCTGGAGGGGGGACGCGGTGGCGAAGGTCACGAACTGGTGCGCACGTTGGATGGCATCACGCAGTGCGGGCGGCGCGATGATCCACCCCACCTTCCACCCCGTGAGGCTGAAGCTCTTTCCGCCGCTGCTCACCGTCACCGTCCGGTCCGCCAGTGACGGCACCGTGGCCGGACGCACGTGGCGCGCGGGTGCGAAGGTGATGTGCTCGTAGACTTCGTCCGACAGCACCTTCACGTCGTGTTCGGCGCACAGCGCGCCAATCCGCTCCAGCTCCTCGCGAGTGAAGACCTTGCCCGTGGGATTGTGAGGCGTGTTGAGGATGAGCAACCGCGTGCGGGGGCCGATGGCCGCGCGCAGTTCGTCCCAGTCGAACCACCACTGCGCATGAGCCGCATCCGGCGGACGCAGCGGCACCCAGCGCGGCGTGGCGCCCACGAAGCTGATGTTCGCGTCGTACGAGTCGTAGTACGGCTCGAAGGCGACCACCTCGTCGCCCGGGTCCACGAGCCCCAGCAGCACATCGAGGATGGCCTCGGTGGCGCCGCTGGTCACCGTCACCATCGTGTCCGGGTCCACCGCCTGGCCGTAGAAGCGCGCGGCGTGCTCGGCGATGGCCACCCGCAGGTCTCGGGCACCGGTGGTGATGGCGTACTGGTTGACGCCGTCGCGAATGGCGCGCTGCGCGGCCTCCTTGACGGCGTCCGGCCCGTCGAAGTCGGGGAACCCCTGCCCCAGGTTCACCGCGCCGTGCTTCTGCGCCAGGGCGCTGAACTCCGAGAAGACGGTGGTGCCAAACCGGGACACGCGCTGCGACGACACGGACCTGGACATGGAGGCTCCTGACGGCCGGCGAGGGTCGCCGGTCCGGACTCAGGGGCGCAAGATAGCGTCAGCGGGGACGGAACGCCCGGCCCGTTCACTCTCGCGCTGGCGAGCGGCCCGCGTCAGCGCCGCGGACAGCCCCACCACCACCATCACCAGCGGCACCGCGCACAGCAGGTCCGTCGCGTAGTGGAAGCGGCCCGCCAGCGTCGCGACGATGAGCCCGATGCCCGGCAGCAACATCACCCAGAACAGCTTCCGCGAGAACCGCCACGAGTAGAAGAGCACCACCAGCGTGGTCCCCGTGTGCCCCGAAGGGAAGCAGTCTCGCGCGAAGACCGGGCGCCGCATCAACGAATCGAGCAACGGCGTCAGCGAGCCTTGCAGCGGCGCGGAGAACGAGTCGATGAGGAAGTAGCGCGGCCCCACCGCGGGCACCAACGAGTAGGCCGAGTAGTTCAGGATGAACAGCAGTCCGAGGCCCAGCAGGTACTCATCGAACTCCGCCGAAGCGGCTCCCCGCCCCCGGTAGTACAGCCAGAGCCCCAGCACCAACGGCCAGACGAAGTGGCCGTAGTAGCAGATCAGGAGCACGTCGTTGAGCCACGGGGGGACGACGTGCGAGAGCACCACGGACGCCTGGAACCCGAAGATGCGCTGGTCCGCCGCCACGAGCTGCGCGTCGCGGAGGAAGGGATTGAGCGTGTCCACCACGGGCGTGAGCCAGCCGTGGGTGAGCACCGCCACGGGGAGCAGCCAGAAGTCCGCGATGACGGTCAGCCAGCGCTGCCGAGGGAGATACGACTCCAACGTCCGCAGGACCAGCGGGCCCGCGGCCATGAAGGCGAAGAGGCCCGCGTAGTAGAGCGAGCCAGGGGCCCACCGGCCTGGGCCCAACAGCACCCAGGTCGCGAGCGTGCAAGCGGCCACGATGATGAGGTCCACCGCGTTCAGACGGACCTGAGCCTCCCGGGCCCCCTTCGCCGGGACGGAGCCACGCGGACTTTGAAAGGTCACGAGACTCACGCCGATTTCCGCTCCCCCGATGACTCGGCCTTCGCGCTGGTCTCTTCGAGCTCCAGACTCTGGACGACGGTACCCTCCCGCACGGCCAACCCCTTCCTCCCTTGCCAGCGCTCCAGGAGAGCAAGCAGTGCGGGGAAGAAGACCGTGGTCCCCAAGAAGGTGCACACGACCCCAAGCAGCGCAATCTGTCCGATGCTGCGCAACCCCTGGTGATTGGCGACCAGCAGCGCTCCGTAGCCCGCCGCGTTGGACAGCGTGGCCACCACGGCCGCCAGCCCCGTGTGCCGCACCACCTTGCCGAGCGAGCCGGGGCCCTCCTCCTCGTACCGGTGGTACAGATGGATGGAGTTGTCCACGGCGATGGCCAATAGGTTGGGCAGCACCACCGCGTTGATGAAATTCAGTTGCACGTCGAAAAGATACATGCCGCCGGCCAGGCACGTCATGCCCAGGAACAGCGGCCCCGTCACCAGCAGCGCCCGCTTCAGGCTGCGCAGGCTGATGAGGATGACCACGAACACCACCGCCGCGGCGGACCACAGGATGAGCGGCCCGTCTCCCCGCACCAGGGCGAAGATGCGCGCGGCGATGCGGTTGCTGTCCAGCACGGACATCTCCACGCCCCGCGCCGTCGCTGCCTCCACCACCTGGTCAATCTGCGCCGCCCACCGCTTCAGGTCCTCGGTGTCGTAGTTGGACACGGACGGGAACAGCAGCAGGAAGGTCCCCTTGCCGTCCGTGGCCTCGAAGCGGCGGCGGACCTCCACTGGCAGCGACTCCAACCCGTAGGGCTTCGCGTCCACCATCTGCTGGAAGTCCTTCAGGCGGGGATCCTGTTGCGCGGACTCGGGCAGGCCGTGGAGCAGCGTCCGGATGCCAGAGATCTCCACCTCCCGGCGCTTCAAGTCCCCGGGCACCAGGTCATTGAGTGACGTGGTGCGAAGGAACACGGAGTCCGCGCCGTTGCGCTGCTTCACCTCCGCGATGATCTCCTCCACCTTCGCCGCCTGCGTCAGGTCGTCGACCAGGAAGATGGCGGGATTGAGCGGCTGCCCCAGCTGCTCGGTGACGTGGTCGTCCAGGCGCGAGGCCGGCGAGTCACCCTTCAGCTTGCGCATGTCCGTCTCGAAGCCCAGCCGAGGCGCGATGGCCACCGAGTACGCGGCGAGCCCCACCACGGTCAGCGCGATCAGGACGATGACCGACGTGGGCCAGCGCTTCCACTCACGCTCTGGTGCCGCGGGTGTGGCCTGGGCCTCCGCCGCCAGAACAGGCGCGTCCTCCGTGCGAGCGGGGCGGAGCCGCTCGGCGATGGCCAAGAGCGAGGGGCCCAGCCCGTACGCCGCCAGCACCGCGAGCAGCACCCCCAGCCCCGCGAGGAATCCGAACTGATTGAAGGCGTGGAACTGCGCCAGCAGCAGCACGAAGAAGGCGGCCGCGTTCGTCACCGCCGAGGTGAGTGCGCCACTGAAGGTGCCACCCACGGCCAGGGCCAGGGCGTCCCGCGAGGACTTCGTCCGCCGCTCCTCCCAGTACCGCATGCACAGGTGGACGCCGTACTCGATGCCCAGGCCAATGAGGATGGCCACCAGGAAGCCCGTCACCACGTTGAGGTGGCCGATGGCGATCTGGGCGACGCCGAACGTCACCACCAGGCCCACCATCACCGGCACCCCCACCACCACCAACGCCGAGATACGCCGGGTGGCCAGCAGGATGAGCCCCACCGCGATGAGCGCCGACAACGTGCCCGAGCGCGAGAGGTCGCCGCGCATCACCGCGTCTTCCTCGATGCGGTTCTGGAAGTTGCCCGTCGCCTCGAGCTTCACCGAGGGGTAGCGCTCCGAGGCCAGCGTCCGCCCCGTCCCCATCGCCAGCTCCACGAAGTGGCGCGCGAAGTCCAGATCGCCCGCCGTCCCCATGGGCTTGAGCATGAGGTAGACCTCCGTGCCGTCCGCGTTGGAGAGGTACTCGCGCATGGACACGTCGGGCGAGTGCTTGCGGGCAATCTCCTCGAATGTGGGCGGCGGAGGCGTGGCCCCCAGGTCGATGTAGAAAGGGTTGGCCTGTTGGCGCTCGTAGCGCACCCGGGCCGACAGATCCGCGCGCAACTGGGTCAGCTTCTCGACGGGAAGTAGTAGCAGCCCGTGACGGCGGAAGAACTCCACGTCATAGCTGTGCTCGACGTAGCGGACCTCCGGGAGGGCCTCCAGGCGAGCTTGAAGCTCACGAGCGTAAGCCTTGAGCCGCTCCGGCGTGTCCCCCTTCGCGAGGATGACGAGATACCCGTCCCCGCCCGCTTTCTGTGACACGCGTGTCAGATCTTGAACTTCTCGAGCACCCTGCGGCAGCAGCTCTACAAAAGAGCCGCGAAACTCCAACCGCGACGCCAGCGCCATACCTCCGATGGACAGCAATACGGAGACCAGCAGCACGTACCAGGGTCGGGAGACCGCCGTCTGGATGAAGCCCTCGAACCACCGTTGCCGCAGAGACCTGGCCACCGTCCACTCCTCGATAAAGGCCGGGCCTAGCAAGTTCCCGGCCAAGCGTAGCCGCTGGAAACAACGGACTGCACCTTCCAGTATCGACTGGAAGACGATGTGGGTCGGCGGGGTGCCACCAATGCCACGGTGCTGTCAAGCAGAGGGGGACAGCGGGACTCTCGCACGGGCTTCAAGCAACAGTCCGCGCCTTGACACTGCCCCTCGGCCTCTTTATTCACGGCCCCGCGTCCCCCGTGGGAGGTCGCCGGACGCATGGTTGCCCCCGGCTCGGAACGAGCCCTGCATGGTGAGTGGCGACCTGAGTTCCGCATCCGCCTGAGAGGCGACAAACCCTCCCCCGACGCAGATTCAAAGAAAGACCACCATGAGCGACGTCTTCGACAAGTGCAGCAACTGGAAGGACTACCGCATCGCGAAGGCCACCGGCCTCTACCCGTATTTCCGCGTCATCGAGGCGTCTCACGGCGCCACCGAGGTGGAGATCGAAGGCAAGCGGGTGATCATGGTCGGCTCCAACAACTACCTGGGCCTGTCCTCGGACCCACGCGTCAAGGAAGCCGCCATCAAGGCGACCGAGAAGTTCGGGACGACGTGTTCGGGTTCGAGATTGCTCAACGGCACGCTCGCTCTGCACGAGGAGTTGGAAGGCCGGCTGGCCAAGTTCCTCAACCGCGAGGCGGCCATCGTCATTTCCACCGGGTTCCAGACCAACCTGGCGCTGGCCTCCATCCTGGGCCGGCATGATGTGGTCTTCAGTGACCGCGCCAACCACGCCTCGCTGGTCGACGGCATCCGGCTGTCCTTCGCGACCGAGCGCAAGTTCCGCCACAACGACATGGATCACCTGGAGCAGCTGCTCTCCCAGGCCGATCCCAGTGCTGGGAAGATCATCATCACCGACGGCGTGTTCTCCATGGAGGGGGACATCTGCAACCTGCCGCGCATCGCGGAGCTGGCGAAGCAGTACAACGCCCGGGTGATGACGGATGACGCCCACGCCATGGGCGTGCTGGGCGAGAAGGGCCGCGGCACCTCCGAGTATTTCGGCCTGGAGAAGGAGACGGACCTCGTCATGGGGACGTTCTCCAAGAGCTTCGCGTCGCTGGGCGGCGTGCTGGCGGGCCCCTTCGACGTCATCAACTACATCCGGCACAAGTCGCGCTCGGTCATCTTCTCCGCGTCCATGACGCCGGCGTCCATCGCCTCGGCGCTCAAGGCGCTGGAGATCATCGAGGCGGAGCCGCAGCGCCGCGCCCGGCTGCTGGATATCGCCGAGAAGATGCACAACGGCTTCCGCGCCATGGGCTTCGACACGGGCGTGTCCGTGACGCCCGTGGTCCCGGTCCACATCGGCGACCAGGTGAAGTGCTTCCGCTTCTGGCGCGCGCTGCACGAGGCGGGCGTCTTCGCCAACCCGGTCATTCCGCCGGCGGTCGAGGCGGGCCACGCGCTCATCCGCACGTCGTTCATGGCCACGCACACCGACGCGCAGCTGGACCGGGTGCTGGACACCTTCGAGACCATCGGCCGGAAGCTGGGCGTGATTCCGGAGACCCGTCCCACCGTGTACGAGCCGGTGCAGATTGCCCGCCCGGGCACGTCGGTGCGCTCCAACAAGGCGAGCGACAAGTGGGCGGCGGGTTCCGCCGGCCTGCTCGCGGACAAGGGCGGCCTCACCCTGGATCAGCTCTCGCGCATGTCCTCGCGTGAGATGGCCGGGAAGCTCTTCGACGCGGTGGAGCAGCTCACCTGGCGCGCGGCGAACCTCCAGGCGGAGGACCTGCGCCAGCTTCGCGCCGCCCCCATGAAGCTCTGGGAGAAGCGTGGGGAGCTGCCCGGACTCCTGCTGGAGAAGGGCGCCAACTTCTTCCTGCGCAACGGCACCGACGGCAACTCCGCCGAGAGGACCTGAGCCACCCCTATGGCCCTACCCGCCGAGCCTCCCGCAGCGCAGCCTTCCCTCCCTCCCCTCGCCCCGGATGTCCTTGTGACGCCGGTGCGGGATGCCGCGTCGCGGATGGCCTTCGTCCGCCTCCCGGCCTCGCTCTATGCGGGAGATCCGAACTGGGTCCCCCCGCTGGAGATGGAGCGCAAGGACTTCATCGACCCGAAGAAGAACCCCTTCTTCGAGTATGGCGAGGTGGAGCTGTTCCTCGCTCGCAGGGGGGCGGAGGTCGTGGGGCGCATCGCCGCCATCCGCAATCCGCGCCACCAGGAGATTCACGGCACGAAGGAGGGCTTCTTCGGCCTCTTCGAGTGCGTGAATGAGCCCGGGGTCGCGCGGATGCTGCTCGATGCGGCGGGAGCCTGGCTCAAGGAGCGGGGCCTGAACGCGATGCTCGGGCCGGCCAACTTCTCGTCCAACCAGGACTGGGGTTTGCTCGTCGAGGGCTACGACACGCCGCCCGCAATCATGATGCCGTACAACCCGCCGTACTACGCGACGCTGCTGGAGTCGTGCGGGTTGGTGAAGGCGAAGGACCTCTTCGCCTTTGAGCTGTCCGCCTCCGCGGAGCCCCCCGAAAAGGTGGTCCGCATCGCGGAGAAGATGCGCCAGCGCGAGGGCATCACCGTGCGAGCGGTGAACCTCAAGGACTTCCCCAACGAAGTCGAGCGCATCCGCGACATCTACAACTCCGCCTGGGAGAAGAACTGGGGCTTCGTGCCCTTCACGGATCGCGAGTTCGACCATCTGGCCAAGGAGATGAAGGTCATCGTCCGGCCGGAGCTGGTGCTCATCGCCGAGGTGAAGGGCGAGCCCGTGGCCTTCTCCATGACGCTCCCGGACGCCAACCAGGCCCTCAAGGCGGCCAACGGGCGTCTGACGACGTTCGGCCTCCCCATCGGCCTGGTGAAGCTGGCGCTCGCCTCGCGCCGCATCGACCGGCTGCGCCTCATCACCCTCGGCATCAAGGAGGGCTACCGGCGGCGGGGCCTGGACGCCATCCTGTACCTGGACACGCTGCGCACCGCGCACCAGCTCGGCTACTCGGGTGGCGAGATCTCCTGGACGCTCGAGGACAACCACCTCGTCAACCGCGCCATCGAATCGATGGGCGGCAAGCGCTCCAAGGCGTACCGCATCTACCAGCGGCCGCTGTAACCCTCAGGGAGTCCCGTCGTGCGTTTCCTGCTGACTGGTGGCACCGGCTTCATCGGCCAGCGGCTCGCGAGCCGCATCATCGAGCGGGGCGACTCGCTCACCGTGCTCGTGCGCCGGAGCTCGCGCCGCGACACCCTCGCGGCGCTCGGCGCCCAGTTCGCGGTGGGGGATTTGACGACGGGCGAGGGACTCGCCGAAGCCGTGCGGGACGTCGACTGCGTCCTGCACCTGGCGGGCGTCACCAAGGCGCGGGAGCCCGCGGGCTACTTCGAGGGCAACGCCAACGGCACACGCCGCCTCGCGGAGGCGATGGCTGCCCTCCCCCACCCTCCCCGGCTCGTCTACTGCTCCTCCCTGGCCGCCGCCGGGCCCTCCACGCCGGAGCGCCCTCGCCGCGAGGAGGACGCCCCCGCCCCCGTCTCCACCTACGGCCGCAGCAAGCTGGGGGGTGAGGAAGCCGTGCGCGAGTTCGCGGACAAAGTGCCCTCCGTCATCGTCCGGCCGCCCATGGTCTACGGACCCGGGGACGCGGAGTTCATTCCTTCCGTCATCCCCATGGCGCGAAGTGGCGTGGCGCTCAAGAGTGGCTTCGGACCCAAGCGCTACTCCCTCATCCACGTGGATGACCTGAACACCACGCTGCTCGCCGCCGCCGAGCGCGGCCCCACCCTGGACAAGTCCGACCTGGGGCGCGGCGTGTACACCGTGTCCGATGGCCGCGAGTACA
The DNA here is from genome assembly GCF_037414475.1 of Myxococcus stipitatus. Next base: position 9,500,838 of record NZ_CP147913.1, on the reverse strand, counting down.
CGTGGGAGGACATCTGCGCCGCCGTGGCCCGGGCCATGGGTCGCAGGCCGCCCACCGTGCTGCCGGTGCCCGACAGCCTGAGCTATGTCGTGGGGCTGGGTTCGGAGGCTGTCGCGCGGATTCGCGGCACCATTCCCATCCTCAACCGGGACAAGGTCCGGGAGATGACGTGCCCCGCGTGGACGTGCACCACCGAGCGCGCCTCCCGCGAGTTGGGCTTCGCCCCCACGATTCCCTTGGACCAGGGCCTCGTCGAAACACTCGCGTCGTACCAGCAGGACGCCCGGCCCTGAAAAACCGAAGGCCGAGGCCCCTCTCGAGAGAGCGCCCCGGCCTGAGTGCTTCAGCGGTTCAGCGAACGGCGATATCCGCTCACTTCGCCGGGCCGGAGGCGCCCTTCGCCGACTGCGTCGCGTTCTCCTTCTCCAGCTGAGTCCGCTTGGTCTTCAGCGTGGAGAGCAGTCCATCGAAGCCCTTGGTGCTCAGCAGCTTCTGGAACTGCCCCTTGTACGTGTCCACCAGAGATACCTCGTCGGTGACGACGTCGTAGATGCGCCAGTCGCCCTTCGCGCTCTGCTTGTACAGGCGGTAGTCGACGGGAATCTGGTCCTTCTTGAGGGTGAGCGTGGTGTTGACCGTCGCCTCGGAGCCCTCGATGGACTCCTTGCCGTACTTCACCTCCGCCTGCGCCTGGCCAATGGCCTTCTGGGCATACGACGCGCGCAGGAGCCCCGTCATCGTCTCGGAGAAGTCCTTGCGCTGGGCGGGCGTGAGCGAGTTCCACGTCTTCTCACCCAGCGCGCGCTTCGCCAGCTCCTGGAAGTCGACGAACTTCTCGACGACGCTGGCGAGTGACTCGACGGTGGCGCCGGGAGCGTTGGCGGCCCGCTGGACATCCGTGTTCCCGGACTTGACGACGGTGAGAGGCGTGGGCGCCGCGGCAAGCAAGGTGGCGGCAAGCAGGGAAGCAATCATGACATTCGACTCCGTGAAGGAGGACGGTACAGCGGACAGGCGCGAGGGCCCGATTATTCACTCCGGGCCGGTGGCGTTCCCGTCACACGCGCGAGAGCCGCCATTCCCAACCGGACATCGAACCAGCTCTTCGACCGGTCGCCTGTAACCTGTGCATAGGCGGTGAACGCGTCCACCAAATCGCGCGTCTCCCCCGTCCCAAGGTCGAACGCGGCGAAGGTGGCTGTCACCCAGCGGCGCGCGCTCTTCTCTGCGTCGGCGAATGCTCGGGCCCGGGCCCAGGCGGCCACCAGCTCGCCGTGGACCTTCGTCACTTCCAGACGGATGCCCGCGCGAATCTGCTTCTCCTGGGCCCGAAGCTTGTCGAGCTCCGCCCGAGCCTGCTCAAGCTGCGCGTCCTTGATGGGGATGTCGAAGGTGCCCCGCATCACCAGGCCCAGCCCGGCGGTGCGGTCATTGTACGGATCGTACGCAAACGGGCTCTTCTGCCGCGTCGCGCTGGTGGTGAAGCGGACGTCGTAGAAGCCAGCGAGCCCCAGGTCCGGGAAGTAGCTCCGCTCGCGGATGAACACTTCCGCCTCGCGCGCGACGATGCCGGCGGCGATGGCGGTGAGCTCCGGCCGATAGCTCTCGGCCAGCGTCAGCGCCCTCTCCAGCGAAGGGGGCTCCACTTGCGCCTCGGGCTCGAGGTCCTCTTCGACGACCGCCACCTCGGCACCCGGCGCGGCGTTGGCCAGCACACCAATGGCCGTCAGCGCGAGCAGGCGCCCCTGCTGGGCCTCCGCCTTGCGCGCCTCCACCACCTGCCGGAAGAAGCGGACCTTGTAGGTGTCCACCTGGGACACCTGCGGAGACTCTTCCTTCAAGAGCGCGGCGATCTTCTCCGCGGCGTCCTCCAACCGCTTGGACACCTCGTCGAGCTGCTGAAGTCCCGAGCGCGCCAGCTGATAGCTGAAGTAGGCCTGCGCGGCCTGGAAGCCCGCCTCATCCTGCGCCCGCTCCCGCAGCGCCGCGCCCAGGACAGGTCCCTGCGCCCCAGCCTTCTTCAGCGCGCTCAGCTTTCCAAAGGTGTAGAGCGGCAACACCGCGTTGCCGTTGGAGAACACCGTCACGCCGACCTTGCCGAAGTTGAGGTCACCCTCGTACGAGGCCTTCGAGGTGGGAGGCCCTCCGAGCCCGTTGTTCCGGGCCTCTGGCACGGGACCGCCCATGCCCACCGAGATTTCAAACTTGGGGAACCACGCCCAGCGGGCCTGGTCATAGAGCGCCTGGAACTTCCGCAGCTCCGCGCTCGCCTCCTCCACTCGGGAGTCGGATGTGCGAGCCCGCTCCACGAGCTGGGCCAACGTCAAAGGCGCGGCCTTCGCCGGAGCCCCCTCCGAGTCAGGCGTCTGGCTCACCTTCTCGGTGGCCTGCTGCGCCTCGCGCGCAGTCTCCTTCATCGGCGCCGGAGAGACTGCCCGTCCATCCGGGGGGCTGGTCGCATTGTCCACGGTCTCCGGCGCAATCACCGGAGGGGATGGAGGAATGACCGTGCCCGCGTTGGGATTCGTCGTGGGGGCCGGAGTTCTCGGCGCGGCGGGCCCCGGGGTGGAGGGATTCGCCCCTGTCCCCGTCGAGGGGACACCGCTGGTTCCGGTTCCGGTCGACCCGGACGTGCCGCTCGAGGTCCCCGTTCCCGTCGTGCCCGAATTCGAGCCACCCGTTCCCGTCGTGCCCGGCGTTGCGCCCCCGCCCTGCCCCGTGGAGCCCGGTGTGAACTGCGCGGCGGACAGTCCGGCCGCGAGTACCAGCGCCACTGTCACGCCTCGATCCAGGTGTCTGCGCATCACTCGGCCTCTCGCGAGCCCCCATACCCGAGAATCTCGCGATGGCGCAGCATCTTCGTTCGCCGACGCACAGTCACCGCCCAACTTCATTGGCAACCCAGAGTCCGCCATCGCCACGTTTGGATCAGTCCCCACACGACTCGGCGAGTTTTCCGAAGGAAACACCAGAGCCGTCACGCCGTGTCCTCGGGCCCGGTCGAAAAAGTAAGTCGGAGCCGCGGCGAAGACGCCGGAAAAGAAAAAGGCCCGCCGGGTTTCCCAGGCGGGCCTTCCTATTTCAGAGTGGAGCTAACCGGGATCGAACCGGTGACCTCTTGAATGCCATTCAAGCGCTCTCCCAGCTGAGCTATAGCCCCGTCTTTTGCTGCTGGCCGCCTTGGGGAGCGGCCCGACGTCGAAAGTGGGTGCCTTCTACCGCCTCTTGTTCCCAGGTGCCAGAACTGTTTGAGGCTTCGGTGCATTTTTTCCAACCTTCAACCGCTCAGCGACCTCTTCCCCCTCCCGAAGGATGTCGGTCAGCTCCCGAGCGTGCGCCTCGGCCGCCTGCTCGGCCGCCTCAATGGCCTTGAGCGCCGAAGCAAAACCGGCGGGGAGCTCCAGCTTCCCCTTCTGGATCTGCCGGTAGACCAGTTCGCCCAGTTCCTTCAGGGCGCGGTCCTTCTGGTCCTTGAGGACGGTGGCCTTGGCGTTCGCGCGAGCGAGGTCCGTGTTGCGCTCCACCGCGTCGCGCAGCTGCGTCAGCCGCGCCTGCGCGGATTGGAAGGCCTCATTGATCTGCTTCATCACTTCGGACTGCTTCGCGTCGGCCGCCACGTGGGTATCACCCCTTGAAGAACCAACGCTGGCGTAGCGTGTGGGCTCCAGGACTGTCAACCCTACCGAGTCCGGCGGAGCCTCGCGGCGAAGAACCCGCCCCCCGGCACACGCGGCGGCAGCGCCTTGAGGTACGGCCCCTGTACGGCAAGCGCGGCCTGCTCCGCCCCGAGCACGTCCGAGACCGGCTCCAGCGTGAACTCCGGATGCTTCGCCAGGAAGCCCTCGACGACGGCTTCATCCTCCTCGGGCAACACCGAGCAGGTGGCGTAGACGATGAGTGCGCCGTGCTTCACCTGGCGAGAAACCTCCTCCAGGAGCTCCGACTGAGTCGTCTGGAACTTGGAGATCTCCTGCGCGGTCAGCTTCCACTTCTGATCAGGCTCCCGAGCCAGCGAGCCCGTGCCGCTGCACGGCGCATCAATAAGGAGGACGTCCGCCTCGGACAGCGGCATCGGCTGGGGGAAGGCCACCTGCCGCAGGGAGAAGTGGCGCACCCGCTCACGAGCCTCGGCCAACCGGCGCCGGGAGCGATCTCCCGCGAGCACCTTCCCCGAAGGACCGACGAAGTCCGCCAGCGCCAGCGTCTTGCCACCCGCGCCCGCGCAGACATCCGCCACGGTGAGCCCCGTCAGCGAGCCCCCCACCGGACGACACACCTCGGAGATGAGCTGGCTGCCCACGTCCTGGACCTGGAGCCGCCCCGTCTTCATGACGCGCGTCTCGAAGACGCGGTGGCTCGCATCCACCACCCGGACCGCATCGGGCGCCGCGGGCACCGCCTCCGCCGCGACTCCTTCATCAATGAGCGCGGCGAGCACCGCATCCCGCGTCCCAGGAGGGCGGACTCGGAAGTGAAGACCTGGATCTTCATCCAAGGAGACCAGGAGCCCCTCGAGCACCGGCTCCGGATAGGCCTGCGCCAGCTTCTGCACCAGCCAGTTCGGGAACGAGTAGCGGACCGCGAGCCGCTCCACGTGGGAATCCGGAAGTGGCGGCTCGGGAAGTGGCGACTCCACCACGCCCTGGAGAAGGTCGTCCTTGATGGTGCGCGGCCGAACAGGCCCGGGCAGCCGGACCTCCGGACCGATGCGCGCCCAGTTCTCTCCACAAAAGAGGCGGCGCCACAGCGCATAGCGCACCAGGGCCTGGTCCTCGGTCAGCCCCAGCTTCCCGGGAGGATGCCCCAGGGTTCGCGAGGCCAGGTCCAACAGGCGCTGGTGCCGCGACAACTCACGGACCACCAGGGCCGCGAACCGGCGCTCCTGCCCGCCAAGCCCGTCCGCGTCACGAAGCGCATTGGCGAGCGCCGCCTTCAGGGGCTCGCCACGCAGCACCGCGATGTGTGCCTCCAATGCCGCCGTCGCCCCCCTCCGCGAGGGACGCCCCAGGCGTGCCGCATCCAGCGGAGTTGTGGGCCAGACAGTGTCCACGGGTCCCAACCTGCCCTTTCAACCGTCCAGGCCCAGCGTGATGACGAGGCACCCGTTGGGTGAGCGCACCTCGGGGGCATCATCCGTGCCCACGAAGAACGTCACCGGGGCGACGAATCGCGCCCCTTCAATGATCAGCTCACCCTCCAACAGGAGGGCCGCCTCGCGTCCCCGGGGCCGAGCCGCCCAGGCCCACGTCCCCGCCGCCACCAGCCGCACCCAGATGGCCCCCGCGACGCCCCCTTCGGGCGAGGCCAGATGCACTCCGGGCGCACACTCCACCCAGTCTCCCTCGGAGGGAATCGTCCCTCGGGAGGCCGCTTCCACGTTGCGGTGCACCGCCAGGAAGCGCTCCACGAGCCCGAGGATGTCCTCGATCTGGAAGGGCTTCACCAGGACGCCGTCGGGAACCCAGGGGCGCAAGGTCCGCGCCACCTCTTCTGGAGACGCCGCGCTGACGATGACCACCGCCTGACGCCCCTGCCGGGCCGCCTCCAGGACGGCGCGGCCACCCGCCTCGCCTCCACCAATCCGCAGGTCCGTGACGACGAGCTCGAAGCGCTCCTGCCGCAGGGCCGCCAGCGCCTCTCCGACCTCACCCACCGAGCGCACGTTCGCCAGGTCGGAGATCAGCTCACCCATGCCTTCCCGGAGGCTCGCGTCGTCCTCGACCAGCAGAACCTTCATCTCGGGGTCTCTCCGACGCCCCTGACAGGAGCACGTCCTCCACCCTCCCAGACAGGGGGGCCGGCGCTACCATGCCGGTCGCCCACCCTTCTTGGGAAGTGGCCCTCCCCGGACTCGAACCGGGACGCGGGGTCAGCCGCAGCGGATTTTGAGTCCGCCTCGTCTACCAATTTCGACAGAGGGCCGTTTGTTGGCGAAGCGGCCAGACGTATACCGCGACCGCCGCCCAGATGCATCCGAAGATTGCGGTGCCGTACGCACATCGCTATGAGGGGCCCCCGCATGTACAACCTTCTCATCTCGCTGGCAGTGGGATTCCTGGTCGCGCTGCTGGTGAAGCTCGCGAACTTCTCCATCTGGGCCGGGCTTGTCCCGGGCCTGATCGCCGCCGTCCTCACCTTCATCCTCCTGGCTCGGCGGGTCGCCACCCGCATCCAGGGGCTCATGTCGACGGTGCAGGCGGACCTCCAGTCCCAGCCCACCAGTCAGAAGGACGCCCAGGGCCGGGTGGAGCGCGCCGTCAAGACGCTGGAGAAGGGCCTCGCCTACGAGAAGTGGCAGTTCATGGTGGGCCCTGAGATTCACGCCCAGATTGGCATGTTGAAGTACATGGTGAAGGACCTGGAAGGCGCCCAGGCCCACTTCAACAAGGGCAGCTCGCGCAACTACATGGCCAAGGCCATGGAGGGCGCCCTCTTCTACCAACGCGACAACGTCCCGGCGATGAAGGCCGCGTTCGAGGCCGCCACCAAGAGTGGCAAGAAGGAGCCCATCGTCTGGGCCGCCTACGCCTGGTGCCTCCTCCAGAAGAAGGAGAAGGACGAGGCACTCAAGGTGCTCGGCCGCGGTGTCGAGGAGAACCCCAAGGACGAGAAGCTCAAGGCGAGCCTCGCCCAGCTCCAGAACGACAAGCGGCTGAAGATGAAGCCCTACGAGCCCACCTGGTGGCAGTTCGGTCTGGAGACGCCGCCGATGATGCCTCCGTCGGGGGGTGGCGGGCGCCGGATGCAGTTCGTTACGCGACGTTGATCCACGACGCGAGGAGGGCCTCCCCGCCCTCCTTCGCCCGGGAATTCCTACCGGGCGTTTGCGCCTCCACGCTGGAACGACTTCCACTCCGTCGCCTTCGCGGCGTGAGCCTGTCATTTCAACCCCTCGAAATGACTCCTGCCCGCATGCCCTGGGAGAGGGCATGCAGCTTGCTTTTCGCCCTCGCGCGCCGACGGAGAGGTCGCCGTCACGTGGAGTGGACGGGTTTGGCGGCTGGCGGAGAGGGTCATGCAAAGGCGAGGGCGCACCTCGGAGCGGTCCCTCCTCCTCATCATCGAGGATGACGCGGGTGTACTGGAGAGCCTGTCGGACCTGCTCGCGGCGCGTTTCGACGTGCTGGGCGCGGCGGACGCGGGCCTGGGGTTGGAGCTGGCCCGTGAGCACGGCCCGGACCTGATCCTCCTGGACAGGTTCCTGCCCAGTGGGGATGGGCTGACGGTGCTCGAGTCGCTCCAACACGACTCCCGGACCGAGTCCACGCCCGTCATCTTCCTCACTGGGGACGCGGACGAGGCCACCCTGGAGCGCTGCCTGGAGAAGGGCGCGGTGGACTTCATCCACAAGCCGGCGAGCGCGAGGGAGCTCATGGCACGGATCGACCGGGCGCTGCGGCAGAGTGAACAGCAGCGGCGGTTGCAGATCCTCGCCCAGACGGACGCCCTCACGGGGTTGGCGAACTTCCGGGCCTTGTCCGTGCGGCTGGAGGAAGAGCTGCGCCGGGCCCAGCGCTACGGGTACTCGCTGAGCGTGGTGGTCATCGACCTGGACCACCTCAAGGCCATCAACGACGGCATGGGCCACGACGTGGGCAATCAGGCCATCCTCGCGCTGGCCGAGCAGCTCAAGGGGAACCTGCGCGAGTCGGACTTCGCGGCGCGCTTCGGCGGCGACGAGTTCATCGCGCTCCTGCCGCACCAGACGGCGATGGAGGCGGCGGTGTTCGCCGAGCGGATCCGCGCCGGGCTGCGTTCCGTCGGCGTGCAGAAGGGCGACGGCCGCCCCGCCTCCTTCGGGTTGAGCGTGAGTGTTGGCATCGCCGACCACACATTGGAATCACCCCGGGACGATGCAGAGACGCTGATGAAAGCGGCGGACGCGGCCCTCTACGAGGCCAAGCGCGAAGGACGTGACCGGGTGGTGGTGTTCGGCCGTCCGGCGCTGTCGCCGCCCGCGCATCAGCACTGAGCGCGGTGCCCGGCAAGCAGGCGACGGTGGGAAGCAAGAGGGCGCGGATGACTCTAGGCAACAGGCTGGCGAGCGGTTCGAGGGTTGCAATCGTCGGGGGCGGCATCGCGGGAGCGGGATTGGCGGCCTCCCTGCTCTTCAATGGTCGGGCGCGGGGGCTGACGCTGGACGTACGCGTCTATGCCGGGGGCATGTCGGAGCGGACCTCGCCCCCTGTCGTCCTCACTCCCGAGTGCCGCTCGCGGCTGGCGGCGCTGGGCTGCCGCATCCCCGCCGAGTGGCGCACGCTCGAGCTCCGAGGGGTGGAGATCATCGCGGAGGGCCGTCGTGAGCTCCTCCCCTCCTCTCCCGGCGGCATGTGGCTCGTCGATGGTTGGCCCTCGGGTGAAGGAGGCATGGCGCACGTTCGCGGCATCCTCACCAACGCCGCCAGCGCTCAAGGGGCCCGGTTCGTCGACAGGCACGTCGACCGGGTGGAGCGACAGCCCCCTGCTCCGGACGCCCCTATCGCCGTGCGAGGCACCGGCCCCATGGTGGTCCGCGCGCAGGGAAGCGGAGAGCGCTACCACGCCGTCGCCCTCGCCTCGGGGGCGGGCCCGCTCCTGGGGGACGCGTTCTTCCCTGGCTTCCGGCCCGCGCCCACGATGCCCGCGGTCCAGGCCCGGCTAAGACATGCGTCGTCCCGTCTGGAGATCGCCCCCGTCGCTCGGCTGTGGGTGGCGCCGCTCCCCACGGTGGATGGGTTGTTCCTCCTGCCCGGTGTGGACTCGGTCTATGCCCTGGCCTTCGGGCCCGCCGTGACTCCCGCCGACCTGTGCCAGGCGCTGATGATGGCCTCGCGGGATGGCCTGCTGAACGAGGGCTTCGAGCTCGCCGCGCTCGAGACCACCCGCCTGCCCCATGGTCCGGGCCGCACGCTCGTCGCGCCGTGCCAGCTCGCCGTGGGGCCCGCGGCGTTCGGGCATCCGCTCCAGTTGGGGCTCTCGGAGACACTCGCCTCGTGCAGCCGGGCGGCGGTGGCGCTCCTGGATGGTGGGCTGGAGGCCTCGGCCTTGGAGCGCCGCTATGTCCGCGAGGGACTGTGCGAGCTGATGGAGGACGCGGCGGCCGGCGCGCGCTCGGTGTCCTGGATGCGGCGCGCCGGCAAGCGGGCGCCCTCGGCCTTCCTCGCGGCCAAGGGGCGGCGCACGTCCCTGGGCATCTACGGAGGCGGAGTGCTGGGACTCAGCGCTCCCACGCCCCTGGCCTTGTTAGGCGCGGTGCGCTGGGCGGGCCTGCGCGAGGTGGTGGGCTCCTGGTTGCGGACGACCATGGACCCGGTGCCCATGGCGGTGCCGGACCTGGAGCCGGACCTGTACTACGTCGTGGACGACGACCCCGATGCACGTGAGGCGCTGACAGCGCTCCTGGAGAGCACGGGCGCCAAGGTGGTGTCTTTCGCGGATGAGCTGGCGCTCTTCTGCGCGGTGGCTCGCAGGCCTCCCACGGCCATCCTCCTCGACGTCGTGCTGCACTGGGTGGATGGACTCCGGCTGTGCGAAGGCCTGAAGCAACACCCGCTCACGCGAGGCACTCGCGTGGTGGTGATGAGCGGACTGAATCGGCCCCATGTCCGGCAGCGGGCGCTCGATGCGGGGGCGGAGGCATTCCTTCCCAAGCCCGTGGACCCGGAGCGACTCCTGCGCATCCTCACCGGACGCATGCCCGCGTCGAGCACGTCGTCGGAGCCCTCGCCGGCGCGACTGCCTGGGGATGGGGGCACGTCGGATCGCTACGCCGCGTCCTGACCCGCAGCGACAGGCGAAGCACGAAGCAAAGACACGGGGCGCGGAGCCATCCAGGTCTCCGCGCCCCCAGTCTTCGGCACGTACGTCACGACCACTGCTTCATGAAGAGAAGCTCCGCACGGCGCGGCGCAGCTCCAGCGAGCCGGCCATGAGGGCGATGCCGCGCATGAGGATGGAGATTCCCACCAGCGTGCCCACGAGCCACACCGCGGAGATGGGCCACTGGGCCATGATGATGACGCCGAGCAGGATGGAGATGGCGCCGTAGGCGAAGTCCCAGCCCCACTTCGCATACCGGTCCATCAAGGACGTGACGACGTGGAAGAGGCCGCTCGCGAAGAAGTAGCCGGCGAGCAGCAGCGTCAGCGCCCCCAGCCCGGCCGCCGGGTACACGAGGACGAAGACACCCACCACGGTGGAGAGCACGCCACCCAGCAGGTAGAGCCAGAAGGGGCCGCCGGACCTCCGGACCCGGAACGCGGAGATGATCTCCGCGATGCCCGAACCCGCGAGCAGCGCGCCGAAGAGGATGACGGAGACCAGGCTCGTGAGGAACGAGGCCCCCAGCGCGACGATCCCGAGGATGGCCGTGAGCAATCCCAGGATGAAGGGCGGGCCCCATGCGGCCGAGGCAGCCCTGCCCCCGTCGCCCGTCGCAGGTTCACGTTTGAAGCTGGTTTCCATGTCGGTCCGCTCCCGCGTGGAGGAAAGATTCAGCGGCGAACATGGGTGCCTCGGTGCCCAGGGGCAACGGCGTCCCCCCTCAGCCCTCTCCTCCCTGCTCCTCCTCGCGGGAGGCCTCAGGCTTGGAGGCGCTCGAGCACAGCGTCATAGGGCGGTGCCACGAACACCGCGCCCGCCTCCTTGCGGAACCAGGTGAGCTGACGCTTGGCGTAGCGTCGCGTCTCCTGGGCCGTGTCTCGAATGGCCTCCGCCTCGGACATGCGTCCTTCCACCACCGCACGCGCCTGCACGTAGCCCACGCTTCGCATGGGCGCCGCGTCCGCGTATCCCCGCTCCAGCAAGGCCCGCGTCTCATCGACCAGCCCCGACGCGAACATGGCCTCGGTGCGAGTGTTGATGCGGGCGTAGAGCATGTCGCGTGGTGGCTCCAGCACGAAGAGGCGGAACGGATACCGGTCGGCGGAGAAGGCGTGTGCCCTGTGGAACTCCGAGGCGGGGACTCCCGTCTGCGCATGAATCTCGAGCGCTCGGACCACGCGGACCAGGTCCTGGACGTGCAACCGCGCCGCCGTCTCCGGGTCCACCTGCGCCAACCGGCGATGCACGGCCTCGCGCCCCTGCTCCGCCGCGAGCGCCTCCAGTTCGGCGCGCAACGCTGGCAATGCCCCCGGTGCATCCACCACGCCGTGCAGGAGGATTCGCAGGTAGAGGCCCGTGCCTCCCACGACGATGACGGGCCGACCTCGTCGCGTGATGTCCGCGATGGCCGCGTCCGCCCGGCGTTGATACTCGGCCGCTGAGAAGGTCTCCTGCGGGTCCACCTCCGACACGAGGTGGTGAGGCACCGCCGCCAGTTCTTCCGTGGACGGCTTCGCGGTGGCGATATCGAAGTGGCGGTACACCTGCTGCGAGTCGGCGCTGACGATCTCCCCACCCACTCGGCGCGCCAGTTCGATGGCCAGCGCCGTCTTTCCCGACGCCGTCGGCCCGGCCACCACCGTCAGCGTCGGCCGTCCCTCCTGTCCTTCACCCATGTGCCGCCGCTCCCAAGGCCTCGCGCACCACGACCACCGCCGAGGCATCCCGAGCAAACACCAATCGCGCCGGCTCCACCTCCGTCAACAGCCTGCCCGCCGAGGAGAGCATCGCCGCGCGCCCCGCCCCCGAGGCTTCGCACAGCAGGACGTTCTGCACCAGCATCCGTCCCACCTCCCCCGCCCCTTGCCGCTCCCAACGGGAGCTCGAATCCCAGCCCAGGGTCCCCACCGCGCGCAGGTTCGCCTCACGAGGGAACCCCACGTTCCAAGGCGTCCCGGCTACTCTCCATCGACGCGGAGCCTGGCCACTCAGCGCCTTGGGCCAGACGGCCACCAACTCATCCGAGAGCAGTGACTCCCCCGCGTCCATCCACAACCCGCCCAGGGTGCTCTTCCCCGCGCCGGAGTGGCCCGTGAACAGCGCGGCCTCTTCTCCGTGCATGAGCGCCACGCCATGCACCAGCAATCCGTCCCGCTGGCGAAGCTCCGCGGCCAGCATGACCCGCAGCACCACCTCCACGGGGAAACGGCCGGTTCCCACCACTTCGCCATGCAGGCCGTCCGCATCGAGCCGCGCCGAATAGTCCTCCCCCTCCAGCACGAGCGCGCCATCCTCCGCGCGCCAGGGACGAGGAATCTCTCGAGTCGCGGGCTCGGGGCGGGCCACCGAGGGGGCGAGGACTTCGAGCACCGCGGCCCGGACACCCGGTGGAGGCCGGGGCGTGATGAAGCCCGCGAGCGAACGGCGAAGCTGCGACTGAACGCGGGAGTCCGGGACGTGGAGGCCCACGGTCCATCCCGCAATCGTGAGCCAGGGGCCCGACGGCCCCGGACCCTGGGGACCGGAGGGACCGGCACCCGACGGACTCAGGGCGTGCACTCCGATTCGCCCGGGATGTTGCACTGCGACATCATCGCGAGCGCGACGAAGGGCTGCTCCCACAGGATGGCCGGCGCCTCATAGCGAGGAGCGACATCCGGGCGCACGTCTCGAAGCGAATCCACCGCGAGTGACCGTGAAGAAGGAGGTGTCGACGAAGATCGGGTCATGGGAACGGTACCGGGAAGGAGCAGATGAGGCCGTCCTCGGAGCCCACATGCAGCCGGGAGGAAGTCGTGTCGATGGTCGGCGTGCCGATGCGCAGGCCCGTGTTCAGCGTCACCTGCGCCGTGTCCGCGCCACCGACCATCTCGAGTTGATGGACCTTGCCGTCGCCACCGCCGACGTAGATGCGGACCACGCCGTTGCGGTTGAGGGTGAAGGTGCCCGAGGGATTCGCGACGGCCGTGGACCACATGCGCGTGGGCACGGCCGCCCCGGGCGCCGCGTAGTCCCAGAACTCCACGTGGCCACTGGCCAGGCTGGCCACGAAGCCTCCGCCCAGCGGACGAACGAAGCTGGTGAAGGCAGGCGTACTTGGCGCGGGCCGCGTCGCGACGTTCAGGCTCCACACAATCTGGCGGGTGACCGGGTCGACGGCATGGACCACGCCATCGCTGTTGGTCGCGAGGATATGCCCCGTCACTCCATTGCGGACCAGGCTGTGCTCCAGGTCCCCGAGTGACAGGCGCGCCACCTCGGCGCCGGTGAGCGTGTTCAGCACGCGCAACGAGGCCGCCGAGCCGCCATTCACCTTCCCGCCCACGAACAGCAGGTTGTTGGCGTAGTCGACCACCATGCCGCCATTGACCATGCCCAGGTCACCCGGCTGGTAGGTGAAGACAGGCAGCCCCGTCCCCGCGTTCAGCGCCACCACCCTGTTGAGCGCCGGGTTGGTCAACCGCGTCGCGAAGAAGACGAGGTCCTGGCCGGGACGCGCCGCCTGGTACGCGGCGTTCGCGTAGTCATGGAGCTGGGTGACGGGGAAGGACTGGATGGTCCCGATGGGCGCCCCGTTGTTGGTCCAGCGCCACAGCACCGTCCCCGTGGCGGCGCTGATGGCGTAGGCCACGCCGTCCTGGTCCGCGGTGAGGATGTACTGTCCAGGCAGTCCGCGCAGAGGAACCACCGGGAAACGGCTGCCGATGGGAGCGCCCAGTTGCAGCGGACGCCACCGCTCGGCGCCATCGGCGGCGGGGTTCGAGACCTGGGTGAGGTTGGCGACGAGGGTGTTGTCGAACGAGCTGAAGATGCCCACGCCCAGCTCGGTGATGGGTTGGATGCGAGCGTCCACGCCCACGGAGTAGCACCAAAGCGGTTCGGCCCCCACGCGAGCCCGAGGCGTCGCCTTGAGCGCCGCGGACGTCGGCCGGTTGCCCGCTGAATAGATGCCCGCGTCGTCCGCGTTGAACACCCGGTAGTAGTACGTCGTGCCGTTGGTGACGCCCGTGTCGACGAAGGACGAGGTGCTGGAGAACGTCTCCGAGAGGACCACCGTCGCGTTGCCCAAGGTCGCCCCCTCGGCATAGGTCCGTCCGGAGACAGGCGGCGTGCTGGGCGCGCTCCCCACCGCACGCAGCACCAACACTCCGTTGTGCGACGCGGGATTGTCCCACGCCAGCGTCACACTCCCATCCCGAGCCACCGCGGTGAGCCTCTCGACTTCCGGCGCCGTCCCGCTCCCCGCGAGCGTCACGGGGGCCTCGATGCGCGTCGCGGACTGCGACGCGTAGACATCCGGCAGGTGCATGCGATGGCGGAACGCGGTGGGCGCGGTGACGGCCGTGAGGCTCGAGTACATCACCGTGAAGCTGCGCTCCTGGTTCACCCCGATGGGCTGCCCGTTGGCCACCGTCCACGTGAAGCTGGCGGCGTTGCTGGACACCGACCAGCCCCCCGACGAGGAAGGACTCCCGGCCGCGAACCGGAAGTAGTTCGTCGCCGGGCGCAGCAGCGTGACCTGATAGATGGGCTGGCTGCCCCGGTTCTGGACCGTGTAGGTCACCGTCTGATTCGTGACGCTGGGGTCGAGCACGGACGGGCTGACCTTGAGGCGATGAGCCACGATGCGGCCACGCCCGGTGCGCACGAGCGGGGTGCTGACAGCCGCCCCATCCAGGGTCGCGTCCGCCCGCACATCGAAGGCGTAGTCGGAGAACTCCGCGCCCGTCAGCGTATAGCTCCAGACAAAGTGGGCGGACGTGCCAGGCGCCAACCGGGTGCTGCTCGCCGGATTCGGGCCCTGCGTCAACGTGGCTTGTGCTGAACCCACGAGAACGGGAGCCCGTGGCACCACGTCGAGATACGACGCCGTCGCGGCCGTGTTGGTGACGCTCAGCCGCACCTTCACGCTCTCTCCCGTGAAGGCCTGCTCCACGTCCAGGTCAGCCGCGGCGGCCAGGGCCCCCACGTTCACCATGCGCGTGTCGACCACGCTCGAGGTGACCGAGCCTCCAGAATTGGTGGCGCGGACACTGGCCACCATGGTCCCCGCGGACTGCACGGTCGCCCGCGCCCCGAGGATGCCAGCCCCTCTCTGCGGAATGCTCACCCGGAAGTTCGCGGGCTCGAGGTCGACAATCTCGAATGAGACACCGCCAGAGCCCGTGGACGGTCCCTCCGCGGTGATGTTGGCCTGGGTGCTCGTCTGCGACGTGCGGTTCTCGATGACCAGGCGCGCCGTGAAGTCATCGCCCACCGGGAGGACCCGAGGCTGGATGGCGACCTGGGTGGACAGTCCCACGCGCAGCCACCGCGCCGCGGTGCTCGTCCGGTTCGTGCCGAAGCTCCCATTCCAACTGCACTGCTCGTTCGCTTCGAGCACCGAGAACTGCTGATTGGAGGCGTTCGTGCCCGCGACCGACGGAATCATCCGGAGCGTGAACGTCTCCGTCTCGTTCATCGCCAGCCCCACCGCCGCGCCCGCGCACTGGATGCTGGGGATGAAGTAGTACCTCACGCGCCCCAGCGTGGTGAATTGCTCGGCCGCCCAGCCCGCGGGCGGCGGGCTCTCGAGCAGCGTGTAGCCACTCGGGAGCTGGAAGATGACTTCGTTGATGGGCCTGTAGTTCGGCGAGTTGCTCCACGTGTTGTTGCGGACCTCGACGCGCAACTCGGAGACCTCGTCCATCGTCACCGTGGCCTGACTCTCACCCGGACCCGCGAGGGCGGTGAAGACAGCGCTTCGGGTCATGGATTGAGCCATCACCGCCGACGGCAGGGCCAAGGCGGCGAGGAGCACGGCGAGGTGGGCATTCACGGGTGTCATCGAAGCGGGCCTCACGTCACGGCTCCAGGGTGAAGGAGGCCGTCGTCAACGGCGCCCCATCGAGGAAGAAGCGCACGCTCCACTTCCCGCTCATGAGGGATGTGGCGACCGTCGTCCCGGCCACGGGCATCGAGAAGCGCAACGTCCGCGTCGCGTCGGGTTTCGCCACCACGACCGAGGAGCGCCGCTGGTAGGGATGTCCCTCCGGGGACACGAACTCCACCTCCACGGTGCGCTTGCCGGAGATGCCGCTCACCCGCAGGTCCACGTCCACTTGGGACACGTCCGACAGCCCCCGCGACGCAAGCCCCACCACTTCGGCCTGGCCCATCGGCGTCGGCACTTCGACCGCGATCTCCTCCTCCGAGGACGGCGGCCGGGCCACTTCGGTCCCCTCGCCCAGCACATCCGTCGGATCCACGGGCGCGACCACCCCGGGGTCATCGCTCCCCTTGGGCGGATGGGTCCCCTCTGTACAAGCCGACAGCAGCAGCGCCGCCGACAAGCCCGCTATGCGCGCTCGCATCACCGTACCTCCTGAAGCTCGTCGATGAGGCCCAGCCGGGCCAACTCCGAGAGAAATCGCAGCGTGTCCGTGAGCGCCTGCGCCACGTCCACGGAGAACTCGCGGGCCACGACCTCGGCCACCGAGCGCGCCGAGCGCGTCCCGTCACTGAGCTCCCAGATTCGCACCGCCGTCGCATTGAGGCCCCGCAGCGTGCGGCCCTCCGCGTCCAGCAAGATGAAGTCCGCGCCAAAGCGCTGCCCTTCCGCACCAGCGCGGCGACGGGGAACACAGTCCGCCCCGAAGCCACTGCTCATGAGCGCCCTCCCCGCCCCAACCACCGCGCCACCCAGCCACGCACCACCGCGCGGACGCGCCCCAGCCGAGACGGCCCCTGGTCCCACTCCTCGCCCAGCTCCACGCCGCCCCGCCGCACTCGCAGCACCGTTCCAAGAATTCGAGAAGGGGCAATCGGCGGGTCCTCGCCCGGCGCATTGTCACCTCGCAGTGACCAATGGCCTTGGCGCAGTGCCTGGACCCGGTGCAGCACCAGCGCATCGTCGAAACGCGCCAGCACCACCTCACCCGGCCGGGGCTCCCGCGTCAGCGGCGCCACTCCAGCCAGGTCCCCCGACCGCAGCGACGGCCACATGCTGTCTCCCCGTACGGGAATCCAGCGCATGGCCGAAGGCGAACCGGTGGGTTGGAACTCACTGGACATTTCCGCCCGAGTCTACCGCAGCAACCCGGGCGGAGCGACTGAGTCCCTTTGGAATCCTCTAGAATTTCCCAGTACTTACAAGGAGCCTCGGGTTTCCAACGAATCCTTGGGATACCTGGGGATTCGTATTTGAACCCTTCAATTCCCTGAAGGACCGACCTGAGGAGCCTCGGCGTGGGCTCGCACTGTGCGTGCGATGTCGTCGAGCGCCACGGGAATCGGGTCCCCGCCGGCCATGCGCTTGAGCTTCGCCTGGCCGCTGGTGGTCTCCTGCTCTCCGAGCACGAGCGTGAAGGTCGCCCCGCTCTTGTCGGAGCGCTTCATCTGGCTCTTGAGGCTGCCACCCCGGGTGTCGAAGTCCACGCGCAGCCCCTCGCGCCGCAGGCGGCTCGCCAGGGTGAAGGCCGCGTCGTTCGAGCCCGCGTCCGCCACCGCGATGAACAGGTCCGGGGTGACGGCGAACTTCTGCTGGCTCTCTTTCAGCAGCAACACCAGCCGGTCCACGCCACACGCGAAGCCCACGGCGGGCACGTCGGGCCCGCCCAGGCTCTTCACCAGCTTGTCATAGCGGCCACCGCCGCCCACGGTGCTGGCGGTGCCCAGCGCGGGGTGGGACGCGATGAACTCGAAGACGGTGCGCGTGTAGTAGTCCAGGCCGCGAACCATGCGCGGATTGACGACGAACCGGACGCCCAGCGCCGTCAGCTTGCGCTGCACATCGTCGAAGTGGGCGCGGCACGGCTCGCACAGGAACTCGAGCACGCTGGGGCCCCTGGCGGCCACCGCCTGGCACGTCTCGTTCTTGCAATCGAGCACGCGCAGCGGGTTCGTCTCCAGTCGCCGGTGGCAGTCCCCACACAGCTCCTCGCGGTGGGCCTTGAGGTACTCCACCAGCTTCTCGTAGTAGGCGGGCCGGCAGGCCTCGTCCCCCAGCGAGTTGAGGTTGAGCGTGATGTCCTGGAGCCCCAGCGCCTGGAGGAACTGGGTCACCATGTCCATCACCTCGACGTCCTGGGCGGCCTCCTTCGAGCCGTAGGCCTCCGCGCCGATTTGATAGAACTGCCGGTAGCGGCCCGTCTTCATCCGCTCGTACCGGAACATCGGCCCCATGTAGTACCAGCGCGTCAGCGGCTCCTGGTTCAGGATGGAGTGCTCGATGTACGCGCGCGCCGCGGGAGCCGTGCCCTCGGGGCGCAGAGACAGGCTGCGGCCGGCCTTGTCGTCGAAGGTGTACATCTCCTTGCCGACGATGTCCGTCTCCTCGCCCACGCTGCGCACGAAGAGCGACGTGTCCTCCACGATGGGCGTGCGAATCTCGCTGTAGCCGAACCGGCCGAACAGCTCTCGCATCAGGCGCTCGACGTGCTGCCAGATTTCAATCTCCCCTGGCAACAGGTCGTTCATGCCCTTGACGGCGACAATCTTCTGACTCACGGCAACACTCCGATGCGCTGCCCCAGCCGGAGCGGCGCCTCCGGCTGCAGGCTCGACTCCCACTTCACGCGGCCGGCCTCGAACAAGAGGATGACGGTGGAGCCCATCTCGAAGCGGCCCAGCTCGCCGCCCTTCTCCACCTTGTAGCCCTCCTGGTAGCGGTGCACCTTGCCCGGCTGCCCCGTGTGCGTGGTGATGTCGTCGTAGGACGCCTTGATGCGCGACACACACGTGGCGCCCACCTTCACCACCGCGCACTGCCCCGCCGCCGTCTGGAGGTACGTCACCAGCCGCTCATTCACGCAGAACAGCGACTGCTTGTTCATCACCGACGCCGGGTTCACCGGCCAGAACTCGCCGGGGATGTACGCGTAGCCGGTGATGGTGCCCGCCAGCGGCGCGTGGATGCGGTGATAGTCGCGCGGAGAGAGGTAGATGGTCGTCCAGGCGCCACCGTGGAACGGCTTCGCCGCCTCCGCGTCGCCCAGCAGCTCATCCACCGTGTACTCGATGCCCTTGGCCTGGAGGCACCGGCCGTGCTCCGAGTAGCCCACCTGGGACACGCGGCCATCCACGGGCGACACGACGGACTTCTCGTCCGGGTCGATGGGACGCAGGCCCGGCTTGAGGCCCCGGGTGAAGAACTGGGCGAACGTCGGGTAGTGCTCGATGGGGTGCTCGGCCTCCGCCATGTCCACGTTGTAGGACCGGGCGAACGCACGCATGGCCGCCTGATGGACGGGGGCGGGCACGGGCACTCGCGTGGCCATTCCCACCACCGTGGAGACGGCGGACTTGGGCAACAACCGCATCAACTTCATGAAGGTCTGGTCGTTCATGGGCGTCTTTGACTAACGGCCGGCGCCAGTCCCCGTGGGGGGCTGCGTCCCGGCATCCAGCGTCTGAGTCACCGTTCGCACGGAGCTCTTGGGCAACAAAGTCAGAACCTTGCCCTCTTCGGTGAGGAGCACCACGCCCACGTGGCCCGGGTACTCCAGGCGGCAGGACGTGCTGTCACTCATCTCCCACGCCTCCCGGATGCCCCGTCCTTCCAGGTTGATGGGCTGGCCCCGCTTGAAGCAGCCACGGAAGCCGGCGACCAGCTCGCTTGCCGGGGTCCCCGTCTGGGGACCGCTCACCGGGCCCGCGTCGGGCGTCCCCGCATCCACCTCCTCGGCGGCGGGAGGGGCAGGCGGAGGCAGGGGCGTCAGCGCGGTGGAGGGCACGCCTGGCGGAAGCTCGCGAGCACTGGCCACCGCCTTCTGCCGGCTGTTGGCGGCCTCCTGCATGCGCGCGCGGTTCTGATGGATGCGCTGGAGCAGCTCGCGCGAGGCGGGCGCATCCACGCTGTCCTGGGGCACACGCTGCAGCGTCGCCTCGATGGTGCCCATCTGGGGATCCAGATAGGCCTCGTCGAGCTTCTGCGCGTACAGCTCGGTGAACTGGCGGCTGGCCTGTTCGTACTCGGCGGACGCGGGCGGCGGCTCACGACGGCAGGCCGACAACACCAGCACGAGGGCGGACAAGAGGGCCGCGAAGGGCCGGAGGGACACTCGGAGGACCTGGGGGCGCACAGACCCGGTTTATTTCATTTCCCCCGGCCGTGCCCAGTTTTCCGAAAGCAGCGCGTCAAACCCCGAGGAACAGGCGCTTGCCGAAGTTGAGCGCCAGGTCCGCGTCGAAGATCTTCTGCGCCGCCGTCTCGATGTCGTACTCCACCCGGACATACTCCACCGTGCGCGCGTCCGTGTCGCAGATGACGAAGCACGCCCGGTTGTCGTAGTCGCGCGGCTGCCCGACGCTGCCCACGGAGATGATGTACTTGTAGCCCCGGCGGATGCCGAACTTCTGGGCCACCACGTCGTTCACCTCGCCATTGCCAATGGCGAACGCCCGGCACAGGTGGCTGTGGCCGATGAACGTCACCTCCGGCAGCTCCTCCACGTAGGGCGTCAGCTCCCGCGCCTGCTCCAGCGCGAAGATGTACTCGTACGCCTTCGGGTCGATGGGCGAGCCGTGGCAGAAGCCCACGTCGCCGATGCGATACGTGTACGGGAGGCTGCGCAGCCACGCCATGTTCTCGTCCGTGAGGACGTTGGCGGACCAGTCCAGCGCGTGCCGGGCAGCGTCGTAGTAGTACGAATAGTCCATCCGCCCCGCCACCGCGGCGTCGTGGTTGCCCAGGAGCGTCACCTCCGCCACCGAGCGCACCAGCTCACAGCACGGGTTGGGCGACGCCCCATAACCGACGATGTCCCCCAGGGATACGATGCGGTCGACCTTCTGGTGCTCGGTGACCCGGAGCACCTCGGTGAGCGCCTCGATGTTGGAGTGGATGTCGGAGATGACGGCGATACGCATGGATGCCTCGGTCGGTACCGCCCGGCGTTCAGCCGGCCCAGACCGCCTTCACGGGGTTCTTCTGCTGCTGGGAGATAATCCGCCGGAGCCGCCCCAAGGTTTCCGCATCCAGTGATTCAAACTGGAGCCCCATCCCCGGCGGGTAGCTCTTGTCCTCCCCATCCCGCAGCCACACCACCGTGGCCTCGGCCTGCACCTCGGGATGATCTCCCGGCGTCAACCGGAGCACCGCTCGCGCCCCTCGAGCCAGCGGCGTGCTCGTGCGAAGGAAGAGACCCCCTTCGCTCAGATTCGCGATGCGAGCATACAGCGTGACGTTGTCCGCCTCGCACCAGCAGCGAAGCAGCGTCGGGACTCGCGCGGACTTTCGGTTATCGCTCAACCTGCTTCCTTCCCCGAGCACCAAAGCATGGGAGCCTAGGGACTGCCTGAATCCAACGTCAAGTTCGTGGGTAGGGCGGGACCCCGCCCTCCCCTTCGAAGGATCAACGCTCCAGCGGACCCAGGTCGTCGAAGTGGGTCAGCTTCCGGAATTCCGCGAACCGCGCGTGAATCTCGGGACGGGTCACCTCGCGCAGCCGCTCCAGGCTGAACTTCTCCACGGTGAACGAGGCCATGACGCTGCCCATCACCATGGCCCGGCGAAGCAGGGAGGAATCCACGCCGACCGCGGAGGTGGCGAGCGTGCCCATGAAGCCACCGGCGAAGGTGTCTCCGGCGCCGGTCGGGTCGAAGACCTCGGCCAGGGGGAACGCCGGGCAGGCGAAGACGTGCTCCTTGTCGAAGAGCAGCGCGCCGTACTCGCCGCGCTTGATGACGACGCGCTCGGGGCCCATGCGCAGGATGGCGCGGGCGGCCTTCACCACGTTGTGCTCACCCGCGAGCTGGCGGGCCTCGGCATCGTTGACGAAGAGGAGGTTGACGCGCTCGAGCGTCTTGAGCAGTGCGTCGCGGCTGCCCTTGATCCAGAAGTTCATCGTGTCGGCGGCCACCAGCTTGGGCGAGCGCACCTGGTCCAACACGCGCGACTGGAGCTCCGGATGGATGTTGCCCAGGAAGACGTAGGGCGTGTCGCGGTAGCCCGCGGGCAGGTCCGGAGAGAAGGTCTGGAAGACGTTGAGCTGGGTGTCCAGCGTCGTCGCCTCGTTCAGCTCGTAGCCATAGCGGCCCTTCCAACGGAAGGTCCGGCCGGGCACGCGGGTGAGGCCCTCAAGGTCGATTTCACGCCCCTTGAGGAAGCTCAGGTGAGCCTCGGGGAAGTCCTCGCCCACCACCGCCACCACGCGCGTGGGAACAAAGAACGACGCGGACGTGGAGAAGTACGTAGCAGAACCGCCGAGGACGTCCTCCTTCTGTCCGAAGGGAGTCTCCAGCGAGTCCAAGGCGACTGAGCCAACGACGAGCAGGGTCATGCGAGCTTCCTGGGTAGGCCGAGGGAGCACGGCGATCAACCAGGAGCCCCGTGCCCGTGCCGGGTACGCGGTTTTGCGCCCGGCGTCAAGCCGCGCAGGCGCTCAACGCGTGGGTTCAGAAGGCCGGAACGCCCGTGGCCGCGATGATGGCCTTCAGGTCGTCGTCGGTGAAGTACAGGCCACCGCCCACGAAGAAGTCGCGGCCGGCGATGAGCCGCTGCGTCACCGTGTCGCGCTGTTGGGCATTGAGCATATCGTCCATGCCGGCGACCACGAACAGGTGGTCGAAGGCCTGGGCCCGGAGCGTGGCGCGCAGGCGGGGGTAGCGCAGCTCGTCCGCCGCGAAGTTGAAGGCGTCCAGCTTCAGCGTGAGGGCGTCCTCGAACAGGTGGAGGTCCGCGCCCACGCCACCCGTGGACTCGATGAGGCCCACGCGCAGGGTCGTGAAGTACCAGCGCTTGGCGAACTGCGCGCTGACCTTCAAGCTCTCCTTCGTCACCTTGCGGGTCTGGATGACGGGGTCGCCCTCGGACGGAGGGTTGGTCTGCACGACTTCCGTGCTGACGGTGCCGCGCGGGTCATCCACCAGCTCCAGCAGGTAGTACTTGTCCGGCTTGGGGATGAGGCGGACGGAGAACACGTTCTTCGAGCGGCCCTGCGCGGCCAGGTACGAGCTCTGGATGCCCACCTCCGCCTGCAGGTCGGTGAGCTTGGAGGCGAAGCGGGCCACATCCTGCACCGTCTCGCGCACCTCGCGGCCCACGCTCTCATCGGTCAACAACACGCCCGCGGCGCCCTCGCCGTCCTTCACCTTGCGGGTGATCTCCTCGAGGTTGCCCAGCGTGCTGTCCAGCTTGGTCAGCGTCTGCTTCAGGCTGGCCACGCTCTCCTTGAAGTCGCCCTCCCCGCTTCCAACGATGCTCTTGACGCTGGCGAGCACCTCACGGACGTCGCGGGTGATGAACTCGATGTTGTCGACGATGCGGCCGACGTCGGCCTGGTTGCTCTGGGTGATGGTCCGCACGTCGGAGGACACACCCTCGAAGTTCGACAGGATGACGTCCAGCCGGTCCGCGTTGCGGCGCACCGTGGCGTCCACGGAGTCCGACAGCCGGACCAGGTTCTCGACGATGCGCTGGAGCGAACCGGCGCCGCGCTCTCCACCCAGCACCTCGCGCAGCGCGCCCGTCACCTGCTGGATGTCGGAGGTGATCTGCGACAGCGACTCGAAGATGGCCTCCATCCCCTGCGTGTCGATGACCCGGCGGATCTGCCCGCCCTCCTCCAGCTTGGGCGCGCTCTCGGTGCCGGGGTTCAAATCCAACAGGTAGTCGCCCAGCAGCGACTCCGAGCGCTTGGTGAGGACCGCGTCCTCGCGCAGGTCCACGTCCTTGCGAATCTTCAGGATGACGCGGGCGCGTGTGCCCTCCAGGGAGATTTCATCGATTTCTCCCACCCGGATGCCGGCGATCTGCACGCGGCCGCGCACGGCGAGGCCGGACGCATCCCGGAAGTACGCCCAGACACGTGTGGAGTCACTGGCGCTCAGGCCGCCCTCGCGCGCGAACAACACGAAGGCGACGAAAAAGGCCCCCGCGGCGATGACCAACAGGCCAACACGGAAGGGCGTAACGAGCTTCTTCACCTGGTGTGACTCCGAGGGCTACCGGCCGGGCGCGACTCTAGCGTTTTGCATCCGGAGTGCCACATTTTCCTGAAAGCGGACCCGTTCCGGGACACGCCCCTCAATTCTTTCCGAACCACGTCTCCAGGAACACCTTCACCGCGGGGTGCTCGGACTCGCGCAGCTGCGCGGGAGGGCCATTGGCCACGATGACGCCCTTCGACAAGAACGCAATCTGATCCGCCACGTTGAAGGCGGAGGAGATGTCGTGGCTGATGACCACGCTGGTGACGCCCAGCCCCTTCTGGGCCGCGAGGATCATCTCGTCGACGTAGTCCGTGGTGATGGGGTCCAGCCCCGTCGTGGGTTCGTCATAGAGGACGATCTTGGGGTCCAGCACCACGGCGCGCGCCAGCCCCACCCGCTTGCGCATGCCGCCGGACAGGTCCGACGGGAACTTGGACTCCACCTCCCGCTTGAGCCCCATCAGGTCCAGCTTGGCGCGGACCTTGTCGTGCAGTTCGTCCTCGGAGAGCCGGGTGTGCTCGCGCAGCGGGAAGGCCACGTTCTCGAACACCGTCATCGAGTCGAAGAGCGCCGCGGCCTGGAACACCATGCCGAACTTGTTGCGCACGCGCTGGAGGCCCTCGACGCCGAGGGGGACGATGTCCTCGCCGTCGATGATGACCTGGCCGCTGTCCGGGCGGAGCAGTCCAATCATGTGCTTCATCAACACCGTCTTCCCGGAGCCGGAGCCGCCCAGGATGACACACGTGCTGCCCGCGGGCACGGTGAGGTTGATGCCCGTGAGGACCTTGTTCTCACCGAAGGTCTTGTGCAGGTCCACGATTTCAATCATCGGCTTCGTGGACGCGCCTGCCGCCGAATCGGATGAACCCTGGGCAGCCATCAGTGCATCGCGATGCCGAAGATGAAATCGAGGATGAAGATGGACAGCGCGCTGGCCACCATCGCCTCGGTCGTCGCCTGGCCCACGCCCTTGGCGCCGCCGGAGGCGTTGAAACCCTTGTAGCAACAGATGAGCGCCACGGAGACACCGAAGATGGCGCCCTTGGTGACACCCTCGTAGATGTCCGCGGGCTCCAGCCACTGCTGGGTGCGCGTCAGGAAGGTGCCAGGAGAGATGCCCAGCCCACCGACGGCGACGAAGTAGGCCCCCGCCATGCCCGCCGTGCTGAACAGGACGGTGAGCATGGGGACCATGAACAGGCCGGCGAGCACCCGGGGCACCAGCAGGTACTGCACCGGGTTGACGGCCATGGTCTCCAGCGCATCCACCTGCTCCGTGACGCGCATGGTGCCCAGCTCCGTGCACATGGCGGAGCCGGCGCGCATGGTGACCATCAGCGCGGAGAACACGGCCGCCAGCTCCCGGGTGAGCGTCAGCGCCACCGTGGGCCCCACCAGACTCTCCGCGTCGAAGAGCTGGAACGCCGTCGAGGTTTGCAGGGCGAACACCATGCCGGTGAACAGGCCCGTCAGCCCGACGATGAAGATGGACCCCACCCCCACGAAGTCCAACTGGGTGAACAGGTTGTGCAGCCGGAAGGGGCGGCGGACGCTCCAACGGGCCACATCCACGGCCAGCGTCACGACGCCACCAATGCTGGAGACGACGTCGATGAGGCCCTTGCCGAAGCCGGCCACCGTCTGGACGAAAAGCCCTGGCTCCTGGGCCGGCTTGCTGGGGGTCTGCGTGGTCATGCGTTCAGGCGCCTACTCTTACGTGCCAGGACGGGGGGCACAAGCGAAGTGTTCCCTCCCTGGCCCGAGCCCGGCTCCAGCAGGAGGGCGTGCGTCGAAGGGACTACCTCACTTCGAAGCGATGCGTTTATGTTCCGCGCCCCTTTCCTTCCATGCCCTGCGTCCGCGAGGCGCGCGGGGCCGAGAACACAGACGAACATGGCAACTCAAAAGGTCGGCGGCGAGGTGGATGCGTACTGCACCCGCTGCAAGCTCACCCTCGCGCACACCATCCTGGCGATGGTGGGGACGAAGATCGCACGGGTGCGCTGCAACACCTGCAACGGGGACCACGCCTACCGCGGGGCTCCCGGCACGACGGACCGTCCCACGTCCAGCAGCAGCACCCCGCGCGCGAGCCGGGCGTCCTCCAGCGGCGGCTCCTCCGCCTCCTCGGCCAGGGCCGAGAAGATCATCATCTCCTTCGAGGAGCAGCTGGCGGGCAAGGACATCGCCAACGCCCCCCGCTACAGCCCGAAGGACACGTATCAGGTGGACCAGGTCATCCAGCATCCGACGTTTGGCATCGGCCTGGTGACGGCGGTGCGGGGCGACAAGGTGGACCTCACCTTCCGCACCGACACCAAGACGCTGGTTCACGGACGCGGCGGCGCCCCCACGGAGAAGCCCGCCTTCAGCCCGCCCGTGCGCAACGCCAGCGGCCCGGCGGACAAGCCGCAGGCCGCCCCGATGGATGCGCCGCCGGACGAGGCTGGCAGCGAATCCCCCGCTAGCGGGGATTGACCGGAGCAAGGCGGGAGGGCGAAGTTTGGCGGGACCGCTCGTGCGAACCCGCCCGCCGCCCTTGCTGCCGTTCCTCTTGCTGACCGTGGTCGCGTCGGCGGCCATGGCGGCGGCCCCCTCCAGCACTCCCTCGCTGAAGGTGGTGGCCACCCCGGCCCGAGTCATCCTCGGCCGGGACTCCGCTGTCTCCCTGGCGGTCCGTGTCCCCTCGGGCACGGGGCCCGTGCGGGCGGCGGCTTCGTCCGGGCGCTTCGCCGAGGAGCGGCTGGACGAAGGCCTTGTCCGGACCTTCCGTTGGACACCTCCCTCCATCCGCCATCCCCTGGTCGCTGTCTTCATCTTCTGGGTGGAGGCACGTGAGGGTCCGCCCGAGGCGACCGTCTTCCGGTTGCCGTTGCTGGGGCATACGACGCTCGACGTGGCGACAGCGCCACGCGCCTCAGTCGAGGTGTGGTTGGGCGAGGCACGTTTCGGCCCCGTCCAGGCGGATGCACGCGGCAAGGCGCGCGTTCGAGTGGAGGTCCCTCCAGGCATCAACGCGGCGCGAGTCCTCGCCACTCGCGGCGAGCTGCGCACGGATGCGGCCGCCCCGCTCGATGTCCCCCGCACGAGTCCTCGCGTCGCGGCGCTCATCCCCTCCCCCCTACCCACGCGGGGAGGATGGTTGCTCGTCGCCGCCGACGTGCCGCTCGACGCGCGTCAGCTGAAGCCCTCCATCGACGGTGCCACGCTCGAGAACTCCACGGGACGTGAGCTCGTGAGCTTCCGCGTCGTGCCGGCCCCGGAGGCGACCACGGTCACCGCCGTGGTGCGGGGAGAAGCCCAGGAGGAAGCACGCGTCCAGGCAATGGTGATTCGTGACTCCACCCCGCGCCAGCCTGACGCTCGGGCCGACGCGGAGTCACGAGTCGCGTGGCGTCCGGCGTTCCACCTGCTGGCTGGTGGCACGTTTGCTCGAGGCAAGAACTCAGGCCCGTCTGGGGCGCTGGGAGCTTCGTTGACGAGTCCGTGGTGGGGAGGACGGCTGGCCGCGGAGCTGGAGGTGGGCATGCGCGGCGCCAGCTTCCGCGGGCCAGTGGGCACGTTGGGCGAGGTTCAATCCCAGGTGCTCGCAGTCCCGGTCCTCGCATCGGTGCGCGCGGAGCTGCTCGATGCGGCCGCCTTTCGCCTGCACATTCGAGCAGGAGGCGGAGTGGCGCCTTTCCGTCATCGCCTCCTCAGCGACTTCCAGGCGGAAGTGAAAGAGAGCAAGCTTTCGGGCATGGCATTCCTGGCCGTCCAGGGCGCGTACCGATTCGGGCGCTGGAGCGCGCTGGGAGAGGTTCGCGGCGCCTGGGCTCCCGCGAGGACGCCCCTGCTCGACGCTCAACTGGGGGGCGTGTCGACCCTGGTGGGACTGAGGTTCGAGCCATGAGCCGAGCCATCCTCGTGCTACTTGTCCTGCTGCTGTCCGCGTGTGATTCGGACACGGCGCTGCCCGCCCCGCGCATCGCGTCCATCAGCCCCCGCGAGGCCCAGGTCGGCTACCCGGGCGTCATCCGCGTCACGCTCGAAGCAATGGTCCCCGTCCGCGTGGACTACTCCCGCCAGGAGGCCCGAGCGGAGCTTGGCGTGCGCCTGTGGTTCGGCACGGTGGAGGCGCCCTTGCTCCAGATCGACGAAGACAGCACGCTCGA
Organism: Myxococcus stipitatus; assembly: GCF_037414475.1. The sequence goes on along the minus strand of NZ_CP147913.1, from coordinate 9,472,969 downwards.
CGTGAATCTACCGGCGGCACTCGCGCCCGGTGTCCATGACGTGCGCGTCGTCCTCGAGGATGGGCGCGAGGCCAGCCGCCTCCAGGGCTTCGTCTTGCGCAACGACGTCGAGCCCGGCAACGACGCGGGGACCCCGACGCCCCCCGACGCGGGAGTCTTCGCCACGGACGCGGGCTCGAATCCCGACGGCGGCACACGGACGGGAACACCCATGGCCGAGGGCGACATCACCGGCTTCGAGTTCATTCCCGTGGAGGAGCAGCAGCAGGGACAGCCCTTCGTCATCACCGTCCGGGCCCTGGGGCCTCGCGCGGCGGAGTTCGAGGAGAAGGTGGACCTGTCCCTCAACGCGGGCACGGGACGTGTCGCGCCGTCATCCCTGGACCGGTTCGTCGGGGGTGTCTGCGTGCAGAGCGTCACCGTGGACGGCCAGAGCACCGGCGCGAAGCTTCAGGTCTCCGACCGGTTTGGAGTGAAGGGAATCTCCAACGCCTTCGGGGTCCGGTAGCCGCCCCTCACACCGCCGCGCCTCAGCGAGAGGAGAGGCGCAGCAAGTCCCGGGCACGAGCCATGTCCACCGGCAGCGGCGAATCCACCGCCCTGGCCGCCACTCCCGGCAGCTCGGGCCATTCGACTCGCGCGGCATGCAAGGGCGTGCGGTCGAGAACGACGGCCGCCCCTTCCCCGCCCAGGTCCTTCTCCGTCACGGGCTCGTCCCGGCCGTACTGGTGGTCGAGCAGCAGCGGGTGACCCAGCGAAAGCAGGTGGACTCGAATCTGGTGCGTGCGGCCGGTGAGTGGCTCGGCCTCCACCAACGTCGCCCGGTCGAAACTCTCCACCGGACGCACCCGCGTCCGCGAGGGCTTCGCCTCGGACTCCCCCGCTCTCGCCACGCGCATGCGGCCCTTGCGAGCGGCAATCAACGGCGCGTCCACGAGGCGAGGCTCATCCAGCCGCCCCTCCACCAACGCGACGTAGCGCTTGCGCACCTTGCCGGACTCGAAGGCCACGGAGAGCGAGCGATGTGTCCGCGCATCGAGCGCGAAGACCAGCGCCCCAGACGTGTCGCGGTCCAACCGATGGACCACGAAGATCTTCTGCCCGCGACGCGACTCGAGCTCGTCCCGCAACGACGCGCCGCCATCGCGCCCGGGGATGACCGGCACCCCGGGCGGCTTGTCCACCACCAGCAGCCCGCCTCCCTCGAAGAGGATGCGAACCTCCGTCACTCGTACTCCGACGCCGGCACCACGGTGATGGGGCCCAATCCGCGCAGCTGCTTCTTCACCGCGTCGGCCTTGCCCAGCACCACCACGGCGGGCGCCTCCGCGAAGCAGTACTTCCGCGCCACCGCGGAGACCTGCTTGGGCGTCACGGCCCGCAGCCGATCACGGAACTTCTCCACCCAGTCATCCCCGAGCCCGTTCAGGCGCATGTCGGCGATGCTGTGCGCGATGGACTCGTTCGTCTCCGTGCGCAGCGGGTAGAGGCCGCTCATGTACGTCTGCGCGTCGCGCAGCTCGCCCGGCTTGATGCCCGAGTCGCGCACCTTGGTGATCTCGCCCAGCGACACGTCGATGATCTCCCGGGTCGACTCCGTTTTGGTGAACGTCGACAGCGCGAAGATGCCCGCCGCGTTCATCGCGTCGAACCAGCAGCCGATGCTGTACGTCAGGCCCCGGTTGACGCGGACCTCGTTCATCAACCGGGACGTGAAGCCACCGCCCAGCGCGATGTTCATCGCGGTGGCCGGGAAGTAGTCCTCGTGGCCCATGCGATAGCCAGGGCCCCCCAGGCGCACCTGGGACTGCGTCTGGTCCGGCTTGTCCACCACCACCACGCGGCCGGCGCCCACGACACGGGCCAGCGCGGGGATGACCATGGGCGCGTCGGGCCCCCCCGCCCATCCGGCGAAGGCCTTCTCCGCCGCCTGGGCCACCTTCATCGGGTCCACCGCGCCCACCACCACCAGCATGGCCACCTTGGGCCCCAACCGCTCCTGGTGGTAGCGAACCGCGTCATCGCGGGTGAAGGTGCTCACCGTCTTCGTCGAGCCGCTGACGTCATGCCCGTAGGGATGGTCTCCCCACAGGGCACGCACCATGGCGCGGTCGGCGATGACGGACGGCTCATCCAGATCGTTGGCGAACTGGGCCAGGGCCCGCTCGCGCGCGTCGGCGACCTCTGACTCCGGGAAGGTGGGCTCCATCACCAGCTGGCCCATGACTTCCAACATCTGCGCGAAGTGCTCGGCCGGTGTGGTGATGGCCACCGACAGCGTGTCCTCGCCCACGCCCACGCCCAGGCTCGCGCCGACGAACTCCACGGCCTCGTCGATGGCCTCCGCCGTCATCCGGCGAGTGCCTCGGCGCAGCAGCCGCGCGGCGAAGTCCGCGATGCCATGCTTGCCCGCGGGGTCCGTGGAGCTTCCAGCGCGAATCACCAGCCGCATGGACACCATGGGCAGCGGGCCGCGCTCGGCGGCAACGACCTTCAGGCCGCTGGACGTAGTGCTCTCGTGCAGCGAGGGGAACACCAGGGGACGACTGGTGGGGGCGGACTTCGTGGACGCCGGCTTCTTCGCGCGGGACGGCGCCTTCTTCGCGGCGCGGCGCGGGGAGGACTTCGGGGAGCGGCTCTTGCGGGAGGCCATGGGTTGCTTCAGCTTTCCTTGTCAGTCCGGCCTCACGCCTCGGAGGGCGCGGGCAGCAGCGTCACGACGGAGCGGCGCTCGGGGATGAGGTATTTCGCGGCGGCGGCCTTCACCTTCTCGCTCGTCACGGCCGCGTAGGCGGAAGGCAGGGTGAGCACGTGCCGCCAGTCGCCCAGCAGGGCCTCGTAGTTGCCCATCGCGTGGGCGCGGCCATTGTTCGTGCCCAGCTCGCGCAGGTGGTCTGATCGCAGGTTGTTGAGCGCCTTCTGGAGCTCGCGCTCGGTGATGCCGTCGCGCGCCAGCTTCTCCAACTCCGCGTACAGCGCGGCCTCGGCCTTCTGCGGATCGGAGTCGGGCTTGAGCTCCAGGAAGAAGAGCACGGTGCCTGGGTCGATGCGCCACGACCAGTCGAGCCCCACGCCCACCACGAGCTTCTGCTCGTACACCAGCGAGCGCGTCAGCCGGCTCCCCTCCCCCTTGGTGAGCACATACTGCGCCACGTCCAAGGCCAGGGTGTCCTCGTCGCGCGCGGCGGGGCCCCGGTAGCCGATCATCACCGCCGGGGACTGCGCGGGGTGGCGCACGGTGGAGCGGCGCTCACCGCGCTGTTCGGGCTCCGCGTTGATGACGGGCAGCGGCGCGGGTCCTCGGGGGATGTCGCCGTAGTAGCGGCGCACCAGGGCCAGCGTCTTCTTCGGGTCGATGTCGCCGGCGATGTAGAGCATCGCGTTGTTGGGGGCGTAGTACGTGCGGAAGTACGTCTGGCAGTCCTCGCGGGAGATGGCGTCGATGTCCGCCATCCAGCCAATCACGGGCCAGCGGTACGCATGGGCCTTGTAGACGAGTGTCCCCAGCTCCTCGTCCATCATCCCGCCGATGTCGTTGTCCGTGCGGACGCGGCGCTCTTCCTTCACCACCTCGCGCTCGCTGGTGAGCATGTCCTGGGAGATGCGCAGCGAGCGCATCCGGTCCGACTCCAGGTCCAGCACCGTCTCCAGCGCGTCCGACGCGAAGTCGTCGTAGTACACCGTCATGTCGTGGGACGTGTACGCGTTGGAGCTTCCGCCGTTGGCCTCCAGCGTCTTGTCGAACATCTTGGGGCCGTACTTCTTGGCCCCGTTGAACATCATGTGCTCGAACAGGTGGCTGATGCCGGTGATGCCGGGCCGCTCGTTGCGGCTGCCCACGTTGAAGAAGGTGTAGAGGCTGACGACGGGCGCCTGGCGGTTGGGCAGCAGGCGCACCTGGAGGCCGTTGGGCAGCGTGGCCTCGTGCACTTCGAACAGGGACTTGAGGGCGGGGTCCGCCGCGCGAGCGGGAGCGGACTTCGGGGAAGCCTTGCGCATAGGTCCCCAACGTATACAGCGCGGGGCTACAGGTCCACGACACCTTCACGCAGGGCCATCACCACGGCCTCCACATGGGAGTTGACGCCCATCTTCCGGTAGATATGCGACAGGTGCGTCCGGACGGTCCGCCGCTCGAGCGTCATCACCTGCCCCACCTCCGCGTTGGACAGCCCCTTGGCCACGTAGCGCAGCACCTCGAACTCGGTGGGCGTGAGCTTCCACGGGTTGTCCGCCTTCTTCTCGGGCGTGGCGGGCTTCGCCTGGACGGACTGGAAGTAGTTCCAGAACCGGCGGGCGATGATGGGCTCCAGGACCGTACCGCCCCCCATCACCTCCTGGATGCCGGCCCGGATCTTCTCCGGCCCCACGCGCTTCACCAGGTAGCCGGAGGCCCCAGCCTGGATGGCCTCGTAGACCTTCTGCTCGTCGTCGAACGAGGTGAGGATGAGGATCTCCACCTCGGGCGCCTGGCGCTTCACCTTCTGCGTCACTTGGATGCCGTTGATGCCCGGCAGCTCCAGGTCGAGCAGCACGAGGTGGGGCCGGACGCGGACGATGTCCTCCACCGCCGCCTCGCCCTCCTGGCTGCTGCCCACCAGCTCCAGCTCCTCGAAGGTGCTCAACACCTTGAGCAGGTTCTTGAGCAGCTGGGGTTGGTCCTCGACGACGAAGATTCGAGTGCGATCCATGTTCACCGTCGAGACAGGGGGCGGAAGTCCAACACCGACAACTGGTAGTCCTTGCCGCGCTGGATGCGGACGGCGGCCTCTTGCGGCTCGTGCGTCGCCAACGCGACCACGCGGACCTGATGCTGCCCGATGCGCAACGGATAGCGCTTGAGGGGCGTCGAGCGGCTGATGAGCACTCCGTCGAGATACACCTTCGCGGGCACGTTGGTCGTCACGGAGAGGAAACCCCGCTGTGACTTGGGCGGCGCCTTCACGTGCGCGACGGGCTCGTCCGTCACGTCCTCGACGACGCGCTCCGGCTCGGGCGCCGCGGCTTCCGCGATGGCCTTCGGCCGAGGCGGGGGCGGCTGGATCGGCATGGGCGGAGGCGGAGCCACGGGGGCGTCCTCGGGCACCGCGGCGGCCTCGGGCTCCGGCGCACCATCCCCCGCGCCCGAGGTGGTGATGACGAGCGTCGACACCCCGATCAGCGCCACCACCCCGGCGACCGCGAGCATCCGCACGCGGCGGTCTTGCGTCCGGAGGATCTTCCGCTCGGTGGTGTTCGGGGTCGCGCCCTTGGAAGCCGGTAGCGAGGGCTCCGACGGCGGAGGCATCGCGACGTCATCGCGAGGGCTCCCGCGCGCCAACAAGGCGGGGAACGCGTCGGGCACCGTCGGGGGCCCCTTCTCCACGGGCGGCGGCGGACGCTTCGCACGAGCAGCCGCGCGACGCCCCGCGACGGAGAACTCCTCGTCGTCGTCCGGAGGCATGGGCGTGGAGAAGTCCTCCACCACCCGCATCCTCGCGTTGCGCGCGGCGACTCGGGTGCCGCCCTGCCCCACGCCTCCGCCTTGGGGCACCAACTGCCGGCGAGGCTTCGGCGGCGCCGCCCCCGGTGGTGCCTCCCAGCCCTGCTCGAGCACCGCGGTGCCCCCGGACTGGGTCGTCTCCGCCCAATCCTCCTGGGGGGCGCGAGGCTCGGGCTCCCGGGTGGGAACAGAGGTCTGCTCGTACTCCTCGGGGCGGTACTCGTCGAAGCCCGGCGCGGCCTCCTGCGTGTCGGCGCCGGCCTCCACCTCGGTGAGCGCCCGGCTGTAGGGGGCCCGTTGGACGATGGAGGCTTCGGGCTCCTCGGCGCCCAGGTTGTCCATCTCCGCGCCGGAGATGGGCTCCAACGAGAAGGGCTCCTTGAAGGCGGGGGCCGCCAGGCTGGCCATGCTCACTTCGTTGGGGAACAGTTCGTTGACGAAGCGGCGCACATCCTCCACGCCCGGCATGCCACCGCTGGCGGAGAGGAAGTTCCGCAGCGCGTTCGCGAACTCCGCGCACGAGCGGAACCGGCGCGCGGCATTGGGCTCCAGCGCGCGCAGCACAATCGGATCCAACCGCGCGTTGATGCGGCGATCCAACCGGCTGGGCGGTGGCAGTCCCTCGCTGCGGCGCGTGGAGACCCCCCCATTGCCCGGCGCCATGGGCTCGCGCTGGGTGAGCAGCTCATACGCGATGGCCCCCAGCGAATATACGTCCGAGGCCTCACTGGTGGCCTCTCCACGAGTCACCTCTGGGGCGCGGTACGTCCCGCGTCCCCGGCCCGCGAAGGACTTGCGGAGCTGCGGCACCGCGAGCAGCGCGCGCATCGCGCCGAAGTCGCAGACCGCGGGGGTGCCATTGCGGCCCAACACCACGTTGCCGGGCGTGAGCGCGCCATGGAGGACCCCCGCCTCATGTGCCTGCTGCACGGCATCCAACAACTGGATGACGATGTAGAGCGCCACCGTGTACGGGAGCACGACCTCCTTGGTGTGGAGGCGCTGGAGTGCGGTTCCGAGGAGGTAGCCATCCACGTCCTCGCGCACCACGGCGAGCCGCTGGCGCACGACGCCCATGTCCACCACATGGAGGATGCCCGGGTGGCGCACGGCCTGGAGCTGACGAGTCGTCTCGGCCAGGTCCAGGGCATAAGCGGGGTCCGAGGTCTTCGGGTGGAAGAGCTTCACCACCACTTCCGCCGAGGGAGCCTGGACGGCCTCGTACAGCTCCGCCAGTTCACCGGACTCGATGCGGCCCGTCAGTCGGTAGGTGGCGCTCATCGCTTCTTTCTTCCCGCGGGGCGGCGGCGCTTCACGGCGGAGAAGACGAAGCCACACCAGACACACGACTCGCCGCGTCGACCCGGAGGGAGCTCCAGGGTGCAGCCTGGACAGCGAGGACGTGCCCGGCGGGGAGCCATGGGCGACGGCTCGGCTGCCCGTCCGGAAGCGCCTCGGGCGGCGGCCTCCACGGGACGAGGAGCCGCGGCGCGCAGCCGGGCCTCCAGGCGTCGCACCCGGTCCTCGAGCGCGGCGACCCGGGAGGACAGGCGCGCATGGACTTCCTCGGGTGACTCCGAGGGCTGACGTCGGACAGGCGAACGCATCGCGGTCCTCCAGCGTGCCATGCCCGTGCAGGGCCCTCAAGGACCGAGCCGGGGACAGAGGCACGTGTTATGTGTTGACGTCCCGTGGCTCCAACCCTGTCCCCCTTCCGTCCCATCCCGGGCGGGCCCTCGCCGGACCCGCTTCACGGGAGTTTTCGTTCTCCACTCAACCGAGCGCGCGCCGAGGCCGCGGAGCAACAGGCCCAGCAGCTCCTCGACGATGAGGCGCTGACGCGGCTGCTCACCACGCCCCGAGAGGCCAGCGACACGGTTCCGAGGGCGCGGGAGATCTTCGTCAACCGCAACCTGCGCATGTCCGGCGTCGAGCTCATCGGCTTCGACATGGACTACACGCTGGCCATCTACCACATGCGCCGGCTGGAGCAGTTGTCGTTCGACATGACGCTGGCCAAGCTCATCAGCGAGTACCACTACCCTTCCGTGGTGGGGCATCTGCTCTACGACCATCACTTCGTGATGCGCGGGCTGGCGGTGGACCGGCTGAACGGGAACATCTTGAAGATGGACCGGTTCGGCCACGTCGGCCGCGCCTACCACGGCCTGCGCCCGTTGAAGTCCGAGGTGTCTCGGGAGCTGTACCGCAACAAGCGCGTGCGGCTGCGCAACCCCCAGTTCGCATGGAACGACACGCTGTTCGCGCTGCCGGAGACGTGCCTGTTCGCGGGCATCATCGAACTCCTCGAGTCGCTGGGGCAGACCGTGGACTACGGCAAGCTCTACGACGACATCCGCGAGGCCATCGACACGGTGCACCGGGACAACTCGCTCAAGCGCGAGGTGCGCAAGGACCTGGGGCGCTATGTGTTCCTGGATCCAGAGCTCGGGCCCGCGCTGCACAAGCTTCGCTCGGGTGGCAAGCGGCTCTTCCTGCTGACGAACTCCGCGTGGGACTACACGGACGCAGTGATGAAGTACCTGCTGGACGGGCAGCTCGCGGAGTACCCCAGCTGGAGGAACTACTTCGACGTGGTGGTGACGGCCGCGGGCAAGCCGGGCTTCTTCACGGACGGGCGCCCGTTCCTGGAGCTGGACACGTCCACCGAGGAAGGCCGCTCCGTGGGGGAGGCCACGTCGCTGGATCGGGGGAAGGTGTACTCGGGCGGCAATCTGGCGCGCTTCGAGGAGCTCACCGGCTACCGGGGCGAGCACATCCTCTACGTGGGTGACCACATCTATGGCGACATCTTGAAGTCGAAGAAGTCGTCCCTGTGGCGCACGTGCATGGTGGTGCAGGAGATTGAAGATGAGATCACCTACACGGCCACGCGGCAGAACGAGATTGGCACGCTCACGCAGATGGAGATCCTCCGCGAGCGACTCGACGACGAGGTCAATCACCACAAGACACTGCTGAACGTGCTGGAGCGGAGGCTGGAGCGCGAGCCGCTGTCCTCCGCCGAGCGCGAATCCCTGGACGAACAGCGGCGGCAGTTGAAGTCCGAGCTGGACCGGATGCGCCGCGCGCTGAAGGAGGCGACCCACATCGCCGACACCCTCGAGGAGGACGTCGAGGAGGGCTTCAATCCGTACTGGGGCCTGCTCTTCAAGGAGGGCAGCGAGAACAGCCGCTTCGGCTACCAGGTGGAGCAGTACGCGTGCCTCTACACGAGCCGCGTGTCGAACTTCCTGCACCACTCACCCATGCAGTACTACCGCTCGCCGCGGGACCAGATGCCGCATGAGCAGGCCGGCGCGTTGTCCGCGCGGCTGTCCCCCATGGGCAGCGAGGGTCCGCCCAAGGGCGCGGGGAAGGACTGACGCCACCCGGTGGAGTTACCGCCTGGGGGCGGCCGCCACGCGTCCCCAGGCGACATCTGAGAAGCGTGAAATGGGTTCCGGCGTGAGCCCCAGCTTGCGCAGGTCGTCGGTGTAGCGCGCGCCCTTCACCACCACCCACCGGCGCGCCACGCGCCTCCCCTCCTCCAGTGCCTCGGGAGTGAGGGGAGCGTGCTCCGCGAAGCGGCGAAGGACCTCGAAGGCCGGCTGCGCCTTCTTTGGCTTGGCGAACATCGGGTCGAAGAACACCACGTCGAAGGACTTGGAGGGCAACGTCTTCAGGTACTCGTGCGCGTCGGCGTGCAGCACGTCCACCGCGCACGAATCCTCGCCCCGCTCGTACCGCCGAAGCCCTTCCGCCACGACGACACAGAGCGCGAGACTCTTCTCCAGTCCCACCACCTTCCCGGAAGGGCCGACGGCCAGGGCCGCCACCAACGCGTCCTGCCCGAGCCCCAACGTGCAGTCCAGCACCGAGTTTCCAGGACGAAGCTCCGCCACCTTCACGAAGGTGTCCGGCTCGCCCGCGCGCAGCCGCATCCGCCTCAAGTGCGCCATGCCCGCGGCGAAGCCGAAGGAGCCCTCCGGCTCCCACAGCGTCACGCCATCCCCACCCACGACAATCAAGGCCTCCGTCTTCGTCCCCAACCAGGAGGCGATGCCTTCCTTGGCGCGGCGACGCATGAACGGAAGGCCCCAGCGCTCCGCGACAGTCCGCGCCTCCTGGATCTGGACATCATCCACCTTGGTGCTGGTGGTCACAGCGAGGGGCACGGGAGACATGGGGCGCGCATCCTGCCCGAGCCGGGCGTCGATGCAACGCATCCGGACTCGCGCCCTCGCCGCTGTACGTGAGGCCGCCTGCCTGCGACACAGCGCCAGGGGCTGGCGCCGAGGACACTCGCGCTACGCCTCGACCGCCTGGAGCTTCCGGCCGCCCTGCATGATGGCCACGGTGACGGACTGGTTCCGGCCGTTGCGCTTCGAGTGGTAGAGGCACTGGTCCGCCAGGTCGATGAGCTGCTGCTTCTCCATCCCGTTGTCCGGGAAGGTGGCGATGCCCAGCGACATCGTGATCTTCAGCGGCCCCATCTCGGTCTGGAAGACCTCCGCCTTCACCGCCTCGCGAATCCGCTCGGAGATGGTGTAGGCGCCCTTGGCGTCCGTCTCCGGCATGACGATGACGAACTCCTCGCCGCCGTAGCGGGCGACGATGTCCGTATCGCGAGCCATCGACTTGATGATGCGCGCCACGCCCTTGAGCACCTGGTCACCCGTCGGGTGGCCGTAGGTGTCGTTGACGCTCTTGAAGTGGTCCACGTCCGTGAGGATGACGGAGCACTTGCGCTGATAGCGGCGCGCCTGGGCCAGGATTTCATCCGCCTTCGTCTGGAAGGTGCGGTGGTTGAACAGGCCGGTGAGGCCGTCCGTCGTCGCCATCCGCTCCATCTGCTCGTAGAGCTGCGCGCGCAACACCGCCTGCGCGGCCTGGATGGCGATGACCTCGATCATCCGCAGCACGTCCTGCTCGAAGTTCGCCTTCTTGCGCGAACCCGCCACCAGCGTGCCCAGGATGCGGTCTCCCGCCACCAGCGGGAAGATCTTCAGCGCGCCGAGCCCGCGAATCTGCGTCTCGTCGTCGAAGATGATCTGCTGGTTCATCGCCTTGAGGTCCCGCCCCGGCAGCGGCGCGCCGTAGCGCACCACGTTGGAGACCAGGCCGTTGTTGTCCGGGAACGAGCGCCCCTCGAGCGCCTTGCCCTGCGCCGTGACGCCCGTCATCCGCGCCACGCGGTGCATCCGCTTGCCGTCCACCTCGGACACCAGCGTCACCGCGCAGAAGTCCAGCCCCGCCAGCTGACGGGTGCTCTCCAGCACCGCCGCGAAGACCTGCTCGGGGCTGCCCGCGCGGTTCAACTCCTCGATGGCGCGGAAGAAGCGGTCCTTCTCGTCGCGCGTCTTGCGGATGTACGTCATCACCCGCTCGACCTCGATGGAGCGCAGCACCTCGCCCGCGATGGTCGTGAGCAGCTTCTCGTCCTGGTCGCTGAACGGCTCGTTGCCCAACCGGTCCGCCACGAGCACACCGCGCACCAGGCCGCTGCCCTCGATGATGGGGACCGCCAGCAGCGCCTGCACCGCGGGGCCTCCGCCCTCGTAGTACGTCACGCCCTTGAGCCCCTGCGCGGAGTTCATCCGCACCGGCGCGCGGCGCTTCAGCACGCCGCCGATGATGCCCTCACCCGCGCCGAAGCGGTCGCGCTGCACCCGCTCCGAACCCGAGCGGCAGTCGTAGAGCTTGAGGCTCCGGTCGTCGGAGGCCAGCAGGAACGCCGCGCAGGTGTGCGTGCGCAGGCCCGTCTCGGCGATCTCCAGCGCGGCCTGCACCGCGCCTTCAATCTCCTTCACCGACGCGACCAGCCACTTCTCGTCGGAGCTCATGCCGCTGAAGCTGTCGTGCGTGCCGGAGCTCACCAGACGGAAGGTGCGCGCGCGCTCCTCCACCTCGCGGATGCGCTTCTGCACCGCGTCGTTCTCCGCCCGGCGGGCCACCGCGATGCGGGACGCCAGGACCAGGTGATAGAGGCACGCGAAGAGGATGAGGAACGCCGAGTGCATCGCGAAGCTCGCGGCGTTCGGCACCGGCCCGCCCAGCGTCACCAGCGCGTCGAACACCAGCGCCACGCCCAGCAGCGTGAGCCCCGCGTTGCGAGGCAGGAAGGCCACCAGGAACGCCATCAGCAGGTAGACGATGGGGAACAGCTCCCCTCCCCCGATGGCCACGACGATGAAGCCGGCGGCCACCAGCCCGCCCCCCAGCTCCAGGTCATCGCGCAGGTCGATGACCGCGCCCACCGAGCCCCGCATGGCGCGGCGCCACGCCGCCACCGCGATGCCCACCAACAGGCACAGCACCAGCGCGGCCTCCGTCCACCCCAACGTGTGCAGACCGCGGAAACCTCCGCGCGCCAGATGGATGAACGTGGAGATACCCGCCACGGCGGGAATCGACCGCACGGCATGACGCAGCAACTTCCCGGGCGACGGAAACGCGCTCAGCGACGTCATGGCGACTCCAGATGAAAGACGAGCTCGCCCGGCTTCACATAACCGAGCTCTTCACGAACGGCCCGCTCCAACGCCGCGGGGTCCTTGCGCAAGGCGGCGATCTCTTGTCGCAGCGCCTCGTTCTGCTCGGCCACCGTGGCGTTGCGCTGCTGCATCCCCTCGAGGTCCTGCCGCAAGGAGAGGTAGCGCCGGAAGCCCTTGGCATCCGCCACTGACAGCAGGCTCAAGGCCCCCGCCACACCTACCGCCACCACCAGGAGCTTTCCGCGCGCCGTCATGAACGCCGTCGACGGTACCAGCGAGCCTCGCCCCCGCAAGAATTCCGCTCCAGCCCTGTAGCACCCACCTCTCGCGCGCCTCGAAAGGCTCGCGGAAGGCCCCGCGCCCTCAGTCCTTCAGCAGCTTCTCGACGGCCTCGGCCACCTTGGTGTGGCCCTCCACGCCCTGCCACGCCGCCACCGCGCGGCCATGGCGGTCCAACAGGACGGTGCTGGGCAACCCCTTGATGGGTCCAAACGCACTGCGCCCGGCGATCATCCACTCCGACGCGAGGAGCACCGGATAGCGAGGCGCGTAGTGCTCGGCGAACGGCACGAGGACCTTGGCGCCTTCCAGGTCCATGCCCACCGCCACCACTTGGAAGCCCTGGGCGCCGTAGTCCCGCTGGAGCGCCTCGAGCGTGGGCATCTCCGCCAGACACGGGAAGCACCACGTCGCGAAGAAGGAGACCAGGACGACCTTGCCCGCGAGCTTGCGGACGTCATGAGGCGTGGGGCCCACCGACGGGAGGGCCAGCGCCTGAAGGAAGGCGGGTCCGGCGTCCACGGGCCGCGAGCCTCGGCACCCCGCGACCGCGAGCAGGAGGACACACGCCAGGGCCCGCGCGGCGGAGCTCATCTCACGCTTCCGATGCCCGGGCGCCCGAGCGCTGACAGTCCCGGCACAGCCCGTACAGCTCCATCTTGTGGGACGTCACCGTGAAGCCGTGCTTGCGCGCCACCGCGTCCTGGAGCGTCTCGATGCGGTCGTTCTCGAACTCGACGATGGTGCCGCACCGGGTGCAGATGAGGTGGTCGTGGTGGTCTCTCCCGGCCGCGGCCTCGTAGCGCGTCTGCCCGTCGCCGAAGTTCCGGGCGTGGGCCAGGCCGCACTCGTTGAGCAGCTTCATGGTCCGATACACCGTCGCCACGGACACCTTCGCGTCCTGCTCACGGACCTTGTTCCACAGCTCCTCGACGGACAGGTGGCCCCCGACGGCGAAGAACGTGTCGATGATGAGGCTGCGCTGACGGGTGCTCTTCAGGCCGTGTTGGGCCATGTAGCGGGCGAGCACCTCGTCCTTGTCCTTGATATCTTCGTGGTCGTGGTCGTGGCCCTGCATGGAAATCCCTCGGAAGGAGGCCGACCCAGCGCTGGGCCTCCTCAGCCTAACTTGTAACCGCGCCCCGGACCCGCGCGCTCCGCCCTGCCCCCCAGGCTCCGGCCATCTTCTACGAAGTAAAGTGCCCGCGGCGACTGTTGGTCTCCGGACGGGGGGCGTCTGATACCCCCAGCCCGCTCGGGTAGCAACGTCCGGCAGCCAGCGGCAAGGAGCCCTTCCTCCGCCGGCTGGCCTCCGCCGTGGCTTGCAACCGCCGCAGGCTGTTTAGAATGGAGTCGGACTGGCTCATTGACACCTGTCTGGCCACGAAGATAGAGGCATCCGCCCTCGTAAACGAGCATTTTTCCGCTACTTTCCATGACCAGCCCCTGGCAGAGAAGACGACAGCCCGACGACGTTCCCACCCCCGTGGCGGTTGCCGTCTCGGATTTCTGCCGGCGCGCCAAGTCGCCGGCCCCCGCTCCGGAGGTCCGGGAAGCGCTCGCCCTCCTCGCGGAGGACGACGACTTCCGCGTCCGAGCCCTCACGGATGGAGAACCCGAGACCACCCCCTTGGGCCCCTTCGCCGTCGTGGACATCCTGCGCGGCACCGCGCCCGCCGTCGCCGCCCAGCGGCAGAGCTGCGGCTACTACGACGTCGCCCGGGAGCTGGCCTACGTGCGCGAGGAGAAGACCCCTCCGCGCGCCCCCGCCGCCGACCCGTCCGTCCCCACCTTCGCCACGCCGCCCGCGGCCAAGGCCGCCAAGAAGGCCGCCAAGGCCGAAGAGCCCAGCGTCATGGAGCGCATCGCGCCCAAGAAGCGCGCCGCCCCGGTGGACGAGGAGACGACCTCCGCTCCCCCCGAGTTCGATGACGCGCACAGCTTCCTGCGCCGGGACCTGCCTCGCCCCCGGGGCCGCTTCACCCGCGTGGAGGCGCCTCGCACGCCCTTCGTGGAGCTGACGCGCGCCAGCGGCAAGGAGATTCTCGAGGCCACGCTGGAGGGCTCCGAGCACCGCTTCGCCCTGCTGCGCAACCTCTCCCACCGCTTCAACGGCTCGCGCGGGGACCTGTCCCTGGTGGACCTGGAGACGGTGCTGCGCGATCACGGCCTGCTCGACGCGCTGCAGGAGAAGGAGCGACTCCAGCTCCTGGACGCCTACACCAGCCAGCGCGGCGCCACGGGCCGTGTCGGGTGGGCCCTGGGCGTCAGCCCTCCGGAGCTCCAGCGGCTCGTCTCCGCCGCCGGCCTGACGGAGGAGGTCGAGGCCCTGCGCGAGCGGTTCCGCCGCGAGGCCCTGGCCACGTCACACCTGACGCACCGGTTGGATCTGCTCGGCCGCGAGAAGTACCTGGCGGACCTGGGCATCCAGCGCAAGTTCAACGATTCGCTGCGCAAGGAGCTGGAGCGGCTGCTGCGGGATGACCTCCCCGGCGCCACGGACCTCCACGGACTCTGCGAGGCCGTGGGCCGAAAGTACGGCTCTCCCAGCGAGCTCGTCTTCCGCGCCATCGAGCGCCTGGGCCTCGCCGACGGACTGCGCAAGCAGATCCACACCGGCGTCCCTCCCACCAATTCCTGAAGAGGCACCGCAACCATGCCCATCTACGAGTACGCCTGCCAGAACTGCCAGAAGATCATCGATGTGCTGCAGAAGATCTCCGACCCGACGCCGGCCGCCTGCACCGCCTGTGGCGCGGAGGGCTCGCTGACCAAGGTCGTCAGCCGCTCCAGCTTCGTCCTCAAGGGCGGCGGCTGGTACTCCGACCTGTACAGCTCCACCAAGAAGGATGGCGGCGGTTCGTCGTCCTCGAGCTCCAGCGGTGGCGGTTCGTCGTCGTCGAGCTCGGGCAGCACGCCCGCCGCCTCGACCTCGTCGAGCACCAGTAGCACCCCGGCGCCCGCGGCGGCGTCTGGCGACAAGAGCTAGGCCGCGAGCGGCGGGGGCGCCGAAAATTCGCGCGGGGTCCGGGAGCGACGCACACTCACGTCCCGTGCCCTTCCCTCCCTCCAAGCGTCCTCCCCGCCGCTGCGCCCTCTGCGGCCACCCGGAGCTCACGGATACGCGCGGGCTCGGCCGCTTCCTGCTCGTGCCGGACCCTCACGGCCGGGGCCCTGTCTGCCCCTCGCAGCGAGGCTGCCGCGGCGGCAAGCGGGAGGCGGCGGGCGCCGAGGCGTCCACGCTGACGCAGGCCTCGCGCTGAGCTAAGCAGGGACCTCCCGCGCGTTTTCGCCGCGGAGGTGCCCCGATGCTCGCTCGACGTCTGCTTCCCTCGCTGACCTTCCTTGGCCTGGCCGCGCTCGCGGCGGGCTGTGGCAACTACACCCGCATGGCGCCGGACGTCCGCGCGTCCCTCCAGCGCACACTCACTGGCCCGGAGGCGGAGCAGTACCTGCGCGTCTCCGCCAACGTGACGCCCTTCTTCGGCGACGGCTCCAAGCGCCTGCTCACGCCCTATGCGCCGGAGGACGTGCGCATGCTGGACGACAGCAGCGGCAAGCCCATCAACCCCGGCGCCGTGGAGCGCACGCTGCCGGTGGGCACGAAGCTGCGCATCACCAAGGTGGAGTTCCCCACCACGTGGGCCGTGGCCGAGCGCGTCCTCTACACGCCGCGCACCTGGCCCTGGGTCTATCTGGCCGAGGAAGGCGCCGCGAACGCGCCCCCGCTCATCCTGGTGCTGCCGCCCAACCTGGAGCAGCCCAACGACTTCCGCGCGGAGCTGGAGAAGTACCTCTCCCCCCAGAATCCGAAGGCCCAGGTCGACGCGCTGGCGGCTCCCGTGCGTGACGCCGTGAGCGCCAAGCGCCTGCTGTCCAACATGACGGCGGAGGCGGTGCGCATGGCATGGGGCCCGCCGGAGCTGGTACGGCGCTCGCTCGAAGGCACGTCGAAGAACGAGGAGTGGACGTACCCGGGCGGACGCCGCAAGGCCTACTTCACCGACGGCCGCCTCGCTCGCGCCGAGGAGGCGGGAGCGCCCATCCTGCCCTGAAGCGAAAGACTACCGGCGGCCGCGACGACGCTTGTTGCCGCCGCCCTGCTTGCGCGCCGCCTGGGCCTCGCCCGGGCGGGTCAGCCGGGGCAGCTCGCCGGCCATCACCGGCCAGAAGTCGCCCTTGAGCAGCTCCGCCACCAGCTGGGCCTGCGTCTCCACAGGACGCTTGAAGAACGTGGCGCCCCGGCCCACTTCATCCAGCGAGCTTCGGGCATCGCTGCCGCCCGTGCAGGGGAGCTTCAGCGCCTCCGCGGCCTCCACGGCCAGGTCGTTGGAGGTCTGCTTCACCCGGGCGTTGTAGCCCTCCACCGCGCTGAGCACGTTGAGCGAGCGGACATAGTCCATGGCCGGGTTGGGAGAGTCCCTGTCGAACGGCCGGGCCGCGACGATGGCGGCGCCCAGGGCCTTCACCTTGGGCAGACACTCCGCGGCGCTCCAGGGCTTCTCGCGGTTGCTGCCCCACATCTGCACCGGCTCCGGGGCCAACTCCGGCTTGGGGAAGAAGCACAGGTACTGCCCGCGGTCCGTCAAGAGCTCCAGCCCGACGAAGACCTTCACCTTCGATTTGGCGCCAATCTCGAACAGCTCATCGCAGCCGTCCTGGGTGTTGGTCTCGGTGAAGGCCACCCCGTCCAGGCCGAACAGCGCGGCCCGTTCCAACACGGCGCGAGGGTCCAACTCGCACCCCTTGGACAGGTGGGAATGGGCGTGCAGGTCGATGAGCATGGGCGCCGCTCCCTAACAGGCTCCCCCGGGCCTGTCGAGCCCGCGCTGCCCTCTCAGGCCAACGCGTACGACTGAAAGGCGCCCTGCTTGGCCTGGGTGTTCTTCTCCTCGTAGGTGCGGATGAGGTAACCCATCAACATCAGCGAGGACGTGTTCTCCAGCACCCGGGACGGGTCCTTGGAGATGAGGTTGGCGCTGTAGTTGAGGAAGAACTGCGCCAACTCCTCCCCCGCCTCCTTGACGATGAGCGCATTCAACGCGGTGGGCTCCATCGTCCGGATGGTGTTGATGAAATCGACCGCCAGGTCCTTCTTGGTCTTCACGTCCACGGGCCTTCCCCCTTCCCCAACTCACGCCGCCACTCGCGGCCCCCTGCCACGAGCGCCCCTACCGGGTGCGACCTGGCCAATCTAGGCATGCCTCCCCCCCTGCAAACCCCTGCCTGGAGGCCAGCAACACCCTACCCTCCAGGAAGCCGGGTTTTTGACACCTCTGAACACCCCATGCGATAACGCCCCCTTGTCCTGTGTCGGGACCGCACAAGGAGTGGCAGGCGATGTTCACGGGCGTGAAGGTCTTCTCCGCCACCAAGGCGAAGGAGCGCGAGGAGCTGGGTGAGAACGTCACCCGTTGGATGAAGAGCAACGCGGATCTGGAGATCGTCGACCGCGTGGTGTGCCAGTCGTCCGATAATGAATTCCACTGCTACACCCTCGTGCTGTTCTACCGGCACGGGAAGCAGCAGGCGTCGCAGCCGTAGGCTTCAGCCGAAGGGGACGGCCCCTCCCCTTCCCCCAGCTTCCCAGCACCCTAGTCGGCGCGAGGCACGTAGACGGCCACGCCGCGCGGAGAGACCCTCACCAGGGTCTCCATGCCGGCGAGCTGGAGCGTTCCTCCGCTGAAGACGTCGTCGTACATCGCGCGGCTCGCCGCCAGGCTCCCCAGCGGCTCCACCACCACCGAGCGCTCCAGGTCGCTGCGGTTGATGGCGATGATCGCCCCGCGTCCATCCGGCAGCGAGCGCTGGAACACGTACAGGTCCTTCTCCACGCGCAGCGTGTGACGGGCGCCCGACTGGAGCGCCGCATGGGCCCGCCGCGTCCGCCCCAGCGTCTGCACGGTGGTGAGCAGCTTCGCCTCCAGCGGCGTCAGCGTGGACCCGAACCGCATGAGCCGGCGGTTGTCGGGGTCGCCCGCACCGGGCAGGCCCACCTCGTCGCCGTAGTAGATGAGCGGCACGCCAGGCTGGGTCAGCACGAAGGCGAAGGCATAGCGGGCCTTGTCGAAGGCCGCCTCGTCCGTCACCGTCGCCGGAGGCCGGGAGTTGCTCCACGGGTCTCCCCCGGCGCCCGCGAGCTGCTTCGCCGCCTGGGAGATGAAGCGCGCCACGTCGTGGTTGCCGAGGAAGGGCGAGTTGAGGGTGCCCGGCGCGTAGAAGACCTCGTTCTCACGCACGGCCTGGTCCACGCGCTCCAGCCCCTGCCCGTCCGCGAAGGACTCGCGCAGGGGCCAGTACAGGGGGAAGTCGAACTGACCATCCAGCTCCCGAGGCCCGATGTACCGCGCGAGCTGCGAGCGCCCGTCCGCGCCGACATACGTCTCGCCCACCAGGTAGAACTCGGTGCCCGTCATCGCGGTGAGGTCACGCAGGCGCCCGCGCAACGTGCGCCCCGCCACCTGGTCCATGTGCTTCACCGCGTCCAGACGGAACCCATCGAAATCCGCGGCCTCCAGCCACCACAGCGCGTCCGCGGTGAACTGGTCCACCATGTCCGACGAGCGCCAGTTGTAGTCGGGGAGGTAGTCGGTGAACTTGCACGTCAGCCGCTTCACTTCCCAATCACAGTCCTGGGTGCCACACACGCAGCTCGCGGAGGTGTTGAACCAGTCCTCTCCTCGGTGGGCCGTCCAATAGGGATGCTCCTGGTGGACGTGGTTGAGCACCAGGTCGGCGATGACACGGATGCCCCGGCGGTGGGCCGCGGATGTCAGCGCGCGCAGTTCATCGAGTGAGCCGAACCGGTGCTGTGTCGTGCGCGGCTGCGAAGGCCAGTAGCCGTGATAGCCCGAGTAGTACTTGCCCCCCGTGCCGATGAAGCGCCCCTCCGGGTTCTGGTCCACCGGGGAGATCCACAGCGTCCGGACGCCCAGCGCGTCGAAGTAGCCCTCTTCAATCTTCTCGGTGATGCCGGCGAAGTCGCCCCCGGCGTAGTTGGCGATGGGGTCCACGTCCGCCACCGGCCCGTCGTTCTCCGGACGCGCGTTGCGGAATCGGTCCGTGAAGGCGAAGTACATCGCCCCCGACTCCCACCGGAAGCGCTCGGGCTCCACCCAGAACGGAAGATAGAGCGGATCCGCCGTGCGGCCCGCGGCGTCCATGGCCACCACCTTCACGTGGTGCTTGCCCTCGGAAAGCCCTTCCCTGCGCAGACGCAGGCGCCCGGTGCTCGGGTCCAGGGCGTCTGGAATCGGCGCGCCATCGAGCGACAGCACCACCTTGTCCGACTCCAGCCCCGCCGCGTCCGTGCCGTCGAGGTAGGCCACCTCCACGTCCAGAAGCCCCTGCGGCGTCACCGCGAAGCGGCGCAGCTCCAGCACGGGACGGCGGCAGTCCGGAACCCGCAGCCTCGAGTACTCCTCCGCCCGCACCCAGCGGGAGTACGGATTCTGAGGGTCCATCACCTCCTGCTTGCCCACCACGAAGTGATAGCCGTAGTCGCGCGGCTCCAGCCCTTCCAACCGCGTGGTGAAGACCCCATCGCCGCGGTCCTCCATGCGCAAGGCGGAGGTGGCAAAGCCATTCCACTCACCCGCGACATGGACCGCGCCCTGCAATGACTGCTGCGGCGCGTAGGTCAGCACCACATCGCAGGACCGGATGGGAATGGAGCCTTCGGAATCACCACACGCCGCCGACAGCAGCAGCACCGGAACGGCGAGCGAACGGACGAGTCGGGAGCGCGTCATGCGGATGACTTTCTACGAGAGCGCTCCTTGCTTTTCAAAGCCCTCCCCTGCCGCCTGTTGAATCAGCGCATTGCGTCGAGGGGTTGACCGCCACTGGACACTCGCGGGCTCCCAGCCCCCAGGGGCAGGAGCCTCCCGCTCGACCTGTCAGGTATGGAAGCGCCCTCAGGCGATTGAGCAGACGCCTTCGACCCACGCCCGGCCTCGCGGTTCTCCCCCTTCAGGAGGATACCCTTTTGAGAGCTCCCTTTCCGACATGGCGTCTCGTCGCGGCTCCGCTGCTCCTCGCATCCACCCTCGCCGTGGCGTCCAGCCATCGCGAAGCCCCGCTCATCAGCAATGACCCGGCGGCGGACGGAACAGACCTGTATGCGTGGAAGCAAGGCACCAATCTGGTGCTGGTGGCCAATTACTATCCCATTGGCATTCCGTACGGCGGTCCCAACTACTACCTGTTCGACGACAACGTCCTCTACGAAATCCAGATTGACCAGTCGGGAGATGGCGCGCCGGACATCCGCTACCAGTTCCGCTTCCGCACGCAGATTCGCCAGAGCCCCTTGCCGTCCGTGGGCGTCGTCGCGGGGTATGACGCCTACAAGGACTCGTTCCTCTACGCCTTCGCGGGCGTGAAGACCGCCACGTCCCCGGAGATCCTCCGCTACCAGACATACACCCTCACGAAGATCGGCTCCGGCGGCGCGCAGCAGGTCATCGTGAAGGACGCGCCGGTGGCCCCCGCCAACGTGGGCCGACTGACGACCCCCGCCTATCCCCAGGCCGCGGGCGCCACCACGCTGGACCCCATCACCACCAGCGCCATCCTCGCGGGCCAGGGCGCGGCCTCCAAGTACAAGGTCTTCGCGGGGCCTCGGGACGACCCGTTCTTCGTCAACCTCTCGAAGACGTTCGACTTCCTCGACTATTCGGGCCGGGCCAATCGCGATGACCTGGCGGGGCTGAACGTGATGTCGATGGTCATCGAGGTGCCGCTCACGGAGTTCAGCTCACCGCACTTGGGCATCTGGACCACGGCCAGCCGCCCTCGTGTCACCACGCGCCGCGCGGATGGCGGGGTGGACACGAGTGGGGCCTGGGTCCAGGTGTCCCGACTGGGCAACCCGCTGGTGAACGAGGTGGTCGTCCCCATGAAGTTCAAGGACTTCTTCAACGCGTCCCGGCCCCAGAACGACCTGGCCACTCCGACCATCGTCGCCATCATCACCAACCCGGAACTGCCGCAGCTGCTTCAGGCCAAGGGCTTCATTCCCCTGGCGCCCCCCTCGCCGCGCACGGACCTGGTCGCCCTCTTCACGCGCAACACCCAGGGCAAGGCCACCGGCGAGATGCTCCACATCAACACCGGCACGGATTCCTCGTTCCCCAATGGAAGGCTCCTCACCGACGACGTGACGGACACCGCGCTCAGGGCGGTGGGAGGCGCGTTCTTCACCACGTTCCCGGATGGAGGCCCCGCCACCCTTCCCGATGGAGGAGGCACCTTCGCCAGCGCGGCCAGCAGCCTGGGAGATGGCGTGGCGGCCAATGACGTCCCCTTCCTCACCGCCTTCCCCTATCTGGCGCCCCCACACTCGGGTAATCCGTCCCCCTGAGGCGAGGCCACCATGGTCGCTCGACCGGTGCTCATCGTCTGCGCGGTGGTGGCGGTCTTCTCGGGCGGACTCATGCGGTGGTGGACGCGGCCCGCGCCGAATGGCGCTACGCCCTCCAGCGCGAGCCGCTCCGAGACGCCCTTGGAGCGGCTGACGCGGAGGGACCAGGAGGCATCTCCAGACGATGCCGTGGTGCAAGGCCAGCTCGCCACGGAATGGATGCGGCTGGGCCTTCGCACCGCGGACTCACAGCACCTGCTGCGAGCTCGCATCGCGGCACGGCGCGCGTTGATGGCGGACCCCGAGCGTGTGGACGCGCTCAAGGTGGAGCTGCTGCTGCTCCACCACGGCCATCAGTTCAGGGACCTTCGAGACGCCGCCGCACGGCTCACGGAACAGTCTCCTCACGATGCTTTCTTCGTGGGCGTGCTCGGTGACGCGGAGCTGGAGCTGGGCCGCTACGACGACGCGGAGGTGGCCTATCAGCGGATGATGGACCTGAAGCCCTCGCATGCCGCGTACACCCGCGTAGGGTACCTGCGTCTCCTGCGCGGCGATGTGGAGGGCGCCATCTCCGTCCTCAAGCTCGCCGCGACCTCGGCGGACCGGGAGGATGGTGACGCCGTGGCCCGAGCCTTGTGCGAGCTGGGCGATGCGTACCTCGCCCTCGGCACCGCTGACACGGCGTTCGAGTACTTCACCGTGGCACTCACCCACGCACCCGACCTCGACCGGGCCCATGTGGGCCGAGGACACGTCCTGCGCGCCCGGGGCCAACCGGAGGCCGCGGCAGAGGAGTACCGGGCAGCCATGGCCTCGCGCCCGCGCGCGGGACATCGCGCGTTCCTGGCCGATGCGCTCGCGGCGGCGGGGCACGAAGAAGAGGCACGGAACGAGTCCACGCGCGCATTGCACGACGTCGTCGGGGAGGCTCGCGAGCATGCGCGACTTCTATTGGACCAAGGAGGAGACGTGGTCCTGGCGGAGACACTCGCGCGGCAGGAGATGACGTACCGGCAGGATGTCTTCACTCAAGCGGTGCTGGCCTATGCGCTCGTCAACGCGGGCAAGGTGGACGAGGCCCGGCCCCTGGCGGACGCCGTGGTGGGCCTCGGCACGAAGGACGCGCGGCTCGACTACGTGGTGGGGCTCGTCGACGCGGCGAGCGGCAATCGGGACGCCGCGCGACGCCACCTGGACGCGGCGCTGCGGGGCTTTCCTCCGCTCCCGCCGCGAGTGGAGGCCAAGGCCCGCGCGATGCTGGAGTCCTGGGCCCCGCGAGCGCCCCTGAGCACGTGGACCGCTGGCAAGCCGCCTCCTTGAAGAACCCTCGGCGCGGGCGGAGGGCTTACGGCACGGAGGCCCCGGCGCGCACGGACTCGTACTCCTGAAGGACTCGCAACACCTTGCTCGCCTGGGGATGCTCCGATGGGGCCAGGTCGAGGAAGCGGCGATAGTGCTTCGCCCCCTCCTCCAGCCGGTTCAACTGCGCCGCCACGGAGCCGAGGAGCAGGTGACACTCGAAGTTCTGTGGCTCCATCGCGATGCACTCACGCGCGCGGGTCCTCGCGGACTCGAACCGCTTCGCCTTGTAGAGCTCCCGAGCCTGCTCCAGCGCCCGGTCACCGCGGCCGGTCTCCGGCTGCGGCACGGGTTCGCTCACCACCTCCTGCGGCCTCACAGGTTGGGACCTGCTTCCAGCTTGTCGCGGACTCGAAGGGGTGACGGGGATGCTCAGCGCCGCCACGCCACCGGCATCCGCGGCCTCACGCTCCGCGGTGGCGCGCTCGGCGGCGGCCTGCGCCGCGGACTGGATGCGGATCTCCACCGCGCCTTGATTGTCCGACGGGTCGTCATCGACGAAGCCACAGTTCAAACCATGGACACCGGTGACCTTCGTGTCCGCGCCTCGCGAGACCAGGAATCGCTGAGCCCTGGCCGGAGGCATTCCGGGGCCATCACGATCCAGGTTCACCTGCTGGACACACGCCACCGTCACCACCGGGCCCTGTTCCCTCCCCCGCGTGAATGCCCCACCGTCCACCGGGCGCAACGACAAGGTGTACGTCTCCGCCGGGTCCAAGCCATCCAGGAAGAGGCTCTTGTTCAAGTCCGTGGTCATCCACTCCAAGTGGATGGTGTGGCGCCGCTCCTCGCCCGTCCGCGTGTTCGTCACGGAGACAATCCGCTCGGGCAGGTCGTCCTGCGGCGTCGGGGCTCCCACGGTGAAGAAGCTCACGGCCGTGGCGCCTCGGATGAACTCCGCCTTCCGGGTCACGACGCCCACCGCGGCATCGGCCGCGACCTTCTGCCCCGACAACAGGAAGAAGATGTTCGGCATCGGTTTGCCACGATCCGGTGAAGCCAACGTGCCCGTCTCCTCGATGCGGTACGAGACCTGCGGGTCCAACGTCGCCAGCGAGGCCCGGCCAGATGACACGCCCAGCAGGTGGCGCCGCGCATCGAGCCTGAAGGAATCCACCGGCATGCGGACGGAGTCCGGGCCCACGGGCTGCTTGCCCGTGACAGCCGGAGCGGGCTTCGCGGCGGGAGGCTGTGCCGGCGCGCTCTTCGCATCCGCATCCTTGAGCGGTGGCCCTGGCAGCGGAGGCCGGGCCGGATGGGCGTTGGTGGTCTCTCGTGACGCCCCGTCCGGCGTGAGCTTGTCGAACGCCGACCAGAGCAAACCGAAGAGCACCACCACGACCCCAGCCACCACCAGGTGATGGGGGGAGACGCGGAAGCCCATCTCGAAGAAGCCACCCCGGTCCGGAGAGTTTCGCCCCTCCTCGCCGTCGCCATCCAGGTCCTCCGTTCCATCGGGTCGCTCGCCCGAACGGCTCTCGATGGTCCGCGGCTCCGTGCTCAGCTCGGGCGCCGCGATCTCCGTGGGCTTCGGAAGGATGTTCGTCGTCGCCCGCCAGACGGACAGCTCCTCCACGAACCGGGCAGGCACCTTGGTGTCCTTGCCCATCTCCGTCATGTCGGGACGGAACAGCTCGCGCAGCAGATACGCCACGGACATCGACGAGAACCGGGGCGCGGCCTTGAAGAGGAACCCGGCCAGCGCATCCCCGAACTCGTGCGCGGACTCGAACCGGTCCTCCTTCCGCACCGCGAGCGCCTTCTGAAGGATGGCATCCAACCGCACCGGCATGTCTGGTTTGAGGTCTCGAGGACGCGGCAATGGCTGACGGGATTGCAGCTTGTGCATCACCACGTACTCAGGCCCCTCCAAGGGAAGGCGGCCACAGACCATCTCGAAGAGCACCACCGCCGTGGCCCACACGTCGGTGCGGGCATCCACCTCTTCCCCTCGCGCCTGCTCGGGAGAGAAGAACAGATACTTGCCCTTCACCACCCCCGGCGCCGTGTCGAAGCTGCGCAGTGAGCGAGCCTTGGCGATGCCGAAGTCGACGATCTTGACCTGCCCCTCGTAGCTGATGAGCACGTTGTCCGGAGAGATGTCCCGGTGGACGATGCCCAGCGGTGTCCCCTTGTCGTCCGCGCGCGTGTGCGCGTAGTGCAGCCCGCGGCACATCTCCAATGCGATGTACGTGGCGATGGGAACCGGCAGGCTCGCGAAGTTGGAGCGCAGCGCTCGCTTGATGATGCGATTCAGCGGCTGCCCGTCGACGTACTCCATCGCCAGGAAGTACTCGCCCCCCACCTGTCCGAAGTCGAAGACCTGGGCGATGGAGCCATGCGACAGCGACGCGGAGATGCGCGCCTCGCTGATGAACATGGAGATGAACGCCTCGTCGTTGGCGTACTCCGGCAACACCTTCTTGATCAGGACGGGCTTGGTGACCCCCGCGGCCCCCAACAGCTGGGCCCTCCACGTCTCCGCCATCCCGCCCCGGCCAATCCTCGAGTGGAGCTCGTACCGACCGAACTGTCCGTGCTGCTCATTCGCCATTGAGGCGTAACGTATCTCGCGGCATTCCGTTCAAAAAGGGTCGTCAGTCTATTCTGGGTTTCGCGTGGACACAGACTCGGGAGGCCGAAGAAGCCCCGTCGTCGAGTGCTCCGAGATGAGCTGCCGCAGCGAGGGCGTCATGCGGTGGGTCGGGTAGACCTGGACGAAAGTCCGATAGCGCACGAGAGCGCCATCGACCTTGCCCAGCCGGGCTTGCATGTCCCCTGAAAGCAGCAGGCAGTTGGCCTTGCGCGGGTCATGGGCGAGGCAGTCCTCGGCCACCCGATAGGCATCCTGACTCTGTCCGAAGTGCTCATTGGGGTCGTGGGACATGTGAGCCACTCGCGGAGGGTTTGGAACGGTTGACGGACGGCGCCTCCTCGATGCGGACCTGGAGCGCACCGGAGTTGCCGTCCGGCCCGTCGTCGACGAACGCGCACACGAGTCCAGAGACACCTTGCACGCGGCGCTGCGTTCCCACCTCGAGCAGGAACTGAACCCTCGTGAGGACCTTGGCGGGGTCGGCCTTGAGTGACTCCTCGGGTCTCCACTCCACGCAAGCCACGGTGGTGGCGGGCCCCGCGCCCGGGCCATGAAGCCGTGCCTCCCTGGACGTCGTCTCCAGGTTCAACGTGTACGTCGCCAGCGGATCGAGCCCCTTGATGACAGGCGCCTGTTGGAGCCGAGGCCCCTCCACCTCCGGACGGAAACGGAACGAGCGCGACGGCTCCGGGGCCGGGCCATTCAAGCGGATGTGCCGCTCGGCCATCGCGCCCGGATGGGTGGGGCCCCAGCGGAAGATGGCGACTTCCTGGACCCCCACGAGCACCTTGGGTGACGTGGGGACCTCGCCGAGCCGCGCCTTCTCCGGGAGCTGGCTTGCGTCGCCCGACAGCAGGAAGAAGACGTTCACCGGCTCCACTTCGGAGGGGAGGACGCGCGGGTCTTCTCCCCTGCCTTGCGCGCTGACATCCGTGAGTGAATAGGCCTCCGCGGGATTCAGCGCGCCAAAGGACTTGAACGTGCGCGGGATGAAGATGACGTCCCGGTCCGCTTCGAGCACGAACTCCTTCACGGGATACTGGATGACCCGGGGCGGATGCGGTGTGGCCACCGGAGGGCGCTCGTCGGCGGGAGGGGCGGGCCTGGGCGGAGGGTCCGGGGGTTGGGTCTTGAACACAGCCACCCAGGGGATGGCGATGCCCAGCATGACGAACAGGACCAGCGCGGTGGTGCCCGCCACCCGCTTCCATCTCCCACGCGGTGGCTCGCGAGGAATCAACACCGTGCGACGCTCCGACAAAGGGACACCGCCTTCGCGGACCCACGCCAGATGCTCGGGGGCGGACACGGTGGTGGGCTCGAGATAGACGGTGGCGACGTCGTCCTCGTCCATCGAGATGCGTGGAGGCTGGGCCGCGGGACGAGGCTCCAGCGTCATCGTCATCGGAGCGACGGGAGGCAGGTCCTCCAACGTCCGGGCCTCGGCATTCAGGGCGCCGAGGCCCACCGTATGTTGCGGGCTCGCCCTGGACGGTGCGCGTGAGATGGGCGTGGCGCCGCACCAGGCGGAGAACTCCTTCAGGAAGGCTTTCGGAACTGGCAGCTCCCGGCCGTCCGCCAACAGCTCCTTCTGGAACAGCGCACGCACCAGATGCGTCAGGTCCATGGAGGAGAACGGCGGCGAGAGCGAATACAGGTACGCGGCCAGGGCGTCGGCGAACGCGTTCGCGGAGGCGTAGCGGAGCGGCACCTCCACGGCGAGGGCCTTCATGACCAGCGATTCCAGTTCGACCGGGACGACGCCACAGACCTGCCGAGGCGAGGGGAACTCGCCGTAGGCCATGCGCGTCATCACCGCCTCCGCGGTGCCGGTGACGGGCAGCTGTCCGCACAACATCTCGTAGAGCACCAGGCCTATCGTCCAGATGTCCGTGCGGGCATCGACCTCGCGGCCCCGAGCCTGCTCCGGGGAGAAGTAGAGGTACTTGCCCCGCACGATGCCCGGCTCGGTTTCGAAGTTGCGCGCCAGGCGCGCCTTGGCGATGCCGAAGTCGACAATCTTGACCTGGCCCTCGTAGCTGATGATGACGTTGTCGGGAGAGACGTCCCGGTGGACGATGCCCAGCGGCGTGCCCTTCTCATCCGTCCGCGTGTGCGCGTAGTGGAGGCCCCGGCACATCTCCAGCGCGATGTACGTGGCCAGCGGAATGGGCAGTCTCGTCATGCCCAACCGGGCCGCGCGTTTCATGACACGGTGGAGCGGCTGGCCATCCACCAGCTCCATGGCCAGGAAGTACTCCCCTTCCACCCGGCCGAACTCGAAGACCTGCGCGATGTTCCCGTGCGACAGCGTGGACGAGATGCGCGCCTCGCTGATGAAGAGCGAGATGAAGTCCGCGTGGGTGGCGAACTCGGGCAGGACCTTCTTGATGAGGACAGGCTTGGTGACCCCCGCCGCGCCCACCAGGCGAGCACGCCACGTCTCGGCCATCCCGCCCCGCCCCAACAGGGCCAGGAGCTCGTACCGACCTAGACGTGCATACCGTTCCTGGACCATGGCGGATGCGTACGGAGGGAGGCGCTAGGAAGGTCGGGTCAACGGCGCCGGCTGGAGGTTTCGTCGTATGCCTTGAGCAGATCCACTACGCCTGCTCGATAGGGGTGGTCCGTGGGCGCAAGCTCCAGGAAGCGCCGGTAGTACCGCGCCCCCTCGGCCATCTCATTCAAGCGCGCATATGCGATTCCCATCATCAAATGACACTCAGGTTCGAGCGGGAACGCAGCCTTGCATTGCCCCGCGAACTGGAGCGCTTCCTTGTACTTTCCCTTCTTGATGAAATCCTTGACCGCGCTCACCAGCTGTTCCGCGTGCGCATCCTGTGGCACCACGAGACGCACGGGATCGACGGTCGGCGGCCGAGGAATCTTCCGCGCGTACTCATCTCCCAATGTGCGCGCGGTCGAGGCAAACGGATGGTCCGCGTGCTTCTGGGTGAAGCGCTCGTAATGGCGAACCGCCTCTTCGAACTTCTCCACGCGAGCGAGACTCGCGCCGGCGATCATCAAGCAGTCAGGATGCTCGGGGAGGACAGCGAGGCACGACTCCGCCAGGGCCGCGGACTTCACATATGAACCCTTGTCAAAAAACTCTCGGGCACGGCGGAGGTCCGCTTCGGGGCCTTTCTCCGGCATCCCGGTAGGAATTGGAGTCACAGGCGAGAGCTCCACCTTGCCCCCCTTCGCCGGCATTGGCTCAGCCCCCGAGGTCTCGTGGTGCACGACCACGCCCACCCCCGCCACCACCGCCGAAGCCAGGACCACGGCCCACATCCGGCCTCCCGCTCGAAGCGCCATCGTCTTCGAGGTGTGAGGCTCCATGTCAGGCGGCTCGGCAGCGACAGGGGGCGGCACCGTCGTCGCGGGTGGCAGCAACTTCCGCCCCGCGGGGGTCTGAAGCTTCCGCGTGCCCCTCGGCTCCGTGGTGACCCGGGCGATCTCCTCCTGCGTCAGTGCCTTCTTCGGCGCGTCGGCAGCCCCACCCGCCCGCCACAGCGCCAGCTCATCGGTGAACGACTGGGGAACTGTCAGCTCGCGCCCCTCCGCCGCCATGTCCCCGCGGAACAGCTCCCGGACCAGATACGCCACGTTCATCGCGGAGAAGCGCGGCGCGAAGGAGTAGAGGAAACCCGCCAGCGCATCCGCGAAGGCATTCGCTGACTCGTAGCGCTTCTCCAACGCCACCGCGAGCGCACGCATGACCAGCGCATCCAGCTCCACCGGCAGGTCCGCGCGAAGCTGCCGGGGAGACGGAAACTCGCCGTTCGCCAGACGCATCATCACCGATGCCTGGCCCCCCGTGACGGGCGGCTGGCCACAGAGCATCTCGTACAGCACCAACCCCGTGGCCCAGACGTCGGTGCGAGCATCCACCTCGTGGCCTCGCGCCTGCTCGGGAGAGAAGAACAGGTACTTGCCCTTCACCACCCCCGGCTCGGTCTTGAAGTTGCGCGCCATTCGCGCCTTGGCGATGCCGAAGTCGACAATCTTGACCTGGCCCTCATAGCTGATGAGCACGTTGTCCGGGGAGATGTCCCGGTGGACGATGCTCAGCGGAGCGCCTTTGTCGTCCGCGCGCGTGTGCGCGTAGTGCAGCCCGCGGCACATCTCCAGCGCGATGTATGTGGCCAGCGGAATGGGCAGACGTGGCAAGCCTGTCTTCGCCGCGCGCTTCAGCACGCGATGCAAAGGCTGCCCATCCACCAGCTCCATGGCCAGGTAGTACTGGCCATCCACTCGCCCGAAGTCGAAGACCTGCGCGATGTTCCCGTGGGACAACGACGCGGAGATGCGCGCCTCGTTGATGAACATCGACACGAGCGCCTCATCCGAGTCGAACTCGGGAAGCACCCGCTTGATGAGGACGGACTTGGAGACGCCAGCGTCGCCCGTCCATCGGGCTCGCCACGTCTCCGCCATTCCCCCCCGACCAAGCCAGGACACCAGCTCGTATCGGCCAAACTTGTCGCCGGGCTGCATGGCCATAGCAAACCGGAACCTACCGCATAATCCCGAGAGTCCGAACTTCCTGGGTCAACCCCGTGCTATGTTGTGGACCGTGGCACGTTTGGGAGACGAGGACGGGGACGAATCGCAGGTCCGAACCGATGCCCTTCCGGCGGTCCGGGGCCCTCGCTTCCGAGTGAAGCTGGCGGTGCTGTCCGGGCCGGATGCCGGCAAGGTGTATCCGTTGGGGCCGGGGCGCTACCGCGTGGGCTCGGAGGCGACGTCGGACATCATCCTGCCGGATCGCGCCGTGTCACGGCAGCACCTCATCCTGGAGGTCCGAGAAGAAGGCGTGCGCGCCACGGACCCCGGATCACGCAATGGCTCCTTTTGCGAGGGAATGCGCTTCTCGGAATTAGAGGTGCGTCCAGGGGCCACCCTGACCCTGGGGACCACGGAGCTGCGGCTCATCCCGGAGGGAGAGCGGGCCAAGGCGACTCCCCTCTCCTCTCGAGCCAGCTTTGGCGGGCTGGTGGGCAACAGCCGCCGCATGCGCGAAGTGTTCACTGTCCTGGAGCGCCTCACCGCGGGCGAGTCGGACGTGCTGATCCAAGGCGAGACGGGCACTGGCAAGGAGCTGTGCGCCGAGGCCATCCACACGCACGGCACGCGCAGCAAGGGCCCCTTCATCATCGCGGACCTGGCGGGCATTGCGCCCCAGCTCCTGGAGAGTGAGCTGTTCGGCCATGTGAAGGGAGCCTTCACGGGGGCCCACGGCGACAGGGCCGGGGCCTTCGAGCGCGCCCACGGAGGCACGCTCTTCCTCGACGAGGTCGGCGAACTGCCGCTCGAGGTCCAACCCCGGCTCTTGCGCGTGCTGGAGCGCCGGCAGGTCAAGCGCATGGGCGCCAATGACTACCGCACCTTCAACGTGCGCGTCGTGGCCGCCACACATCAGGACCTGGAGGGCGCGGTGAAGCAAGGCCGCTTCCGAGGAGACCTGTTCCACCGGCTCGCGGTGCTGCGCGTCGAGCTGCCCTCGCTGCGCGAGCGGCCCGAGGACATCCCGCTGCTCATCGACACCGTGCTGGAGCGGATGGGCAAGCCACCCAGCGCGCTGTCCGATGTCACGCGCGCGTTGCTCACGCAGTACCCGTGGCCCGGCAACGTGCGCGAGCTGCGCAACGTCGTGGACCGCGTGGTGAGCCTGGGCGAGGAAGCCCTTCCGGACATTCCCGACGTGCCGTCGGCAGTTGCCTCGCGGAACAACGAGGACCTGGAGTCCACCCTGTCCCTCTCGCTGGACCTGCCCTTCAAGGAAGCCAAGGAGCAGCTCATCGAGGGCTTCGAGCGCGACTACCTGCGCAACCTCGTCGAGCGGTGCGGCGGCAACGTCTCCCGCGCCGCGAGGGAAGCGGGGATTGACCGCGTCTACCTGCGCAAGCTCTTGCGCAAGCACGGGCTCGACGCCGCTGGGGCCTGAGTCCCGGCCTTTCCTCGCCCACCGTGAGACCAGGTTCCACGGTGGGTGAGCGGATGAGCGATTCAGGCACCGCGCCCATGCGCGGAGTCACAGCCTCGTGGCCGATGGCGCGCATGGCGAGTCCCTAGGGACGAACGGCCAGCCGTCATCGTGGCCCCTTCACCTCGGAGCAAAGCCCATCATGTCATTCACTGGACTTCGTCGTTCGAGCCTTGTCTCGGCTGTCGCCATTGCATTGCTATTGCCACTGATGGGCTGTGGTGATGACAAGGGCAAGGTCTCCATCCTCCTGACGGACGCACCGGGAGATGGAATCGAGAAAGCCGTCGTCACCATCTCATCCATCTACCTCCAAGGGGGCGATGACAAGGGTGGCCGGGTCGTCCTGAGAGACAAGCCCGTCACCGTGAGCCTGCTCGACCTGGCCAACTCCACCGCGGAGCTCGTCTCCGAGGCCGAGGTTTCGGACGGGGAGTACCACCAGCTTCGTTTCGTCATCACGGGCGGATACCTGGAGACGCGCAACGAGGATGGCACCACGTCCATCTACGCCACCGCGAACAACTACGAGGGCCTCCCCGAGGGTGCGGTCGTCGCCGGCCAGCTCCAGATGCCCAGCTACGATGCGTCCGGGCTGAAGGTGAAGTTCGACGAGAAGCTGACCATCGAAGGCAACCAGAAGATCCTCCTGGTCGACTTCGACGTGGCGCAGAGCTTCGGCAAGCAGGCCGGTGGCTCCGGCCGTTGGGTGATGAGCCCCGTCATCAAGGCCGCCGAGGTGACGGCGTCCGCGAGCGTCAACGTCGAGGTGAAGCTGGGCGCGGGCATCACCCTGCCCTCCATCGAGGGCAAGGCGACGACCCTCGCGGACTTCCAGGCGGTGCTCATCAACGCCGAGGGGACCCAGGAGCTGCTCCCGCTGACGGACGCCAACGCGGACGGGACCTTCGAGGCCAGCTTCAAGTTCCTCTTCCCCGGCAACTTCCAGGTCGAGCTCGCGGCCCCCGCGGGTGTGAGTGTCACCACCACGCCTGGCCAGCCCGTGACGTTCAAGCTGGAGTCCGGCCGGGACAGCACCCAGTCCCTGGTCGTGAGCGGCGCCCTGGCCCAATAGGCCACTCCCGCGCACAGCCGCCCACCTGATGGCTGGGCGGGGCAGGCGGGAGAAATCCCGGAGCGATGTGGCCGGTTGAAGTGCTTGGGGGTCTCCCCCATGAGGCCTCCAGGATTTTTCCCGGAGTGTACTACTCAGGTGGAGTTGGCGCGGGGCCAGCTCCCCAGACGAGGCGTCGGGACGCGGTTCCGACGCCTCGTTTTTTATGTCCGCCGCCCGCCCGCACCGCCGCTCAGTAGACGACGAGTTCCTGGGGCGAGTGGTAGCTGACGATGGTCAGCACCGGGATGCGAGGCGCCTCGGAGTCATCGTCCGAACCGCCCGAGGTGAGGCGCACTCCGTCGAACCGCGCGAGGAAGACGTAGTCGCGGCGGGCCTCCAGGAACGGGTCGGCATTGGGCAGCCGGCCCAGGGCCTCGCGGCCCGTCTCATCCGAGATGTTGTCGAAGTGCTTGCGCGTGGTGGAGGCGAAGGTCTCCTCGCGCGTGCTCACGCTGCCCCCGAGCTGTCCGGGCCCGGTGAGCTGCGTCTGGCCCCCCAGGTCTCCCGACGTCGTGGTCATCGTGTCGAAGCTCTCCCCCGGGCCCACGGCCACGTTCGTCTCCACCGAGGACAGGGTGTGCTCCACGAGCCAGACCGTGGGCCTCTCCCCTTCGGACCGCTGGTCCGCCACCTGGGCGCGCAGCAAGACGTAGCGCCCCTTGTACGTGTCGGGGCGGTCCACCGCGGACGCGAGGGAGAAGATGGGGATCTTCTGCTCCTGGAGATACTGAAGCTCTCCGCGCACGCTTCCTCCACGCTGGGCGACCACGCGGGCGATGAGCGAGGCCGCGTCGGGGCGCGTGCGCAGGTCCTCGGACCACGGTCCCGACAGCAGCGCGCGCATCTGCGTGAAGGGGGTCAGCTCGATGCACGCCTTGAGGGCCGCCCACCCCTCCTCGCGCGACTCCGCCTGAAGCCGGCGCGCGGCGGCCTCACAGATGGCCGGATTGGGGAAACGCGCGACGAAGCCCTTGGGGTCATCCTTCGCTCCGGGCGGACGCTCCTCCGGGGCGCGGGTGACGACGGGGGCGGCCTCGCGAGGCGGGACGTTGGACCACGTCACGTGCGAATGAGAGCCGGTGCAACCCGCGGCGAGCGAGCCCAGCAGGGCCCAGGTGGGAAGAGACCAGGATGGGTGGTGCATGAAACGAACTCCTACAGAGAGGCGGAACCAGAGCGGGACGACCGCTCCTTTTCAGGGGACTTGGGGGCGGAGCGGGAGCCTGCGTGCGTCGTGGGCAACACCACGGAACAGGCGTCCTCGCATCGCTCGCTCAGGCACGCGAGCGTCGCGGGGCTGGACATCTGCTGGGACACATCCGCGTAGCACCGGTCGCCCGTACCGGGGCAGCCTCGGCGAGCGGCGCATTCACAACAGGGCGAAGCCACCGTCGCCATCATCTGCGTTTCCTGGAGGACGGTGGAGAGTCCCCGGTAACAGCTCCGGGCCCCGGCGGCGAAGCGCCCCTTCGCGTCCACCACGGGGGCACTCCCCCCCATTCCACACTGCTCGGAGGCGGAGACGTAGCGGCGCTCACACAAGCCGACCAGCGTCGCGTCGGAGAGCCCTTCGCGGGCATTGCCGACCGCCTCCGTGCACATCGCGCGCGCGATCTCCTTCAACATCTTGCGGTTGGCGGCGTCCTGCTCCGCGCTGGGCGCCCCGCGACTGGCATCGGATTCAAAGACACACTCCTTGCCTTCGCGAAGTGTGTCGATGGTGCAGGACCAGGCCGTCGGAGAGTCATCGGAAACCGGCGGCGCGACAAGCGCCTCCGGAGGAATCGCCGGCGTGGCACCCAAAGGAGCCGCGCCCAGCAGAAAAAGGGAGACAAGGATCGCCTTCATGGACGCGGCAGGTTAGGCGTAAGGCTCGCGCCACACAAACCACGTGATGACGCACTGTTCCCCTGCACACCGCGCACACGCGCAGCCGCATGATTCGTGACACCCTGCACCAATGGCATACGCCCGAGCCTCCGTTGCCCTGGCGACGAGGCGTCGCGCACCGAGGTGAGAACATGTCGAACGCACAGCTTTTGTCCATGCCGCCCGCGCGGCCCCCCAGGAGCAGGCCATGACGGCCTGGGTGCCGTTTGACGCGGGCGGCTCCATCGGCTGGATGGGCTCGCAGGGCGGCGCCATCGCGAGGGACGAGGACTTCGCCGGCCAGCTGCGGCTCACCTACGAGGCGGATGAGTCGCGCTCCTTCCACGCCGTCTCCTGTTCCGTAGCGGGGTGGCTCCTGCATCACCGTTTCTTCGACCAGGCGGAGCAGGCCATCGCGGCCTTCGACGCCATGAAGCCCGCGCTCGAGGCGCTGCGCGCGCACCTCCGCGAAGGAGGCCCCGCTTCGGCCGACGAGGCACGGCGGGCCGGTCCCCTACTCGCGGCGTTCCTCGCGCGCTTTCCCTGAGGAAGGCGCCCAGGCTCCGTCGCCGGCGAACGTGAAGCACACCTCCAGCCCGCCATGTTCGGACGGGCCCAGACTCAGACTCCAGCCATGGACCCGCGCCACGTGATGAGCGATGTGCAGGCCCAGTCCCTGCCCCTCCGGTGCGCGCGTGCGCGCGGCGTTGCCCCGGAAGCCTCGCTCCAAGATGCGCGTCCGCTCCTCTTCGGGAATCCCAGGCCCGTCATCGAAGACGCGAAGCCGGAACCCGCCGTCGCGCAGCCCCTCGAGCACCACGGCCACGTGTCCTCCGTCGTGGCCATGGCGCACGCCGTTGCCCACCACGTTGCTCACGGCCTGCTCGATGAGTGTCACGTCGCCCATCACCCTCACGGGTGTCTCAGGCACTCCGCCCTCCAGCTCGATTCGCCGCTGCCGGGCGATGGGCCGGTGGCGCCCGAGGACGCGGAGCACCACGCCGTTCAGGTCCACCGGGGCGCGTTGCACATGGGGCGCCCCCGCCTCGAGCCGGGTCGCCGCGGCGAGGTTGTGGACCAATGACGCCATGTAGTGTGACTCGCTCATGGCGGAGCTCACGTCGCCCTCGCCCACGGGTTCGCCCCGAGCCAGTTGCCGCTGCATCGCGGACAGGTGCCCCTGAAGCACGGTGAGCGGCGTCATCACGTCGTGGGTCGTGTTGGCGAGGAAGTCCCGCAGGCCCTGCTCACGCGCCTCCTGATGCGCCATGCGCGCCTGGATTTCCGCGCGGGCTTCCTGGAAGGCCTTCGCCAGGTCCGTGATTTCGTCCTGGCCGCGCACCGACACGGGCTGCACGTAGCCACTGCTCGCCGAGGCGCGGACCTCCTCGGTGAGCACGCGGACGCGCCGGACGACGGAGCCCAACGCCAACACCACCGCCGCCACGACGGTGAACACCAGCAAGCTCCAGTCCTTGAGCGGCACCAGGACCAGCCTCGACGGACGCGGCGGGTCCACGCTCCGGGCAAGCACGAAGGCACAGGGCCCGTCCTCCCACGGCATGCGCACCACGAGGTCGAGCACTCGCCGCCCGTCCTGCACGAAGCGGCGGGCGACCATCCCCGCGCGCACCTCGTCGCGAGGCACCCCCATGAGCCCAGGCGCCAGGGGATTGCGCGACGTCAGGCGCGAGTCATAGGGGAAGAGCCTCACGAAGGTCGGCTCCCGCCCCCCCTTCTTCGGACGCGGGCCCGAAGGCGCGTTGATGACCTCCGGCCGTGGCATCTGGAGGCGCGGTCCGTCGGACTCCTCGAACACGACCCGCCCAGGCAACACCCCCTCCTCGGAAGGCCGGGGACGCCAGGTCTCGGGTGCCTCCTCACAACGCGCCCGCTCTACCTGCATGCGCGCGAGCACGGCTGCCTCGAGCGCGTCCTCCTGCGAGTACTCCCAGAGCGACTGCTGAAGCAACAGCATGGCCACCACGACCGGGAGCACCGCCACCACCGCGGTGAGCGCCAGCCGGGTGCGGAGCTTCACGCGCGGGTCCCCGAGGACAGGCGATAGCCGACCCCCCACACGGTCTCCACGCACTGCGCCGGCGCCAGCTTTCGCCGCAGCCGTGAGACGTGCACATCCAGCGTGCGTTCGGTTCCTTCTCGCGTGGGGTCCAGCACGTGCTCCGCCAGCCACTGACGCGTCACCGCTTCACTGGGACGGCGGGCCAGCGCCGCGAGCACTTCGAACTCCACCCGCGTCAGCTCCACCTCGCGCCCCTCCACGTGAACCGCGCGGCCGTGCAGGTCGACACGCAAGGGCCCCAGCTCCAGCACCGCGCCGTCCTTGCAGAGCGCGGGCCGCCGCAGCCGCGCGCGCACCCGTTCGATGAGCTCCTCGGGCCAGAAGGGTTTCGTCAGGTAGTCATCCGCGCCGAGCTTGAGCGCACGCACCTTGTCCAACGTGTCATTGCGCGCGCTCAGCACGAGGACCGGCACCTCCGAGAAGCCCCGGAGCGCCTTGAGCATGTCCAGCCCGTACGTCCCCGGCAGCATCAGGTCGAGCACCACCAGCCGCACGTCGGGCAGCGCGCCGGGCAGCAGGCTCCGCCCCTCCGTCCACCACAGGGGCTCGAAGCCCGCGCCTCGCAGGTGCTCGACGAGCTGTGTGCCGAGCCGGGAATCGTCCTCCACCACCAGGATGCGCTCTCGCATGTACCGCGCTCCTCACTTGGGGCCCAGCAGCTCCGCCAGCTTCTCCAGCGCGAGTCGCGCGCGCGTCTTCACCGTGCCCAGCGGGTCACCGGTGCGCGCCGAAATCTCCCGCTGGGACAACCCCTCGAAGTAGGCCAGCTCCACCACCGCCCGCTGCTCGGCGGGCAACGTCCTCAACGCCGCGCGCACCCTGGCGCGGTCCTCTCCCCACGCCGTCGCGTCGTCGGGCGACGGAGGCGTGGCACTCAAGGGCGGGGGCTGATGCGTGGCCCCCTCCGCGACGCGGGCCGCCGTTCCCAGGGAGCGCAGCCGGTCGATGGCCCGCGTGCGGGCAATCGTCATCACCCACGTCTCCAGCCCGCCCCGCTCCGGGTCGAAGTCGCGCGCGCGACGCCACACCTCGAGGAA
The DNA here is from genome assembly GCF_037414475.1 of Myxococcus stipitatus. The sequence continues at coordinate 9,435,294 of NZ_CP147913.1, read as the reverse complement.
CGACTCCTGGAGGACCTCCTCCGCGTCCGCCCGGGTGGGCAGCACCCGCAGCACCACCGCGAACGCCTTCGCCCCGCAGCGGGAATAGACCCCCCGCATGGCCGCGCCACTGCCCAGGGCCACCTGCTGGAGCAGGTCCCTGTCGTCCGGCATGTCGCCCGTCCGCTGAGCGGTGGGTGGAGGCGGAACCATGTATTCCCCGGATACCGCAAATGATGGGGCGGTTCCCAGCGGCAAATATGGGCAGCCGGGCACTCGGCCCCATCCGGGACGGTGGGTGGGCACCCTGGGGCCCCATCCCTAACGTTCACGAGCCAACGCGGCCCACGTCTGCGCCGTCCTTCACCAACGCCTCCGCGCGACACGCCGCCCGGCTTCCCACAACCTCAGACCTATAAGGGCCGCGAGCCGACATGAGAGACCGAATCGGGAGCGTGTTCATCGAGGGAGTCCAGCCCCAAGTCGACGGTGGCCGCCACGCCGTCAAGCGCATCGCCGGAGAGAACCTCACCGTTCGCGCGGACATCTTCAAGGAAGGCCATGACGTGCTCGTCGCCGTCGTCCGCTGGCGGCAGAGCGCACCTGTCGCGGCGAAGAGCGAGTGGCGGGAAGTCCCCATGCGTCCACTTGGCAACGACGCGTGGGAAGCCGGGTTCCCCCTGGCCCGCAATGGCCGCTACCAGTTCACGATTGAAGCCTGGCCGGACCTCTTCCGGACCTGGACCTCCGAGCTGAAGCGCAAGGTGGACGCGGGGCGCGACGTGCGCAGCGAGCTGCTGGAGGGCGCCGCGTTGCTCGAAGGCGCCGCGGCCCGCGCGGGCCCGGTGGACGCGGAGGATGCGCGAGTCCTCGCGGAGGCCGCCGCGCGGCTGCGTCAGGCCCCGAGTCCGGACCTGTTGGCGGTGGCGCTGTCGCCGGAGCTGGCGGAGGTGGCGTCGGCGCACCCGGACCGCTCGCTGGCGCGGCGGTACGAGCCGGTGCTGGAGGTGTTCGCGGACCGCGAGAAGGCGCGCTTCGGCGCGTGGTACGAGTTCTTCCCCCGCTCCGCGAAGCGCGATGGCGTCACACACGGCACCTTCCAGGACGCGGAGGGTTGGCTGCCATACATCCAGGGCCTGGGCTTCGACGTCGTCTACCTTCCCCCCATCCACCCCATTGGCCGCACCGCGCGCAAGGGCAAGAACAACAGCCTGAAGGCGGGACCGGATGACGTGGGGAGCCCGTGGGCCATCGGCGCCACGGAAGGTGGACACAAGGCGGTGCATCCGAGGCTGGGAACCCTCGATGACTTCCGCCACTTCGTGCAGACCGCGAGCAAGCACGGAATCGAGGTGGCGTTGGACCTGGCCTTTCAATGCTCCCCGGACCACCCCTACGTGAAGGAGCATCCGGAGTGGTTCCAGCACCGGCCGGACGGCACCATCAAGACAGCGGAGAACCCACCCAAGCGCTATGAGGACATCGTCAACTTCGACTGGATGGGCCCCGCGCGCGAGGCCTTGTGGACGGAGCTGGAGTCGGTGGTGCTCCACTGGGTGGCGCAGGGCGTGCGGACGTTCCGAGTGGACAATCCCCACACCAAGCCCATCCAGTTCTGGGAGTGGCTCATCCGCCGCGTGCAGGACGAGCACCCCGACGTGCTGTTCCTCTCCGAGGCCTTCACGCGGCCCAAGGTGATGAAGGCGCTGGCCAAGGTGGGCTTCACGCAGTCGTACACGTACTTCACGTGGCGCAACTTCAAGGGCGAGCTTCAGGAGTATCTGGAGGAGCTCACCCGGCCGCCCGTGTCCGACTACTTCCGAGGCAACCTCTGGCCCAACACACCGGACATCCTCCCGGAGGTGTTGCAGAACGCGGGGCCTGGAGCCTTCCGGCTGCGCGCGGCGCTTGCCGCGACGCTCTCCTCGGTCTACGGGATGTACTGTGGCTTCGAGCTGTGTGAGGGCCGCCCGTTGCCGGGCAAGGAGGAGTACCTGGACTCGGAGAAGTACCAGCTGGTGGCGTGGGACCTGGACCGGCCTGGGAACATCCGGGACTGGATTGCCCGGCTCAACGCCGCGCGCGGCGCGCACCCCGCGCTGCACGCCTACGACAGCCTGCGCTTCTTCGACTCCAACAACGAGCGGGTCCTCTTCTACGGCAAGCGCTCCGCCGACGGCGCCAGCACCGTGCTCGTGGCGGTGAGCCTGGACCCGTACGCGCCCCAGGAGGCCCTCTTGAAGCTGCCGCTGGACTGGCTGGGAACCCGTCCGGACGAGACGTACCAGGTGCACGAGCTGATGACGGACCAGCGCTCGCTGTGGCAAGGCCCTCATGTGCAGGTGCGCCTGACTCCCGAACAACCCGCGGCGCTGTGGGCCGTCTACCGTTACCGCCGGACCGAGCACGCATTCGACTACTACGAGTGACAACCCGAGAGGCGTATGGACCTGGATCCCCTCTGGTACAAGAAGGCCCTCATCTACGAGCTGCACCTGCGCGCGTTCCACGACTCGAACGGCGACGGGCACGGCGACATCCCAGGGCTCATCGAGAAGCTGCCCTACCTTCAGGACCTGGGCATCGACTGTCTCTGGATACTCCCGCACTACCCTTCGCCATTGCGCGATGACGGCTACGACATCGCGGACTTCTACGGCGTCCACCCGGACTACGGCACGCTGGCCGACTTCCAGCGGCTGATAGACGAGGCGCACAAGCGCGGCCTGCGCATCATCACCGAGCTGGTCGTCAACCACACCAGCGACCAGCACCCCTGGTTCCAGGAGGCGCGCAGCGACCCGAAGAGCCCCAAGCGCGACTGGTACGTGTGGAGCGACACGGACGAGCGCTACAAGGGCGCGCGCATCATCTTCACCGACACGGAGCGCTCCAACTGGACGTGGGACCCGGTGGCCAAGCAGTACTTCTGGCACCGCTTCTTCAGCCACCAGCCGGACCTGAACTACGACAACCCGCAGGTGCAGGAAGCCATGCTGGATGTCATGCGCTTCTGGCTGAACATGGGCGTGGACGGCTTCCGCTGTGACGCGGTGCCGTACCTCTTCGAGCGCGAGGGCACCAACTGCGAGAACCTCCCGGAGACCCACGCGTTCCTCAAGCGCCTGCGCAAGACCATCGACGCGGAGTACCCGGGGAAGATGCTGCTCGCGGAGGCCAACCAGTGGCCCGCCGACGTGCGCGTCTATTTTGGCGACGGCGACGAGTTCAACATGGGCTTCCACTTCCCGGTGATGCCGCGCCTGTTCATGGGCATCCGCCGCGAGGACCGCACGCCCATCGTCGAAATCATGCAGCAGACGCCGGACATCCCGGAGTCGTGTCAGTGGGCGCTCTTCCTGCGCAACCATGACGAGCTGACGCTGGAGATGGTGACGGACGAGGACCGGGACTACATGTACCGGGAGTACGCCACCGACCCGCGCATGCGGCTCAACCTGGGAATCCGCCGCCGGCTCGCGCCGCTGATGGACAACGGCCGCCGCCGCATCGAGCTGATGCACAGCCTGCTGTTCACCCTGCCCGGCACACCCGTCCTCTACTACGGCGACGAGATTGGCATGGGGGACAACATCTACCTGGGCGACCGCAACGGCGTGCGCACGCCCATGCAGTGGACGGGGGACCGCAACGCGGGCTTCAGCCGCGCGGACTATGCGCGCCTGTACGCGCCCGTCATCGCGGACCCCGTCTATGGCTACCAGTCCATCAACGTGGAGGCGCAGGACCGGGTGAAGTCCAGCCTGCTGCACTGGGTGAAGCGGATGATCCGCATCCGCCAGCGCTACCCCGTGTTCGCGCTGGGGACGCTGCGCTTCCTCCCGGTGGAGAACCGAAAGGTGCTGGCCTTCGTGCGTGAGTGGGAGGGCCAGACGGTGCTGGTGGTGTGCAGCCTGTCGCGCTTCGCGCAGCCGGGGGTCCTGGACCTGCGTGACTGGGCGGGCATGGTGCCCGTGGAGATGATTGGAGACACACCCTTCCCGTTGATCACCGACGCGCCCTATCAGTTCTCGATGGGGCCCTACATGTTCCTGTGGTTTCGGCTGGACAGGCCGCTGCCCGGAGGAGGCCGCGCATGACGACCTTGGACCTGACGAAGCTGCCGGAGTACCTCAAGGGCCAGCGATGGTTCGCGGGCAAGGCCTGGCCCATCAAACACGTCACCGTGGTGGACCACGCCAACGTGGCGGCCGGGCCGTGCAGCATGTCCCTGGCCGTGGTGGAGGTCATGTACGAGCTGGGCCAACCCGAGCGCTATCTCCTGCCGGTGAAGACCTCGGCGGACGGCGTGCGGGACGCGCTCGAGGACGATGACTGCCTGCGGGCGCTGTTCGACCTCATCCGCGATGGGGCCCAGCTGCCGTCGGCGTCCGGCCGCATCGTGGGCGAGTGGATTGGAGGACCGGAGGGATTGCTGGGGCTGCCCTCTCCCCTGACCGTGCGGCGCATGATGGTGGAGCAGAGCAACACCTCCGTCGTGCTGGGTGAGAAGGTCATCGTGAAGATCATCCGCAAGCTGGAGGCGGGGGTGAATCCGGAGCACGAGGTGGGGCGCTTCCTCGCCACGCGCACGTCGTTCCGCGCCACGCCCGCGCTGCTGGGCGCGCTGCGGCTGGAGGGCGCCGCGGGGGCGACGCTGGCGCTGGCGCACCGGTTCATTCCCAACGCGGTGGACGGCTGGAAGTACACGCTGGATCGGCTGCGGCAGGAGCGGCCGTTGGGCGAGGTCTTCCTCGACGAGATGGCGGACCTGGGCGCGAGGCTGGGAGACCTGCACCGGGCCTTCGGCTCCGCGCCCCCGGACGATGCGGCCTTCGCGCCCGAGCCGTTGCTCCAGGAGGACCTGCAACGCTGGAGCGCGTCCATCGTGGGCGAGCTGGGGGTGACGCTGGCCGAAGCGGGCCGGCTGCACACGGACCTGGAGGGACGCCGCGAGCGGCTCATCGACTACGCGAAGCGGCTCGCGCAGGTGAGTCCATCCGGCCAGAAGATCCGCATCCACGGGGACATGCACCTGGGCCAGGTGCTGCGCTCCCATGACCAGTGGCTCATCTTCGACTTCGAGGGAGAGCCCGCGCGCAGCTTCACGGCGCGCCGGGAGAAGTACAGCCCGCTGAGGGACGTGGCGGGGATGCTGCGCTCGTTCGACTACGCGGAGGCGACGGTGGCGCTGGAGGGGGGAGCGCCGCGAGGCCGGGTGGGCCCCAGCCGCGACGCCTTCCTGGAGGGCTACCGCAAGGCGACACTCGGCGCGGCCTTCCTGCCCTCGGACCCGGCGGCCTTCGACGCGATGCTGCGCGCGTTCGAGTTGGAGAAGCTCCTGTACGAAGTGCGGTATGAGATGCAGAACCGGCCCGACTGGGTGCGAATCCCCGTCGAGGCCCTCTTGCGGATGGAGGAGTCCCCGTGAGGAAGCCCGCGGACAAGGCACACGTCGACACGGAAATCCGGCGCGTGGTGGAGCTGCGGCACCCGGAGCCTCACTCGGTGCTCGGCATCCACCCGGATGGAGACGGCGTGGTGGTGCGCGCCTATCGCCCGGACGCGGTGAGCATCCACGTCCTGCGGGACGACGGAGACCGCATCCGCATGGAGAGCCGCGAGGACGGTGTCTTCGAGGCGCGCGTCAACAACTGCAAGTCGACCTTCGGCTATCTGCTGGAGGTGGAGTACCCCGGCAAGCGCGTCTTCACGTTGAGGGACCCGTACAGCTTCCTCCCCACGCTCGGGGAGATGGACCTGTACTACGCGGGTGAGGGCCGCCACGAGCGGCTCTGGGAGCGCATGGGCGCGCACCTCATCCACCACAACGGCACCAAGGGGGTGTCCTTCGCCGTCTGGGCACCCACGGCCGCGGGCGTCTCCGTGGTGGGAGACTTCAACAGCTGGGACGGCCGGCTGCATGCGATGCGCCGCATGGGCGCCTCCGGCATCTGGGAGCTGTTCGTCCCCGAGGTGGGCGAAGGGACTCGCTACAAGTTCGAGATTCGTCCGGGGCAAGGTGGCCCGCGGCTGTTGAAGGCGGACCCGTTCGCGTTCCGCACCGAGGCGCCTCCCGCCACCGCGTCCGTGGTCCATGACCTGGGGCACTACCGTTGGCGAGATGCCCCGTGGCTCGAGGCGCGGACCCAGCGCGGCGACGTCACGCGCCATCCGTGGAGCGTGTACGAGGTGCACCTGGGGAGCTGGCGTCACGTCGTGGAGGACGGAGACCGGCCCATGACGTACCGGGAGCTGGCGCCCGCGCTCGCCGAGTACGTCAAGCACATGGGCTTCACCCACGTGGAGCTGCTCCCCGTCGCCGAGTATCCGTACGGCGGCTCCTGGGGCTACCAGGTCGGCGGCTATTACGCGCCCACGGCCCGCTATGGCCACCCGGATGACTTCCGGTTCCTGGTGGACCACCTGCACGAGGAGGGCATCGGCGTCATCATCGACTGGGTGCCCGGCCACTTCCCCCGGGATTCACACGCGCTCGGCGAGTTCGATGGCACGGCGCTGTACGAGCACTCGGACCCGCGCAAGGGCGCGCAGCCGGACTGGGGGACGTTGGTCTTCAACTTCGGCCGCAACGAGGTGCGCAACTTCCTCATCGCCAACGCGCTGTTCTGGATTGAGGAGTACCACGTCGACGGGCTGCGCGTGGACGCGGTGGCGTCGATGCTCTACCTCGACTACAGCCGCAAGCAGGGCGAGTGGATTCCCAATCGCTGGGGCGGCCGGGAGAACGAGGAGGCCATCCAGTTCCTTCGCGAGCTCAACGACACCGTGCGCCGCAAGCACCCGGGTGTGGTGGTCATCGCCGAGGAGTCCACCGCGTGGCCCAAGGTCTCCGCGCCCACGAGCGAGGGCGGACTGGGCTTCCACTTCAAGTGGAACATGGGCTGGATGCACGACACGCTGTCGTACTTCTCCAAGGACCCCATCTACCGGCAGTACCACCACAACCAGCTCACCTTCGGTCTGCTCTACGCCTTCAGCGAGCACTTCATGTTGCCGCTGAGCCATGACGAGGTGGTGCACGGCAAGGGCAGCCTCTATGGGCGCATGCCCGGAGACCCCTGGCAGAAGCGGGCCAACCTGCGCGCGCTGTTCGCGTGGATGTGGGCCCACCCGGGCAAGAAGCTGCTCTTCATGGGGGGAGAGTTCGGCCAGCCCGCGGAGTGGAACCACGACAAGAGCCTGGACTGGCACCTCACGAAGGACCCGGGACACCAGGGCATCCAGCGGCTGGTGGCGGCGTTGAACCGCATCTACAAGGAACTGCCCGCGCTGTACGACGCGGACAACGAGCCGGTGGGCTTCCAGTGGCTCCAGCCCGACTCTTCTTCCGACAACGTGCTCGCGTTCGTCCGCCGCTCACGGCAGCCAGGGCGCCACGTCGTCTGCGTGGCCAACCTGTCGCCCACCGTACGCGAGAACTACCGCGTGGGCTTCCCCCTGCATGGAGGCTACGTGGAGGTGCTCAACACCGACGCGGTCGAGTACGGCGGCTCCAACGTGGGCAACATGGGGCAGCTCCGCACCGAGGCCACGGGTTGGGATGGCCAGCCCGCGTCGGCGGTGCTCACCCTGCCCCCCTTGGCCGTGATGTGGTTCACGCCGGGCTGACGACACCCTCGGCCAGGCCGGGAGCCTCTCCGACGAAGGTCTGGAAGAAGCGCTCCCGGTCCAGCGCCACCGAGATGAACGTATGGGTGCCCAGCGCGGGCTCGGCGCCCCACTCGCCGCGCTCGCGCACCATCTCCACCTCGGCCCAGGTGACGATGCTCGGGTCGATGGCAGCACACGCCGCGATGGGGTCGTGCAGGAGCTTCCCCTCGGGCTTCGCCGACAGGTAACGCTCCATGGCCTCGAAGACGAGGGCCAGCCCCGCGGTCTTCGTGCGATGGGGGCGCATGCGTTCGTGAAAGGCCTCGTCGTACGCCACGCCATGCGTGACGTTCTTGGACACGAGCTCGCGCCGGCCCACCCGCTCCGAGGACAAGGCCAGCAGCGCGCCCTTCGGGTCGCCGTTGAAGTTGAACGTCGGACACGTGCGACGGCCCTCGAACTTGGCCAGGCGATGCTCGGGCGCGACGAGGTTGTCCCCCGCGAAGCCCCCCTGCGCCACCCACCTCCGCAACCGCGCTTCGGGGTGCTGCTCCAACAGCAGCCGGAGGTTTTGAAGCGGTGCGCCCGTCAGCAGCGTCGCCTCGGGGAACTGGAGGAGGACGGACGCCAGCAACTCGTGCGCCAGGGCGTCCGGATCGGATGGAGCCAAGGCGCCCAACCACTTGGTGTGGAACGCCGACAGGCTCTCCTTCTCCGCCGAGGGGTTGCGTGCTCCCACGGGGATATCGGCTCTCCCCGCGCGCGCGAGCAGATGCTTCACCATCCCCACTTGCGCGCGAGTGCCCGGCGTCACGGTGACGGCCCGAAGGACCACCGAGGGATGCGTCGCCACCAGACACAACGTGAGCGCATCGTCCGGGTCGCTCGTCTCCATGTCAAAGACAATATCTTGTCGCATCGACCCACCCCAACAAAGACAAATCAGACAACAACAAACAAAGACAAATCAGACACAATCACAGACAAAGACAACCACCCAGAGACTATCAACTCTGAATCATGTCTCGGCCACACCCACCGGGGAAGAAGAGGGGTGGGAAATCCACTACTCATGCGAGCATGTAGGCACTGCCCTCTTCCGACGACCATGCCGACGCCGCGGCATCACGAATTCCGCCTCGAAAAACCACTGAATGTTCGAGCATGTAGGCACGACCGGTTGTTCCGGAGGCGATCTCGCGGTGATCGCCCGACGTGGCCCCCACCCCTGTCCTGAAAATGACTGAGGATGTGTTCAGTGCCCGAAGACCCCAGAACCCGCTCTAAAGAGCCCCTCAACTCCTGAAAACTCTTCGACAAATCACTGGATTCGGGGCCATCCAGGCCACTGATTTCTTGTTCATGTAGGCATGGCCATTCTGATCCTGGGAGATCCACGCCAGGAAAAGGTCCATGCCCCGCCCTCCAGCGTGCGTGTGCGCGAGCGCCGCGCGGCCTGACGGATTGCGACTCCAGGGTGCTGCCCCCAGCGTAGGAAGACCAGCCCCCGCGCGGAAGGAAGACACCATGGCCCGAAAGAAGATCGTCGAGGGATACGGCGGCACCAGCGAGCAACGCCAGCGCCATCTTCAGGGGGATGACTTCTCGGAGCGTGCGCCGCGCACCCCGGCCGAAGCCGATGCGGCTGGAAGCACTCCGGACAAGGATGGGGTCCAGGTCACCATCCATCCGCTGCAAGACGAGGATGAAGACGACCTGTGGCGCGGAGAGCCCTGAACCCGCCGCCCCGCTTCACCACCCCGTCAGCCGTCAGATCGCGAGCGTGAGCACGAGGTCTCTCTGAGGGTCGTCCCCCATGAGGAAGCGCGTCTCGCCCACCTCGGAGAAGCCCCAGCGTGCGTAGAAGGCCCGGGCGCGGGTGTTGTGCTCCCACACGCCCAACCACAGCACGTCATTCCCCCGACGGCGGCCCTCCTCGATGCATCGGCGCATGAGCGCGGCCCCGACCCTTGCCCCCAGGAAAGGCTGGTCGACGTACAGGCGCGTCAGGTTGAGCGGCCGCTCGGCCCGCACGGACGGCTCAGTGACGCCATCACACAGCAGGGCGAAGCCGGCGGGAGCTCCGGAGAGCTCCGCCAGCAGGTAATGCTTGCGAGGATCCCTCAACTCCGCGCCCTGGAACTCCAGCCCGTAGTGCGACGCGATGAACGCGTCCATGTTCTGGGGCGTGTTGTCGGCCGCGAAGGTATCCCTGAACGTGCGCACCCCGAGCTCCGTCAGGGTCGCCACATCCGCCAGGGTCGCCGGGCGGATCTTCACCTCCTCGGGAAGAGCCTTGGGGGGCAACCGCTAGGCTCCGCGCTTGAGGCGCTCCACATAGTCCGCGGGAAGGCCCGCGGCCTGAGCCCCACGCACCAGCGCCTCCACGAAGCGCGGGCTCACCGGGCCGTCCTGAGAGGCACGCCGGGGGTTGGTGACGAACGCGGTGGCCTCCACCGTCTGCCCGTCCACGAGCACCTTCACCGCGCGCTCGACACACATCCCCGTCACGAAGCCTTCCTTGTGCTGGACGATGGGCCAGTCCTGCCCGCGAATCTCGAACAGGCGCCCGAAGATGCGGCCACCCGGCGCGTCCGTCAGCCCCGCCACCCGGCCGCCCCACCAGCGCGACGGGAAGTCGTAGACCAGGTCCACGTCCACCGCCTCGGCCAACCGGCCCTCGGGCAGGTCGAAGAAGCCGTAGGAGTGCTGCTGCCGCCACTCCTCGAACGCGGCCCGGTCCAGGATGGTGGAGTACGCGAAGTACAGCCGCGTCGCGTTCGGGTCCGCGCCCTCCCGGGCCTTCATCACCATGTCGTAGTGCGAATCCATGTCTGCCCCTCTACCTGTCACCCCGGCGCGACGCGCCGTCCCGGAACACCGCCAGCACTCCGGACACGTCCAGCCGTGAGGTCTTGATGAACAACCGCAGCGCGCGCTCCACGTGCTCCGCCAGGGTGGCCATCTTCTCCAGCCGCTCCAGCCGCTCCAGGGGCACCCCGCCCGCCGCCTCCGCCAGCCGCCGCGCCTCCGCCAGGTCCGCGCGGATGCGCGCCACGAAGCCCGCCTCCCGCTCCTCGATGACGTGGCGGACCATCCGCACCAGGTCCGTCTCCGCGCCATAGCGCCAGACGGTGTCCTGCGGCAGCCGCACCCGCTGGATGACACCCCAGCGCTCCAGGTCTCGCAGCAGCATGGACACGCCGCCCTTCGACAGGTCCAGCTCGCGCTCGATTTCGCCCGCCGTCAGCGGCTCGCCCCGCAGGTACAGCAGGGCCCACACCCGGCCCTGGTTGCGCTTGAAGCCCCAGAACTCGATGACGTTGCCCACCGCGTCCACCGCGATGGCTTCCCAAGCCGCCAGCCGCCCTTCCACCACCGGCGGCTCACCGCCCGGACTCCCGTGTCCCCCCGTCCACAGGTAGCCCTTCATGCGGCTCGCCCTTGGACCTGCTCGGCGATTCCCGCCGAGAGCTTGCGCGCCCAGCTCACCAGCTCCGCGCCGGCGGGGTCCTGGGCGAAGTGGCCCAGCTTGTCCAGCGCCGCCTCAATCTCCACGTTCATCCGCGCCATGGAAGCCTCAACCGCGCCCGTCGCCTCGATGGCCGCGCCAATCTCCTTCGTGCGATCCGGGGTGATGGTCGAGAACGCCCACGCATCCTTCAGCTTGCGGCGCAGGCTCTCATCCTTCGCCACCGCCAGCAGGATGGGCATCGACGGCGTGCGCGAGTGCACGTCCGCGTAGCGCGGCTTGCCCACGTCGGTGCCCAGGATGTCCCGGATGTCGTCGGCGATCTGGAATGCCACGCCCAGGTGACGGCCGAACCCGTCGAAGCGCTCGATGGCCTCCGTCCGGCCCGCCAGCATCGCCGAGGCATGCCCGCACCAGCCGAAGAGCGAACCCGTCTTGCCCTCGGCGATGAAGCGCAGCCGGTTGAGCGGCAGGTCCAGGTCTCCGCGAGCCTCCACCTCCGCGATGGCCGCGCGGGTCATCTCCGAGACGACCGACAGCGCGGACAGCGTCAGCCGCGAGTCCAGCTGCGCCAGGTGGTACAGGCCCGTGGACAGGATGAGGTCGCCGCTCATCACCGCCACGATGTTGCCCCAGCGCGCGTTCACCGTCGGGCGGCCCCGGCGGAACATGCCCGCGTCCACCACGTCGTCGTGCAGGAGGCTGGCCGAGTGGATGAACTCCGCGGCCACCGCCACGTCCACCAGCCGCTCTGGCGCCACGCCCACCGCGCCGCCGAACAGCCGCACCAGCATGGGACGCGCACGCTTGCCGCCCGTCCCCACGCACAGGTGCCGGGCCGCCTCCATCAGCGTGTCGCCCTTCACGTCCGGACCGGCGTTTCCATCCACCAGCATGCCGCTGAGCCGCTGCTCCACCGCCGCCAGAAAGTCCGTGAGCTCCCGAGCCAGTTCCATGTGCGCCGATCTCCTCCGACGTTCATATAGTTCAAGACCGCTTGAACTGCACCTGATTCCAGCGCCCCCTCCGGCCGGGCGGACGGGGGGAGGGGTCGCCCCGGGTCCAGGCAGGCGGCCTCGAGGGGGCGGAGGTCGGATTGAGACACCCGTCCGAGCCATGCGACAGACGCAGGGAGTCCCTTTTCTTGCCGCAAGCACCGCGTTGAGCCTCGCCGCCTTCCGCCGCCACCTCCTGAGCAGCTTCGCCTCGCTGGCCACCGCCGTCCCCCTGTTCCGGCCGGGTTCGTCGCTGCCCGGCTCGTCCGCGCCGCTGCTCGGAGCGCCCCCGGCGGACGCGGAGGCACCCGACGCGACGCGGCCCGCCCCCTCCCGCCGGCTGCGCGCGACGCTGGGGGCCTCCGTGGTGGAGGGCATGTTCGCGGAGGTCTTCACCGCCTGCGCGGGGGCCACGGTGCTCACCGCTTGGGCCATCGCGCTGGGCCTGGGGCCGCTGCTGGTGGGAGTGATGACGGCGCTGCCGTTCTGCGCCCAGTTCGTCCAGTTCCCCGCCGCGTGGCTGACGTCCACGTTCGGCCACCGGCGCGTGGCGCTGACAGCCGTGTGCCTGTCACGGCTGGTGATGTTTCCGCTCGCGGTGCTGCCCTGGTTGGACCTGGACCTTCCGGCGCAACAGCACCTGCTGCTCGTCGTCGCGGGGGCCTCGGCGATGCTGGGCGTGGTGGGCAACAACGCGTGGGTGGCGTGGATGGGGGAGCTGGTGCCGCGCCCGGTGCGAGGACGGTTCTTCGGCCGGCGCACCGCGCTCACCACGCTCGCCGGCACCCTGGCCTCGCTCGCCGCGGGGTTGCTGTTGGACCGCCTGCGTCCGGCGGACGGCCTGGGCCTGGCGCTCCCCCTGCTCGCGCTGGGGGCCTGTGTCATGGGTGGCGTGACGACGCTGCTCATGGCCCGCCAGCATGACCCCGCGCCTCCGGGGAGTGTTCCCCCGCTGGAGCTCAAAAGCGCGCTGGTGCCACTGAAGGACCCGCTGGCCCGGCGCGTGTTGACCTATCAAATCGCCTGGAACGCGGCGGTGGGGGTGTCCGCGCCGTTCTTCGCGCTGCACAGCCTGCAGAACCTCAAGATGACCTTCGTGCTCATGGCGCTGCACGCCGCGGGCGTGGCGGCGGTGCGCATCCTCACGGCGCCGCTGTGGGGGCGGCTCCTGGACAAGGTGGGCGCGCAGCCGGTCTTGATGGCGTGCTCCCTGGGCATCGGTGTCATCCCCGCGCTGTGGCTGCTGCCCTCGGAGGGGATGTTGTGGCCCCTGCTCTTCGACGTGGTGCTCGCCGGAGCGCTGTGGGGAGGCCATGCGCTCGCCATCTTCGCGTTGCCCCTCACCGTCGCCCCGCGCCACGGCCGCCCGTTCTACCTGGCCGCGTTCTCCACGGCCGGAGGCCTGGCGTACGCCGTCGCCGCCGCGCTGGGAGGCGCCATCGCCGCCCTGCTCCCCGAGCACTTCATCCTGGGGGGACAGGCCTGGGTGAACCTGCACGTCCTCTTCGTGCTGTCCTCCGTGGCCCGGCTCGGCGCCGGCCTGCTCGCCGCGCGCCTGCCCGAGCCCGGGGCCCAACCCGCGACGTCCCTCTCCGCGCTGCTCACACGCCTGCGCCCGCGTGGCGGACTCGGCGCGGAAGCGGCCTCATCCGCTCAGCGCGCACCCACTCGCGTGTGACTCAGACGCGGTAGGCGCGCACCACCTCGGCCACCCGCTCGGAGAGCATCTTCAGCGACACCGCCGAGTCGTTGGTGGAGGAGATGCGCTTCACCGTGTCGCCCATCAGCGCGTTCAGCTCGTTGACGGCGGTGAAGATCTGCTCGATGCCCGTGGCCTGCTGGTTCACCGTCAGGGCAATCTGCCGCGCGGACGCGGTGCTGTCCTGGACGATGGTGGTGAGCTGGCGGAGCGTGTCCCCCGACGCGCGAGCCTGTGTCAGCCCCGCCTCCATCCGCTGGGTCCCCTCGGCGGTGATCTGCACCGTGCTGGAGATGGCCTCGGCGATGTCGGAGAGGATCTTCCGCACCTGATTGGTGGCCCGGATGGACTGGTCCGCCAGGGCTCGAATCTCACGCGCCACCACCGCGAAGCCCTTGCCGTGCTCCCCCGAGCGCGCCGCCTCGATGGCCGCATTCACCGCCAGCAGATGGGACTGGTCCGCCAGGTCCTTCACCGTCTCGGTGATGCCGCCAATCTGCTGCGTGCGCTCGCTCAGCGACATGATGCGCAGGGTGATCTGCTCCACCTGGGAGCGCAGGTCCACCATGCCCTCGATGCTCGCGGCGACCGCGTCCTCGCCCGTCTTGCCCAGCGCCTCGGCGCGCTCGGCGACCTCGATGACGGACTGCGCGGAGTTCGACGCCAGCAGCGCCGTCTGGCGAATCTCCTGCGCGGTCACCTGCGTCTCCTGGAGCGCCGCCGCCTGCCGCGACACCATCTGGCTCTGCTCCGTGGCGGACTCGTTCAATCCCATCACGGAATCCGACAGCAGCTCCGTGGACGAGTGGAGCTGATGCAACAGCTCCTTCAACTTGCCCACCAGGATTCCCACCGCCATCGCCAGGTCGCCGACCTCGTCATTCGTGGAGACATGCACCGGCTCACGCAGGTCGCCATGCTCCGCGATGCGCCGGACCACCCGGGTGAGGATGCCGAGCGGCGCGACGATGCGGCGGCTCAGCGCCCACGCCATCGCCGTCATCACCACCAGCATCGCCGTCAGGACCAGGCGGTGGGCCACCACGACGCTCTCGATGCGACCTCGGGCCTCCGAGCGGTTGAACCCCACGTGCACCGTCCCCAGGCCACCGGGCACGGCCGCCGCCATGTTCAGCAGCTCCACGTCGTCCGCCATCAGCGACGTGCCTTCCTTCGTGATGGTCAGCTCGCCGGCGTGCGCGCGCAGCGCCGGCGCATGGGCTCCCGCGACGGCGACCAGGCGGCCTTGCTCATCCGCGAAGCCCACGTAGGCCAGCGTGCCGTCCTGCACCACGGAGTCCAGCGTTGCCTGGATGAGCTCCTGCTCACGATTGCGCAAGAGGTCCGCCATCGCGGAGGCGAGCGCCGTCGGGACGGCGGCGCTCATCACACGCCCCTGCTCCTCGAAGGCGTCGCGCATGCGGGGAATCGTGTAGCCCACGGACAGAAGGGCAAAGGACAGCGCCACGAGCGCGGGCGCCACGATGATTTTCAGATGGAGGGAGAATCGCATCCAGACACGAGGGGGATTCAGGGCGAATGCGGCAGAGGCATTCTGTCCAAGTGTCAGGCAATGACGCAACCCCACCGCCCCCGCTTGACTCGTGGCACGCGCGAAAGGGTCCTTCCGCACCCCAATCCATGCTCATTCACAGGTGCAACACCGTCTCGCTTTCACGGCATCGCACGACTGCATGAGAAAATTGCACCATGAAGGTCCAGCATGGCGCGCGCCACGCATCATGATGCACGTGTCGTGGAGACTTTCCCCGGGCTCTTCGCGGCGCAGCCCTTGTCACGGGTGATGTCCAGCAGCGACACCAACCGCCGCCGCGTGTCCACGTGGTAGTGAATCGTCAGCTCCTCGAGCTGAAAGCAGGCGGGCGTCTCCGCCAGGGCGCCCAGGGCCGCCACGGCTTCCAGCCGGGCCTGGATGGCGCGATAGCGCTCCCGTGAAAGCCGGGCGACCTGGCTCCAGGCCGCCGCGGCGATCTCCACGGTGAAGGGGCGGTGCATGTTCCTCTGGGACTTCATGGTGAGCGCCGCACGAAGCAGGCCACGTGCCACTCCACCTTTGAATCATTTCGGACGGTTGGCGACATGCGTGCTTGCGCCCCCTGTAGAAACGCCAGCCGCGCCTCGGGTGCTTTTTCAGTGGACGCCGCGCGATGGCGGTTGCGCGCGCGGCTCCTCATCGAGACAGGCCAGGGCCGCCAGGAGCATGGACTCACAGCCGAAGCGAAGGCTGTCGAGCGACGGGTCGAAGAGCGGTGAGTGATTCGACGGCAGGCTCTGGAGCTTCTCCAGGAAGGTCTTTCCCGGCGCCCGCTTCCACGCCTCGTGGGACGTGCCTCCGAAGTTCCAGTAGACGAGCGGAACCTCGGCGGGACGAGCCCCCTCCCCCGACGTGCGACCGTCGAAGTAGGGAAAGTCCTCGCTGCCACTCAGCATGCCCGTGTCGACGATGTGCTCCTCGCCGAACCAGGCCGCATGCGCGGAGCGGACCCGCGTGAAGTAGGAGTCGTCGTTCACCATCACCCGGGTGCGGCTCATCACTTCAATCTCGGGCGGCTTCGGCGCGCGCCCGGCGTCACATTCCGCCTTCGCCATGCGGGAGATGGCGTCCAGCACCTGCTTCTGGAGCGCATCCGTCGGCGTGCGCACCGTCATCTCCAGGACCGCTTCGTCGGGGATGATGTTGGAGCGCGAGCCCGCGTGCAGGCTCCCCACGGAGATGACCGCGCCGCCCGCCGCCAGGTCCACCTCGCGGGAGACGATGGTCTGCAGCCGCGTCACCAGGTAGGCCGCGATGACCACGGGGTCCACCGCCAGGTGTGGCTCGGAGCCGTGGCCTCCCTTGCCGAAGATGCGGACCCGCACATTCGCCGACGCCATCATCGAGGCGCCCCGGTGATGGCCGATGAAGCCCACCTCCAGCGGCCCCACGTGCTGGGCCAGCGCGACGTCGGGCTTGCCGAAGCGCTCGTAGAGCCGGTCGCGCAACATCGCCCGAGCCCCCTCGAGCGTCTCCTCCGCGGGCTGCGCCACCATCATCAACGTCCCACGCCAGTGATGGCGCGCGGTGGCCAGGAGCTCCGCCACCCCCAGCAGGCAGGTGACGTGGACGTCATGGCCACAGGCATGCATCACCGGTACGGTGCCGCCGCCCGAGTCCTTCACCCGGACATGGCTGGCATCCGCGCGCCCCGTCTTCTCCTCCACCGGCAGCGCGTCCATGTCCGCGCGCAACAACACCGTGGGCCCTGGCCCGTTGCGCAACACCCCCACGACCCCGTGGCGGCCAACCCCCGGGGTGACCTCGTAGCCACATCGCTCCAGCCAGCGCGCCACCTTCGCCGCCGTCTGTCCTTCCTGCATGGACAGCTCCGGGTGCGAATGCAGGTCGCGATAGAACGCCTCCAACCTGGGAGCGAGCTGCTCATGCGCCGGCGTCAAGTGCGGACGCCACGCCTGTGCCGGCTCGGTCCGCTGCAAGGTCTCCGTTACTTCCATTCCGCTTCCTCCCCATCGCAGCGGCAAAGATGGTCCTTCCGTGCGCCCGGAGAGCGGTTGTCACGTGCGGCCGTGGCACCAATGTCCGTGGAACAACGGCCTTTCAGTGGGATGGAGAGCCGCTGTCCTCACCGCGACGCTCGGTCAGCGCACGGGGCAATGGTCAGGGGTGGCCAGCTTCCCCACGTTCGCCGAGATGAAGAAGACACTCTTGAGCCTTGGCATCGCGCTGTTCCTGGGCACCAGCCCATCCACCGCATCCGCCAACGACGAGCGGGCGGACTGCGAGCAGCGCTGCGGCGCGAAGTCGCGCCGCCTCAAAGAGCACACGTTCCTCTTTCCCATGCTCCAGCAGAGCGCGTTCGTCGCCACCTACTTCGGCATCCGGGAAGGGATTGCCCGCTACAACATCCCGGATGTCCCGGTGGCCGACCTCCAGCCGTTCGATGTCAAGCTCACAGGCCTCCAGCAGACGTTGGACCTGAGCGTGAAGCTCACGGACTGGCTGGGCGTCATGGGCTTCGGCAGGGCCACCCTCATCACCGGCACCACCCCCAGCGGACTGCTGTC
This sequence comes from Myxococcus stipitatus, assembly GCF_037414475.1. The sequence continues at coordinate 9,417,452 of NZ_CP147913.1, read as the reverse complement.
CTCCGGCGCGACGCTTGACCTGATGGGCCAGATTGGCGGCATCGTTCGGCTCCTGCACAGCGAGAACAGCGGCACGCAGCTCTCCGTGCGCGCCAACGTTGGCTATGACCGGGGGCGGCAGGTCACCCTGCTCCCTTTCGTCAACGCCATTCTTCAGACACCGGCAATCACGGTGGAGGAGATCATCGGCGGCCGGATCAGCCAGCTGCTCTTCGTCCCCAACCGGGAGGTCACGCTCAACGGCGGCATCTACGTCGCGCAGTCCCTGGGCCCCATGTTCTCGCTGCAAGGCTCCGCCTCCGCGGAGTACGCCTGGCAGAACCGGCGCCCCTTCGACCTCGAGCTGGGGGGCCGGTTCGACCAGAAGACCCATGCCTTCCGGGTCTTCCTCGCGGCGGCGGTGGCCGTGGACTTCTATCCGGAGACCCACGTCCCGCTGGCGGTGATGGGAGAGTTCGCCTTCCGCACCGGGCACGAGACGCGCGCCCGACTGAATGACCGGACCTTGAGCGACAGCACGATCGGCCTGGGCATCTACTACTCCGGCCGCTCCAATCTCCAGGTGGGCATTGGCGGTACGGTGACGCTCAACGGCGACCCGTACATTGCCCAGGACTCCGACGGCACGAAGACGACGGGCAATCCGACCCTCGCATTCGGCCAGCTCATCCTCCGCTACATCTGGTGAGCCCACGAGCCGTCAATGGCTCGCGCCGCTGGTCGCCTTCAGGCCGATGATGGAGACCAGCAGCATCGACAGGAAGAGGACGCGCAGCGGCGAGATGGCCTCGTTGAAGAGCACCACGCCCAGCACCGCCGCGCCCAGCGCCCCGATCCCGACCCACACCGCATAAGCCGTACCAATGGGCAGCGTCTTCGCCGCGGTGCCCAACAGCAGCATGCTGGTGACGATGGCCAGGCCCGTGAGGATGCTGGGCACCAGGCGGGTGAAGCCCTCGGTGTACTTGAGCCCGATGGCCCAACCCACCTCGAGCAGACCCGCGACAATGAGAAGAATCCACGCCATGACGCACGACTCCTGAATGAGCGTCGTCTTGTCGAATCCGGGTACGGCGCGTCTCGTCCGGGTACGTCACACCCACTCCGGGCGCGACGGACGGCGAGGTCTATAGCGCCTCGCACTTCAGCCTTCAACACTCTCCGCCTCCAGCCGATTCCCCCACGCGCGAGGCCCCTGCTTCCACGTCATCTAATGAGCGGCAGAGGGAGGCTCTGGAGGCGCGGGCGCTCGCGGGCGGCGTTGTTCGAACCGGGCCACCGCGGCCTCCACCGTGAGGTAGACGTTCTCCTCACCCAGCCGCTCCATCAACCCGGTGCGGCGGAGCATGCCTCGCAGCGGCGCGTTCGCATCCGCGATGACCAGGACGATTCCACGCTCCGACAGCTCCCGCCGCAGCTTCTCCAATCCTTCCGCGGCGGTGACGTCCAGGTCGAACACGGCGCTGGCGTCCAGCACCACCTCCCGGGGCGGGGGCTCCGCGGCGGCCACCAGCGCGCGGAGCTGCTCCCGGAGGTAGCGGGCATTGGCGAAGAACATGGGCGCGTCGAAGCGGTAGACCAACAAGCCCGGGAGGGTGCGCGTGTCCGCGTGCCGGCTGACGTCGTGCCATCCCGACACGTCCTCGCGCCGCCCCAGGACGGCGTCATGGGGATGGGCCGCGCGGCGGATGAGGTCGCCCAACGCCAGCGCCACGGCGATGAGGATGCCTTGGAGGATGCCCAGCACCAGCACGCCCAACGTCGTCACCACCGCCAGCACCGCCTCCACGCGCCGCACCCGCCACAGCGCGAGGATGGAGCTCACGTCCATCAGGTACACCGCCGCGACCATGACGATGGCCCCCAGCGTCACCAGCGGCAGTTCGCGCAATAGCGGCGTGAGGAAGAGCGCGAACACGAAGACCAGCACCGCGGCGACGGCACCGACAAGTTGCGACTTGCCACCCATCGCGTCGTTGACGGCCGTGCGAGAGTCGCTGCCGTTCACCGGGAAGCCCTGCGTGAAGGCATTGGCCAGGTTCGCCGCCGCCTGCCCCAAGAGTTCCTGGTTGCTGTCCAGGTGGTAGCGATGTTTGTCCGCGTAGAGGCGGGCGGCCAGCACGGAGCTGGCGTAATTGACCAGCGCCAGGCTCAGGGCCGCGGGCAGGAGCGCCCGCACGTCGGAGAAGCCCACCGAGGGCAATCCCAACGACGGGGGCGAGGCGGCGATGGCCCCCACGACCTTGATGCCGCCGTGGTGGAGCTGGAACACCTGCGCGACCACCGTGGTCACCACCACCAGGATGAGCGGCCCGGGCAGCTTCGGCAGGAACTGCCTCAAGAGCACCAGCGCCAGGATGACGCCCAGCCCCAGGAGCAGCGTGGGCACATGGGCGTGGCGCAGATTGCGGCCCACTTCCAGGACCTGCCCCGGAAAGTCCTCCGTTTTGCGCTCCAGGCCGAACATCCGCGCCAGCTGGCTGCCGATGATGATGAGCGCGGCGCCGTTGGTGTATCCGATGAGGATGGGCTTGGAGAGGAAGTCCGCCAGGGCCCCGGTCTTGAACAGGCCCGCCACCAGGCTGATGAGGCCCACCATCATCGCCAGCAGCGCCGCGAGGGCCGCGTACCGCGCCGGCTCCACGCCCGCGGCCACGCTGCCCAGCGCGCTCGCGGCGATGATGGCGGCGCCCGCCTCAGGCCCCACGATCAGGTGGCGGGACGGGCCGAACAGCGCGTAGGCGACCATCCCCACCGCGCCGGCATAGAGCCCCGCGACGGGCCGGACCCCCACGATTTGCGCATAGGCCAGGCCCTGCGGCACCAGCATGGCGGCGATGGTCATCGCGGAGAGCAGGTCCGGCCGAAGCCACGACTTCTCATAGCCCCGGACCCAGCTCACGCCCGGAACGAACCGCCGCACGCTCCGCCACCCGCCCGACACCCAGCGCTTCATCGTCGCTCACCACCCCACCGGAACATGTCCACCGAGGATGGCCCGCCCGGGCCCGCGCGGCACGGCGCGCGAAGGAAGAACCCGCGGACGCAAGACGCGAGTGCTCACGTGGCAACGAAGGGCTCGCGCGAAGGGGAGAGGCGAGTCACCCGTGCTCCGAGCCCGTGCGCGTCTTCATCCCCAGCTTCACCGGACCATGACAGGAGGAGGTCCGATGCCTCGTTTCTTCGCCATGCCCTGGGTGTTGTCCGCGATGCTCGCCACCACGTCAGCCCTCGCGGGGCCGCTGCGGCAAGCAGCCGAGTCCACTTCCACCGAGGCGTTCATCAACGATGAACCGCACATCGCCGGGCGCGTCACCTTCAACCTGGGCGGCAGCTTCCTCGTCCCGCTGGGCAAGACGAGTGATCGCTTCGACACAGGCTGGGGTTTCCTGCTCGGCGCGGGCTACAACTTCACCGACCGGCTCGGGGCCTTCATCGAGTACCAGTACAGCGACTTCGACCTGAAGGACCGGGTGCTCCAGGGTGAGAACGTCTCCGGCGACCACATCATGCAGTACGGCAACCTCAACGTCCTCGTCGGCCTGTTGCCGCACGGACGCGTGGGCCTCTACCTCACCGGTGGCCCGGGCCTGTACTACCGCAAGGTGGAGATCACGGAGCTGGCGGGCGCCACGCTCGTGCCCATCTGCGACCCGTGGCTGCTCATCTGCTACAACGACGTCGTGCCGGTGAGCAACGTCATCGGCTCGCGCAGCTCCACGGACTTCGGCTTGAACGGCGGCGTGGGCGTCTCCTACCGCGTCTACGACCTCATGCGCGTGTACCTGGAGGTCCGCTACCACTACATCTTCGGCCCCAAGTTCAACGCCATCGAGGGCACCCAGCGCGCCGACGGCCAGTACCTGCCCATCAACCTGGGGCTGCGCTTCTGACACGCGCCTGACGGACGGGAGGACGCTCGCATGGGAAGCCAAGCGCGTCAGGCCATCATTCTCGCGGGGGCGGCCGTCGTCGGACTGGCGGTCGTCTGCTTCGCACAGGGGCAGCCCGCGCCCACCGTGCAGCCGGAACCGCACGGGGTCTTCGGGGCCATCCTGGACTACCTGCGACGCGTGCCCTTCGTCCTGTTGTTCCTCGTCGTGGCCGCGGGCTTCGCGCTGGGCGAGGTGAAGGTGAAGGGCGTGGGCATGGGCTCCACCGCGGCCACCCTCCTGTTGGCCCTCATCGTCAGCTTCTGGGCCTTCCACACCCACAAGATTCAATACACCCTGCCGGAGTTCACCAGCACGGTGTTCTTCAACCTCTTCATCTTCGCCATCGGCATGAAGGTGGGCCCCCAGTTCCTGGGGGGCATCCACCGCGAAGGCAAACACCTCATCATCCTCGCGCTGCTGGTGCCGCTGCTGTCCTCCGCCCTGGTGTACGCGTCGCGCTTCTTCACGACGCTGGGGCCGGGGCTCCTCGCGGGTATCCTCTCCGGCGCCAACACGGCCACGCCCGGCTTCGGCGCGGCGCAGGCGGCCCTCTCCAGCGGCGCCGCGAAGCTCTCGCCCGAGGCCGCGAAGCTGGCGCCCGACAACCTCACCACGTCCTACGCGTTCCTCTACTGCATCAGCATGGTGGCCTTCACCGTGCTGATGTCCTTCATGCCCCGGATGTTCGGCCGGGACGCGGTGGCGGATGGCAAGGCCATGGAGAAGGAGCTCGCGGGCGAGGACTCCGCCCCCCTCCCCGGCACCGCCGACGCGTTCATCCGGGGCTACATGCCGTTGGACCTGCGCGTCTTCCGCGTGGAGAACCCGGCGCTGGAGGGCCGCACCGTCGCGGACCTGGACCATGCCCATCCGCGCGTCGCCGTCGAGCGTGTCGCTCAAGGCGGCCGCGTCTACAACCCGCCGCCGGACCTGGTGCTGCACCGCGGAGACGAGGTGGCGATGCTGGGCCCCGTGTCACTGCTCCTCGCCGGAGGCCCCCACATCGGGCCCGAGGTGGATGACTCGAAGCTGCGCAACGTGAAGTTCGACACGGTGGAGTTCATCGTCCAGAACAAGGAGGTCATCGGCAAGACGCTGGGGGAGCTCGCGCAGCGCACGGGCCAAGGCATCTACCTCAACGCCATCTTCCGAGCGGGTGACCAGCTCCCGGTGAGCCGGGACCTGGCGGTCCACAAGGGCGACGTGCTGCGCATCACCGGCAGCTCGCGGCGGGTCGAGGATTTGAAGAAGTTGCTGGGCCCCCTGGTGAAGCCCAGCCTCTCCACGGACATCATCACCCTGGGGCTGGGACTGGCCGCGGGCGCGCTGCTGGGCGCCATCACCGTTCCGCTCTTCGGCATCCAGTTCAGCATGGGCTCCGCGGTCGGCCTGCTCATCGTCAGCATCGGCTTGAGCATCCTCCGCACCCACAACCCCGCGCTCGGCGGCCCGTTCCCGGAGTCCGCGCGTCAGCTGCTCGAGGACCTGGGCCTGAATGTCTTCATCGCCATCCTCGGGTTGAACGCCGGCTCCGGCGTACAGCACGCCATCGAGCGAGGACTGCTGGGCCCCACGCTCATCATCGGCTCCATCGCGGCGTTCGTCCCGCCCGTCGTCGGCTGGGTCGTGGGCCAGTACCTCTTCAAGATGAACACCGCGGTGCTCATGGGCGCCATCTCCGGAGCGCGCTGCAACAGCGCGGGCATGCGCGCCGCGCAGGAGGCGTCGAAGAGCATCGTCCCGGCCATCGGCTATCCCGTGACGTTCGCCATCTCCAACCTGCTGCTCACCCTCATCTGCTACATGTTCGCCCTGCTGGGCTGAGTGAGGCCACCATGAGCGCTCCCCTCCCCTCCTGGAATGAAGGCGCGGCGCGAACGGCCCTGTTGGACTTCGTCGACGCCGTCACCACCGAAGGAGCCCCCAGCTACGTCCCGCCAGAGGACCGCGTGGCGGTCTTCGACAACGACGGGACGCTCTGGGCCGAGCAACCCATGTACGTCCAGGCCCTCTTCGCCGTGGACCGCGTGCGGGCACTCGCGCCATCCCACCCCGAGTGGCGCGACCGGCAGCCCTTCAAGGCCCTCATCGAGGGAGACGAAGAAGCCCTGCGCGCGCTCACCGAACACGAGGCCGCGGCGCTCCTCGCCACCACCCACGCGGGCATGACCACGGGTGAGTTCTCCGACACCGTCAAACAGTGGCTCGAGAAGGCTCGGCATCCGCGCTTCCAGCGGCCGTTCACCCACTGCGTCTATCAGCCCATGCTGGAGCTGCTGGACCTCCTGCGCGCGCGCGGGTTCGACCTCCACATCGTCTCGGGAGGAGGCATCGACTTCCTGAGGACCTTCTGCAAGGAGACCTACGGCATCCCCGCCTCACATGTGATTGGCAGCAGCGGCAAGACGCGCCTCGAGTGGCGCGAGGGACAGCCGGTGCTCGTCAAGCTGCCCAGCCTCACCAGCCTCGACGAGGGTGAAGGCAAACCGATCAACATCCACCTGCACATCGGCAAGCGTCCCGTGCTCGCGTTCGGCAACTCGGACGGAGACCTGCAGATGCTGCAGTACACCGGCTTCGGTGACAGCCCCCGGCTGCGTCTGCTCCTGCACCACGACGATGATGCACGCGAGTATGCGTATGACCGCGAGGCCCGTGCGGGCCGCCTGGACCACGCGCTGGAGATCGCCGGCCAGGACGGGTGGACGGTGGTGAGCATGCGCGCGGATTGGAAGTGCGTGTTTCCGTGAGCCGCGGCAGTGCTTCGTGTTCAGCGGGAAAGGGAATGCTACTCTCGGAAAACAGAATCAGCACGAACTTACCAATCAACATGTTTTGATGGATTCGCGCGTTCAGCGAGGGGGACCCCATGAGCAAGCGACGCCCGAACCACAAGACCTCCAGGAAAAGGGACTCCAGCGACGCCCTCCCCCCTTCGGGGGCACCGCGAGCCCCCTCCAACGCGGTCAAGCCCTGGCTCCAGGCCGACCTGACGCCGCTGTCGCCTCCGCCTCCTCCATGGGTGACCTACCTGGAGAAGCGGCTCACGACGGTCGTGGCCTTGCTGGTGGCCTTCCTCGCGCTCTGGCAGCTGCCCCAGGTCCACAACATCGTCCTCCAGCTTCCGGGCGCGGCGTCGCTGCGAGGCGGTGGCTCCGCGGTCATGGCCGTCGCCTTCTGGGCCTACGTCATCCTGCTGGGCGTGTTCTTCTTCATGAGCGCGCTGTGGGTCTTCGTTCCAAGAGAAGAGTCCGAGCTCCCCTGGTGGATGAGGCGCGCCAACCGCGTCAGCGTGGCGGTGAAGACGCTGTGCCAGTGGCTGGTGGCGCTCGCGCGGTTTCCCCTGGCGGTCCCCAGTCCGGAGGGCAAGACGTCTCGAGTGTGGCTCCACGGCGGCATCATCCTGGCCGCGCTGGCGCTGGGCATCGTGGGTGGGCTGGGGCTCCTGCCCTCTCCGTGGAAGGCGGGGGACCCGGGCCCCAGCATCGTCGCGGGTCTCGCGCTGGCGGTGGGCGTGGTGGGCCTCGTCGGTCCCCGGCTGCTCGCGTGGAAGCCCTCGCTGCGCATCCAGATGGAGGTCGTCACGCGAGGACTGGTGATGAGCCTGGGCTCATACTTCCTCGCGGAGATTCTCTGGGGGGTCTTCATCCCCAACGTCCCCGAGGCCAGCTTCCGGCTCTACACCATCTGGGCCATCTACCATCTGCTCTTCGTGATTCTGTGCGTGGCCCGCGCCCTGGACCTGGTGGAGAACGTGGTCCGCCGCGCCGTGTTCACCCTGGCCGCGCTGGCGTGTGTCTTCATCATCGGTGAACAGCTCGCGCGCCAGGGCACCCTCGCGCCGATGCCGCGTGAGAAGCCCGTGGACGCCGACGCGGTCTTCACCGAGTGGATGGCGACGGCCAACGCGCGGCTCGACCAGATGTGCGCGGGCCCCGTGGTCTTCGTCTCCGCGGCGGGGGGAGGCTCACGCGCGGCCATCTTCGCCATGCTCTCGCTGGAGAGCTTGAGCCGCATGCGCATCGATCCACCCGACCGCTACTCGCCTCACTGCGAGGACCAGCGGCTGTCGGACCATGTCCTCTTCATCAGCAGCGTGTCCGGAGGAAGCGTCGCCAGCGCTCACTTCTCACACCGCATGGCCCAGGGAACGCTGGGGGTTCCCCTGCCTCCAGGGACACCGCTCAAGCACGCGCCGCGCGAGGAGTTGGAGGCGCACTTGATGGACGGCGCCTGCGGCTTGAAGGAGGACCGGCTCTGGCCCCTGCACAGCGCCGCGCTGGACGACATGTTCGTGGACTTCAACGCGCCCCTCTTGCGGGGACTGGTAATGCCCGGGGTGAGCCGCGGCGAGGGCCTGGCGTCCTTCTGGGGCGACTACCTCACCTGGCCCGCCAGCTTCTCCGAGCCCGGCCGCGCGCCGCTGCTCCTCATCAACACGGCCAGCGCACGGACGGGCGCGCGTGTCGTCACGGGCAAGCCCCCGCTCCCCCCGCTGATGGTCAATGACGGCAAGCAGCCGTCCGCACCGGCGCGCTCCACCTGCGAGCTGGCCGCCAGTGGGGACCTCTCGCTCCCCGATGCGGTCCGCGCCTCCGCCAACTTCCCGTGGATCGTCGACCTGCCCAACGTCATCGACGCCAAGGGAAACAAGGAGTCGCTCATCGACGGCGGTGTCTTCGACAACACGGGATTGGACACGTTCGTCCTGTTGCTGCGAGGGCTCACCGACACGGAGCGATGGAAGGGCAAGCCTGGAGCGCAGGAGGCCATCGACCGGTTCTTCACGAAGCTCGAGCAGCGCGGCGTGCTCTTCCTGGAGATCGACTCGGGGGCGAAGCCACCGTCGCTCGAGAAGACGCGGAGCTCGGGAGGTGCCATCTCCACGCCGCTGTCCGCGCTCTCACGCGCAAGCCACGCGTTCGCGCGGGACATGGGGGAATACCAGAAGGCGGAGATTGGCCGCCTCCTCGCGGGCAGGAAGGTCACCATGCTCCAGGCCAGCTACGACTATGGCGACGTGGAGCTCTCCGACGACGCGAGCCCGGAGCAGAAGGAGTGCGTCGCGGAGAACCAGGACGAGGTGATGACCGCGTGGGCCCTCGGCCCGAAGGACAAGGGCCGGCTGCTGGGACAGTTCCTCTGGCAGGAAGAGAGCGTGGGCCAGCGGATCGCCAGCCACATCAAGAACCTGCGAGGCGTGGCATTGACCGAGCAGAGTGTCCTCGCGCTGCTCGAGCGGCGGCTGACCGCGTCCCAGAGCGAGCCGTTCCTGACGAAGCTGAGAGACCCCGCCACGCTGGAGCTCGCCAAGCGGCTCACGGTGAAGCTCGCGACGGACCAGGTCGCGCTGCAACAACAGGCCACCTCGCGGCTCTATGACCGCGACGCGCCCGCGGTTCAGGCGTTCCTCGCCACGGAGGAGCAGCAGCCGGTGGGCGAGGTCCAGCACGACGTCGTCCCGAAGCTGGAGGATGGGAGCAAGGCCGCCTGGGTCTTCCTGGGCCAATACCTGTCCGCCGCGGAGACCTGGCGCACCTGCTACTTCTGCAAGCCCACCGACGCGCGATGGGCCCAGCCTCCCCAAGAGTTTGTGGGCAAGACGCTGGAGAGCACCGTCCCCGCGCTCCTGAGAGACGACCCGCCGTCCGACGAACCCGCGTCCGAGGGACGGACGCTCGGCGCCCTCAAGGTGGGCCAGAGCGTCACCGTCCTGGAGATCCAGGACTGGAACAACCTGGGCTTCATCTGGGCGAAGGTGACGCTCACGCCCCGGGACAAGTCCAGGCCCTAGCCTGCTGCCCCAGGAGGCTGTCGAGTTTTCCTGGAACTTTTCGCACTCAGCGTACGGATTTCGCTGACATACGAACAGGCTGTAGGTATTCTACTCCACGGCCAGTAGCGCACTCGTCACGATTGCGCCACGGCGACGAGGTGGGCGCGAAAGCGCCGGTTCACTGCCTCGGCCCCCTCGCCATTCCCACCATCAGGAGTCCCTGCTTGTCGACCCAGTCGCTTGTGCGATCCGTTCTCCGTCCATCCTCCGAGCCGCGCCGCGCCAGCCGAGGCGCGCGCGCCGCCCTCCTTCTTGCCACCGTGATGCATCTGGCGACTGCCGGCACGGCGTTCGCCGCGCCTCCGGCTTCGAACAAGAGCCCGGCCAAGGTCGACATCCAGACGGTCGAGGTCAAGATCAAGAGCATCACCAAGAAGTTCGAGCGGTCGGACTGGAAGGACTCCAACACGCTCGACGAGATCGCGCGGATGCTCGATGACGTCGAGACCCGCATCGCTCGCATCAAGGAGAAGGACAAGGACTGGGACGTCTCGGGCTTCGAGACCTTCTTCGCGGAGTCCAGCGCGAAGTGGAAGAAGGCGCGCGAGGAAGCAGACGCGGCCAGCGCGGCGTCGGATCTCGACATGGAGCGCCGCACCCGGTTCGCGACCGTCGGAGATCGCCACGGCGCCGCCATCTACGCGGGGCTCATGGCCCAAGACGGCAAGGTTCGAGGCGCGCTCATGCATGTCCGGGAGGACATCGGGGCGCTCCTCGACCTCCCCGCCCTCGCCGAGGAGTGCGAGGAGAATCAGTACGTGACGATTCAGAAGTCCTACGAGAACAAGGAGCCCGCGAAGCAGCCGAAGGTGGTCTGCGAGCTCGCCGCGAACCACAAGAAGCTCGTCGAGTCCTACGTGGCGCTCGCGTCGAAGGCTCGCCTGGAGGATCAGCTCAAGGTCGACCAGGAAGCGCTCACCGCGCTCGAGACGGATGGCATCCTCTCCAACGTCTGGCTCGCGCGCTTCAAGGACCCCGCCGCGCACGCCAAGCAAGTCGCCCTCGAGTTCTCCGAGTACACCACCCCGGCGGGAGTGACCTTCGGCGCGGATCACTTCAAGCCACTCGAGGTCCAGGCGAAGAAGTTCAAGGAGGCCCTGGCCGCCGCGGTCCGCGTGGACCGCTTCCCCAAGGCCTGGGCGACGAACGACGCGAAGCTCAACGGCCCGGTCTCCGCGCAGGTCAAGTCCTTCGGCGGGACGCTGGTGAAGCTGCGCACCTCCGGCACGACGGTCATCGAGAAGAACGACCTGGGCATCCCGCTCGCGCAGACGACCCGTGGCGCGGCGCTCGTGCGTGTCGCGAGCGACGGCGGATTCTGCCGGCTCTATGAGGACCTGGGCTTCACCGGGACCTACAAGGGCGACGGGTCCTACGCCCCGCTCACCTACTCCTCGGGGATTGAAGATCAGTTCAGGGTGACGGCCTGTTCGAAGTAGCGAGCACACCGACGCCTCCCGTCCATACGGTCCGGATCCGCGAGCCGGGCCGCGAGGTGAACGTCACGCGGGCACGCCCCCGTGAGGCGGAATCCGCTTCGAGCCCTCGGCCTCTCCCTGCCGCTTCACCCACAGCCGATACGGCGTGAGCGAGAGCAGGCGGATGACGACGAACGCGCCCACGACCCCCGCCACCTCCAGGGCCCGGTAGTTCGGGTAGCTCTGGATGATGATGGTCATCGACAGCGCCGGGTGCGCGAAGGCCGCCGCGAGCGCCACGGCCTTGCGGTCCTCCAACCGCGGCGCCCCCGCCCAGTGCCCCAGCAGCGCGGACACGGTGACAAGCATCACCAGCGCCACCACGGCAATCCACGCGACGTGGATGAGCCGGGGCCCCACGATGAACAGCAGGCCCACGGACACCGCGATGAGCAGCACGGTGAACACACGGCTGCACCAAGGCGCCAGCTTCTCGGCCACGCGGGGCAGGTAGTACCGCACCGCGATGCCCACCGCGAGCGGCGGGAGGATCTTCACCGCCAGGAGGCGGAACACCAGATCCGGGCTCGCGCGGAACTCCACTCCCAGCAGCCGGTCCACGGCCACCACCCACGCGGGCACCGTGACCAGCGCGCACACGCTGAGCAGCAGGAGCAGGTTGATGGACGTGGTGGGGTTCGCCCCCAGCGACCGGGCCTGATTCACCTGCAACGGCGCTCCGGGACACACGGCCATGAGCAGGATGGCGCTCGCAACCACCGTGGGCAGCCGGAACAGATGGACCACCCCCAGGGCCACCAACGGAACGAACAGCAACACCACCACCAGGGAGCGCACGTAGAGCGCGGGGCGCTCGAGGACGTGGCGAATCTCACCGGGCTGGCGGGCGAGCCCCTCCGTGAACATGAACAGGGTCACGATGTTGCTCAGCACGAAGGCAATCACGGACCTGAGCATGCTCGCGTCTCCCCGGGAGCCGCCCGAGGGGCCCCAGCGACAAACCTCCTCACTCCCGCCCGTGACGAGGAGCCCCGGGCATCCAGCCACGCGAGCGCATGGGCCCGCTCACGCCCCTCAGCTCACGCTCTGCCGGAGCTGGTTCAGCACCGCCAGGAACTGCCTGTCCAACGCCAGCAGGATGACGAGCGGCGCCAGCGCCGACAGCGCCACCGCCATGACCGGGCGCTTGTCCCACGGAAACAGTTTCATCTTCCGCGCCGACATGAACGAGGTCCCCAGGTCCGCCATGGAGGAGAACTCATCCGCGCCCAGGATCTTCGTGTTCGCGCGCGTGTGGAACCACTTGTCCTCGAACCTTTGCGAGTGGTGCGCGGCCACCGCGGAGAACCACGCGTCGGACTCGCGCTTGGCTTGAACCATCTGCCGGCAGAAGAAGGCCAGCGGCACGAAGACCACCACGCAGGCCAGCACCGCGAAGAGGATTTGCGGCATCACGTAGCTGATGGGCGCCTCGGTGATGGCGTCCGCGTTCGTCCGGAAGGAGTACGCCGCGACAGGGACCGCCGCCGCGAACACGAGGGGCGAGAAGCAGGCCTGGTGGATGGCCAGGAACCCCAGCCCCGCCGCCTGGTCCGGATGCGTGGGCACCAGGCGCAGCGGCAGCCGGGACACGCGCCAGAGGAAGACCGCCCAGACGATGCCCCGCCACAACCACCGGAGCATGAGGAAGCGCTCCAAGGGCTGGCTCACGCACAGATACCAGCCGCCCGCCAACGAGGGACGGTGCGACGTGCCCGCCTCGACCATCCATGACCGGGAGGTATCCATCGTGGTGAGCAGCGCGAGCGCGATGGTGATGCCCAGCAAGGCCAGCTCGACCTGGGGTACATCACGCCACCGCTTCATCGCCGACACGGACTCCTCGAAGGAGCCCCGGGACGGGTCCTCCACGAGGTCCGCGCGGAGGAACTCGCGCGCCGCCTCGCTGACGCGGGTGTCGATGTAGGGCTCCGCCACCACCAGCACCGGCAGCGACAGGAGGAGCTCCGCGTGGACCTGGAACTCGGCGAACAGCCGGTGCAGGGAGCCCTCCCCCTCGAACAGCGACAACACCACCAGGGGAAGCCAGCTCACCACCACCAGCAGGAGCGCGGCCCAGCCCGTCCTGAAGCGCGGAGGTTTGATGAGGCGCAGGCCGCGCTCCAGTTCGAAGAAGGGGCCCCCGCGGACCAGGGAGAACTCCTGGAGTGTTCTTGAGTCAGGCATGGCGAGCCCCGGGGCGTTCGAGCACTCAGTACTCCTGGAACATCCGCTGGATGCGAGCGGGGTCCTTGGTCTCCTGAAGCGCCAGTTGCAACAGCACGCGCGACTTGGCGGGGTTCAGCTCGCCGGAGGCCACGAAGCCCTTCTCGTCGTCGTTGATCTCGTTGTTGCGCAGGACCAGACCGCTGGGGAGCCGCGTGCTGCGGACCACCACCACGCCCTTCTTCGCGTACTTCGTCAGCGCGTCCAGCGCCGGCTGGGTCATGTTCCCGTCCCCCACGCCCGCGATGACCAGCCCCCTGGCGCCGTTCTTCACCGCCGCGTCGATGAGGTCCGGGCTCATGTTCGCGTGGGCGTAGAGGACGTCCACGCGGGGGAGCGTGTCCTTGCCCACGACGGAGAACTCCGAGTCCACCGTGTGGCGTTTGTCCATCTTCTCGAACCAGCTGATCTTCCCCGTGTTGACCACGCCGGACGGGCCGCGGTTGGGGCTGCGGAAGGTCTCCACGTTGGTGGTGTTCGTCTTCGTGACGTTGCGGGCCGCGTGGATTTCATCGTTGATGACCACCAGCACGCCCCGGCCCTTCGCGTCCGGCGAGGCCGCCACGGCCACCGCGTCGTAGAGGTTCCCCGGCCCGTCCGCGCTGATGGCGGTGGCGGGCCGCATGGAGCCCACGAGCACGACGGGCTTGTTGCTCTTCACGACCAGGTCCAGGAAGTACGCCGTCTCCTCCAGCGTGTCCGTGCCATGGGTGATGACCACCGCGTCGACCTCCGGCGAGGCCAACAGCTCGTTGGTCCGCTTGGCCAGCTTCAGCCAGACCGCGTCGTTCATGTCCTGGCTGCCGATGTTCGCCACCTGTTCGCCGGACAGCTTCGCCAGCTTGTCCACGTTGGGAACACTCTTGATGAGGTCCTCGACCTTGAAGGTCCCGGCCTTGTAGCCATACCCCTGAGGATTCCCCTGGGCGCCGGCGATGGTCCCCCCGGTGGCGAGGATGCGCACGGACGCCTTGGGCTGCTCCTGTTCCTTCGCCTTGTCCTTCTCCGGCGCGGACGACGTCTGCGTCTGTCCTGGCGTGGGCGGAGCCGCTGGCGCCGCTTGCTGCGCGGCGATTCCCGCCCCCGTCAACAGAAGCCCCAGGGCACAGACCACACCCCACACACTGTGCTTCGAGCCGCTCATGGTCGACCTCCCTCCAGCGTGGCCGTCGCGGTGGTCTCACGAATCCAGGTCGCGCTGCCGCCACTCCCGGATGGCGCGAATGACGATGTCCTTGAGGCTCTGGCCGATGCGCGGATAGGCGTCATCGTCCAGGTTCGCCAGCGACACCCGGGCAGACCACTCGGGTCCCTCGAAGCCACTGCCGTTGAGTAGCACCACGCCGTGACGGCGCGCCAGCGACAGCACGATGTCGAGCGGGTCATGCCGCGCCTGGGCGTACTCGACGAAGTCCTGGCCGATGTGCTTGCGCGCCCACGCCTCCAGGTCGAGTGTCTGGTAGTACGCGGTTCGCAGCGGGTCCGCCGGCAGGTCGATGCCCATGCCCTGATACAGCGCGGAGAGCCGCTCCTGGCAGATGCGCCGGCAGCGCTTCTTGTAGGCGTCGTCCTTGTCCAGCAAGGCGAACATCGAGAAGAGCGACATCTGGAGCTGCTGGGGCAAGGACAAGCCCGCGGTGTGGTTCAGCGCGACGGCGCGGCTGTCCGCCACCATCCGGTCGATGAACTTCAGCGCCTCCGGCTTCAGCGCGATGGAGCCATAGCGCTCGTTCAGCATCTCCCGCATGGACTCCGGCAGCCGCGCCAGCATCCTGTCCAGGATGTTGTCCTCATGGAGCGCGACGACGCCCAGCCGCCAGCCGGTGCAGCCGAAGTGCTTGGAGTAGGAGTAGACCAGGAGCGTGTTGTGGGGCAGCTCCGCCGCCAGGGAGCGGAAGCCCTCCACGAACGTCCCGTACACGTCGTCCGTGAGCAGCAACAGGTCGGGCCGCTTCTTCTGGACCAGGTCCACCAACAAGTCCAACGACTCGCGCCGCATCGCCGTCGCGCCTGGGTTGCCGGGGTGCACCACGAAGAACGCCTTGATGCGCGGGTCCTCCAGCTTGCGCAGCTCCGACTCCGGATACTGCCAGGCGTGGGTGCCCTGCCCCGTCATCACGCTCTGGCGGATGTCCACCGTGCGCAGGTCGAACTCCTCCAGCCGCGGAATCTCCAGGTAGGGCGTGAAGATGGGCGTGCCCAGGGCAATGGTGTCCCCCTTCTTGAGCAGGCCGTTCACCATCAGCGACCGGAAGATGTACGCCATCGCCGCGGTGCCGCCCTCGACGGCGAACAGGTCGAACGTGCCTGGAGGCGGCCGGCCGTCACACATCTCGCGGGCCAGGTAGGCCCGGACGATACGCTCCGCGTGCACGAGCATCCGGTCCGGCACCGGGTAGTTGTCGCCGATGGCCGCGTCGGTGAGCTCCCAGACGAACGCATCCGCGTCGAAGCCCAGCGTGGAGACGCCGTAGTCCACCGAGTCTCGCAGCAACCGGACCGCGGGGCTGTCGTCACACGTCCCCAGGAAGTCGCGCAGGCGCCGGGCGATATCGGGCGAGCGCGGCATGCCCGCCAGCCCCACCTCCGGCTCGTTCCAGGTGCGGCGGCTCTCGCGCAGCGCGAACTGGCCCAGGAGGAAGAACGCCTCGCGGGGCGTGGTGGCAATCCAGTTGGGATTGCCGCGCCCCGCGTTGAACATCACCGCCGCGCGTGTCCTCGCGGACTCGTCCGCCAGTTCGATGAGCGTGTCCTTGAGTTCGAACGGGCTGAGCTTGTGGAGCTCGCGGGGGGCGGCGATCTCCTCGTCGTGCCGGGCGCCCGTGTCCGTCTCGGTCGTCGTCTCCGTGCTCATGTCCGTCGCGCTCCTCCGACCTCCTGGAGACGGTCGGCTCGGGTCCAGCCACGTTGGCGAACAGACGTTGTTCACGCGTGGACGGGCCGCCAACACACGCGGCGGCTCCAGGCCGGGCGCTCGCAAGTCCGCGTGCCCCCACGCCGCCCGCCCCACCCCGCGAGGCCCGCTTGTCGTCGCGCCCCAGGCCCCACAGCTTGCCGCCCGAGGGAAGAACACCCTCCGTCCTCCGGGCGGAAGGAGCGAGGCGTCGGATGAGCATGGATGTCGTCGGTGAGGACGCGGCGCGGGACAGCCAGCCTCCACGGGGCGGGACGTCGCCACGGCCAGGCATGGAGTGGATTCCCGGCGGCACGTACTGGATGGGCTCGGACACGCACTATCCCGAGGAGCGCCCCGCGCATCAGGTCACCGTCAGCGGCTTCTGGATGGACCGCTGCACCGTCACCAACGCCGACTTCGCGCGCTTCGTCGACGCCACCGGATACGTCACCGTCGCGGAGCGCCCGCTCGACCCGGCGGACTTCCCTGGCGCGAAGCCGGAGCTCCTCGTCCCCGGCTCCCTGGTGTTCCACAAGACCCCCCAACGTGTCGACCTGAAGGACTTGTCGCAGTGGTGGGCCTATACCCCAGGCGCCTGCTGGCACCGCCCCGAAGGTCAGGGCACCACCTGGAAGGGACGCGAGGACCATCCCGTGGTCCACGTCTCCTTCGAGGACGCGCAGGCCTACGCCACCTGGGCCGGCAAGAGCCTCCCCACCGAAGCCGAGTGGGAGTGCGCCGCGCGCGCGGGCCTGGACCGCAAGGTGTACGTCTGGGGGGACGAGTTATCACCTGAAAACGTGCAAATGGCGAACATCTGGCAAGGCGAGTTTCCTTGGCAGAATTTGATGACAGATGGTTACGAGGGAACCTCACCAGTCGGTACTTTCCCACCTAACGGGTACGGTCTCTTCGACATGGCGGGCAACGTCTGGGAGTGGACCACGGACTGGTTCCAGGAGCGCCACCAGGGCAACGGCGGAAAGGCCTGCTGCATCCCCGTCAACCCGCGCGGCCCCAGCTCTTCCCAGAGGAGCTTCGACCCCTGCACGCCCCAGGTGATGATTCCCCGCCGCGTCCTCAAGGGAGGCAGCCACCTCTGCGCCTCGAACTACTGCCTGCGCTACCGCCCCGCGGCACGTTCTCCCCAGGCCGAGGACAGCGGAACCACTCACATCGGGTTCCGCTGCGTCGTCCGTGTTTCGGCGCCGTGACGCACTCGCATTCCGTCTCCAGCCCCTCTGGCCGTTAGTGTGGAATACCTGCTATTTTGCGCTCCCTCTGTTAACCAGCGCTTTCAGCAGGCCCTGTTTCACGCACCATCTCCTGAAACATCGAATGGGCCAGGGGCATCTCGATTGAAGAGTGACGCGACACGAACGCTGTTGGTGACTCGGTCCGACCTTCGCCGCATCGTGGAGGAGGTGGGCGCGGACGCGCTCATGGACGAGCTCATCCGTGACTTGACGGACGCGCTGCGCTCGTTCGACGGAGACCTCACGGAGGTGCGCAAGCGGGATGGCTTCCTCCTGGAGCACCCCCGTCAGACGGGGTGTCTGGAGTGGATGCCGGTGATGCGGCGAGGCGACTCCGTCACGGTGAAGATGGTGAGCTACAGCCCGCTCAACCCCGAGGAACAGGGGCTGCCCACCATCATCGCGACGAACAGCCTCTACGACGTGAGGACCGGGCACCTCCTGGCCCTGATGGACGGGGTGTTCGCCACGGCGCTGCGCACGGGCGCGGCCTCCGCGGTGGCCACGCGCTGTCTGGCCTCACCCGACAGCCGCGTGCTGGGGCTGGTGGGCTGTGGGGCCCAGGCGGTGACGCAGCTGCACGCCATCAGCCGCGTCTTCCCGCTCACGGAGGTGCTCGCCTTCGACACGAACGAGGAGGCCCGGCAGTCGCTGTCGCGCCGGACCGCGTTCCTGGGGCTCGACGTGAAGCCCGTGTCGCTCGCGGAGCTGGAGGAGCGCTCGGACATCATCTGCACGGCGACGTCGGTCGTCGTCGGTGGTGGCCCCGTCATCTCGGGCCAGTCGCTCAAGCCACATGTCCACATCAACGCGGTGGGCTCGGACCTGCCCGGCAAGACGGAGCTGCCCAAGGCGTTCCTGGAGCGCAGCCTCGTGTGCCCGGACTTCCTCGCCCAGGCGCTGGTGGAGGGCGAGTGCCAGCAGATCCGCCCCGAGCAGGTGGGCCCGGACCTGGTCACGCTGGTGAAGAACCCGGACGTGTACGAGCCGTGGCGGCAGCGCGCGACGGTGTTCGACTCCACCGGCTATGCGCTGGAGGACCAGGTCGTCACCGCGCTGCTGCTGCGCCACGCGGAGCGGCTGGGGCTGGGCACCTCCGTGGGACTGGAGACGGTCGGCGGGGACGCGCTGGACCCTTACTCCGTGCTCCGCGAGCCCGAGCCGTCCTCTCTCCGGGATATCCGCCGCGCCACCGGGAGCTGAGCGCCTCGCGCGTCACAGCTCCAGGATGATCTTCCCGAAGCTCGTATTCGACTCCATGTGCCGGTGCGCGTCCCGCACGCGCTCCAGCGGAAAGGTGGAGTCGATGACGGGGCGCACCCTGCCGGCGACGAGCTCCGGCAGCCACCGCTCGCGGAAGCGCTTCGTGACGGCCACCTTGCTCTCCGGAGGCAGCGGGCGCAGCGCCATGCCCTTGATTTGAAGCCGGCGCAGCACCACCTGCTTCAGGTCCACGTCCCCTCGCAGCCCCTCCAGGAGCCCCACCAGCAAGAGGCTCCCGCCGAAGCACAGCGCGCGCAGGTTGCGCTCCAGCGCCGCGCCTCCCACGAAGTCCTCGATGACGTCCACGCCCCGCCCGTGTGTCCAGTCGAGCACGGCCGCGGCGAAGTCCGCCTGGGTGCGCACCACGCCCGCGTCCGCGCCCAGCGCCAGACAGCGCCGCCGCTTCTCCTCGCTGCCCACCGTGAAGAAGACGCGGGCGCCCACCGCGCGCGCCACCTGGATGCACGCGGTGCCAATGCCGCTGCCGCCCGCGTGGACGAGCACCGACTGGCCCTCGCGCAGGCCGCCCAGTTCCAGCAGCGACTCGTGCGCCGTGCAGTACGCCTCCGGTGTGGCCGCGGCCTCGGCGAAGGACCAGCCCTCTGGAATGGGGACGGCCATCCCCTCTTCCATCAAGCAGGCCTCCGCGTAGCCTCCTCCATTCACCAGGCCGAAGACGCGCTCGCCCGGGACGAACTCGCGAACCGCGTCCCCCACGGCCTCCACGACGCCGGCGACCTCCACGCCCAGGAGCGGGCTGGTGGCGTCGGGCGGCAGCAGATAGCCGCCCGCGCGTTGAAGGGTGTCCGTCCGGTTGAGGGCGGAGGCGTGCACCCGGACCCTCAACTGACGGGGCCCCGGAATCGGACGCGGGAGGGATTCCAGTTGAAGCGCTTCCGGCCCCCCCGGGGTCCGCACCACCACCGCCCTCATCACTTCAGTAGTTCGCATCCACATCCACGCCATGGCGCCGCAAGGGCACGAGGAAGGAGCGCTCGAAGGTCATCACGACGGTGCCATCCGCCTTGAGGCCCTTCGTCTCCACGGTGACCACTCCCTGCTTCGAGCGGGAGCGGGAGCGCCGCTTGGCCAGGACCCGGCTCTCCGCGTAGAGGGTGTCCCCCACGAAGACAGGGGCCGTCAACCGGATGCGATCCCACCCCAGGTTCGCGACGCCCTTGGCACTGGTGCTGTTCAGACTCATCCCCCCGACGATGGCCAGCGTCACGAGGCTGGACATCAGCGGCCGCTTCCACTCCGTCTTGCTCGCGTAGACGGCGTCGATGTGGAGCGGGTGCGTGTTCAGGCTCAGCAGGGACTGCCACATGTTGTCCACGTCGGTGAGCGTGCGGCCGGGGCGGTGCTCGAACACATCCCCGACCTCGAAGTCCTCGTAGAACAGCCCATGTGTCTCGCGGTAGCGCTGCTTGCCGACCTTCTTGTGTGCGGCCACCGGCTTCTTCATGAGTCTCCACCCCTGGAGCCCACCCGGAGTTGGACGGGCGCCAGGGCCTCGTCGATGGGAAGGCTGGCCAGCACGCGCCGGGCGACGGTCACCAGCGGCGGGCCCACCATGTTGCCCCCCACGACATGGATTCCACCCTTGCCGTCCCCTGCCTGGGCGAGGACCCGGCGCGCGTGGGCCACCATCTGCGCGGTGGGCCGCAGCGCCGCATGGACGATGCCCACCTGCTTCGGGTGGATGACGATCTTGCCGGTGAAGCCCAGCGCGCAGATGCGGCGTGTCTCGTCCTCCAGCTCCGCCAGGTCCGACAGGTCGAAGAACGGCGAGTCGATGGCGCTCACCCCCGCGATGGCCGCCGCCATGGCGATGCGCGAGCGGGCGTAGAGCAGCGGCTCCCACGCGAGCGGAACACCCAGCTGGGCGGACAGGTCCGCGGCGCCGAAGACGAGTCCTCGCAGTCGGGGCGTGGACATGGCGATGACATCCACGGCCTCCACGCCGCGCGCCGTCTCGATGATGGCCAGCAGCGCCAGGTCCGGAAAGCGGTCTCCCAGGAGCGCATCGAGTTGCTGGAGCTCCGCGGGAGACTCCGTCTTGGGCAACAGCAAGGCATCCAGCCGCGCGTCGGAGTCCAGCAGGGCGAGCACGTCGCGCAGGCCCGCCTCGGTCCGCAGGCTGTTGATGCGCAGGCACATGGGGCCGCGCGGATGCTCCGAGGAGAGGTATGCGAGGGCGAGTCGACGGGCCTCGGGCTTGAGGGTCTCCGGGACGCCGTCCTCCAGGTCCAGCAGTCCGATGTCGGCCCCGACCTCCATCGCCTTCTCGAAGCGCAACGGGTCGATGGCGGGGGTCACCAGGAAGGACCTGCACTGCAAGGGCATGGTCATGGTGCGCTTGATTCCTTCCGGGTTCATGTGCCGGGTGCGGCCAGCTCCAGGACGGCGTCGCACAGCCGCTGGAGGTCCTCGGGGGAGATGTTGGAGCGCAGCATGATGCGCAGCCCCGCGCGCCCCTTCGGGACGATGGGGAAGAACACCGCCGACGCGTAGAAGCCCTGCTCCATCAACCGCCGCGAGCGCTCCACCGCCAGCTCCTCCGGCCCCACGTCGATGATCTTGATGGGGAAGTCCTCGCCCATGGTTCGCGTGGGGACCCGCTCATCGAAGGAGCGGACGTTGTCCCGCAAGGCCTTCTGCCGCTCGGCCAGCACCGCGGTGCCGTGGAGGCGCGCGGAGGCGACACTCGCGCCGATGGCCGGAATCGCCAGGCTCTGGGACCAGCCCAGGGGCCCCGCGAAGCGCCCCACCAGGTCCGCGTGCTTCTCGGGCCCCAGCATGACGGCGCCACCGGCCGTGCCGAATCCCTTGCCCAGCGAGCCCACGATGATGGTGCGCGAGTTGACCTCGCCCCCCATCGTCGCCCGCACGAAGCCCTCACCCGTGGCGCCGTAGATGGAGAGCGAGTGCGAGTCGTCGAAGTAGAGGAACAGCCCGTATTTGTCCTGAAGGGCGAACAGGTCCTTCACGATGGCGACTCCGCCCATCGAGTAGAAGCCGTCCGCGACGTAGGCCACGCGCGCGTGCTTGCGGCAGAGGTCCTCCAGGAAGTCCAGGTCGTTGTGCGGAGCGGTGAGGACATGCGTCTCATCCGCGCAGATGGGCTTGATGAGGTTCATCGAGAAGTGCGCCGACTTGTCGAAGACCAGGATGGGCTTCTGGGAGTCCGGTAGGAGGTGTCCGGACGCGATGAGGGGGAGCAGCCCCGCGCTGGCGGAGCTGGCGGAGTTGGTGACGAGCGTCTTCGCGCGCCAGAGGTGCGTCAGCTCCTCCTCGAGCGCATCCAGGTCCGCCAGCCGTATGCGCAATCGGGAGATGGACATGCACATCGTCCGCTCGCGCTGGAGGATTTCGATGGCGCCCTGGAGCACGTCGGGATGGGAGTCCAATCCGAGGTAGGAACACGAACAGGTGTTGATGAACTCGCGTCCATCCGGAAGCGCCAGCGTGCCGCGTCCGGTGTTGTGCACGGACAAGTCCAGCAACCCCGCCTCCTTCGCCGCGGTGAAGGAAGGGTTGCCGTGCCCAATCATCGACTCCGTGTTGCGATAGCGATTCTTGAGTTCCATGGCGGCTCACTCCTGCGCATCGAGACCTGGGATGAACGCATCGGCTCCCACCCGCGACTCTGGCGACGCCAGGACGCGGTCCAGCAGACCGATGAAGTCGTCACACAACCGTCGAGGCGTGTCCGGCTCGAACAGGTCGGTGTTGAACTCGAGAAGGCCCGTGAAGCCGTCCGCCGTCTCCTCCAGGGAGAGGGTCAGCTCGTAGACGGCGGCCCCCCGGTCCGAAGGCATGGGGACGAGCGACAGATCCGGGAGCTCCAGCGCCTCCGTGGGGGCGTTCTGGAGGACGAACATCGCCTGGAAGAGCGGCGCGCGGTTGCGCGGCCGTTGCGGAACCACCGCGTCCACCACCTGCTCGATGGGCACTTCCTGGTGGGCATGCGCTCCGAGCGTGACGGCGCGCACCCGCGCCAGCAGCTGCCGGAAGCTGGGGTTGCCCCGCAGGTCCACGCGCAAGGCCACCGTGTTGACGAACAGACCGATGAGCGGCTCCAGCTCCGGGAGCGCGCGGTTGGCGATGGGCGAGCCGATGATGACTTCGTCCTGCCCCGCCCGGTGGCCCAGCAGCGCGCCATAGAGGGACAGGAGCGCCATGAAGGGCGTCACGCGCTCGCGCTGGCACAGCTGGTTGAGCGCGTCGCCGCGGGCCCGGCCCAGCTCCACCGGGAGCCAGGTCCCGTTGAACGTGCGCGTGGGCGGGCGCGGCTTGTCGGTGGGGAGGTCCAACAGCTTGGGTGCATCCGCCAGGGCCGAGCGCCAGTAATCCAGCCGGGCATCCAGCTCGCGGCCCGACAGCCACCGGCGCTGCCACGCGGCGTGGTCCGGGTATTGGATGTCGAGCGGAGGAAGCGCGGGCGTCTCGCCCCGGGCGAAGGCCGAGTAGCAGCGCACCACCTCGTGGGTGATGAGCCCCTCCGACCAGCCGTCGGTGACGATGTGATGCTTGCTGAAGATGAAGACGTGTTCATCCTCGGTCAGGCGAATCACGGAGCCTCGGACGAGTGGCCCCTCGGTGAGGTCGAAGGGCTGGCGCGCGTCGTCGTCGATGCGCCGGGCCAGCACCGCTTCCGCATCCCCCCTGCCCCGCAGGTCTTCCAGCGGGAGCTCCACGCGCAGCGACGGAGCGACGCGCTGGACGGGACGTCCGTCCACTTCCAGGAAGGTGGTGCGCAGGGATTCATGGCGCTCCACCAGCGCCTGGACCGCGGCCCGCAGGGCGTCCAGCTTCAGTGCGCCCTTGAGGCGGTAGGCCGAAGGCTGGTTGTAGGCCGTGGAGGTGGGGTTCGCCTTGAACAGCCCCCACAGCCGCTCCTGTGAATAGGACAGCGGCACGGGCACGCCGCGAGGCGCCTTCACCAAGGGAGGCGGGATGGCCTGAGGCGCGAGCGATGAGCCCGCGATGCGGCTGGCGAGCGCCGCGACGGACGGGGCCTCGAAGAGCGTCGTGAGATGGACGTCCGCCTGGAGCGATTTGCGGATGCGAGAGACCACCAGCGTCGCGAGCAACGAGTGGCCGCCCAGCGCGAAGAAGCTGTCCATGACACTCACGCGCTTGAGCTTCAGCACCGAGGCGAACACGTCCGCCAGCCGCGTCTCCAGCGCGTCCCGGGGCGCGACGAAGGGCGCCGAGCCCCGCACGCTGGCCGCGTCCGGCGGTGGCAGCCTTCCTCGCGCCAGTTTTCCGCTGGGCGTCAGCGGCAGTGTCTTCAGCTTCATCAGCACCGAGGGAACCTCGTGCTCCGGAAGCCGTCGCGCCAGGGCCTCTCTCAGCGCCAGGGGCTCCCACGCGGCTCCCGCCTCCTGCACCACGTACCCCACCAGCCGCTTGTCTCCAGGCCCGTCCTCATGCACCGCCGCCGCGGCGTCGCGGACCCCGGGCAGCTCCCGGAGCGCGGCCTCGACTTCGCCCAGCTCCACCCGGAAGCCCCGCACCTTCACCTGCTCATCCCACCGCCCCAGGAACTCCACCACCCCGTCCGCGTTCCACCGGGCCCGGTCCCCCGTCCGATAGAGCCGCTCTCCGGGGGCTCTCGCCGACGCATCCGGAACGAAGCGCTCCGCGGTCAGCTCCGCCCGTCCGAGATATCCCAGGGCGAGCTGCACGCCCCCGATGAACAGCTCGCCCGAGACGCCCACGGGGCACGGCCATCCGTTCGCATCCAGCACCCGCAGCGTCACGTCGGGCAGCGGCGCGCCAATGGGGGGCAGCCGGGGCCACGCAGCGGGGGGGCCCTTCATCCGGTACGCACTCACCACATGCGTCTCCGAAGGGCCGTACTGGTTCTCGAGCACACACCCCGGAAGCTTCTCGAAGAACGACACCACCGAGGGCGTCACCTGCAACTGCTCTCCCGCGGTGATGACCTCCTTCAAGCTCGCTGGGACACGTGCCCCATGCACCACCGCGTCCGCCATCGCTTGCAGGGCCACGAAGGGAAGAAACAACCGCTCCACCTGGTGGTCCGCCATGAAGGCGAGCAGCGCGGGCATGTCCTGCCGGAGCGCCGCGGACGGAACCACCAGCCGTCCACCCGCGCACCACGTCGAGAAGATCTCCTGGAACGACACGTCGAAGCTCAGCGGCGCGAACTGCAACGTCGTCGCCTCCGCCTTCACCGAGTGCCCCCGCTGCCACATCAACAGGTTGCACAACGCCCGGTGAGACAGCACCACGCCCTTCGGCTTGCCGGTGCTCCCCGACGTGTACACGACGTAGCACGCGCTCTCCGGCGGCACGCGCGCGGGAGGCACACGCTCCGGCGGTCCAGGCTCCTCGGCCCAGAGCGAGTCCACGCGGAGCGCCAGCGCTCGCGCCGGCCCCGGCAGCGAGTCACACTGATTGCTTCGCGTCAGCACCCTCGCCAACTTCGAATCCTCCACCATGTACCCCAGCCGCTCCGCCGGGTACCGCGTGTCGAGCGCCACATAGGCCGCGCCCGCCTTGAGAATCGCCAGGAGCGCCACCAGTTGCTCCAGTGAGCGCTCCATGAACACCCCCACCCGCTCCCCCACGCCCACGCCCGCGGTCCGCAGGTGCCCCGCAAGCTGACGGGCCCGCCGCTCCAACTGCGCGTACGTCAGCTCCCGCCCCTCACAGACCACCGCCACCGCATCGGGGGTCCTCGCCGCCTGCGCCTCCACCAGCGTGTGCGCGCACACGTCCACGCGCGACACTCGCGGCGGTTCATTCCACGCCCCCTGTCCCGGACGCCGCGCCATCTCCGTGGCAAGTAAGAGTTCGGACAGCCGAGAATCGGGTGAATGCACCGCGGTCCCCTGCAGCTCCCGGAGCCGCTGCGCGACCAACACATCGATGCGCCCCGCGATGGCCGCCACCGTCTCCAGCTCGCCGAGCTCCTGGGGCGACAGCTCCACCCGGAACACGCTCCGGATGCGCGCGAGCACCTGCGCGTGCATCAACGAGCGGCCCCCAAGCTCGAGCAGACCGTCGAGCACTCCCACCCCGGGAACATTCAGCACCTCACTCCAGATGAGCGCGACGGCGCGCTCGGTTTCGGTGCGGGGTTCCACCGCACGGGTGACACTGCGCGCGACGCGGAGGTCCTGAGGGCGTGGATGGGTCATGGGGGGCGAGTCTGGATAATGGGAATCCAGGTGAAACTTTCTTAACGAGAAAACATGTGTGTTTGCACGCAGCCTCCCCACCAAGGATGAGAGGTTCACACTTGTCGCGTGGTGTCGCGTCGACCCGGGTCCACGGCTCTCGGGGAACGGCTCCAGAAAATTGCTCTAGAGCTGGATGCGACGAGCAAGGTGCTCGCCCGGACTGTCGTATACTGGTCGATTACCGAGTGACCCGAGCCTGCCCGGGATAGCGCGCCACCGTGGTGGGCGAGGTCACCGCCGCTGTCTCCCGGCGGCGCGGGGCGTGGTGCACCTGGGCGTGACGGATGACCTGAAGACCATGAAGACGACGCTCTCCCTCATGACACTGCTCGCCGCGGGAGCCAGCCAGGCCGCGGGGTTTCAGATCGACACGCAGAGCGCACGCTCGACGGGCATGGGCAATGCGGCCACGGCCTGGCTGGATGACTCGTCGGCCATCTACTCCAACGCGGCCAACATCCTGGGTGTGAAGCGGTTGGATATCACCGTGGGAGACACCGGCATCCTCCCGCTCTTGGAGTTCACGCCGGACGGAGGCGGGGCGCAGAGCCAGAAGCTGACGGTGTCTCCGCCGCCACATGTCTTCGCGGTGTTCCGCCCCTTCGAGTCGCTCGCGTTCGGCGTGGGCGCATACGCCCCCTACGGCGCGCGCAGCCGCTGGAAGGACGACTTCGTGGGCCGCTTCCGGGGGAAGGAGTCGAGCCTCACGGCCTACTACATCAACCCGACGGTCGCGTATCAGGCGCATGAGTCGATTCGGGTGGGCCTGGGCCTGGACATCGTGCGCTCCACGGTGGAGATCCGCCGCGGGTTGAACTTCGTGGAGAGCGAAGGCGCCATCCACCTGGGCGGTGGCGCGTGGGGCGTGGGCTTCAACGCGGGCGTCCAGGCGGAGCTGCTCCCCAAGGAGTTGACCATCGGGGTGCACTACCGCAGCGCGGTGGCCGTCACGTTCGACGGCAAGGCGGACTTCCAGAACGTGCCCACGGAGTTCCAGCAGCGGATGGTGGACCAGCGCGTGCGCGCGGACGTCACCTTCCCCGCGACGCTGGGCATCGGCATGGCCTTCTATCCGATGGAGCGGCTGACGGTGGCCTTCGATGCGCAGGTCACCTTCTGGTCCAGCTTCGAGGAGCTGGCCATCGAGTTCCCGGACACGCCGCAGCTCAACAACCCGGTGGCGAAGCAGTGGTCGACGAAGGCGAAGTACCACCTGGGCGCCGAGTACACCGTCACGCCCCAGCTCCAGGCGCGCGCGGGCCTGGTCGCGGACCTGGCGCCCAGCCCCGAGGAGACCCTCACGCCGGACCTCCCGGACGCGGACCGCTACAAGCTCACCGTGGGCGCGGGCTACAACCTGGGGGCCCTGCGCGCGGACGCGGGCTATCAGTTCGTCATCCTCGCGGACACGAAGAGCACCGCGCCCGGCATGGGCGGCACCTACTCGGGCTCCGCCCACGTGCTGAGCGTGACGCTCGGCTACGCGCTGTAGGTCAGTCGCCCGCGCTGGCGATGACGTCCATGGTCCGGTGCATGCGCTCCAGGCCCAGGCTCACCAGCGCCCGGCGGATCTCCGCCTGACCCCAGAAGAGCTTGCGGAACACGGACTGGTCCAACCGCAGCAACGTGCAGGGAGTCCGCGCCCTCACCGTGGCCGTGGCCAGCCGTCCTCGCAGCAGGGAGACCTCGCCGAAGAGGTCTCCCTCCACCATGTCGGGATAGGCGGTGATGCGCCCGTCCCCGTGCGTGTGGAAGACCCCACAGCGCCCTCGCAGCAGGACGTAGAGCGCGTCCCCGGGGTGCCCTCGCGTGAGCAGCGTCTCCCCCACGCCCACGGAGCAAGGCTCCAGCGCTCCGCCCAATTGAGCCCAGAGTCCAGGCGACAGCCCGCTCAACAGGGGACTGCATCGCAAGGCATCCCCGAGCAGCCGCTCCCGGCACCGCATGGCGACCACGGGGGCCTCCACGCCGTGGCGGGGCCCAGCGACCGCGAGCCCGTTGAGCGACAGCTCCCGCACCACGGTCCGCTCCATGGTGACGACGCTGGCCATGCGGGGACAGTGGGTCATCAGCGCCAGCTCCCCGAAGAAGTCTCCCGCGGAGAGCATGGCCAGGGTCCGCGCGTCCCGTCGCTGCGTGGGCTCCCGGCACACCGCCACCTTGCCCTCCAGGATGACGAACATCGACGAGCCCGAGTCCCCCTCGCGCAGCACCACCTGCCCTGGAGGGAGGAAGCGCGTCCACACCGGCAACGGAGCGGGCCCCATCGGTTGCAAGGAAGGGATTGGAGAAACCGGGTTCGACATGCCGCCTCCACGGACTGCGAGTGGATTCGGAAGACCAACGTAATGAGGCATTCCCACGGGCGCAGTGAAGCCCATCACACCTGGAACAAACACAATCCTAGGGGGTCTCCCTCACCAGGCGGTCAGGATGGACCAGGGTGATTCTCCCTCCCTCATAGGACAGCAATCCCTCTCTCACGTAGAAGCGCAGCCACTTGTTGGTGCTCTCCCGCGTCAGCCCGCAGAGGTTCGCGATCTCCGTCTGGGTGAGCCGCAAGGGAATGCGCACCCCACCCGCGCCGCTCTCCCCTTGCTCCTTCGCCAACCCCAGCAGCACCCGCACCAGCCGCTCCCGCGCATCCAGGAAATGGGTGTCATGGACCAGCTGTGTCACGTGCCGGACCATCCGGCTCAACGTCGCCAGCAGCGCCGTCGCCACGCCGGGGCGGGCCTCCAGGTACCGGCGGAAGTCCTCTCGCTGGAGACTCAGGAGCTCCGAGTCCTCCCGCGCCATCGCGTCGGTGGACCGGGGCTCGCCATCCAGCAAGGCCAGCTCCCCGAAGAAGTCCCCGCGAGACAGCAAGGACAGGATGACCTCCTTGCCCTCGGGTGAGCTCAGCCGGATGGCCACCTCGCCCCGGCGGATGACATACAGCGCCGTCCCCACGTCTCCTTGAAGGAAGACAACCTCGCCGCGCGCGAACCGGCACGGTCGCAGCAGTGACGAAAGGCTCTCCAATGCCTCGCTGTCCAACTGCTCGAAAAGCGAGACTTCGGACAGCAGTTGCGCGTGTGACATGTCATCCCCCCGGAGCCTGGCCATGCCTCGCCATGCCCCCTCCCCATCAGAGCCCACCCGCACCCCACATTGCATCCCCCGGCCTATCACTCGCACCCTGGCGGCTTCGCTGCGAGTGACAACCACCCTTGACACCGAGGGGGGCGCATGGCACTAGATTATCTCAATAACGATAATGAGAACCATTCTCATCTATCGGGTTTCCGACAGGTTCCTCGCGCCGCGAGGCCGAAGGAGAGGGAGTCGATGGGAGAGACACCGCGGGTGGCGTTGGTGACGGGTGCGGCGCAGGGCATTGGCGCCGAGGTCGCGAGGGCGCTGGCCGCGGAAGCCACCATCGCCGCGCTCGACACGAACTCGGAGGGGCTGTTGGCCCTGGTGGCGGAGCTGCGAGGGCGGGGACAGAAGGCCGCCGCGTGGCCGGTCAGCGTGAGTGACGCGGGCGCGGTGGAGACAGTGGTGGAGCGCGTCGAGCGGGAGCTGGGCCCCATCCACACGCTGGTCAACGTCGCGGGGGTGCTGCGGAGGTCTCCGGTGGTGTCGATGTCTGACGAGGACTGGGCCACCACGTTCGCGGTGAACACGAACGGCGTGTTTCATGTCTCGCGCGCGGTGGCGCGGCGCATGGTGGCTCGCCGGGCCGGAGTCATCGTCACGGTGAGCTCCAACGCCTCGGGGACGCCGCGGATGCAGATGGGGGCCTATGCCGCGTCCAAGGCCGCCTCCACCATGTTCACCAAGTGCCTGGGGTTGGAGCTGGCCGAGTACGGCATCCGCTGCAACGTGGTGTCCCCGGGCTCCACCGACACGGCCATGCAGCGGATGCTGTGGAAGGACGAGCACGGCGCGGACGCGGTCATCGCGGGCGCCTCGGAGAGCTACCGCGTCGGCATTCCCCTGCGCCGCATCGCCACGCCGCGCGACATCGCGGACGCGGTGCAGTTCCTCGCCTCGGACCGCGCGCGGCACATCACCCTTCACGACCTCTGCGTCGATGGGGGCGCCACCTTGGGCTGTTGACCCCGCCCCCTCCTCCTCCAGGGCCTGGGCGTGTTCAGGATTTGATAACGATTCTCCATATCAGAATCAAAGTTCAGAAATATGTCGGAGTCTCGCCCACGGCGAGGCCCCTCTGAAAACCAGGAGTCAGGCCGTGACGCAGACCGACCGTTCCGAGGTACCCCAGAAGCTGGCCGCGCAGTTGCTCGAGAGCTACGAGGCGGGCTCGTCGTTCTTCTTCGCCTCCCCGCGCCGCACGCTGTTGGCGCGAGGCACGTTCGCCACGGTGCCCCACGTAGGGGGTGTCAGCTCGCTGGAGCGGCTGCCGGAGCGCGTGGCGGCGGTGCTGGGAGACTCGCGGCAGGCGGACCACGACATCCCCGTGGCGGTGGGCGCGGTGCCCTTCGACGGGAGTGTCCCCGCGCAGCTCGTGGTGCCCCTGACGATTCAGCGCGCGGGGCCGTTGGTGTTCGACGACGTAGCCATGCCCCCGCCCGCGCAGCCGGCGCGCTACACCGTCCAACCCGTGCCGGAGCCTTCCGCCTATCTCGACGGCGTGGCCCAGGCGCTGAAGCGGATGGAAGAAGGCCCGCTGCGCAAGGTGGTGCTGTCGCGCGCGCTGCATCTGAGCGCCACCACGCCCATCGACCTTCAGCGGCTGTTGCACAACCTGGCTCGGCGCAATCCATCCGGCTACACCTTCGCGGTGGACCTGCCCGCGCGCGGGGCGGCCTTCCCTGGCGAAGGCCGGCGCACGTTGATTGGTGCGAGCCCCGAGCTGCTCGTGTCCCGCTCCGGGATGCAGGTGCTGGCCAATCCGCTCGCGGGCTCGGCGGCGCGCAGTCCGGACCCGGTGGAGGACCAGCGCCGGGCCCAGACACTGCTCCAGTCCCCCAAGGACCTGCACGAGCACGCGGTGGTCATCGACGCGGTGGCGGAGGCGCTGCGCCCGTTCTGCAAGAGCCTCGATGTCCCGGCGAGTCCCTCGCTCGTCAGCACGCAGACGATGTGGCACCTGTCCAGCCGCATCATCGGGGAGCTGGTGGACCCGGGCATCAGCTCGCTCACGCTCGCCGTGGCGCTGCATCCGACCCCGGCCGTGTGTGGCCATCCCACGGCGCTGGCCCACGCGGCCATCGGCGACATCGAGCCATTTGAGCGGGGCTACTACACGGGCGCGGTCGGATGGTGCGACGTGAATGGCGACGGCCAGTGGGCGGTGACCATCCGCTGCGCCGAGGCCGACGAGCACTCGCTGCGCCTGTTCGCGGGCGCGGGAATCGTCGCGGGCTCCAAGCCGGAGTCCGAGCTGGCGGAGACCGAGGCGAAGTTCCGCACGATGCTCCAGGCGATGGGGTTGGGCCCGGGCGTCGAGGTGAAGTCGTGAGCGCCGCCGAAACCCGGCTCCCCGGGTGTCCCACGTGGCCGGAGGACTTCGCGGAGCGCTACCGCGACGCGGGCTACTGGCGCGGGGAGACCTTCGGCCAGATGTTGCGCGAGCGCGCGGAGCGCCATGGAGACCGCGTCGCGCTGGTCTCCGGCGACGACCGGTGGACGTACCGCAAGCTCGACGCGCGGGTGGACCGGCTCGCCTCCGGCTTCAAGGCCCTGGGCATCAAGCCGAAGGACCGGGTGGTGGTGCAGCTGCCCAACATCGCCGCCTTCCATGAAGTCTGCTTCGCCCTCTTCCGGCTGGGCGCCCTGCCCGTCTTCGCCCTCCCGGCGCACCGGGGTTCGGAGATTGGCTACTTCTGCGAGTTCACCGAGGCGGTCGCCTACGTCATCGCGGACCGGCATGGTGGGTTCGACTACCGGACGCTCGCGGCCAGTGTGAAGGCAGCGGTGCCCTCGCTCCAGCACGTCATCGTCGTGGGGGACGCGGGCCCGTACACCTCGCTGGAGAGCCTCTACCGCTCGCCCGAGGCGCTGGAGGAGCCGCGGCCCGACGACGTGGCCTTCTTCCAACTCTCCGGCGGCAGCACGGGAGTGCCCAAGCTCATCCCGCGCACGCATGACGACTATCTCTACAGCGTTCGCGCGAGCGCGGAGATCTGCCAGCTCGACACCTCGAGCGTGTATCTCTGCGCGCTGCCCGCCGCGCACAACTTCCCGATGAGTTCGCCCGGAGTGTTCGGGACGCTCTACGCGGGGGGCACGGCGGTGCTGGCGTTGCACCCGAGCCCGGACGTGGCCTTCCCGCTCATCGAACGGGAGAAGGTCACCATCACCGCGCTGGTGCCTCCCCTGGCGATGGTGTGGATGGACGCGGCCAAGGCGCGCCGGCACGACCTCTCCAGCCTGAAGGTGCTTCAGGTGGGCGGCGCGAAGCTGAGCGCCGAGGCCGCGGCCCGCGTGAAGCCCACGCTGGGCTGCACGCTCCAGCAGGTCTTCGGAATGGCGGAGGGACTGGTCAACTACACGCGGCTGGACGACCCGGAAGAGCGCATCGTCCACACCCAGGGTCGCCCCATCTGCGCGGACGACGAGATTCGCGTCGTCGATGAGGACGGCCACGACGTCGAAGTGGGCCAGACGGGCCAGCTCTTCACGCGAGGGCCGTACACGATTCGTGGCTACTACAAGGCGGAGGTCCACAACGCGCGCGCCTTCACGGCCGACGGCTTCTACGGCACCGGGGACCTGGTGCGGTTGACGGCGGACGGATACCTCGTCGTGGAAGGCCGGGCGAAGGACCAGATCAACCGGGGCGGCGACAAGGTGGCCGCGGAGGAGGTCGAGAACCACCTCCTGGCGCACCCCATGGTCCACGACGCCGCCGTCGTCTCCATGCCGGACGCCTTCCTCGGCGAGCGCACGTGCGCCTTCGTCATTCCACGCGGGGCTCCGCCTCCCGCCGCCTCACTGACCTCGTTCCTGAGGGAGCGTGGCCTGGCCGCATTCAAGATTCCGGATCGGGTCGAGTTCATCGACGTGTTCCCGAAAACCGGCGTCGGCAAGGTCAGCAAGAAAGCCCTGCGAGAGGCGCTCGTCCGCCCCGCGCCCACTCGCTGACATCCCTTCTCCCTGCTCCACCCGAGGACCGACCCATGGCGCTCCCAGCCATCACTCCCTACCCCATGCCCGGCACCGCCGACCTGCCGAAGAACAAGGTCGCGTGGACGCCCGCCCCCCAGCGCGCGGTGCTGCTCGTCCACGACATGCAGCGCTACTTCGTGGAGGCCTTCACCGCCGGCGCCTCTCCCGTCACGGAGCTGGTCTCCAACATCCAGCAACTCCGGCGGCACTGCCTGTCGCTCGGCATCCCCGTGGTGTTCTCCGCGCAGCCGGGTGGACAGTCGCCGGAGCAGCGCGGCCTGCTGCTGGACTTCTGGGGCGGCGGCATCAACGGCGGCCCCCATCAGAAGCAGATCATCGACGCGCTCACCCCGGGCGACGGTGACATCCAGCTCACCAAGTGGACCTACAGCGCGTTCCGCCGCACGAACCTGCTGGAGACGATGCGGGACAAGGGCAAGGACCAGCTCATCATCTGCGGCATCTACGCGCACATCGGCTGCCTCCAGACGGCCAGCGACGGGTTCATGAGCAACATCCAGCCCTTCCTCGTCGCTGACGCGTTGGGTGACTTCTCCCTCGCGCACCACCAGCTCGCGCTCAACTATGCGGCGCAGCTCTGCGCCGTCACGACCACCGCGCAGCAGGTCATCACCGCGCTGGGACCTCCGGCCACCGTGAGTCCGACTTCCGGCCTGAGCAGTCATCAGGTCCGCGCCGACGTCGCGGAGATGCTCCAGGTCTCCCTGATGGAGCTGGGCGAAGAGGAGAACCTGCTCGAGCGCGGCATGGACTCCATCCGACTGATGAGCCTGGTCGAGCGGTGGAGGAACGCGGGCGCCGAGGTCACCTTCGTGGAGCTGGCGGAGCGGCCCACCCTCACGGAGTGGTGCGCGCTTCTCGGCGCCTTGACGCTCCCCCTTCCGGCGGCGAGCAGCGGCCAGATCCCCCTCCAGCACCAGGCGCGGTGATGGGTGGAGCGAGGGCGTCCTCGCTCCCCTTCGTTCGATGCACCCAAGAAGGACCTGCCGATGCCTGAGTCACACGACACATGGTGGCCGCTCTCCGCGGCGCAGCACGGAATCTGGGTCGGGCAGCAGCTCGACCTCGCGAGTCCCATCTACAACGCGGGCGAGTGCATCGAGCTGCGGGGTCTCCTCGACGTCGGCCACTTCGAGGCGGCCGTCCGGCAGACCGTCGACGAAGCAGAGGCGCTGCATGCGCGCTTCAAGTCCACGGAGAGCGGCCCCAGGCAACGGGTCAGCCCTCATGCCGAGTGGGCGCTCCAGCAGGTCGACCTGACCACCGAGTCGGACCCGTGGGCCTCGGCCCGGACGTGGATGCACGAGGACCTCCAGCGGACCGTGGACCTCACCCGAGGTCCCCTGTTCGCACAGGCCCTCTTCAAGGCGGGACCCGAGCGGCACTTCTGGTTCCAGCGCGTCCATCACATCGCGGTGGATGGCTATGGCTTCTCCCTCCTCGCGCGGCGGGTCGCGGAGCTCTACACCGCGCGGGCCATGGGCCGTCCGGCGCCCGCCAGCCTCGCGCCCCTGCGCCCCGTGCTCGACGAGGACGCGTCCTACCGCGCCAGTCCCCAGTTCGAGCAGGACCGGACCTTCTGGGTCGACCGGCTCACGGAGTCTCCGCTACCGGTGACGCTGGCGCCCCCTGCCCCCATGTCCACGTCGTTCGTCCGTGCCACACGGCAGCTCACGTCCTCGCAGGTCGAGCGTATGCAGGGTATCGCGCGCCCGATGGGCCTCACCTGGTCGGACCTGGTGCTGGCCGCTACCGCGGCGTGGATTCACTCGCGCACGGGCGCGCCGGAAGTGGTGCTCGGCTTGCCGGTGATGACCCGTCTGGGCTCGGTCTCGTTGCGTGTGCCGTGCATGGCGATGAACATCGTGCCGCTGCGAGTCCCCATCGCACCTGGCGCGACGCTGGCATCGCTGGCCCGAGACGTCGCCTTGGAGCTGCGAGCCTCGAGACCCCACCTCCGCTATCGCTACGAGCAGCTTCGCCGCGACCTGCGGCGAGTCGGCGGGCAGCGCAAGCTGTTTGGCCCCGTCGTCAACATCATGCCGTTCGACTACGGGCTGCGCTTCGCGGGGTTGACCAGCATCGCGCACAACATCTCGGCGGGACCGGTGGAGGACCTCTCCATCGGGCTCTATGCCCGCGCCGACGGCGGTGGCCTGCGCGTCGACTTCGACGCCAACCCCGCCTGCTACGACGCGAGGACGGTGGACTCCCACCAGCAGGACTTCCTCCAGCGCCTCGACACGTGGCTCGCGGCACCGGAGCAACCCCTTCACGGAATCGATGCATCGTCCTCCGTGGGTTCCCCTGAGCTGTCGATCCTCGATGGCGGGCCGCTCCCGACACCGGCGCTCCCGGTCCTGACGTTGATTCAGCAGCGCGTGCGAGAGCAGCCCGATGCGGTCGCGGTGGAGCACGGAGCGCACCGCCTGACCTATCGGGAACTCTGGCAGCGAGTGCAGGAGCTCGCGGCGCGTCTCGCCGCCGAGGGGGTCCGTGCCGATACGCCCGTGGCGGTGAAGATGCCACGAGGGCTCGATGCGGTGGTCGCCTCGCTGGGCATCCTCTACTCCGGCGCGGGCTATCTCCCGTTGGACCCGAACGGCCCTGAGTCTCGCGCGGCGGCCATCCTCGATGACGCAGCGCCGTCACTGCGGGTCGTCCCCGCCTCCGCCACGGAGGCCAATCCCCGGCCCGCGGGCCACCTGGCCATCCAGCGGCGGGAGGCGGCACCAACCACCGAGTCCACGCCCTCTCGCTCCGAAGGCGAGCGGCTCGCGTATGTCATCTACACGTCCGGGTCGACCGGACAACCCAACGGCGTCCAGATCGCCCATGACGCCCTGGCCCACTTCGTCGCCGGGGCCACGCAGCGCTACGGTCTGCACCGCGAGGACCGCGTCCTCCAGTTCGCGCCGCTGCACTTCGACGCGAGCGTCGAGGAGATCTTCCTGACGCTGTGTGCCGGTGCACGCCTGGTGTTGCGCACGGACGAGATGCTCCAGTCCGTGCCCCGGCTGCTCGAAGCCTGCGCCGTATACGGCATCACCGTGTTGGACCTGCCCACCGCGTTCTGGCACGAGCTGGCCTACGCCATCTCCACGGAGGCCGCGAGCCTGCCCTCCTCCGTGCGCATCATCATCATCGGCGGCGAGGCGGCCCTCCCCGAGCGCGTCGCACGCTGGCGTGCCTCCGTTGGCTCCAGTGTCCAGTTGCTCAACACCTATGGCCCCACGGAGGCCACGGTGGTCGCGACCACTGCCTCGCTCGAAGGCGCCGAGGGTCCAACCTCCGACGAACGGGATGAAATCCCCATCGGTCGGCCGCTCCCCGGCGTTCGCGCCGCGCTCATCGACGCGCAGGGGCGCATCGTCGCCAAGGGCACCGAGGGCGAGCTCTGCCTGATGGGTGGAGCCCTCGCACGCGGATACCTGGGGCGCCCGGAGCTGGACCGGGCCCGCTTCATTCCGCTGACCGCGCTGCCGGACCAACCGCGCGCCTACCGCACCGGCGACAAGGCTCGGATGCGAGAGGACGGGCAGCTCGTATTCGTGGGGCGCGTGGACGACGAGCTGAAGATCAGCGGACACCGCATCGACCCCGCGGAAGTGGAGACAGTGCTGCTCGGCCACCCAGGCGTGCGAGAAGCCGCGGTGGTGGGACAACAGCTCCCCGGAGGCTCGCGCCGTCTGTGTGCACACGTCGTCGCGGAGGCACCCGCTCCGTCCGCCGGAGACCTCCGCAAGCACTTGCTCGCCCACCTCCCCGCGCCCATGGTGCCGGGAGTCATCGTCTTCACCGAACTGTTGCCACGCACCAGCACAGGGAAGATCGACCGTGCCGCCCTGCGCAAGGCCATCTCGGTCGAGCGCGCCTCCACCTCCACCCCAACCACCACCGAACTGGAGCGCGTGGTGTTGGGCATCTGGGAAGAAGTCCTCGGCGCGACGGATTTGACGCCACAGGACGACTTCTTCGACCGGGGCGGCCAGTCCCTTCAAAGCATCCAGGTAGCCAATCGGCTCGGCATCGCGCTGGGCCGCGAGGTTGCCGTCGCCACCGTGTTCCGCCACCCCACCGCCGCCGCGCTCGCTCAAACACTCGAGCATGGAGAGAGCGTGGGCGTGGACACCCCGGGCCCGAGCAGCACGATGCTCGCCGACGCCGAACTGTCCGAGGAGATTGTCCCCAGGACAGCCCACGTGCCCGCGACACATTCACACGCGAGCTTCGAGTCACTCCTCCCCGCGCCGCGGCAAGTGCTGCTCACCGGGGCCACGGGCTTCGTCGGCGCACATCTGCTCGACCAGCTCCTGCGGCAGACGCAAGCACGCGTGGTCTGCCTCGTCCGAGCACGCGATGAAGCGCAGGCCATGGCACGCGTCCGCGCGGCACTCTCCTCGCAAGAACTCTCCCCACCGAGCCTCGCGGACCGCGTGGTGGCGCTCCCTTCGGACCTCACCCGTCCCTGGCTTGGGCTCGAGCCAGCGCGCTTTCACGGACTGGCCGCGGAGTGTGACGTCATCCTCCACAACGCCGCGGTGGTGAGCGTCGTCCGCGAGTACGGCAGCGTGCAGGCGGTCAACGTCCAGGGCACTCGCGAGTTGCTGCGGCTGGCGGCCATCGCTCCCATCAAGCCGTTCCACTACGTGTCCACACTCGCCGTCGCGCCGCAGGCGAACGTGAGCCCGGAGGTCCCCGAGGATTTCGTCCCCGCACACGCGGGCCTGCGTGATGGCTATCAACAGAGCAAGTGGGTCGCGGAACGGCTGGTCCAGCAGGCCTCCGAGCGAGGCGTGCCCGTCGCCGTCTACCGCCTGGGCCGCGTCGTCGGCGCGAGCGACACCGCCCTCGTCAATCCCCAGGACCTCGTCTGGCGCATCCTGCTCGCGGGTGTTCCCTCCGGCTCGCTCCCGCTGCTGGACGTGGGGGAGACATGGACCCCCGTGGACTACGTGGCCCGGGCCATCGTCGCACTCTCACGCCGCGCCACGCCTGGCGCCGTGTTCAACCTGACGCCCGTGCCGGACGTCCGGCTGTCAGAGCTGTTCCGCTGGGTCCGAGAGTACGGCTACCCCGTGGAGATGGCCCCCATCCCCGAGTGGCGAGCACGCGTGGCCGAGCGCGCGGGCACGGCCGACAACACCACCACGCTGGCCTTCTTCGACCTGCGCTCCAGCACCTCGTCGGAGCCCGCCTTCGGACTGGGCCCCGTCCGCTGTCAACGGCTGCACCAGAGCCTGGAGGGCACCGGCATCACGTGTCCCCCGGCGAATCGCGACCTCTTCTTCCGATACCTCAACACCTGCGTCGCACGCGGACTGCTTCCGCCGGCGCCTGGCGCTTCCTTGGAAACGGCCTCCCCGTGACGAATCGAACCTGGAACCCTCGCACGTGGCGCGAGAAGCCCGTGAAGTACATGCCGGATGACTATCCGGACATGCGCGCCCTCGCCCGCGTCGAGTCCGAGCTGTCCAAGCTCCCGCCCCTGGTGCACCCCGCGGAGACGCGGCGCCTCACCGCCGCGCTGGCCCAGGTGTCCCAGGGCAAGGCCTTCCTCCTTCAGGGCGGCGACTGCGCGGAGAGCTTCAAGGAGTTCACCACCGACAACATCCGGGACATGTTTCGCCTCATCCTCCAGATGGCCATCGTCCTCACCTTCGCGGGGGGACGGCCCGTGGTGAAGGTCGGCCGCATCGCGGGCCAGTTCGCCAAGCCTCGCTCCAGCCCCGTGGAGACGCTCAACGGCGTCACCCTTCCCGCATACCGGGGCGACATCATCAACGGCATGGACTTCGACGCCGCCGAGCGGATGCCGGACCCCGGGCGTCTGCTCAAGGCCTATCACCAGTCCTCCGCCACGCTGAACCTGCTGCGCGCCTACTCCGGCGGCGGCTACGAGGACCTCTGCAACCTCCACCGGTGGACACTCGACTTCGTCGCGGCCTCTTCGCAGGCGGATCCGTACCGCAAGCTCGCGGACTCCATCTTCGAATCGCTCTGCTTCATGAGCGCGTTGTGCCCCGCCCCCGAGCACACTCCCGCGCCGCCGGCCGTGGAGCTCTTCACCAGTCACGAAGCCTTGCTCCTCAACTTCGAGGAATCCCTCACACGCATGGAGGCCACCACCCACCACTGGTACGACGCCTCCGCCCACATGCTCTGGATTGGCGAGCGCACCCGCCAGCTCGACGGCGGCCATGTGGAGTTCATGCGGGGCATCCGTAACCCCATTGGCCTCAAGTGTGGCCCCACCCTCGAACCCGATGACCTGCTGCGATTGATGGACGTCCTCAACCCAGACGCCATCCCAGGCCGGCTCACCCTCATTGGCCGCTTCGGCGCGGACAGAGCCGCCGAATGCCTGCCACGACTGATGGCCGTCACGCGTCAGGATGGCCGCCCCGTCATCTGGTCCACAGACCCGATGCACGGCAACACCCACAAGGCCAGCAATGGCTACAAGACGCGCTCCTTCGACCGCGTCCTCTCCGAGGTGAAAACCTTCCTCCAGGTCGCCGCGGCCGAGGGTGTCCACCCAGGCGGCATCCACCTCGAAATGACAGGACAGAACGTCACCGAGTGCCTGGGCGGGCCTTGGGCCGTCACCGAGGACGACCTTTCCAGCCGCTATCACACACATTGCGACCCCCGCCTCAACGCGGACCAGGCACTCCAGCTTTCCTTTCTGGTCGCAGAGAAACTGCACGCCTTGAAAAGCCCCCGCGCCAGGGCGGCCTAGGACTCCCTTCAATTCTTGACAGCTTGTAGGCAAGGGAATACACGCATCTCGCAAATGAAAATGAAAACCATTTTCATAATACCCTTGGCACGCTGGAGCCCTCGGCTGGGCCGGACGTGGAGTGCCGTGGCGCTGTTCGCTTGGCTCTCAAGTGCGGCGCCTGCCCTCGCGCAGGTGGCGCCGGCCTCGCCAGTGATTGAGTCACACGCGGCGCCCTCCATCGTCCCGCCCACGTTGGTGACGTTCGCCGAGGCGGCCTACCCACCCGAGGCGGAGCAGGCCCGGCTGGAGACGACGGTGCGCCTGAAGCTGACGCTCGATGCGCAAGGCGCAGTCACCGAGGCGCAAGTCATCGAGCCCCGGGGACATGGCTTCGACGAAGCAGCTCGAGAGGCCGCCCTGCGATTCCGCTTCGCGCCGGCGATGCGCGATGGCATCGCAGTCCCCTCACGCATCGCCTACAGCTACGAGTTCCGCCTCCCGGCCGACCCCTCCTCCTCGCCAGCCAAACCTTCTCCTAGCGGGGGCGCCCGCACTCCCTCCCCGGCCGATCCATCTCCCTCCCCGGCCGAACCTTCTCCCAGCGCGACCGCGCCCACTCCCTCTCCGGCCGCGCCCGTCGCGCCGCTCGTGGAAGCCCCTCTCGCCACCGGGCAGCAGCCCGCGGTCGATGTGAGCATGGACGCCATCGACGTCACCGTGGAGGGCGAGTCCGCCGCCGAGCGAAAGCGCCGCTCCGCCGAAGCGGTCAAGGTCATCGAGACGGAGAACCTCCAGCGCGAGGCCGTGGACATGGGCCAGGCCCTCGCCCGGGCCGAAGGTGTGGGGGTCCGTCGCGCCGGAGGCCTGGGCAGCCGCGCGCGCGTCTCCCTCGCGGGACTCGCGGACGATCAAGTCCGCTTCTTCATCGACGGTGTCCCGTTGGAGCTCGCGGGCTTCGGCCCGGACTTCGCGAACGTCCCCGTCAACCTCGTCCAGCGTCTGGAATTGTACCAGGGCGTGGTGCCCGTGCGCTTCGGCGCGGACGCACTGGGTGGCGCGGTGCAGATTGTCACGCCGGAGAACGTCGAAGGCACGAAGGCCTCCGCGTCCTACGAGATGGGCTCCTTCGAAACGCACCGGGTGACGGCGAGCGCCCAGCATGTCTCCGGCTCCACGGGCCTGCTGCTGCGCGCCAGTGGATTCTTCGACTCCAGCCCCAACGATTACGCCGTCGACGTGAAGGTGGGGGACCCCTCTGGGCGAGTCATCGAGGAGCGCCTGCCACGCTTCCACGATGGATTCCGCGCGGGAGGCGGAGGAGTCGAGGTGGGCTTCGTGAACAGGCCCTGGGCCCGCAGGCTCATCCTCCGCGCCTACGCGTCCACCTCCACAAAGGAGATTCAGCACGACACGACGATGAAGACGGCTTACGGCGAGGTCGACTCCGGCAACAGCTCTGGGGGCGCGACACTCCGCTTCGAGCAGACCTACGCCACCGGCATCCTCGTAGACGCGGTGGGAGGTTATGTCTTCCGTCGCGCGCGCCTCACGGACCTGGGCACCTGTGCGTATGACTGGTTCGGCCAGTGTGTCGCCGAGCTCCCTCAACCCGGAGAGCTGGAGGACCGGGCCATCAACCGCCGCGTGGGCCAGCACACGGGCTTCGCACGGCTCAACCTGGGCTGGAGTCTCGCGCCTGGGCAGATGCTCCGCGTGACGGCGGCGCCCACGTTCGTGAGCCGGGATGGCGAAGACCGGGCACTCACCGCGCTCGGCAAGGTCGACCCGCTCACCGCGCGGCGAAACCTCTACTCGCAAGTCGTGGGGCTGGAGCACGAGCTCGACGCGCTGGATGAGCGACTGGAGAACATCGCCTTCGCCAAGAGCTACACGCAGTTGGCCCGCGCGGACCGGCTCCTGCCCGACAACACCTTCGCCCCCGCGAACCGGGACACCTTCACCTTCGGGGTCGGAGACGCACTCCGCTACCGGCTGTCATCCCAGCTCACCGCCAAGGCCGCGTACGAGTGGGCCACGCGCCTGCCCCGGCCCGACGAGATCTTCGGCGACGGCATCCTCATCGACACGAACCTCGACCTGAAGCCGGAGACGAGCCACAACTTCAACCTGGAGCTGGCGCTCGACACTCGCGAGACGGCATGCGGATTCTTCCGGGGCAGCGTGATGGGCTTCGCCCGCTTCACCGACCAGCTCATCATTCCGCTGGGGCGCGAGGGGTACTTCACCTACCAGAACGTCTTCGCGGCGCGCAGCCTGGGCGCGATGGGCGCGGTGGGCTGGACGTCGCCAGAGCAATTCCTCTCACTCGACGGAAACGTCACGTGGCAGGACATCCGCAATGCCTCCAGTGAAGGCGCCTTCGGCACCTTCGATGGCCAGCGCATCCCCAACCGCCCTGCCCTGCTCGCCAACGGGAGCGCCCGGTTCCAGTTGAGCGGCGTGGCGTCGTCGCGCGATGAGCTGTCATTGACCTGGCACACCCGCTACATCCATTCGTTCTACCGGGGCTGGGAGAAGTTGGGCACGCAGGGCTCGAAGCAGAACATCGAGGCCCAACTCCTCCACTCGCTGGCCCTCACGTACGTCACCCGGACCGCGCGCGCGACCCTCAGCTGGACGGTCGACGTGCAGAACCTCACCGACGCCACCGCCATGGACTTCATGGGGGTGCAGCGGCCCGGCCGAAGTGTCTCCGCGAAGGTGGTCGCGGAGCTCTGAGTCACGCCCCTCTGTCTCGTCATTCCTCGCTGCTGTCCTGAAAGGACCTCCTCCATGAACGTCGCTTCATGCTTCTCCTTCCCACACATCACCGCGGCGGCACTCGCGCTGAGCCTGTTCGCGGGCTGCGGCGACGACAAGGACGGACAGGGCGTGGGTGACGGCGCGGTCTACGCCGCCATCACCCAGGTGAGCACCACCGACGAGACGCAGAGCTACGTCGTCCTGATGAACAAGGTCGACCAGACCGCGGCGCTCTCGCTGGAGAACGCCACGGAGATTCCCGGCCGCGCGCTGGGTGCTGGCATCTCGAAGTCCGGCCACCTGTACGTGGCGAGCAGCGAAGGCGCCATCGTGACGCGGTACAAGCTGACCGCCGACGGGAAGCTCGCACAGGACGGCGAGGTGAGCTTCTCGGGCCGCGGCGTCAGCTCCATTGGCGAGTACCAGCACCAGTTCCAGTTCGCCTCGGCCACGAAGGCGTACTACGTCGACGGCCGCACGGCGCAGGTCATCGTGTGGAACCCCACCACGATGCAGGTGACCAACGCCGTCGCGCTCCCGGGCTTGACCATCGCGGGCGCGGTCAGCACGTTCGCGTCGCTTCCGGTGCGCACGGCGAACAAGATCCTCATCCCCGTGGGCTGGCGCCCAAGCTCGAGCGTCGGCATCACCTCGAAGGCCGGCGTCATCGTGGTGAACCCCGAGAATGACGCCATCACCCTCGTCACCGACGACCGCTGCGGCTACGTGCGCGATGGCGTCGTGGGACCGGATGGCCAGGTCTATCTGGCCACGGAGGCGTACGGCGCCGCCGTGTTCCGCACCGCGGGCATCGCCGCCGCTCCGGAGCCCTGCCTGCTGCGCTTCGACGCGCAGACCCAGGCGTTCGACAAGACGTTCCTCCGGGCGCTGGGCTCGCTGACCAACGGCA
The DNA here is from genome assembly GCF_037414475.1 of Myxococcus stipitatus. The sequence goes on along the minus strand of NZ_CP147913.1, from coordinate 9,373,808 downwards.
AGGCCACGGGCTCGCTGCTGCCCGGTCCGTCCGGCACCGCGTATCTGCGCGTGCTGGACGACACCCACCCGTCGCTGCGCGAGGGCATGCACCCCCGCGCGATGGCCAGCGCCCCGGCGTGGAAGTTCTGGCAGCTCAACCTGAGCACGTTCGCCGCGACCGAGGTCTCCACCCTGCCCGCGAGCACCGGCAGCACCTTCCTCTTCGACGCGGCCGATGATCGGGTCCTCTTCACCGAGTTCACCAACAACTCGTCGGTGACGAACGTCCGTGAGCTGACGGACAAGAGCGGCAAGCTCGTCTTCACCACGCAGGGGTTGGTGTTCTCCTTCCTGCAACTGCGTTGAGCTGACTCAAGGAAGTCACCGCGGCGTCCCTGACGTGCGGCGAACCCGAACCTCGGGAAACCAACCATGCACATCGTCGAAATCGTCAAGGATGTCTTCGTGAAGTGGGGCGCGAACTGGGTGCTCTGGCTCCTGTTCGCGCTCTCCCTGGTGAGCATCGGCGTCATCGTCGAGCGCTGGCTTGTCTTCCGCACCAAGCAGGACCGCATCCGCGAGCTGTCCGGCGCGCTCGAGGAGACGCTGGCGAGCGGCGACTTCCCGGCGGCCATCTCCAAGCTCGAGAAGCGCACGTCCGTCGGCGCCTCGGTCGCTCGCGCGGGTCTGCGCCTGGCCCCGCAGGGCATGACGGCCGCCGAGAAGGGCATGCAGAGCGCGCTCGCCATCGAGCGCTCCACGCTCGAGAACCGGCTCGCCTTCCTGGGCACGCTGGGAAACAACGCGCCGTTCATCGGCCTGTTCGGCACCGTCATCGGCGTACTGCTCGCGTTCGAGGCGCTGAGCCAGACGAAGGGCGCCCCCGTGGGTGGAGCGAATCAGGTCGCTTCCAACCTGGTGATGGGCAGCATCGCCGAGGCACTGGTCGCCACGGCCGTGGGTATCGGCGTCGCCCTCCCCGCCGTCGCGGCCTACAACTACTTCCAGCGGCGCATCGCCAGCATCCTCTCCGACGCCGAGGCGCTGACCAACCTGGTGCTGGCCTACGTCTCCGCGCGCGAGCAGGCCAAGCCTCCCCATGGCGCACGGATGCCCGCGGGCCAGGGAGGCGCCTGACCATGGCTGGAGGAACCACGCCACGCGGTGGGCTCATCGAGGGCATCAACGTCACGCCCCTCGTGGACATCATGCTGGTGCTGCTCATCATCTTCATGGTCACCGCGAGGCTGGTGGACAGCCCCGCCGTCCCCCTGGACCTGCCCAAGGCTTCGCAGAGCGAGGACGTGCAGACGGTGTTCGCGGTCTCCATCACCCCCGCGGGCCAGCTCCTGGTGAACGGCGAGTCCACGACGGACGACGCGCTCCGGGACAGCGCGAGGCATGCGTTGGTGAAGGACCCGGAGCTGCGCGCGGTCATCCAGGCGGATGGCGCCGTCCCCCACCGGCGGGTCATCGCGGTGCTGGACCAGCTCAAGGAAGCAGGCCTCACCCGCGTCGCCTTCGGCACGGTGCGCCCCGAGCCCATCGAGGAGGGCACACGTGTCACGCCCTGAGCCCGCCCCTCGCCGTGAGGCGAACATCGCGAGCATCGTCCTGGGCCCGCCTCCGCCCAGGAAGCGCCACGCCATCTGGTGGGCACTCGCGGCCACCGCTTCACTGCACGGTGGAGCGGGAGTGCTGGCCTATCAAGCCTGGCGTCAGAGCAAGCCACACCTGCAGGAGGCCACCGCGCGCAAGCAGGTCATCCGCGTCGACCACGAGGTGGACCTCAATCCACCCCGTCCACCGCCACCCGCGCCGCCTCAGCCCCAGCGCGTCGCCAGGGCGGACCCGCCGACGCCTCGGGTGAAGACGGCCAGTCCCGCCCCCCGCGAGGCACCCCGCCCCACACGGGTGGAGCCGGCCCAAGCCGGCGCGGTGGTCGCCGCGAAGGAGGCCGCCGCGCCGCTCGACTTCACCGACTTCGAGCTGACCCACGGAAATGCCCCCCAGTACGCGGGAGGCGTGACGGCGTCGACGGGCCGCTCGAAGACGGCCGTCAACACTGTGGCCACCGGCGACACCGAAGACGTGGGGACGGGAGGCAGCCAGGCCCGCCCCATCCAGCTCTCCGCGAGGAACTGGAGCTGCCCATGGCCGAAGGAAGCGGATGCGCTGCGCATCGACAACCAGACCGTGGTGCTTCGTGTCGCGGTGGACGCCGAGGGTGACGTGACGTCGACCGAGCTCCTGTCGGACCCGGGACACGGCTTCGGGCAGGCCGCGCTCACCTGCGCGCGCAAGGCCCGCTTCGACACCGCGCTGGACCGCGAGGGGCATCCCTACGCCGCGGTCTCTCCACCAATCCGGGTGCGGTTCATCCGACCCTAGCGCGCCCCGCGTACACCGTCTGGAGGCACTCGTGACCACCGCCGCTCCGCCCCGTCAGGAGAAGCTGCTGACCCTGCTGCTCGCGGGGGTCCAGTTCAGCCACCTCCTGGACTTCATGATCATCATGCCGCTAGGGCCGGAGCTCATCCGCCGCTTCGACCTCACCACGGCCCAGTTCGGAGCCCTGGTCTCCGCGTACACGTTGGCCTCCGCCGCCATGGGTGTCCTGGGTCTGTTCTGGCTGGACCGCTTCGACCGCAAGCGCACGCTGCTGGCCATCTACGCGGGCTTCATCCTCGCCACGTTGGCCTGTGGCATGGCGTCGAGCCACCTCGCGCTCCTCGTGGCCCGCTCACTCGCGGGAGCCTGCGCGGGGCTCATGGGCGCGGTCATCATGGCCATCATCGCGGATGTCGTGCCGGGCGAGCGCCGGGGACGGGCCATCGGCACGGTGATGTCCGCGCTGGGGCTCTCCGCGGTAGCGGGTGTTCCCCTGGGACTCGGGCTCGCGAACCAGTTCGACTGGCGCGTTCCGTTCTGGGTCATCGGCGGCGTCGCGGGGCTGCTCTGGTTGGGCTTGCTGCGTGTCCTGCCACCAGTGAAGCAGCACCTGGCGCAGGGTACGGAGTCCTCGCCGCGCAATCCCTTGTCGACGCTGGCATCTCCCGCCCTCGCGTTGGGCTGGCTGCTGACGTTCTGTGTCGTGTTCGCCAGCTTCCTGCTGATTCCGTATCTGGGCACCTTCATGGTGGCGAACCTGGGCCTGGCGAGCACGGACCTCCCCTGGGTGTATCTGGGCGGTGGCGCGGGGACGCTCCTCGCGGCGCGGCTGGTGGGGCGCTTCACCGACCGCCTGGGCGCGGGGCGAATGCTCGCGTGGCTCCTGGTGGGCACGGTCGGTCCACATCTGCTCTTCACGCATCTATCGCCCGCTCCGTTGCCGGTGGTGACCGTCGCATTCGTGCTGTTCATGACGGTGACGTCCACGCGCGCCATCCCCACCATTGCCCTGGTGTCCGCGAGAGTTCCCCCCGCGCTGCGCGGGCGCTTCCTCGCCGTCAACATGGCGGCGAGCGACGGTGCCTCGGGGCTCTCCACCTGGTTGAGCGGACTGCTCATCACCACGGCGTCGGATGGCGCGCTGGTGGGCTTCGGTCAGGTGGGGTGGATGGCGGTGACGGTGACCGCGCTCTCCCTGTGCCTCCTGTGGTCGTTCAGCCGGAGCGCGCTGCCCTTGAACTCAACACCCCAAGCCAAAGGAAGTCCCCGTGGACACGCCTGTCAGGAAGCATCCCTCCCTTCCCCGTCCCATCCTGGGTGAGCTGAAGCTGGAGCGCTCCAACCAGCTCCTCGCCGAGGCGCGCAAGACTGTCCCCGGCGTCACCCAGTCGATGATGAAGAAGCCCGAGTTCTTCGCGCCAGGCTCCTTCCCCGTGTTCCTCGCCAAGGGACAAGCGGCGCTCGTGGAGGATGTCGACGGGCAGGAGTACATCGATTTCATCAGCGGGCTGGGCGCCAACATGCTGGGCCACAATCACCCCTCGGTGGTGGACACCGTCCGCCGGCACCTGGAGGAAGGTGTCCTCCACTCGCTGCCCACGCCCGTGGAAGTCACGTCCATCCAGGCGCTGCTGGACCTGGTGCCGGGCGCGGAACAAGCGCGCTTCTTCAAGACGGGCGCTGATGCCACGTCCGCGGCGGTGCGCCTGTCGCGGTACATCACCGGCAAGGAGCGCATCATCACCGTGGGCTACAACGGGTGGCATGACCACTTCATGTTCGACACCCCGGGAGTGCCCGCGCCGCTCGCGAGCCTGACGACCCGGGTGCCGCTCTTCACGCCTCCAGACGAGGCCGTGCTGCTGTCCACCATCGAGAAGCAAGCCAGCCAGCTCGCGGCCGTCGTGCTCTCCATTCCCTACAACCGGGTGCTGACGCCGGGCTTCATGCAGCAGGTGCGCGCCGCGTGCACCACGCACGGCGTGATGTTCGTGATGGATGAGGTGGTGACGGGCTTCCGACTGGCCATGGGCGGAGCGCAGGAGTTCTTCGGCGTCCGGGCGGACATCGTGTGCATGTCCAAGAGCATCGCCGCGGGCATGCCGCTGTCGGCCATCTCCGGTCCGGCGAAGTACCTGAGCAAGCTGGCGGACCTCCAGGTGTCGACCACCTTCGGCGGCGAGCTGCTCACGTTGGCCGTGTGCGAGGCCGTGCTGAAGTTCTACAAGCAGCACAGCCACATCCAGCACATCGCGAACCTGGGCCGCAAGCTGCGCGAGGGTATCAACCAGCAAGCCGAGGCCGCGGGCTCGCCACTCCGCGTGTTGGGCTACGACGCGATTCCCTTCTTCCGTTTCTCGCCGGACATGGCGGAGCACGCGAAGCAGATGACGCCCTTCCAGGGCGGGATGGCGCGCCGGGGCGTCCTGCTGCGCCGCGACGTGAACTTCATCGGCGCGGTCCACACCGAGGAGCAGATTCACTACACCGTGGAGATGGCGGGCGAAGTGCTGCGCTCGCTCGCGACGTCCGCGTAGTACCGAGAGACTCGGGGAGGCCGCCGCATCGGGCCTCCCCGGGGATGACTTCAGTTCTTGGAGTCGTGGACGTGGTCCGCGTGGCCCCGCTTCCAGTAGCCGGTGACGCGGACCCAGCTCTTGTTCGTTCCGCGCTCGTTGAGCAGATAGTCGCGGATGGGCCGCATCGCGAGCGACTCACCCGACACCCAAGCGAAGGAGTCGCCGGGCGGGAAGTCGAGCGCGCGGATGGCCTGATTGAGCAGGTCCGTGGAGCCCGCCTCCGCGCCGTTGCGGTGCAGCCAGGTCAGCGTCACGTTGGCGCGCGTCGAGAACTTCTGCTCCTCGGTGGCGTCCGCCACCTCGATGAAGACGATGGCGCGAGCCCCCTCGGGCAGCTCTTCCAACCTGCGGGCGATGGCGGGGATGGCCGTCTCATCTCCGGCGAGCAGGTACCAGTCGAAGTCATTCGACACGAAGAGCGAGCCGCGAGGCCCACCCACCCCCAGCATGTCCCCAGGCTTGGCCTTGGCTGCCCAGGACGACGCGGGGCCGGAGCCGTGGAGGACGAAGTCCAGGTCCAGCTCTCCCGCGACAGGGTCGAACCTGCGGGGCGTGTAGTCGCGCGAGTCGGGCTTCTTCTCGCCCGGCTGGAGCACCGGGCCGGTGGGGCCCATCGTCGGAATGACGGGCCGGCGCTTGCCCTCCTCCGGAAACAACACCTTCACATGGTCATCCGCGCCTTCGCTGTGGAAGCCCTGGATGTCTTCACCGCCCAAGGTGATGCGCACCACGTGCGGGGTGATGGGCGTCACCCGGAGCACTTCCAGACAGCGGAACTTCACCGGGAACGGGCCCCGGCGGAACACCTTCTCGGACACGCTCGTCGTCACGTGCGCTCTCCTCATTCACCGCGAGGGCGGCCGATGCCCTGCTGGATTCTGATTCTAGTTTTGACTCGCAATTTCACTTTCGCAACTGAAATCGCTTCCGTCTTCGAGGCAGGAGCGTGTGCATGGACCCACGATTCCCCACGAAGAGCGGCGATGCGGCCAGCCACAAACTCCCCTCCGCCGGGGTGCCACCGGGGAGCCGCCGCCCTTGCGCCTCGAGAGAACCCCACCACTGTTCTCGATAGGCCATTTCGCGCCGCACATGTCGTGTGGCGGGCGGCCAGACGAGGTGATGTGTCATGGCATTGCTGCCTATCCGGCAGGCGAGAGAGCTCGCGAGGAGTGAGCAGTCGTGGGACCCCTTCGAGCAGATGAGGGCGCTGCTCCAGGGGGACCCGACGGGGCTGATGCGTGGCCTGGCCCCTGGAGGTCGCGAAGGTTGGGCCCTGGTCCCCGACTTCGACGTGAAGGAGACGAAGGACGCCTACATCTTCAAGGCGGACCTCCCCGGGGTGAAGGAGGAGAACCTCGAGGTGTCGCTCACCGGCCAGCAACTGACCATCAGCGGCAATCGGGACGAGGAGAAACGCGAGGAGGGAGAGCGCTACTTCACCTTCGAGCGAAGCCACGGCAGCTTCAGCCGGAGCTTCACCCTGCCCGAGGGTGTGGACTCCGAGCACGTGAGCGCGGAGATGAAGGATGGCGTGCTCACGCTCGCGATTCCCAAGCGGCCAGAGGTGCAGCCCAAGCGCATCCGAATCGGCGGGGGCGGCGAGAAGAAAGGCAAGGCCTGAGACGCTGAAGCGCGCACTCAGGCCTTCGTGATGGGGCGCGCTACTGGAAGTTCAGCTTCCCATCCATCTGGTAGCAGACGTGCGGCGTGCCGGTGGTGGGGCGGACCGCCACGCTCGGCCGGGACAAGGCCGCCGCCGAGCCGAGCTGGGTGTACGTCCAGAAGCCGCTCGCGTCCGGCGTGAGCAGCTCCAGCGTCGTCTCGTGGCGCTGGACGATGAAGACCTTGCCAGCCCCGTACGCCACGGCGCTCGCGTGGTTCTTGTAGTCCACCTGTGAGTAGCTCACGGTGCTGGATGCATACGGTGACGCCACCGTGAGGTCATAGAAGGCGAACCGGGTGCCATCCGTCGGCGCGCCGCCATTGCCAAGCAACAGGAGGTGCTGGCTGTCACCCCAGGCCGTCGACATCCACTTGTGTCCGTCCGAGAGCGTATAGGACAGGCGGATGTTGTCGGCGTCCCCGCCCGGCTTGATGCCCACGAAGACATCGCCGAGCGTGGGAGTGGCGAAGGGCACATACAGGGTGCCAGCGGCGTCGAAGCTCACATCGCCCATCAAGTTGCCACCGCGCATCACTCCCCCCGCCCAGGTGTTCACGTCCGTGCGGGTGGTGACCTGCACACCGGTGTTGGCCGTGGTGCTGCTCTCGCTGTAGGCGATGGTCGGCTGCTGCCCCTGCGCCGGATTGAGCGCGATGCTGACCTTCACGTTCTGCCCGAAGGTCGACAGCCCCACGGCCTCCCGAATCCAGCTCCCATTGCTTCGCGCCGCATAGCCCAAGCGGAAGAGAGGCACCGTCGGACCCGAAGGGGTGCCCACCATCTTGACGTAGGCGACGTGTGGCGTCCCCGTCGCCTCATCCATCGCCAGGCTCGCGCTCGCCACATAGGTTCCGCCGTTGTTCAACCCGGGACCGTCAATCTGCTCCGTCTTCCACACCGTCCCGTCCCAGCTCGCGTACCAGAGCGAACGGTGGGTGTCGTTCAGGTAGATGATGTGTCCCTTCCCCGCCCGGTCGAAGGCCAGGTCGCAGAAGGCGCCCGTGACGTCCGGCCGTGTGTCGACCACCGTCCCAGGTCCCGCCGCCGCGGCTGCCACCACGTTGAAGTCGAATGAGCCCTCCCCCGTCTTTCCCGAGAGGGTCTCCACGGAGACGGACAGCGACGCCGTTCCCTTCGAGGGCAGCGTCCACTCGACGCGCTCGGCGTCGGCTTCCAGGGCACCAGCGTTGGAGCTCCAGCGCACGGACTTGAAGCCCTCTCCCGACGCGGTGACCTTGAAGCGCTCCTTGGCGCCCTCGACGTAGGGCCCCTCCCCTCCCTCGCGCTCGACGAGGAGGACGACCGAGCCAGGGACGTTCGGCCTGAGGACCTCCGCGGGCTTGGATTCCCCCGCGCACCCAGAAATCAACATGGATGCACATGACACCGAGATACAAGTGACAAGAAACTTCTTCAGCATGACCAAAACCTCGTGGATGAAGTCCGGCCAGGGGGACTGGCCGGACAGGAGCCACCTGCGCTCCAGACATCCCCATCAACGAGGCGGGTCCGGGAATGTCTTACGAAAATGAGACATCCCCAGCCTGGTTACGTATTCATCGGTGCGGAGATGAAGCCTCGGCGGACGAGCGAGGCGAGGTATGTCGACATCAAGCTGTCATTGACCTGAGGGCAGTGCGTCCCCAGCGGCTCGAGTGCCTTGACCGCGTTCTGGCTGTCGCACACCGCCATGCGAGGTCCCGAGGCGGTCCGGTCCTCCGCGGGGACCTGCTGGAGGATGGAGTGAAGCTCCATGAGGACCGCATCCGACGCCTGCGCCGACGCGAGCTCGGCAAGCCAGGCGTCGAAGCCCAGGATGCGCAGCGGGTAGCCAAACGCCTGCATGCCGCTCCAGAGCGTGGTGGCGCGCACGGTCCTTGGATTGACGATGTGGAACGTCTTGCCGGATGACTCCGGATGCGTCGCGAGGCCCACGATGGCGCGGCTCGCGTAGTCCACCGGCGTCAGCTCGATCATCGCCTCGACCTGAGGCGCCGCGCCCATCCGGACGCAGGCCTGAAGTGTCCTGCACAGCAGGTCCTCCGCCCCCCACGCGCCCGTCTGGCTGTGGCCCGTGATTCGCCCGGGCCGGTAGATGGTGACCGGCAGTCCCCGCTGCGAGGCCGCCCTCACGAGGCTCTCCGCCACCCACTTGCTCTGTGAGTAGCCTCCGGCCACGGAGGACGGCGGCCCCAGGGGTTCATCCTCGCGAATCGCCTCCGCGCGCCCCGAGGCCAGCACCGAGATGGTCGACACGTAGTGCAGCGGCTTGACGCGGGTCCGCGTGGCCAGGCGGAGGATCTCCCTCGTGCCCAGCACGTTCGCGGCTTTGAGTCCCTCGTAGGGGTAGAGGAAGTTCACCAGCGCGCCGTTGTGGAGGATGACATCGACCTCTCCGGCCAGACGCTGGAACTCCGCTTCGGAGAGGCCCAGCAGCGGCTTCCCGATGTCGCCTCGCAGCGGGACGATGCGAGAGGCCAGTGCATCGCTCCAAAGGGAGTACCCCTCCAGGTTCTTGCGAATCCGGCGCATCCCATCCTGGGCATCCGAGCAGCGCACGAGGCACCAGATGCTCGCGTCCGTCTTGCGGCAGAGTTCCTCCAGCAGGAACGCCCCGAGGAACCCCGTGGCCCCCGTCAGCAGAATGGTGCGCGGTGGGAGCGTGCGGGGTCCGGGGAGCCCTCTCGGGTCGATGTCCGCTTCGAGCACGGCATCCGCCGCCATGTCCGTCTGGGTGTCGCGCACCAGGCGGACTCCCGAGCGCACGGCCTCCACGGTCCGCCCCAGGTCCGCCAGGGTCGCCGCCTGGAGCAGCTCGCGCAGGGTCAGCTCCACGGAGCACGCGGCGCGCACCCGGGTCAGGACCTGATACAGCGACAACGAGCTGCCTCCGAGGTCGAAGAAGTTGTCGTGGATGCCCACCTGCTCGACGCGCAGCACCTCGCGCCACACGGCGCCGAGGGTCTCTTCATCGGGAGTCCTCGGCGCGACGTACTCCTTCGGAGTCCCTGCTCGCGCGCCCTCCGGCGCGGGGAGGGCCTTCCGGTCCACCTTGCCATTCGGCGTCAGCGGCAGGGCCGCCAGGTGCACGAAGACACTGGGGACCATGTACTCCGGCAACCGGGTCTTCAGGTGGTTGCGCAGCTCCGCTGACTCGACGGCCTGTTCCCCGCGCGCGACCACGTAGGCGACGAGCTGCTTCTCCGGGCCCAGGTCTTCACGCACGATGACCACCGCGTCACGCACGCCCGGGTGCTTCACGAGCACCGCGCCAATCTCTCCCAGCTCGATGCGGAAGCCTCGGAGCTTGACCTGGTGATCCATCCGGCCCAGGTAGTCGAGCCGCCCGTCTGGCAGCCACCTCGCCAGGTCTCCCGTCCGATACATGCGCGCCCCGGCCTCGGTCCCGAAGGGGGAACGCACGAAGCGCTCCGCCGTGAGCTCCGGGCGGTCCAGGTAGCCTCGCGCCACTCCGAGGCCCGCGATGTAGACCTCGCCCGGCACACCGGGAGGAACAGGCTCCAGGTTCGTGTCCAGCACGTAGACCTGGGTGTTCCCAACGGGGCGCCCGATGAGCACGTGCTCCCCACGCTCCACCCGCGTCCAGGTCGAGTATGTCGTCGTCTCGCTCGGGCCGTAGAGGTTGAACACGCCCTGCACGTGGCTCAGCTGGTAGATGCGCTCGACGAGCGTGGCCCCCAGCGCCTCACCCGCGAGATTCACGGTGGTGATGGACGGAGGGACGGCCCCCGCCAGGAGGAGCGCGTTCATCGCCGAGGGCACGGTGTTGATGAGCGTCACCTCCCGGGCCGAGGGAAGCTCCGGCAGCTCCAGCGCGTTCTTCGCGACGATGACCCTGCCGCCCACACACAACGGCGCGAACATCTCGAAGACGGACAGGTCGAAGCACATCGACGTCGAGGCCAGCGTCCCCGCGAGCTGATCGCTCGAGAAGACCCGCGTGGCCCAGATGAGGAAGGCCACCGCGCTGCGGTGTTCAATCATCACGCCCTTGGGCCGCCCCGTCGAGCCCGACGTGTAGATGAGGTACGCGAGGTGCTCCGGGCCCGCCAGACCTGGGGGGTTGTCCGCCCGCTCCGCGTCGAGCACGGCCCCATCGGAGTCCAGACACAGGACGTGTGCCGAGTGTTCGGGCAGGTCCGCGAGGAGCCGCTGCTGGGTGAGCAGCACGGGCACCCTCGCATCCTCGAGGATGAGCGCGAGGCGCTCCTTGGGATACGCGGGGTCGAGCGGAACATACGCGCCTCCCGCCTTGAGGATGCCCAACAACCCGATGACGACATCCTCCGTGCGCTCCACGCAGATGCCCACGCGCACCTCGGGGCCCACGCCCAGGCGGCGCAGGTGGTGCGCGAGCTGGTTGGCGCGACGGTTCAGCTCGGCATACGTGAGGCGCCGCTGCCCGCTCACCAAGGCCACGGCGTCCGGCGTGCGTTCGACCTGGGCCTCCACCAGACCGTGGATGCTCGTGGATGGGACGGGGAACGCGGTGTCGTTCCACTCGACGAGGACCTGGTTCCGCTCCTCTCGGGTCAGCAGCGGCAGCTTCGACAGGCGCTCATCCGGCCGCGCCACGATGGCCTCCAGCATCACCTGGAAATGCCCCACCATCCGCTCGGCCGTCCGCGCGTCGAACAGCTCCGTCGAGTACTCCAGCATGCCGGCCAGCCCCTGCTCCGCGGTGGCCATGATGAGCGCGAGGTCGAACTTCGCCGTTCCCTCCACGCTGCCATCCGGCGCGCCCCTCAGGAACGACCACTTCGTCCCCGGCAGGTCGAGCGTCGGCGCCGGGATGTTCTCCAGCGTGAAGCACGCACGCACCAGCGGGTTGAAACCACCGTCGCGAGGAGCCCCCGCGGCCTGCACGACTTCGCTGAACGGGAGCTCCTGGTGGTCCATGGCCTCGAGGACCACCGTCCGCGCGCGGGCCAGCCATTGTGTGAACGTCGGTTCGCCGGAGAGGTCACAGCGCAGCGCGAGCGTATTGGCCACGAAGCCGATGAGGTCCGGCGGCACCGTTCCACGGTTCGCGACGACGGTCCCCAGGCCGAAGTCGGCCTGGCCTGAGTAGCGATGGAAGAGCGCCGCGAGCGCTGCGAACAGGACCATGAAGAGGCTGCATCCCTCTCGCCGGGCCAACTCCTTCAGCTCCGCGCTGAGTGCCTCCGAGAGATGGAAGGGAAGCACCGCGCCTCGGAAACTCTGGAGGGCCACCGCGCGGTCCACGGGAAGCTGGAGCTGCTGCATGCCCGCGAGCTTCCCCTTCCAGTGCGCGCGCTCACGGGCCGCCGCGTCGCTTCGCAGCCATGCCTGTTCCCGCAGCGCGGCCTCCGCGAACTGCATGGAGACCGGCGGCAGCGGAGAGGCTTGTCCCCGCGCATGGGCACCGTACAGCGCCGAGAACTCACGGATGAAGACGCCGAGCGACCAGCCATCCGTGATGATGTGGTGCTGTGTGAAGAAGAGGCCGAAGTCATCGGGGCCGAGCACGAGGAGCGTGACCCGCAACAGCGGCCCATGGGCCAGGTCGAAGGGCTTCCGGGACAGCTCCTCCGAGCACCGCAGGAGCTCTGCCTCTCGCTCCTGCGCCGAGAGGCCCACACGCTCGATGATGGAGAGGGCAGCGCCGCTGTCTTCGGGTGCGATGACCTGACGAGGGCTTCCATCCACCTCGGGGAATCGAGTGCGGAGCACTTCGTGCCGCCGCACCACTTCGTCCAGGCTCCGGCGAAGCAGCGAGACGTCGAGTGTCCCGCGAACCCGGAGGCCGAGGTGGACGTTGTACTGCGCCGTATCCGGCAGGAGCCGGTCGAGGAACCAGAGCCGCTCCTGGCCAGTGGCCAACGGGAGGACCTCGGGCCGCGCGGGCGCCTGGGCTCCGTCACTGCCTTGCCCCGGGCTTCCTGTGTGCTTCTGGAGGAACGCGAGAATCTCCGCCTTGCGCGACGCGAGCTCCGCGCGCAACTCCGGCGAGAGGACCGCCTTTCCTGCTTGGACGACGAGCTTGTCTCCCTCTGCGCGGAGGCCCACTCCCTTCTGGGTGAGGGTGACCAGGAACTCACGGATGTTCATAGGACCAGGACCTCGTTGTCGTCGGTGGTGAGCGCGCCCTCGGACAGGCTCGCTTGCGCGAGCTGCTCGGCCAGGGTGCGGTCCATCACTTCGCCAGTCAGGTGCTCCCCGAGCGCGGCCAGCGTCGGGTGTTTCCACATGAGGGAGGCCGGCAACGGCACGCCGAGCGCGGCCTCCAATCGGTTGCGCAGCTCCAGGCCCATCAGTGAGTCGAGGCCGAAGCTCTGAAGTGGGGCCTCCCGGTCGATGCGGGAGGAGTCCAACCGGAGGACCCGCGCCATCTGCTCGCGGATGAGTTGCTCGACTCGAGCACGTCCCTCTTCAGGCGTCGCCTTGCGCAGGACCTCCAGCAGGGCTTCGTCCCTGGCACCAGGCGCCGCGCCGGCTCCGGTGGGGATCAACTCCGACCACCAGGGGGAGGAGCGGGCTTGAGGTGACAACTCGGTCCACCGGCGCAGGTCGAGCGGCATGACGCCCATTCCCGTCGCGGCTCCGTCCAGCAGTCGTCCGAGAATCGTGTTGCCCTCGGCCGGGGTGAGGCTGCCCGCGCCGCGCCGCGCGAGCCGAGCGCCTCGGTTGTCCTGCGCGGCGGCCAGACCGACCTCGGAGAAGGCGCCCCAGTTGATGCTCAAGGCGGGCAGGCCTCGAGCCCTGCGCTGGAGCGCCAACGCGTCCATGAAGGCATTGGCGGCCGCGTAGTTGCCCTGGCCCGGCGCACCGAAGAACGAGGCCGCTGACGAGTAGAGCACGAAGAAGTCGAGCGGAAGCTCAAGCGTCAACTCGTGCAGATTCCACGCGCCGAGGACCTTGGGAGCCATGACGCGGCGGAATCTCTCTTCCGTCTGCTGAGCCAGGACGCCGTCATCCAGGACACCGGCGGCATGGACGACACCACACAGCGGGTGGCCACTCGTGGCGATGTCCGCGAAGACACGCGCGAGTTGCGAACGCTGCGCCACATCCGCGCCAGTGACAGTGACTCGAGCACCAGCCGCCTCCATCGCGGAGACCGCCGCCTGCTGCGCCTCCTTCAACTGGGTACCGCGCCCCAGGAGCACGAGGTGCCGGGCCCCCTGCTCCACCATCCACCCCGCCACAGCGAGGCCGAGACCACCCAACCCTCCCGTGATGAGGTAGGAGCCCTCCGGCCGCAGCCGGCGTGCCTCCTTCGCTGGCACCACGACACGCGCCCGTGAGTCGTTGAGGTCGAGCACAACAGCCGGTGCCGTGGAGCCTTGAGCATCCACGATTGCCGCGGCCTCCTCCGAGGCGATGCGAGCCGGTGAATCAAACGGGCCGCGCTCTACGGCCAGCGCCCGCGCTCCCGACTCCAGCGAAGAGTCACTCCCGATGCTCGCATCCAGCTGAGTTCCGCGCGCCGCTGATTCGCCGAGGCCGTATGCGACGTCTCGAGCCATCACGCGGCGATTCCCGGAGGCATGCCCTTCCTTTCCGGCGGAGTCTCGCGCGACGGTCCTCGCCTCGGAGATCGGCACGGCCCTCAACCGAGGCGCCCATGCATCCTTCGCTTCAAGGGAGGTCATCACCTCGCGCCATAGCGCGACGATCCGTTCGGGCCGACGGTTCGCGAGCTCCGCCACGTCGACCGCGAAGTAGGCGACGTTCGCGCCCCCCACACGTCCTCGTGTTGCTGACTCACGGAGGTCGAGCACACGACCGCCCTCCCTCAACATCAACAGGCGGCCGTCAATGTCGCCCGCACCGGTCGTAATGACGGCGATGTCGACTCCATCGTTCAACTGGCGGTCTTCCGCGACGACCGTTGCCCCGACTCGATGGGCCAGCTCAACCACTGTCCTCCGCATCTCGCTCGGAGCTCCGGCGACGAGAAGGCGATCACCGCGTTGAATCCGTCCCAGATGGTGGAGCGCATACCAGGCAGGAAGGAGGGTCACCGCCATGACCGAGGCCTCGGCCACCGGCACCGCGCTCGGTCTCCCGACCGTGCATGCAACCGGGACGCTCACGTGCGACCCGAGTCCCGACGGCACGAGGGCGATTCGCTCCTCTCCTATCTCGACACCTTGCACCCCCTCGCCACGGGCCACGACCCGCCCGCCACACCCCAGGGCCGACTCACCATCGCCCTGAAGCACCAGCACCTTGGCTTCAATCTCAATCTCGCCAGGCCCAGGCGGGCACCGCTCACTCGCGCACAGCTCGAACCGCCCCGCCTCTGGCCGCTCCACACGGAAGGCGCGTCCCCGCGCGGGAACCAGGGCCTCGTGCTCGGCCCGCTCGGGCGCACTTCGCACGATGCGCGCGACATGACGCCCATCGGCGCGAAGGGACACCTCCTCCTCCGCATCCCCACCCACCAACTCACGGACCAGCGCCGCTCCCGCGTCTCCGGGCCCCAGCCGCGCGGACACGTCCACGCGCTTGCAGCGGAACTCAGGGTGCTCCTGCGCCAGCGTGCGCCCGAGTCCCCACAGCGGAGCCTGCGCCACACTCGCGGCCAGACTCCCACCGCTGTCATGTACACCCCGCGTCACGATCCACAGGCGGGGCGCCTGACGCAGCCGCGCTCGCGTGAGCGCCTGCAATAGATGCAGCACCGGACCACACCCGAGAGCCCGACTCTCCTCCAGCGTCTCGGGTGAGAACTCCGTCCCCTGGACTCCACCGTGGCTCGCGAGATGAATGACACCTCGCAGCCCCGCTCCTGCTCCGGCCTCCGCCACCACGCGGTCGAAGTCTTCTGCCCCCAATCCCGCGACATCCACCCGCACGACTCCTTCGGGCCTTGCGCGCAGCAACGACTCGACCCCATCGGCCAGCTCGCTCCCATCGCCCAGCAGCAACCACCGCCCGGCGATTCGCTCCCCATCGGCCGAAGCCTCCGGAGCGGGTGCCGCTCTCCACTCCTGACCGAAGAACAGCTCGCGAGTGTCGCGCTCGGCGGCCGGGACCTCCAGCCGCCGCATGCGCAGACCGAGCGCCTCCACGAGAACCCGGCCAGACTCATCCATGAGCACGAGGTCGAAGTCGAGCGCCCCCCCTTGCCCGTGTTGTCCCGCGCGAGACCGCACGTGGCAGTAGACCTCGGCCCCCGGCCGCTCGTGGACCCGCAGGGCCTCCAGCAACACAGGGACCGCGGGACCCGCGTGCTCGCCCGCGGCTGCTTCATCGACGGCCGCGGCCACCACCTGGAAACACGCATCCAACAGCACCGGATGGATGCGGTACGCCCCCGCCTTCGCCACCAGATGCTCGGGCAGACGCACCTGTCCCAGCGCTTCACCGCTCCCTCGCCAGACCTGCTGCACGCCCTGGAATCGCGGGCCATAGGTGACGCCACGGCTCGCCAGCGCCTCGTAGTACGCCTCGCGCGTCACGAGTGTTCCGCAGCGCTCCCGAATCGCATCGAGTGACTCCAGCACCCGACCCGGCTCGTGGCTCGGCTTCCGGATCCGCCCCGCCGCATGCGACAGCCAGCCCTTCGCGGCGTCCCCAGTCATCTGGCTCGACAACAGGAACGTGACGCTCCCCTCCCCCTCCTCCGTCAGCGCCGTCTGCACCGTGCGCGTCTGCCCCTCCGGGAACAGCAACGCCTCCTTGAAAGAGGTGCCGACCAGCTCACATGCGTCCACACCGAACATCTCGTGGGCCGCCGAGAGCGCCATCTCCAGATATGCGGTCGCAGGAAGGATGACCGCGCCACCGACCCGATGGTCCGCCAGGTAGGACGGCTCCGTCGGCGCCAACGCCGACTCCCAGAAGCGAGCCCCCCGCTGCACGGACGTCGTGAACGAAGCCCCAAGCAGCGGATGCCCCGCGCCCCCCACACGCCGCCCCTGCGTCCCCGCGCCTGTCCCCACATCAATCCAATACTTCTCGCGCTGCCACGGGTACGTCGGCAGCGAGACGGGACGACGCTTCACCGGGTGCAGCCGACGCCAGTCAACTCCGTCCACGTTCGTGTGCAGCCGGCCCAGTGACGACAGCAGGACGGACCACTCCTCCTGCTCACGGCGCAGGCTTGGAACAACGAGCCCCCGGCCAGAGGAGTCCCACTCCTTCAGCATCGCCTCCACGAACGGGATGAGCACGGGGTGCGGGCTCAGCTCGATGAACGTCACATGGCCATCGGCCACCAGGCGCTTCACTGAATCGGCGAACAACACCGGCTCTCGCAGGTTTCGTACCCAGTACGCACCGTCCATCTCCTGGCCATCCAGCACCGCCCCAGTCACCGTGGAGCAGATGGGGATGACACTCGTGGCCGGCGTGACGCTCGACATCCGCTCCAGCAGCGCCTGCCGCAGTGGGTCCATCTGAGGGCTGTGTGAGGCCACGTCCACCTTGACCCAACGGCAGAAGACCTCTCGCCGCTCCAGCCGCTCCACCACTTCCTTCAGCGCCCCCGGGTCTCCCGATATCACCGTCGACCGAGGGCTGTTGCTGACGGCGATGGCAATCCGGTCCTCGAAGCCCCGGAGCTCCACCTCCGCCTGCGCCCTCGAGAGGTCCACGACCGCCATCGCGCCCTTGCCACTGACGCCGCGCAGGAGCTTGCTCCGCTCGCAGATGATGCGCGCCCCGTCCTCCAGCGAGAGCGCCCCGGCCACATGCGCCGCCGCCACCTCACCCATGCTGTGGCCCACCACCGCGTGCGGCTCCATCCCCAGCGACCGCCACACCGCCGCCAGCGCCACCTGCATCGCGAACAGCGTCGGCTGGATGACGTCGATATCGTTCCAGCGAGGAGGCGACTCGGGCAAGGTCACCATGTCGCGAAGCGACCAGTCGGTGAACGGGCGCATCGCCTCGTGGCAGCGGTCGATGACCTCGCGGAAGGTGGCATCCTCGGCGTAGAGCCTGCGCCCCATGCCCTGCCACTGCGAGCCCTGCCCCGGAAACACGAACACCAGCTTCCGAGGTAGCCCCGCGCTCCGCCGCCCCACCGACAACCCGGGATGACTCTCCCCGGCGGCGAAGGCGTCGAGCTGCTCGACCAGCTCCTGCCGCGTCTTGGCCACCAAGGCGAGGCGATGGTCGTGATGCGCGCGCCCGAGCGCCGCCGTGTAGCTCAGGTCCGCGACCGAGACGCCCTCAGCCTCCTCCTGCTTGAGGTGCGAACGCCAGGACTCCGCGGCGAGCGCCAAGGACGGCTGCGTCTTCGCGGAGATGACGACGAGCTGTGCCCTGCTGTCCTCCGGAGGCGCCACGGTGGATGCCGGAGCCTCCTCCAGCACCACATGTGCATTCGTTCCACTCAGCCCAAAGGAGCTCACACCCGCGATGCGCCGGCCCTCGATTGCGGGCCACGGCGTGCGCCCCGTGGGGACTCGCGCGGGGATGCGGTCCCACTCGATGTGGGGATTCGGCGTGCGGAAGTGGAGATGCGGCGGCAGCTCCTTGTTCTTCAGCGCGAGGATGGTCTTGATGACCCCGGCGATTCCCGCCGCCGGCTCCAGATGCCCGATGTTCGTCTTCACCGACCCGATGAAGAACGGCCGATCCGCCGGACGCCCCTTCCCCAGCACCGCGCCGAGCGCCCTGAGTTCGATGGGGTCTCCCAGCGGCGTGCCCGTGCCGTGAGCTTCGATGTAACCCACCAGCGCCGGGTCGATGCGCGCATTGTCGAGAGCACGCTGGACCACCGTCTGCTGCGCAGGGCCGCTGGGGACCGTCAGTCCTCCGCTGGCTCCATCATGATTGACCGCCGAGCCTCGAATCAGCGCGAGGACCTTGTCCCCATCGCGCTGTGCATCCGACAGCCGCTTGAGCACGAGGATGCCGCAGCCCTCACCACGCACGTACCCGTCCGCCGAGGCATCGAACGTCTTGCACCGTCCATCTCCCGCGAGCGCCTGCATGTTGCAGAGGCAGAGGGTGATCTCCGGAGAGAGGATGAGGTTCACGCCTCCCGCCAACGCCATGGTCGACTCGCCGTTGCGGAGGCTCTCACAGGCCAGATGCAACGAGACGAGCGAGGACGAGCAGGCGGTGTCCACCGGCATGCTCGGCCCCTGGAGCCCGAGCACGTATGACAGACGGCCGGGCACGAAGCAGAAGCCGTTGCCCGTCGCCGAGTAGCCATCGAAGCGGGTGTTGTCCTCCCGCTTCATCAGGCGCGCCATGTTGTCGTTGGACATCACGCCCAGGAACACGCCCGTCTTGCTTCCCACGAGGCGATCCGGCGCCTGCCCCGCGTTCTCCAACGCCTCCCACGCGACCTCCAGCACCAGCCGCTGCTGAGGGTCGAGCGTCTCCGCTTCACGAGGAGAGATGCCGAAGAAGGGCGCGTCGAAGTGCTCCACGTCGTCGAGGTAGCCGCCCCGAGTGCCATACATCTTGCCGGGGACACCTCGCTCCGGGTCGTAGTAGCTGGCCGCGTCCCAGCGGGAGGCAGGCACCTCGCGCACGGCATCCACGCCATCCCGCAAGAGCTTCCAGTACGACGCCTCATCGGAGGCGCCTCCTGGGAAACGGCAGCCCATGCCGATGACGGCAATCGGTTCGGTGCGAGCGCGCTCCACGCCGTCGAGGCGAGCCTGGAGCTTCTCCACGAGAAGCGCGGCGCGCTGGAGCGCGGAGAGTTCAGTCGACTTGTCTGGCTTGCTCATCCGTTTTCTTCCATCAGGGCCGCGAGCTTCGCGTCGAGCGACGCGGCGAGCTCATCCGGCGACAGGTCCATGATCTTCCCGACGAGGGCGGCTTCCTCCGCCTTCGCCTCCTCCTCCCCGTTCGCCTGCGGCTCCTCCAGATGGAGGACGTCGCGGAGCAGGTACGTCGCGAGCGACTCGACGCTGGGGTAGTCGAACACCAGCGTCGATGGCAGCGCCGCCCCCACGCCGCTCTGGAGACGGTTGCGCAACTCCAGGGCCATCAACGAATCCAGCCCCGACTCGAACAGCCGTTGCCGAGGCTCCAGCGGGAACGTGGGCTCGAGCCCCAGCACCTTGATGGCCTCGGCCCTCACGAACTCCATGAGGATCGACAGCCGCTGCCGAGGCGGCGCGGCCTCCAATTGGCGACGCAGCTTCTGCGACGCTCCCGGGTCCGCCGAGGCCTGCGCGCCACTCCGCGCGGCCAACTCCGAGAACAGGGACGGAGCCGCACCGGGCGGAAGCTGCGAGAGGTAGCGCGACCAGTCGACTCGCATCAGTGTGAGCTGCGCCTTGTCGAAGGCGAGCGCGCGCCAGAGGGCCTTGAGTCCTTCCACGGGGGTGAACGTCTCGATGCCCTGCGCCCGGAAGCGGGCCGCGAGCGACGCCGCCATGCCCACCTCGGCCCAAGGCCCCCAGTTGACACTCAACGCCGGCAACCCGAGGGCTCGGCGGTGATGTGCCAGCGCATCGAGGAACGCGTTGGCGGCCGAGTAGCTGCCCTGCCCCCTCGCACCGAGCAGCGCGGATGCCGAGGAATAGAGCACGAAGAAGTCGAGCTCCATCCCCTGCGTCAGCTCATGCAGATGCCACGCACCCTCCACCTTGGGGGCGAGCACACGCGCGAAGCGCTCCCAGTCCTGTTGCAGGAGGACACCGTCATCCAGGACACCCGCCGCGTGCACCACGCCCCGCAGCGGCGCGAGCACCGCCGCCACCTCGAGCACGCGCCGCACGTCCTCCCTCTTCGAGATATCCGCCTGGAGAACGGAGACCTTCACACCCGTGGCCTCCATGGCGCGGACGGACTCCCACGCGTCCGGCTTGGGAGCACCGCGCCCCAGGAGCACGAGGTTCCGCGCGCCCCGGTCGACCAGGCCCCGAGCCAACGCGAGCCCCAATCCTCCAAGGCCACCGGTGATGAGGTAGCTCGCGTCCGGGCGCAAACGGGGGGCCTCGGCTCGTCGCTCGTCCCGCGCGGCACGCACTCGCGCCACATGACGCTGGCCATCACGAATGGCCACCTGCCGCTCGCCATCCGTGGCGCTGAGCTCCCTCCAGAGCGCGAGCACATCGCCCTCCGGGGTGACGGGGTCGAGGTCGACGAGCGCCCCACACAGCTCGGGGTGCTCCTGCGAGAAGACGACACCGAGCCCCAAGAGAGGAGTCTGCTCCAGCGCGAGCGGCCGGATGCCAGCTCCCACCGCGCGGGCGCCCCGCGTCACCAGCCACACACGCGCGGACGAAGGCTCCCCCGCCGCCAACGACTTGATGAGGTGGAGGACGCTGCCGCAAGTCAGCGCATGTATCGCCCCCATCTTCTTGGGCGCACCGTCCTGGAGCGCCCAGAGATGGACCACACCCGCGAGCGGCTCACCCGGCAGTGCCACCTCCGCGAGCAGGCGCGTGTAGTCCTCGGCCCTCCGTGGGTCGATGGTGAAGCGGTCATCATCCTGGCGAACGAACGAGTCCCCCGCGTGGACCAGCGCGGGACGGCATCCACTCTCACGCAGCTTCGCCGCGAGAGCCTCCGCAGGACCGGCTCCGTCCGTGAACAGGAGCCAGCGGCCGCGGGCGGGCACTCCCGCGGGAACGGCCTGACGCTGCCAGCCCACCTCGTAGAGCGCATCGCGCGAGTCCTGGCGAAGCACCGCCATCAGCGCCTCCCGGGGAGCACGCTTGTGCTTCAGTCCTTCGATCTCCACCAGGACCCGGCCCTCCGCGTCGACCACGTACACGTCGCCGGAGATGATCTCCCCCGTGACTCCGCCGCCATCCCGGCGCACGGCATAGGCCGTCACCGGCCCCGTCGGGCGCTCGTGGAAGCGGAAGCGGCCCAGGGAGATGGGCACGTAGACCGTGGTGAGCTGCTCCTGCGCGCGCACGAGGTCCGTACCCAACGCCTGGAGGAACGAGTCGACGAGGCCCGGATGGATGAACAGGCTCGGGTCGTCCTGGTCCGTAGGGCCGCGCATCTGGCAGAGCACCTCGCCCTCTCCGCCTCGGATGCGCTCGATCCACCGGAACCCGTGCCCCAGGTGGTAGCCGATATCGCGGTTCTGTTCGTACATCCCCGCGTCCGCGAGATGCATGCAGCGCGCTTCAATCTCGTGGAGAGTGAGCGGCGCTGGACGCGCCACGCCCTCCTCCACCTGCAAGCCGCCGGAGCCGTTGAGGACCCAGCTCGCGGATTCGTCCTCGGCGGATGACTCCACGCTGTAGATCTCGAAGCTGTACCGGTTCTGCCCCTTGGGAGTGAGCACGAGTTGCACGAGCCGCTCCTCTCCCTCGGCGAGCACGATGGGCTGCGGGAAGAGGCAGTCCTCCAGGGTGTACGACCCGGGCCCGAGCGCCTGTGCCGCCGTCGCGAGGATGCGCGAGATGTGGCACGACCCCGGCACGACCACCGTCCCGTAGAGGCGGTGGTCATCGAGGAACGGCAGCGCCTCCGCGCTGAAGCGGGACTCGAAGACGAGCGCCTTGTTCAGCGGGGAGCGCACACGCTGACCGACCAGTGCATGGGCACTCGCCGCGCGCCGCGAGTCAGGCCGCGTGGCCGTGGGGACCTCCAACCAGTGCCGCTGGTGCTGCCAGGGGTACGTCGGCAACGCCACGCGCTGGCGACGGCGGTCGCCGTTCAACGCGGCCCACTTCACCGTGAGGCCCCGCGTGTAGAGCGCCCCCAGGCTCGTGAGGAGGTGTGGCTCCTCGGACTGGCCCTTGCGCATCGAGGACAACCAGGTGAGCCCCTCATCCCCCAGCGCCTTCAGCGCCATGCCCGTCAACGTCGGATGCGGCCCGACTTCCAGGAAGACGTCCGCGCCCTGCTCACGCAGCGCACGCAGACCGTCGTGGAACCGGACGGCCTCGCGGACATGACGGCGGAAGTAGGCGGCATCGAGCGTCGCCTCTCCCGCGAGGACCTGTCCCGTGACGTTGGACGCGAAGCGGATGCGCGGCACCCGATAGGAGACCTTCTTCGCCTCGCGCTCGAACGCCTCCAGCATCGGCTCCATCAGCGGCGAGTGGAAGGCGTGGGAGACCGTGAGCCGCCGGGTCTTGAGCCCCTCGGCCTGGAGCACCGCGGCGACGGCGTTCACCGCCTCGCGCTCGCCGGAGATGACCGTGTCTTGCGGTCCGTTCACCGCCGCGATGGAGACCCGCCCCGCGTACGGCTCCAGCACCGCCGAGACTCGAGCCTCGCCCGCGGTGACGGCCACCATCTCACCGCCCCGAGGCAGGGCTTGCATGAGCCGCGCGCGCTCGGTGATGAGCCTCAGCGCCTCTTCGAGCGTAAGCACTCCGGCGACACATGCGGCCACGTACTCGCCGACACTGTGGCCCAACACACCCCAGGGCTCCACGCCCCACGAGCGCCACAGCTCTGTCAGCGCGTACTCCAGCGCGAACAGCGCCGGCTGCGTGTACTCCGTCTCGTCGATGCGCCCGCCCGAGCCATGCATCACCGACAGCAGGGACTCGCCCAGCTTCCCCTCGAGCAGCGCGTCACAGCGGTCGAGGGCCGCGCGGAAGACAGGCTCGGAGGCGTACAGCTCCCGGCCCATGCCCACGTACTGCGAGCCCTGCCCCGTGAACATGAAGACGACTCGAGGAGACTCGTCGCCCATGCGTCCGTGGACGAGCCGCTCCGACTCCTCCCCTCGCACGAAGGCCAGCAGCCGTTCGCGCGCCTGCGCCGCGGAGTCGACCACCGCGCCCAGGCGATGAGGGAAGTCGGAGCGCTGCGTGCTCGCCGACACACACACGTCCGCGAGCGCTTGCTCCGGATGCTCCGCGAGGTGTTCGCTCATCCGCGTCGCGAGTTGCTTCAGCGCCCCCTCGGTCTTCGCCGACAACGCGAGGACCTGGAAGGCACGCTCCTGCTGCGCCGCCACGGGCGCGGGCGCGGGGGCTTCCTCGATGACGATGTGCGCGTTGGTGCCGCTGAGTCCGAAGGCGCTGACGCCCGCGATTCTCGGCCGCTGGCGCTCCGGCCACCGCGTGGGTTGCGTCGCGATGTCCAGCGGGAAGCCGTTCAGCTCGATGTGCGGATTGAGCTGCTTCAGGTGCAGGTGCGGAGGAATGACGCCGTGCCGGTGGGCCAGCACGACCTTGATGAGCCCCGCGATACCCGCCGCCGCCTCCAGGTGGCCGATGTTCGTCTTCACCGAGCCGATGAGCAGCCGCTGCTCCGGCGTACGCCCCTCGCCCAGCACGTGGGACAGCGCCCGGATTTCAATCGGGTCTCCGAGTGACGTGCCCGTGCCGTGTGCCTCGATGTAGTCGACATCGCTGGGCGCCACGCCGGCGTTCTCCAGCGCGGCGCGGAGGACCTGTTGTTGGGCCGCGCCGTTGGGCACGGTGAGCGCGCTGCTCGGACCGTCATGGTTGACCGCCGAGCCACGAATGACGGCGAGCACCTCGTCGCCGTCCCTGCGCGCATCGGAGAGCCGCTTGAGGACGATGATGCCGCAGCCTTCGCTGCGCACGTAGCCATCCGCGGACGCATCGAAGGTCTTGCAGCGGCCGTCCTTCGAGAGGGCTCGGAGCTGCGCGAGGTACACCGTGGAGTGCGGAGACAACGTCAGGTTGACGCCGCCCGCGAGGGCCACGTTGCTCTCCCCCGCGCGCAGACTCTGGCAGGCCAGGTGCACGGCCACGAGCGACGAGGAGCACGCGGTGCTCAGGCTCATCGCCGGGCCCTGGAGCCGCAGCACGAAGGAGAGCCTGCCAGCGGCGAAGCTCGCGTCGTTGCCCGTCGCGATGTACGCATCTCCCGCGGCCTTGTCCGTGCCCACGCCATGGATGGAGGCGTACTCGTTGCTGCCCAGGCCCACGAAGACACCCGTCCGCGTGTTCGCGAGCCGGGACGGCGCGATGCCCGCGTTCTCCAACGCCTCCCACGTCACCTCCAGCAGCATGCGCTGCTGTGGGTCCATGCTCGCCGCCTCACGCGGAGAGATGCCGAAGAACTGTGGGTCGAATTGATCGACCCCGTCCACGAAGCCACCCCACCGCGTGTAGCTCTTCCCTGGCGCCCCCTGCGGGTCGTAGTAGGCACTCAGGTCCCACCGCTCGGCGGGCACCTCGCGGATGGCGTCGACGCCACGCTCCAGGAGCCTCCAGAACTCATCAGGGCTCGAGGCCATCGGCACTCGGCAACCCATGCCGACAATCGCGATGGGCTCATTCACGCCGATGGCCACCCGCTCCGTCTCCACGACCTTCTCCTCCGCGCGGAGGACATCGCGCAGCAGATGGGTCGAGAGCGCCTGCACCGAGGGATGGTCGAACGCGACCGTGGAGGCCACCTGCACACCGAGCCGCGCCGACAAGCGGCTTCGCAGCTCCACCGCCGTCACCGAGTCCATGCCGGAGTCGACGAAGCCCTGGTCGAGCTTCACCGCCGTGGCCGACGAGAAGCCGAGCACCCGGGCAACCTCCTCGCGCACCCACGCCGTCATCAACTCCGCGCGACGCTCACTGGAGGCGTTGCGCAGCGTCGCCATCCACTCGCTGCCCGTGGCCGAGGGTTCGATGGAGCGCGGTACCCGAGAAGTCCCAAGCCCTTCCAGCAAGGGCCTCCGCCCGCGCGCCTCGTAGACCGTCTTGAAGCGCTCCCAATCCACCACGGCGACGCTTCGCTGGGTGACGTCCGATGAGATCAAGGACTCGAGCACCTGGAGCCCCTGGTCCACGGAGATGGAGCCCATGCCCATGCGCGCGAACCAGCGCTGGCCCTCTTCCGTGGCCATGCCCTCGGCCGCCCAGGGCCCCCAGTTGATGCTCAACGCCCGCTCGCCCTTCGCTCGACGGTAGTGCGCCAACGCGTCGAGGAACTGATTGCCCGCGGCGTAGTGCGCCATCTGCGCCGAGCCCCACACCGCCGAGCCCGACGAGAAGAAGATGGTGAAGTCCAGGTCCAGCCCTCGCGTGAGCTGGTGCAGGGCCCAGGCTCCCGTGACCTTCGGCCTCAGGATGGCCGACAGCATGGCGTCGTCCATGGACTCGAACGGCACGAGCGTCGAGACACCCGCCGCGTGGATGATGCCGCGCAGCGGAGCGGGTCCTTCGCGAACAGAGTCGATGACCGCGACCATGCGCGCCGCGTCGCCGACGTCCGCGCTGACGGCCCGCACGGTGGCCCCGGCCTTCTCCAGCGCCTCCACCGCGGCGATCTGCCGGCCCGTGTCACTGTCACTGGGGACGCTGGCCCAGGTTGAACGTTCGGGCAGCCCACGCCGGCCCAACAGCACGAGGTGCCGAGCCCCCTTCTCCACCATCCAACGCGCGACATGAAGACCCAGCCCGCCCAGTCCTCCGGTGACGAGATAGGTCGCGTCGGCGCGCAAGGAGAGTGCCCGTGAGAGGGGCGCCAGCGGCGCGGGGACGAGTCGCGCGACATGGCGGATGCCACCACGGAAGGCGACCTGGTCCTCGCCATCGGGGCTGGACAGCTCGTCCCACAGAGCCTCCGCTTCCCCCACGGGTGCGCCAGGCTCGAGGTCCATGAGGCCGCCCCACACCTCCGGATGCTCCAAGGCCAGAACACGCCCCAACCCCCACAACGGAGCATGAACCGGCGAGCGGCTCGCGGCCCCCGCCACGGCCTGGCTCCCTCGAGTCCCCAGCCAGAGACGTACGCCCGGCACTCCGATGCGCACCAAGGCCCTCGCGAGATGCGCGGCCGAGCGAACACCGTGCACCTGTGAGGATTCGAGGTCCGCGAGCGACGGCTCCTCGGAGGAGGCCTCACCGGCGCCCCACAGGTGAATCACGCCACGGATCGCCCCCACCCCACGCAGCAGCTGCTCGTAATGCTCCGGCCGCCGAGGATCGAGCGTGCGAACGTCCTCATGAATGGACTCTTCGGTACCGGGGACAACGAGCCAGCAGTTCTCGCCCCGGGATTGGAGCAGGGACTTCAGCGCACCACCGATGCCCTCGCGATGGCCGAAGACGACCCAGGCTCCAGAGCGAGGAGGAGTACGTTCGGCGGAAGCTCCACGTGGGCGCACCTGCCAGGATACATCGTAGACAAGTTCGTCCGAGGCGGAGACTCCGTTGGTCGAGACATTCGCGCGGACCGCATCCCGCGTCAGCGAGCGCGCAGTCATCGCGAAGTCGCCGAGGTCGACCCAGTAGCGGGCCCGCTGCCAGGGGTACGCGGGAAGCGAGACGACTCGTCCCCCAGAAGGGAACACTCGCGCCCAATCGACCTGGAAGCCCCAGGCATGGAGACCGCCCAGCGCGCCGAGGAGCACCGTGCGTCCGTCCCGGCCCTTGCGCATGGACGGAAGCGCGGTGCCTTCCAGGGTGCGGCGCGAGAGGGCCTGAGACACGTACCGGCTGAGCGCGGGCTGAGGCCCGACCTCCACGAAGAGCCGATAGCCCTCGTCGATCATCGCGTGGGTTGCATCCGCGAAGCGTACGGCCTCGCGCATGTTGTTGGCCCAGTAGGTCGCGTCGAGCGTGCGTCCTTCGACGATGGCGCCAGTGACCGTGGAGAAAAGCGGGAGGGAGGTCGACCGGGTCTCCAGGGTGCCAAGCAGCGACTTCAGTTCGGACTGGAGCGGCACCATCTGGTGGCTGTGGAACGCGTAGTCGACGCCGAGGTCTCGCGTGGAGACACCGCGAGCCTTGAGCGCCTGGAGCACCTCCGCGAGAGCGACGGGCTCCCCCGAGAGGACCACCGAACGTGCGTCGTTGATGGCTCCGACGGAGAGCCGCTCTCCGAAGCGGGTAATCTCGGCCTGGGCCTCTTCCGGTGTGAGCTCGACGGCGGCCATGCGTCCATGGCCGGTCACCCGCTGCATCAAGCGCCCGCGGTGCGCCACGAGGCGCGCGGCCTCCGCGAGGCTCAATGCTCCGGCCACGTGCGCGGCGGCAATCTCTCCCACGCTATGGCCGACAACGGCCTCGGGGATGATGCCCAGTGAGCGCCACGTCGCCGCGAGCGCGACCTGAATGGCGAAGATGGCGGGCTGCGCCACTTGTGTCTCATCAAGCCTCGACGCGGCGCCATCCGCCTCCAGCTCCTCCACGATGGAAAAGCCGGTGTGCGGAGCCAACAGCGAATCGCACTCTCTCAGTGATGCGGCGAACACCGCATCCCGGGCGAGCAGATCTCGCCCCATTCCCTTCCACTGTGTGCCTTGCCCGTTGAAGACGAAGGCCACCCTGCCCGGCTTGCGCGGAACGACGCCCGTGGTGAGGTTCGCGGCGGTCCCGCCGCTGAGATAGACGCGAAGCTGCTCCGCGATTTCAGACCGGGAGCGCCCAGCGACCGTCAACCGATGTTCGTGATGACCGCGACGCAGGGCCGCGGTGAAGGCGATGTCCCGAAGGGAAAGGGGCTCGCTGCGAGCATCCGTCAGGAACTCCCGATACGCCCCCGCGAAGGCACGCAACGCGGCATCACTTCGCGCGGACAGGACAAGCGGCTGCGCGAGCTCCATCGACGACAGGTCCGAGGAGTCGACGAATCCATCGCCAGAGGTATGCCCATGGGCATCCTCACGCGGGGCAGCCATTTCGTGAGCCGGCATGCGTGAATCCACACCCGCGCCCGAAGCTGCAACGGTGCGCCGCACGCGCGTTTCCGCGCTTGCGCCCGACACGGCCACGGCCGGCGCCTCCTCCAGAATGGCGTGCGCGTTCGTACCGCTCATGCCGAAGGAGCTCACAGCCGCGAAGCGGCGCCGCTCGGAAGCGGGCCACGGCTGAAGCTGCGTCGGGATGACGAACGGCGTGCCCTCCAGCGAGATGCGTGGATTGAGCGCCTTGAAGTGCAGGTGCTTCGGGATGGCCTGATGCCGCAGCGCGAGCACCGTCTTGATGAGTCCCGCCATCGCCGCGGCCGACTCCAGATGGCCGAGGTTCGTCTTCACCGACCCCAGATAGCAGTGACTTCCGTCCGGCCGCGCCTTGCCGTACGTCGCACGCAGCGCCTCGGTCTCTATCGGGTCACCCAGCGGCGTCCCCGTGCCATGCGCCTCGATGTACCCGATGTCCGACGGCGCCAGCCTCGCCGAAGCCAGGGCCTCGCGAATGAGCGCCTGCTGCGCGAGCACGTTGGGCGCGGTCAGCCCATTCGAACCACCGTCCTGGTTCACCGCCGTCGCGCGAATGATCGCGAGGACGTTGTCGCCGCCCGCCACCGCGTCGGAGAGTCGCTTGAGCACCACGGCGCCGCAGCCCTCGCCACGCACGAAGCCGTTGGCTCCCGCATCGAATGCGCGGCAGCGACCATCCGGAGAGAGCGCCGACAGCTTGGAGAGCCACAGGCCCGGCCTGTCGGACAGCACCAGGTTGACCCCTCCCGCGAGCGCCGCGTCGCACTCACGATTGCGCAGGCTCTGGCAGGCCAGGTGCAACGCCACCATCGACGATGAGCACGCCGTGTCCACCGTCAGCGCAGGCCCCCGCAGGTCCAGCAGGTACGCAAGCCTGCCCGCGATGACGCTGTTGGACACACCGATGACCGAGTAGATGTCCCCTTCGACATCCGCCCGCGCTTGAAGCATCGCGTAGTCATTTCCACTCGCGCCGACGAAGACACCCGTCCGAGTCCCCGTGAGGCGCGACCTCGGCAGCCCCGCGTCATCGAGCGCCTCCCACGCGACCTCCAGCAACAACCGCTGCTGCGGGTCCATCGCCACGGCCTCGCGAGGAGCGATGCCGAAGAACTCCGGGTCGAATCCATCCACCCGGTCGAGGAATCCGCCCCACCGCGTGCCCAAGTGCTCCGCCGCATCCGCGCTCGTCCGCCAGCGGTCACTCGGCACTTCACGCACCGCGTCCACGCCGTCGCGCAAGAGCTCCCAGTAAGCCTCCGGACTGTCCGCGCCCCCTGGGAATCGGCAGGCGAGCCCCACGATGGCGATGGGCTCTACCCCCGACTCCATCGCCCTCGAAGGCTCGGCCCGCGCCACCACCCGAGGAAGAACCCCAGCCGACACTGGCTCCACGGTGGACACGACAGGGAGGTCGAGCTGCTCGATGAGATGCACCGTCAGCGCCGCGACCGTCGGGTACGCGTAGATGAGCGTCGCGGACAGCGTGAGCTTCAAGCCGGACTCGAGGCGATTGCGCAGCTCGAGCCCCGTCAGGCTGTCCATCCCGAGAACACCGAAGGGCTGGTCCACCTCAACACGCGCCGCGTCCTGCTTGAGGATGCGGCCCACCTGCTCACGAAGGTACTGCTCCAACAGCGCCCGTCGGCTGGCGGGCTCCGCGGCCACCAGCCTGTCGCGCACATCCCCCTTGCGCGGCGCGACCGTGCTCGCCTGTTCCTTCATCAAGACGGAGAGGAAGGGCGACTGCGCCGCGGCCACGTAGAACTCGCGCCACTGCCGCAGATCCAACGGGACGACGATGGCCTGCGCCGAGGCCCGTCCGAGGAGGCGCCCCATCGCATCGAGCGCCTGCGCCGTCGACATGCTCCCCACGCCTCGCAGCGCGAGCCGCTCCCCTCGAGTCTCCGCCGCCGCGGCCAGCCCCACCTCGGCCCACGGCCCCCAGTTGATGCTCAGCGCGGGCAGGCCCGCTGCGTGACGTTGGTGCGCCAACGCGTCCATGAAGGCGTTCGCCGCCGCGTAGTTGCCCTGGCCCGGAGAGCCCAGCACCGACGCCGCCGAGGAGAACATCACGAACACATCGAGCGGACGCCCCAGGGTCCGAACATGCAGATTCCAAGCACCCTGGATCTTCGGCGCCATGACCGCGCGAAGCCGGCTCTCGTCGAGCTGGGTCAGCACTCCATCGGCGATGATGCCCGCGGCATGGAAGACACCGCGAAGCGGCGGCAGCTCCGCGTCGAGACTCGCGAACAAGCGCGCCACGTCCTCATCGCGTGAGACATCCGCGCGGTAGACACGAACCTCCGCCCCCTCGCCTCGCAGGGCCTCCAAGACGCGGCCCGCCACCTCGGAAGGAGCACCTCGCCCGGAGAGCGCCAGATGCCGCGCCCCCTGACCCACCAACCACTTCGCGACCTCGAGCCCCAGCCCGCCCAGGCCCCCCGTGATGAGATAGGTACCGTCGGCCACGACAGCGAAGGGCTTCGCCTCCGCCGCAGCGGCCGCGCCTCGCACGAGCCGAGCCACCTGGCGCCCCGAGCCACGCAGCACGAGCCGCTCCTCGGTCCCATCGGACAGCAGCTCTTCGGCGAGCGAGGCCACTTCGTCAGCCCCCGGACGCGCGCTCAGGTCCACGTGAACACAGCGCAGCTCTGGGTGCTCGTGCCCCACCACCGCTGCCAGGCCCACGAGAGACGAGGTGGCCAGCGCCCCAGACACATCCTCCGTCGCGACGACTCGAGCCCCCGACGTCACCAGCCACAGCCGTGGCGCATCCCGCCAGCCTCGTTGCGCCCATGCCTGAATCAAGCGCAGCACACTGACGCTGCCCAGATTCTGCGCGTGCTCCAGCGCCTCGGGCGCGCTCGCGTCAGGAGTATCGAGGCTGAAGAGATGCACCATCCCCTTGCACGGCGCCTGTTCGCTGAAGGCATCGCGCAGGAGGGCGTGCATGTCCTCGCCACTCCCGGGCCGGATGCGGAAACGAGCCGCGCCGAGCCGCTCGTAGGCGGCGCCCTCCTCGACGACGACACATTCCTCCGAACGCTCCGCCAGCACCTTGGCCAACGCCGCGCCGACACCTCGTCCATCCGCGAACACCCACCAGCGCCCAGCCCGCTCCGAGGGCCCCCCCTTCGCCCGCTCCGCGCGAGGCTGAGCCTGCCATTGTATGGAGTGAATCCACCGCTCCACCTCATCCACGGGAGCACGGGACGTCTCAACACGCTGGCACACCAGGCTCCGAGCCTCGACGACCACCGCGCCCCGGTCATCGAGGAGCCTCACGTCGCACTCGACGCGGCCCGTGGTGGTGGAGCTGCCCTCCAGGACTCGGACGTGGCTCCACACCGCCGTTCCCGGAGGCAACGGCATGCTCAGCTTCGCGAGCGACACGGGCACATAGACACCACCCTTCCCGTCCACCCCCTCCAGCGCCGCGGCGAGCACCTGGAAGCAGCCATCGAGCAGCGCGGGATGGATGCCATACCGCTCCGACTCCGCCTCCTGTTCCTCCGAGAGCTGAACGCGCCCCACCGACTCCCCGCGCGCCTTGCGCAGCTCGCGCACCGTGCGGAAGCTCGGGCCATAGTCGAGCCCGATTCCCAGGAAGGCCTCGTACTGCGACTCCACCGAGGTGCGCGTCTCGCAGCGCGCGAGCAACTCTCCCAGCACGACCGGGGCCGAGCCTTCGATGGCAACGCCATGGCGGATGGAGCCCTCCGCGTGCAGCGTCCACTCACGAGCAGCCGCGGGCCCCTCTTCACCCACGGGGGCGCTGAAGAGACGGAAGGAGCTGACCTCCGGACGCTCCGACGTCACCCACAGCTGCACCCAACGCGACTGGTCCTCGGGGAACGACAGCAGCGAACGGAAGCCCAGGTCCACCAGCGACACCGGCCCGTCGAACACCTGCCGCGCGGCACTCAACGCCATGTCCATCATCGCCGCGGCAGGCAGCGCGGGGACGCCCTGGACGCGGTGCTCGGAGAGCATCGGGAGCTCCCGAGGCCCGAGCTGCACCTGCCACAGCCGCGCAACCCCGCCCTGTGCGGAGAGGTCCACACGCTCACCGAGGAGCGGATGTCCGATGGTGCCCCGCGACGAACGCACGCCCTGGGTGACGGGCTCCATCCAGTACCGCTGGCGCTGCCAGGGATACGTCGGAAGCGCCTCGCGCCGACCCTCGACCGGGAACACCTGCCTCCAGGCGACACGGTGCCCCATGGCATACAGCGCACCGAGCGCGGACAACATCGTGCGCCGCTCCTCCTCGCTCCGGCGGAGGGACGCGAGCACCGTGCCCTCCTTCTCCGCCGCGCGCATCGTCTGCTCGACGGCCGGGAGCAGAACGGGATGCGGGCTCACCTCGATGAAGACATCACACTCGCTCGCGATGAGCTGAGTCGCGGCCGCAGCGAAGAGGACGGGCTCACGAAGGTTGCGCCCCCAGTGCGCGGCGTCCAGGCGTGCGCCGTCGACGAAGTCACCCGTCACCGTGGAGCAGATGGGGATGTGCGTCGAGCGGGGCTGAATCCGCGCCAGCTTCGCCTCCAGCTCCTCGCAGATGCTGGCCACGAGTGGCGTGTGTGATGGCACATCCATCTTCACCCAGCGGCAGAAGACGCCGCGCTTCTCGAGCGCCGCGACCGCCTCCTTGACGGCCTCCGGGTCTCCCGAGAGCACCTGCGAGCGCGGGCTGTTGAGTGCCCCCAACCACACGCGGCCAGTCCACGGGAGGATGGCTTCCTGGGCCTCCGCCAGTGGAAGCTCGACCATCGCCATGGTCGCGCCGCGGCCGCCCAGCGTCCGCATCAGGCGGCTGCGATGGCAGATGATGGTGGCGGCATCCTCGAGGCTCAGTGCTCCGGCCACGTGGGCCGCGACCACCTCGCCCATGCTGTGCCCCATCACCGCATCGGGCTCGATGCCCCACGAACGCCACAGCGCCGTCAGCGCGACTTCGACCGCGAAGAGCGCGGGTTGGTTGATGTCGATTTCATGCAGCCGCGAGCGGGACTCATCCACCGCGAGCTCATCCAGCACGCTCCAACCCAGCTGGGGCCGCAGCACCGCGTCCACCTTGGCGAGCGCCTCGCGGAACACGGGCTCGGCCGCCATGAGCGCCTTGCCCATCTCCGCCCGCTGGGCTCCCTGCCCCGGATACACGAAGACAACCTTGCGCCGAACACCAAAGGCCTTGCGTCCCGTCCACAGCTCATCCGGCGATGAACCCGACGCGAACGCACGCAGCCGCTCCGCGACGCGCTCACGTGTGTCCGCCAGCACCGAGAGCCGATGCTCATGGTGCGTGCGGTGGACAGCCGCCGTACGGCAGAAGGTTGGCAGGGAGATGTTCGCATCGCCCTCCAGCCGCTCCGCATATCGCGACGCCAGCTCGGTCAACGCATCCCGGCCCCGAGCAGAGAGAGTCAGCACCTCCACGCGTTCTGGGAGCGAGGGCTTCACCGAAGCCGCGGGGGCCTCCTCCAGGATGATGTGCGCGTTCGTGCCGCTGATGCCGAACGAGCTGACACCCGCGCGGCGCGGCTGTCCTCCATCCGCCCAGGGCGTGAGCCGCGTGGGGATGAAGAGCGAGCTGTCCTCCAACCCGATGCGGGGGTTGACCTGCTTGAGGTGCAGGTGAGGAGGAAGCGTCTGGTGCCGCATCGCGAGGACCACCTTCATGAGCCCCGCGACGCCCGCCGCGGACTCCAGGTGGCCCACGTTCGTCTTCACCGAGGCCAGGGCACACGCACCACCATCCGACCGAGGCGCGCCATAGGTCTCGCGCAACGCCTCCACCTCGATGGGGTCTCCCAGCGAAGTGCCCGTCCCGTGGGCCTCCACGTACGTCACCTGCGCGGGCTGGAGCCGGGCGTTCTCCAACGCCTGCTGGATGAGCGCCTGCTGCGAGAGGACGTTGGGCGCGGTCAACCCGGTCGACTTGCCATCCTGATTGCTCGCCGAGCCGCGGATGAGGGCGAGGATGCGGTCTCCATCCGCCTGGGCATCGGAGAGGCGCTTGAGCACGAGCACGCCACAGCCCTCGCCACGCGAGAAGCCATTCGCCGCCGCGTCAAAGGCCTTGCAGCGCCCATCCGGCGCGAGGGCTTGCAGCTTCGACACCAGCACCAGCGAGAGCGGCGAGAGGATGAGGTTGACGCCACCGGCGAGCGCCAGGTTGCACTCACGCGCCCGCAAGCTCTGGCATGCGAGATGGACGGACACCAACGAGGACGAGCACGCCGTGTCCACCACGAGGCTCGGGCCCTGCAAATTGAGGGTATACGAGAGCCGTCCCGACAGCACACTCATCGCCAGACCAGGGATGCTGAAGGCATCGCCGGACTCCGGGCGCTCGAGCTGCATGAGGTGGTAGTCGTCGTTGCAGGCGCCGATGAACACTCCTCCCCGGCTCCCCGCGAGCTTCTCCGCGTCCACCCCGGCGTCCTCGAGCGCCTCCCAGGCGACCTCGAGCAACAAGCGCTGCTGAGGATCCATCCGCACCGCTTCGCGCGGTGAGATGCCAAAGAAGCCCGCGTCGAAGGCATCCACCTTGTCCAGGTATCCGCCCCAGCGCATCGCCCCGTTGCCGATGAGGGCCGCCTCTTCCGGAGACCAGCGGTCGGTGGGGACCTCGCGCACGGCGTCGCGGCCCTCCTCGAGCATCCGCCAGTAGGACTCCACACTGGAGGCTCCGGGGTAACGGCACGCCATGCCGACAATGGCGATAGGCTCCTTCGCCGCGCCCTCCACCGCGTTCAGCCGTGCCTGCATCTTCTCCAGCGCCACGAGCATGCGCTTGGCGGGAGACAACTGCTCACTGGAGTCATCGCTCTGGTTGGCCATGATCAGATCTCTTCACCGAACGCGGCGAGCTTCTCCGCGAGGAGCGCTTCGGCCTCCGCGTCCGAGAGTTGCTTGACGTTGTTGACGATGGCGGCCTCCAGGGCCGCCTCTTCGTTCCGGGGCTGTTCGACCTTGGGCGAGGGAGACAGCTGCAGCCGCTCGACGAGGAAGCCGACGAGACCCTCCACCGTGGGATGCCGCCACAAGAGCGTCGCTTGCAGGCGGAGGCCGAGGCTCGCCTCCAGGCGGTTGCGGATCTCCAAGCCCATCAATGAGTCCAGGCCCAGGCTGCCCAGTGACACCTGGGGGTCGATCTTCGCCGGCGACAACCGCAGCACCTGGCCGATCTGCTCGCGCAGGTGCGCCTCCAGGAGTCGAGGCTGTTCACCCTGAGCCGCGGCCTTGAGCTTCTCCACGAAGGCCCCCGGAGCCGCTCTTGAGGGCGTCGTCGCGGCCTGCTCCACGGGGAGCCGCGAGACGAACGGAGACTGCGAAGCGGTGAGATAGAACTCACGCCACTGCCGCAGGTCGAAACGCATCACCGCGACCCGCGCACGGGGGCTTCCGAGCAATCGGCCCAGGGCCTCCAACGCCTGGTCCGGTGGCATGCTCGCGATTCCGCGAAGCGCCATGCGGTCACCTCGGTTCGTGGCCGCGGCCGCGAGGCCCACCTCACCCCATGCGCCCCAGTTGATGCTCAGCGCCGGAAGGCCCAGGCCACGCCGGTAGGCCGCGAGCGAGTCGAGGAAGGTGTTCGAAGCCGCGTAGTTGCCCTGCCCTGGCGATCCCAGCAGCGCGCCCGCCGCGGAGAAGAGCACGAAGAAGTCGAGCGGCATCCCCATGGTCAGGGAGTGCAGGTTCCAGGCACCGTGGACCTTGGGCGCCATCACC
This sequence comes from Myxococcus stipitatus, assembly GCF_037414475.1. Next base: position 9,337,922 of record NZ_CP147913.1, on the reverse strand, counting down.
TTGTCGAAGCGCTCCGAGGAGAGGTTCACCAGGAAGGCGTCATCGAGGACGGCCGCAGCGTGGAAGATGCCCCGGAGTGGCGCTCCGGAGGGGAGCTCCGTGAGCACCCGCTCCATGTCCGCACGCACCGCCACGTCGGCCTTGCACACCTGGACCTGGACACCTGAGGCCTGGAGCTTCTCGATGACCTTTCGAGCCTCGCCCGAGGCGCCGCTGCGTCCGACGAGCGCGAGGGAACGAGCTCCACGGCCGGCAAGCCACTCCGCGAGCTTCAACCCCAACCCACCGAGACCTCCGGTGATGAGGTACGTGCCCTCTGGGCGAAGCTCAGCAGGTGGGGCCGCCTCGCGCGCCATCCGCTCGAGCCGCGCCACGAACCGAGAAGCGCCTCGCAGCGCGAGCTGGTCCTCCAGCGAGGGAGACAACAGCTCCTCGACGAAGGAAGCAGCCTCCGCCTCATCCCGGGCCTTGAGGTCCACGTTGGTGCAGCTCAGCTCGGAGTGCTCCACCGACAGCACACGCCCGAGTCCCCACAGGGGAGCGTGCTCGACTCGCGAGACCATGTCCTCCGTGTTGACGGAGTGGATGCCGCCCGACACCAGCCACAGCCTGGGCACGTCGCGGAAGCTCGCCTCCACCATCGCTTGCACGAGATGCAACGCGCTCTTGACTCCGAGACGATGCGCCTCCGTCAACGCCTCTGGATGCGCGTCCAATCCAGGCGCATCGAGACTGAAGAGATGCACGACACCTCGGCACGCGGGCTTGCCAGGACTGAACTCGCTCTTGAAGAGCTGCGTGAAGCCTTCGGGCCGTGAGGGGTCCACTTCGTACCGGCCAGCCTCGACGCGGCGGTATGACTCCCCATGGGCAACCAGGACCACCGACTCTCCACGCGCTTCGAGCGCGGCCTGCACCTTCCGCCCGAAGCCCGCGCGATCTCCCAACAGGAGCCACACTCCTGGCTCGCGGTTCGCGACGGGCGCGGCGGGCGCTCGAGGAGCCTCCTGCCAGTCGACCGCGTACATCCATCCGTCAATCTCATCGACGGAACGCCGCGGCATGGCGCGCAGGCGCCGGCACACCAGGCCCCGGGCCTCGACGAGCACTCGGCCCTCGGCGTCGAGCAGCGTCACCTCACCCTCGAGTGTCCCCTCCGCGCCGCTTGCATCACGACGGATGACGCCATGCCCCCACAGCGAGCGACCTGGGCGCCCGTGGACGCGGAGGCTGTCGAGCCCCACCGGGACGAAGGTCTCGCCCCGCGCCTCCCCCAGCGCCGCGCCGTTGATGACCTGGAAGCACGCATCCAGGAGCACGGGATGGACCTGATGGGTCGACAGCTCCGCGGCGACGGAAGGCGGCAGCTCGAAACGCGCGAGGGCCTCCCCCTTCGTGCGCCAAAGCTCCTTCAGCACGCGGAAGCTTGGACCGAAGTCGACGCCGCGCTCCTGCATCACCTGGTAGTGGGCCTCGCCCTCCACCCGCTCCGAGCAGCGGGTCCGTGTCTCCTCCAGCGAGAAGACTCCGGGCGCACCGTCGTCGGAGAGGAGCCGTCCTTCGGCATGCAGCGTCCAACCGCCCTCCGCCGAGGGGCGGCTGAAGACCTGGAACCGGGAGGCCCCCTCCGCATCCGGGGTGATGCCCAACTGAACCGGGAGCCCTTCCTCCCGAGGCACGGTCATCAACGCCTGGAAGGACACATCCTCGAGCGTCCACCGCTTCGCGCCCAAGGCCTCCACCGCGCCAGCCACGGCCATTTCGAGATAGGCCGCGCCCGGCAACACGACGTCGCCGTGCACGAGGTGGTCCGAGAGATAGGCCGGACTGTCCGCGGCCAGCTCCGTCTGCCAGAGGTGCGTGCCCGGTTGCGCCGCCAGCGCCACATGTTCCCCGAGCAACGGGTGCCGCCCGGACGTGCGGGCACGGCGCGCACGGGCCGGGGCTTCGACCCAGAAGTGCTCGCGCTGCCACGCATAGGTGGGCAGGGCCACCGGGCGGCAGCGCACCGGATGCTGCCGGCGCAGGTCCACCGCATGTCCCGTGACGTGAATCGCCCCGAGCGCGGACAACATCGAGGTCCGCTCGTCCTCATCCCGGCGCAGCGATGGGACAACAGCCCCCGAACGCCCCAGGTGGCGCAGATGCTGCTCCACCGCGGGCAGGAGGATGGGATGCGGACTCAGCTCGATGAAGAGGTCATGCCCCTCCGTCGCGAGCCTCTCGATGGCGGTGGAGAACAGGACCGGCTCGCGCAGGTTGTCCACCCAGTAACGGGCATGGAATGACGTGCCATCCACCATGGCGCCGGTCACCGTCGAGCACATGGGGATGCTCGCCACGCGGGGGCGCACGCCCTGGAGCGCCGTGAGCAACTCCGGACGCAGCGGGTCCATTTGAGGACTGTGCGACGCGACATCCACCTTCACCGGGCGGAAGAAGACCTCCCGGGCCGAGAGCCGCCGGGTCACCTCCTCGAGCGCGACCGGATCGCCGGAGAGCACCGTCGAGCGCACCCCGTTGCTCACCGCGACGGAGACCCGGTCCTCGAAGCCTCGCAGGGCTTCCTTCGCCTCCTCCAACGTGAGGTCGACCATGAACATGGCGCCCCGGCCACTCACGGTGCGAAGCAGCTTGCTCCGGCGGCAGATGATGGCCACCGCATCCTCCAAGCCGAGCGCGCCAGCCACATGCGCCGCGGCCACCTCGCCCATGCTGTGGCCCACCACCGCGTCGGGCTCGATGCCCCATGCGCGCCAGAGCTCCGCGAGGGCCACCTCCATCGCGAACAGCACGGGCTGGATGACGTCAATCTCTCCCAGGCGCGAGTGCTCCGCGTCCGCCGCCAGCACCTCCAGGAGGTTGAATGCCGCCTCGGCGCGGATGGCCTCGGCGCATCGCTCCAGCGCGGCCCGGAACACGGGCTCTTCCTCCAACAGGCGCCGGCCCATCCCCAGCCACTGCGAACCTTGACCGGGGAACACGAAGACGACCCGTCGGCGGGCGCCGCCTACCTTGCGGCCAACAGTCCCTCCGGCCACCGACTCGCCTCGGGCAAGGGCCTGGAGCTTCTCCGCGAGCTCTCCCGGGGTCCGCCCCGTGAGGGCCAGACGGTGCTCATGGTGCGCACGCCGAAGCGCGGCCGTGGCACAGACGTCTCGAAGCGAAGCCTCCGGGTGCTCCGTCAACCAGTCCGCGTGGCGCCGCGCCGTGGCCACCAGCGCCTCGGGGCTTCGGGCCGAGAGCACCAGCAACTCCGCGCCACGCTCGGGGGTGGAAGTCGCGTGAGGGGCCGGTGCCTCCTGAAGGATGATGTGAGCATTGGTCCCGCTCAAACCAAACGCGCTCACGCCCGCGAACCGAGGACGTTCGCCGCGTGGCCAGGGCCGCTGCTCCGTGGGGATGACCACCGGCGCGTTGCCGATGGCGATGTTCGGATTGAGGCGCTTGAAGTGAAGGTTGGGCGGGATGGCCTCGTGACGAAGCGCGAGCACCACCTTGAGGATGCCGGCCAATCCCGCCGTCGCCTCCAGGTGGCCGATGTTCGACTTCACCGCGCCCACGATGAGCGGCGACTCGGCCGCCCGGCCCTCGCCGAACACGTGGGCCAGGGCCTGGAGCTCGATGGGGTCTCCCAGTGACGTGCCGGTGCCGTGCGCCTCGATGAACGAGATCTGCGAAGGCGCAAGCCCCGCGTTCGACAGCGCCTGCCGGATGACCAGCTCCTGCGCTGGACCATTCGGAACCATCAGGCCACTGCTCGCGCCATCCTGATTCACGCAGGAGCCCGCGATGAGCGCGAGGATTTCGTCCCCATCCGCCTGCGCCTGCGAGAGCCGCTTGAGGACCACGACGGCCACGCCTTCCGCGCGCACGAACCCGTCAGCCGCCGCGTCGAAGGTCTTGCATCGTCCATCCGGCGCGAGGCCCCGGCTGCTCGACAGCGCGATGGCGCCTTCCGGCGAGAGCATGAGGTTGACGCCCGCGGCGAGCGCCAGGTCGCAGTCGCGATTGCGCAGGCTCTGGCAGGCCGTATGGAGCGCCACGAGGGACGATGAGCACGCCGTGTCGATGGCCATGCTCGGGCCCTGCAAACCCAGCGCATACGACAGCCGACCCGCGGCCGCGTTCAGGCAGGTGCCCGTGAGGTGGTAGATGTCCAGCGAGCCACCGAGCCGCTCCGCCTGGAGCCGTGCGTAGTCACTCCCGATGACACCCAGGAACACGCCCGTCCGGCTCCCAGCGAGCTGGTCCGCGGGCTGGCCGGCCCGCTCGAGCGCTTCCCACGCCAGCTCCAGCAACATCCGGTGCTGCGGGTCCATGCGCGAGGCCTCGCGCGGGGAGATTCCGAAGAACCCCGCATCGAACTGCTCGATGCCGTCGATGAACCCGCCCCAGCGCGCATACGTCTTGCCGGGCCGCCCCGGCTCGGGGTCGAACAGCGCCTCCGCGTCCCACCGGTCGCGAGGCACCTCGCGGATGGCGTCGACACCGTTGGACAGCAGCCTCCAGAAATCCTCGGGGCTCTCGACACCACCGGGCAGACGGCAGGAGGTGCCGACGATGGCGATGGGCTCCGAGCGCGTGCGCTTGAGCGCCTCGTTCTCGGTGTTCAGCTCCAGGGCCAACAACGCGAGCCGCTTCGGAGGCAGGTTCGCGATCTTCTCGTAGAACTCTCGGCTCATGGTCGCAGCGCTCGATTCAGTGCGAACTTCCGGCGATCTTCTCGGAGATCAGCCGTTCGATTTCGTCGTCGGACATCTGGTCCATGCGCGACAGGCGCTCGGACAGTCCGCTCTCATCCATCACCGGGGCCTGCGCGCGTGACGCCGGCCCCCCGCTGTCGGGCAGCGGTATCTCCACTGCCTCCGCGAGCCCCGCCAGCCGCTTCGCCAGGGACTCCACCGTCGGGTAGTCGAAGGCCAGGCTCGCGGGGAGCTCCCTGCCGAAACCCCGCTGGAGCACGTTGCGCAGCTCCACGGTCATCAGTGACGTCATGCCCATCTGGAAGAAGCCACGGTCCGTGGGCGGAGGCTCCGCGGGCGGGAACCCGAGGATGCGCCCCACCTCGCGCTGGAGCTGTCGCAGCAGTGCGTCGAAGCGGCGGGGAGGAGGCAGCGCCTCCAGCTCCGTGAGCAGCTGTGCTCGCGCGGAGGTGCCAGGCACTGACACGGGGGCGCCCACCTGCTGGAGGAATGGCCTCCGCCGCCGCGCCTCCCAGAGCGGCTTCAGCGAGGACCAGTCCACGGAGGCGACGGTCTGGACCTTCGCTCCCGACCGCATCACCTGCCCCATCGCACCGAGTGCTCGCGGAGAGGCCATGGCCTTCAAGCCAAAGCGCTCGAAGCCCTGCGCGCCCTCCGCGCGTTCGCCGCTCACTTCATCCCAGGTGCCCCAGTGAATGGTGGTCGCCGGCAGGCCCGCCGCGCGACGGTGGTGGGCGAGCGCCTCCAGGACCTGGTTCGCGGCCCCGTAGTGCGCCAGTCCCGAGGCCCCCCACAGCGTCGAGGTCGACGAGAACATGACGAAAAAATCCAGGTCGAGCCCACGCGTCAGCTCATGGAGCACCACGGCGCCCAGTGCCTTGGGACGCAGCATCGCGGTCAGGGCCCGCACGTCCATGTCTTCCAGGCGATGTGCCGTCATGAGCGAAGCCGCGTGGATGACACCGCGCAGCGGGTGCGTGGTGGGCACCTCGCGCAGGAGCGCCGCCACCTGGGCGCGCTCCGACACATCGGCCGCCACCGGGGTGACCGTCGCTCCGAGAGCACGAAGCGCCTCGAGAGCCTCTTCCCTGCGATCGGACTCGGCGCCCTCCGTGGAGAGCGCGCGCCGGCCCACGAGCACAAGGTGCCGGGCCCCCCGCTCCACCAACCACCGCGCCACCTTCAGGCCCAACCCTCCAAGCCCGCCAGTCACCAGGTAGGACGCATCCGGACGAAGGCTCAGCGGCTCCACCGTCTGCCGCGAGCGGGCGGAAACGAGGCGAGGAACCACGCGCCGCTCCTTCCTCAGCGCGACCTGATCTTCTCCATCCACCTCGGACGAGGAGATCTCCTGGAACAGCGCCGCCGCTTCTGCGGACGAACCATCCGGGTCCAGGTCGATGAGTCCACCCCAGTGGTCCGGTTGCTCCAGGGACACCACACGACCAAAGCCCCACAGCGACGACTGAGACAGAGAGACCTTCTCGCCCGAGGAGCCGGTCACCTGGGCCCCTCGCGTCACCATCCACACGCGGGCCTTCTTGCGTTCCGCCAGCAGACCTTGGATGACGTGGAGAGCCCCGGCGGAGGTCCAGGGTGACAGCACCTCGTCACCTGCCGCATCGAGCCCCCACAGATAGAGGACTCGTTGGCTCCGCGTCGCCGAGGAAGGTGCCTCACGCAGCAGACGCACGAAGTCCTCGGGCCGCGCCGGGTCCACCACGAAGCGTCGCTCGTCCAGACGCTGGTACGCGCTTCCCGCCGTCACGGTGACGCAAGCGTCACCCTTGTTTGAAATCTCCTCGACGAGCGCCGTCCCACAGCCACGCTGATCAATGAACACCAGCCAGTCCGCGTCAGCCGTGTTTGCGGAGGCAGCGGGCCGGGGCTCCCATGCCACGTCGTAGAGCCAGTCCTCTGCCTCCTCCTCGCTCCGCGCCCCGAGCGCGTCGAGGATGCTCTCCGCCGGGACGCGCCTGAGCTGGACACCGCGAACCGAGGCCACCATCGCCCCACTTCCATCGAGGAGCTCCAGCGCGCCGGCAGGTGCCGAGCCATCCCCCGAGAAGTCCACGGACGCATGAGCCCACTCCACCTGGGCACGGCCCGCTGCGCACTCAATCGCGCCGATGCGCACGGGCATGAACAGCGCGGCCCCATCTCCCTCTTCCATGACGGCGGACGCCAGGGTCTGCAAGGCCGCGTCGAGAAGGGCCGGATGGAGTTGATAGTGCTCCGACTCCTGGACAACCTCCGGGCTCAGCGTGATGCGCCCGAGCGCCTCACCGGCCCGACGAAAGACCTCTCCCAACGTTCGCAGCGGCTGCTCGTACTGGACGTTGCGCTGGGCGAGCGCATCGTAGTGAGCCGAGGACCGCACATGCTGCGTGCACGCCGCCCGCACCTTCTCGACGGAGACCGGGCTCGCGCTGGACCCGGCCTCCATGAGGCGCACCTGGCCGCGAGCGTGAAGCACCCACGAAGCCTCACGCGTCGCCCCACCCACCGGGCGGCTGTGGATGTGGAAGCGATGCTGTCCGTCCGACGCCAGTGAGAGGTGCACCTGGAGGATGCGCCGACGGGACTCGGGGAGCACCAGCGCACGCTCGAACTCCACCTCCGTCAACGCGCGTCTCCCCGCTCCCGACACTTCCGCCGCGGCGCTGAGCACCAGCTCCACCAAGGCCGACGCGGGAAGCACCGCCACTCCGCCCAACCGATGTGCGCCAAGCCATGGCAACGAAGTGCTGCCCAGCTCCAGCTCGAAGACATGACCGCCGAGCCCCTGCGCCACGTGCACGGGCCTGCCCCTCAAGGACGTCAGGCGCTCGGCCGCCGCGGACACGGGCAACACCGCGCCGTCGAGCCAGTACCGCTTCCGCTGCCACGGGTACGGCGGCAACGGAACCACGCGCCCACCCTCGGGGAAGAGCCGCGACCAGTCCACCGGGTGCTCGGCGCGGTACAGCGCCCCCAGCGACTCCAACATCACCGAGCGCTCAGCCTCCTCGCGGCGCAGCGAGGCGAGCAGGAGCCCCTCGCGGTTCGCATGCTGCAAGCAACGCTCGATGGCGGGCAGCAGGATGGGATGGGGACTCAGCTCGACGAAGACGGTGTGTCCCTCCTCGATGAGCCGGGCCACGGACGTGGAGAACAGCACGGGCTCGCGCAGGTTGCGCACCCAATAGGACGCATCGAGTCCCAGGCCATCACATGCCGACGCGGTGACGGTGGACAGCATCAGCGTGGACGTGGGCCTTGGCCGCAACGCCGAGAGCACCGCGAGCAGCTCCTCACGCAGGCAGTCCACTTGAGGGCTGTGTGAGGCCACGTCCACCTTCACCCAACGGCAGAAAACGTTGCGCTCCGCGAGGGCCGCCCGGACCTCCTCCAGCACCAAGGCATCCCCCGCCAACACCGTGGACGTCGGGCTGTTGCTGACGGCGATGGCCACGCTCGCCTCGCGCCCGGCGATGACGGTGCGAGCCTCCGCCATGGGGAGCTCCACCGCGAGCATCGCGCCCTGACCACTGATGCGGCGAAGCAGCTTGCTCCGCTCGCAGATGATGGACGCCGCATCCTCGAGGCTCAGCGCGCCCGCCACGTGGGCCGCGGCCACCTCGCCCATGCTGTGTCCCAGCACAGCGTCCGGGGTGATGCCCCAGGAGCGCCAGAGCTCGGCGAGCGCCACCTCCATGGCGAACAACACCGGCTGCACGACATCAATCTCCCCCAGCCGGGACTGCTCGGGCGACGCGCGCAACACCTCCAACAGTCCCCACGAGACATGGGGCCGCAGCGCGGCGTCGATCCGCTCGAGCGCGTCCCGGAACGCGGGCTCCTCCTCGAGCAAGCGCCGCCCCATGCCCAACCACTGGGAGCCTTGTCCCGGGAAGACGAACACGACCTTCCGCGGTCCCGTGCCCTTGCGTGCAGGTCCTGGAGCGAGGGCTGCCTCCCGGAGCTTCTCCGCCAGTTCCTTCGCGGTCCCACCCACGACGGCGATCCGGTGCTCGTGGTGCGTGCGTCGCATCGCCGCCGTCCGGCAGACATCCTGGAGCGGAGCCTCCACACTCGCGGAGAGGTGGTCGGCAAAACGCCCCGCCATCTCCCGAAGCGCGCTGGACGTACGCGCCGACAGCGTCAGCAATTGAGCGCTGGGTGCCGAGGTCACCGGACGCGAGGAAGGCGTGGGTGCCTCCTCGAGAATCACGTGGGCATTCGTGCCGCTGGCGCCGAACGAGCTGACGGCGATGCGGCGCGACTGCTCGGACGCGGGCCAGGGCCGCGCGGAGGTGGGCAGGACGATGGGCATGCCCTCCAGGTCGATGCGCGGGTTGACGCGCTGGAGATGCAGGAGCGGAGGAACCGTCTGGTGCCGCAGCGAGAGCACGGCCTTGATGACCCCAGCGATGCCCGCCGCCGCCTCCAGATGCCCGATGTTCGTCTTGGCCGCGCTCACCACGAGCGGCCGCTGCGCGGTCCGCCCCTGGCCATAGACCGTCTTGATGGCCTCCATCTCGATGGGGTCCCCAAGCGAGGTCCCCGTCCCGTGTGCCTCGATGCAGTCGACGTCGCCCGGCTCCAACCCCGCGCTCCTCAACGCCTGCCGGAGAAGCTCCGTCTGCGCGACCATGTTCGGCGCGGTGAGGCCCGCCGACTTGCCATCCTGATTGACGGCCGAACCGCGCAGGAGCGCCAGGATGGGGTCACCGGCGGCGATGGCATCCGACAGGCGCTTGAGAACCACCACGCCGCAGCCCTCACCTCTCACGAAGCCATTGGCGCGTGAGTCGAACGTCTTGCATCGCCCGTCCGGTGCGAGCGCATCCCCGCGCGCCACACGCAGCGATGAGTGCGGCGAGAGGATGAGGTTGACGCCTCCCGCGAGCGCCATCGAGCACTCCCCTGCCCGCAGGCTCTGACAGGCGAGGTGCAGCGCCACCAACGAGGACGAGCACGCGGTGTCGACCACCATGCACGGCCCCTGAAGGTCCAACAGGTACGAGAGCCGTCCGGCGACCACGCTGTTGATGGTGCCCGTGACGCTGCTCGCGTCTTGATCGGAGGGAGTCCCCAGCTCGAGCTTCGCGTAGTCGTCGTTGTAGACACCCGCGAAGACACCGGTGCGGCTGCCCGTGAGCTTCGAGACATCCTGCCCCGCGTCCTCGAGAGCCTCCCAGGCCACTTCGAGCAGGAGCCGCTGCTGCGGGTCCATGTGGTGGGCCTCGCGCGGCGAGATGCCGAAGAACTCCGCGTCGAAGCGGTCCACCTCGTCGAGGAACGCGCCCCACCGCGCACCGGGCTTCTGCCGTGCCTCGGGACCACACCGAGCCGCGTCCTCCTGCGTCCATCGGGAAGGAGGCACCTCGGTGACGGCATCCACTCCGTCGCGCAGCACGCGCCAGAACGACTCCGGGTCCACGGCTCCGCCCGGGAAGCGGCACGCCATGCCGATGAGGGCCACCGGCTCCGAGCGCGCCCCCTCGAGCGCATCAAGCTTGGACTTGAGCTCCAACGCCAACAGCGCCAAACGCTTGGGCGAGTACTGCGCGATCTTCTCGGCGAACGTCGTCATGTTCCCTGCGCCATCCTCTGGGCGAGCAGCCGCTCGACTTCCGCTTCCGACAGGTCCTCGATTTCGCTACTCACCGCCGCGCTCGTGAGGGCCGCCGCGGAGGCGGGAGCCACGGCCTCCGTCAAAGCGTCTTCGGCGCGAGGAGGCTGCTCGGAAGACGAGAGCCCCAGCCGCTCCGAGAGGAACGTCACGAGTGCGGACAACGTCGGGTAGGCCCACACCAGCGTCGCGCTGAGCTTCAACCCCAGCGAAGCCTCCAGCCGGTTGCGGATCTCCATCCCCATCAACGAGTCGAGCCCCAAGCTCCCCAACGCGACACGTGGCCCCAGCCGCTCCGGGTCCATCCGCAGCACCGCGGCGATCTGCTCGCGCAGGTGCTGCTCCAGGAGCGTCCGGCGCTCAGCGGCCCCCGCATGTTCGAGCCTCTCGCGGAACCGTCCCCGTCCAGACTCACTCGCGCGGGTGGAGGCGGGCTGGCCCACCAGACGCGCGAAGAACGGCGACCGAGCCGCCGACAGGTAGAACTCCATCCACTGCCGCAGATCGAGCGACACCACGCCCACCTGCGGATTGTCCTGTCCGAGCAGGAGCCCCAGCGCCGCGAGCGCCTTGTCGGGAGCCATGCCGCGCAAGCCACGCGCCTCGATGCGCGTCTGGGGATTCGCACGCGCCGCGAGGCCGACTCCGGTCCAGGCACCCCAAGCAATGCTCAACCCAGGCAACCCCTCCGCATGTCGTGCGTGCGCCAGCGCATCCAGGAAGGCGTTGGCCGAGGCATAATTGCCCTGACCTGGAGAGCCGAGCAGCGCCGCGGCGCTGGAGAAGAGCACGAAGAAGTCCAGAGGCCGCTGCCGGGTCGCGACATGAAGGTTCCATGCCCCCTGGACCTTGGGCGCCATCACGCCCGCGAAGCGTTCCTCGGTGAGGTTGTGCAGCACCCCATCGTCGAGGAGACCGGCCGCATGCATCACGCCCTTCAGCGGCGGCAGGCCCCCATCGATGACCGCCAGCGCGCGGGCCACGTCCTCCGGTACCGAGACGTCCGCGCGGACCACCTCCACGCGAGCCCCCGCGCCGCGCAGCTCGCCCAGCGAGCCTTCCGCCTCGACGGATGGAGCCCCCCGCCCGAGGAGAACCAGGCTCCGAGCCCCCTGCTCGACGAGCCAGCGCGCGACCTGAAGCCCAAGGCCTCCGAGCCCGCCCGTGATGAGGTAGGTGCCATCGGCGACGACTCGCTCGGACAAGTCCCGAGGCTCCAATGCCTCCACCGCGCGGACGAACCGGGCCACGCGCCGCGTGCCCACGCGCAAGGCCACCTGGTCCTCGAGCGAATGGGCCGCGAGCTCCTTGAAGAGAATCTCGGGCGCCGCCTCCGCGACAGCGTGGAGGTCCACGCGAGTGCATCCCAACTCGGGGTGCTCCATGGCGATGACCTGTCCGAGCCCCCACAGTGGCGCCTGCGCCACATTCACCCGCTCCCGGCCAGGCCCCTCCCCGCGGGCCGCTTGCGTGACGAGCCAGAGCCTTGGCGAATCCCGCCAGCCCGCGCGCGCGAGCGCCTGGACGAGGTGCAGCACCGCCGTTGTTCCCAGATGCCGCGCGGACTCCAGTGCCACCGGCGTCAGTGCCTCATTCGAGGCGATGTCCAGACTCCACAGATGCACCACACCTCTGCACGCGGGTGCCCCTTGAGGAACCGCGTCCACCAGCAACCGTCGAAGGTGCTCGGCGTTGCGCGGGTCCACCTCGAAGCAGCCCGCTCCCGTGGCCCGATATGCAGGCCCTGGCGTCACCATCACGCAGGACTCGCCACGCGCCTCCAGGAGCGCACGAAGCCCGCGAGCCGCTCCGCGCTGGTCGGCCAGGAGCAACCACGTCCCCGGCGTCGTCTCCGGCCACGTGAGCGGCTCCGGCAGCGACTGCTCCTCCCAGGCCACCTGATACATCCACTCGGAGAGCTCCGAGCTCACGGCCCGCCAGTTCGCGCCTGGCAGGCGGCTGACCTGGATGCCCGAGACCTCCGCCACCCGGCGGCCCTCCGCGTCGCGCAGCGTGAGGTCTCCGGTGAAGGATGCCCCTTCACCGTCGCGAAGCCTCAGATGCGACCAGAGCTCCGCCGGAACCGGCCCGTCGAACCGTGCCGACTCCACGCCCCGGCCCACGTACGTGCTGCCCATGGGCAGGAAGGACATCAGGAGCTGGAAGGACGCATCGAGGAACGCGGGATGGATGATGTGTGCGCTCGCGTGACCCGACAGAACCTCCGGCAACCGGAGGTGGGCATAGGCTTCACGCGCCCCCAACCAGAGCCGCTGGACTCCCTGGAACGCCGGGCCGTAGTGCAGCCCTCTGTCCGCCATCCCCTGGAGATGGGCAGCACCTTCGATGAGGCGTGGGCACCGCGCCTGGATGACGTCCGCGGGAGGCAGCGGCTCGGGGGTCTCTTCGGGAGCGAGCTCGACCGCGCCCTCGGCGACAGGCACCCACGCACGCGCGGAGGCACGGGTGTCCAGCGCGAAGCACTGGAAGTCCGCGCCGCTCGAGGGGCGCTCGGTCATCACGACCTGAAGGGTTCGAGCCCCCTCCGCCGGAAGGAACACGGGCTGGACACAGACCAGTCGCGAGAGCACATGCCGGCCCTCGCCGAGGACCTGTCGCGCCGCCGCCAATGCGAGGTCCACCCACGCGGTCCCGGGAAGGACGACGGCATCCTGGACCCGGTGGTCCTCCGCCCACGAGATGTCCGCGACACCGATGTCCATCTGCCAGACGTGAGTCCCAGGCTGATGGCTGAGCGCCACGTGAGGACCGAGCAGCGGATGCGCGGTCGCACCCTGGACGCGATTCCCGCCACGCCGCGCGACAGGCGTCGAAGCGGCGTCCAACCAGAAGCGCTCACGCTGCCACGGATAGGCGGGGAGCGTGACGACACGTCCCCCATCGGGATGGAGCCGGGCCCAGTCCACCGAGTGGCCCACGGTGTAGAGCGCCCCGAGCGTGGCGAGCAGCCGCTCTCGTCCACCCTCCTCGCGACGCAGCGATGGCAGCACGGCGAGCGACTCGCATCGGTCGCGAAGGCCTTCCTCGATGGACGGCAGAATCACCGGATGGGCGTTGATCTCCAGGAAGGTCTCGTGCCCCGCCGCTCCGAGCTGCTCGATGACCTCCCAGAAGCGCACGGGCTCGCGGAGGTTGCGCTCCCAGTACTCCGCGCCCAGCAGCTCCTCGTTCCGCGTCCCCGTCACCGTCGAGTAGAGCGGCACCCGCTCGCGCGCTGGCCGCACCTCCGCCAGCAAGCGCAGCAGCTCCGCCCGAAGCGGCTCCATCTGCGGACTGTGTGAGGCGTAGTCCACCTTCACCCAGCGGCAGAAGACGCCCGCCTTCTCCAGTCGAGCCAGGACCTCGGCCAGCGCCTCACGTTCGCCCGACAACACGCGGGAACGCGGCCCGTTCACCGCGCCCACGGAGAGCCGGCCCTCGTAGCCGCGAAGCGCCTCGCGCGCCTCATCGGCCGAGAGCTCCACCACCGCCATCCCGCCCTGCCCGCTCGCGCGCCTCACCAGCCGGCTGCGCACGCAGATGATGCGCGCCGCGTCCTCGAGGCTCAGCGCTCCCGCCACGTGAGCGGCGGCCACCTCACCCATGCTGTGCCCCACCACCGCGTGAGGCTCCACGCCCCATGAGCGCCAGAGCGCCGCGAGCCCCACCTGCATCGCGAACACAGCAGGCTGGATGACGTCCACGTCCTCGAGGCTCGCCCGGGGGCCCTCGCCGCGAAGCACCTCCAGCAGCGACCAGTCGACATGAGGCCGCATCGCCCGTTCACACGCTTCGATGACCTCGCGGAAGGCGCGCTCCTCCTCGAGCAGCCGCCGCCCCATGCCCAGCCACTGGCCCCCTTGCCCCGGAAAGACAAAGACAGCCTTTCGAGCCCGTGGCCCCGAGTCGTCACCAGGTTGCGGGTCCTGAGGCTCCCGCGCGAGGAACGCCTGCAACTGACTCGCGAGCTCTTCCTTCGACCGCCCCAGCACCGCGAGCCGATGGGGATGATGTCCGCGCCGCACGCTGGCCGTGTAGAGGTGGTCCACGAGCGACTCCGCCCTGTCCGCTGACAGATGTTCGACCCACTGCCGCGCCTGTGCTCGAAGCGCGGCGGGGCTCTTGGCCGACAGCGGGAGGACGACCGGGGTAGACGACCCCTGCGCTTGCGCGGGGATCACCGCCGGACGCGGAGCAACAGGCGCCTCCTCCAGCACGACATGGGCATTGGTCCCACTCAGCCCGAACGCGCTCACACCCGCGCGGCGAGGCTTCGCCCCCCGAGGCCACGGCAGCTCCTGGGTGGGCAGCACGAACGGCGTCCCGCTCAGGGAGATGCGCGGGTTGATGGAGCGGAAGTTCAGGTTGCGAGGAATCGCCTCGCGCCGCAGCACGAGCACCGTCTTGATGAGGCCCGCCACGCCGGCGGCGGCCTCCAGGTGTCCCAGGTTCGTCTTCAGCGCGCCAATGGCGCAGGTGGACCCATCCGGCCGTGGTTGCCCCAGCACCTCCCGGAGCGCCTCGAACTCGATGGGGTCCCCCAGGGAAGTGCCGGTGCCGTGCGCCTCGACGTACCCGATATCCGACGCAGCCACCTTCGCATCCGCGAGCGCCTGCCTCAGCAGCGCCTGTTGCGAGAGCACATTGGGAGCCGTCAACCCCGTCGAGCGCCCATCCTGATTGATGGCCGAGCCCCGGATGAGGGCCCAGATGCGATCTCCGTCGCGCTCGGCATCCGAGAGGCGCTTGAGGACCACGAGGCCACAGCCCTCGCCGCGCACGAAGCCATTGGCCGCCGCGTCGAAGGTCTTGCAGCGTCCGTCCGGCGACAGCGCCTGCATCCGGCCCAACATCGCCGAGTTCATCGGGTCGAGGATGACGTTGGCGCCACCCGCCAATGCGACCTCGCTCTCTCCGCGACGGAGGCTCTGGACCGCCTCATGCACCGCGACCAGCGAAGAGGAGCACGCCGTGTCGATGGACAGGCAGGGCCCCTGGAAGCCGAAGACATACGAGAGCCGCCCGGCCGCGGTGGAGAGCAACGTGCCGGTCAAGTCATAGGTCTCGACACCGTCAATGCCCTTGCCGTTGACGCGTTGTCGATAGTCCGTGCTGCTCAGGCCGAGGAAGACGCCCGTCATGCTCTTCGCGAGCTTCTCGGGGCGTACGCCCGCGTCCTCCAACGCCTCCCAGGTGACCTCCAGGAGCAGGCGTTGTTGAGGGTCCAGGCTCGCGGCCTCACGCGGGGAGACCTCGAAGAAGGACGCATCGAAGCCATCGACCGAGTCGAGGAGCCCCGCCCAGCGCACGGCCGGGTTCTCACCCGGAATCGCATCCACGGGCCAGCGCTCGGCGGGAATCTTCCGGACCGCGTCCACGCCGTCCCGGAGCATGCGCCACAGTGAATCGGGCGCATGGGCCTCACCGGGGAAACGGCACGCCATTCCCACGATGGCGACCGGCTCCACCTTCGACGCCTCTTGCTTCGAGAGCCGCGCCTCGAGCGCTTCAATCTTGAGGAGCGAATTCTTCAGCAGGACTCGGTAGTCCGGGGTGCTCATGAGCGACACGTCTCCTGAAGAGTCATGGGAGGAGCAGCTTCTCGGCGAGACGAGCGGCCAGTTCGTCCTCGGAGAGCTGATCCAGTTCCTGCTCGATGCGTTGCAGCTCACCGACCTGGGGAGGCTCGGCGGGAGCCGCCGTGACGTCCGGCGAGGAGGACAACCCCAAGCGTTCGAGCAGGTGTTCGGCCAGCGAGGCCGTGTGGGTGTACGTGAAGAGGAGCGCCGCCGAGAGCTTGAGGCCGATGCTCGCCTCGATGCGGTTGCGCAGCTCCAGGCTCATCAGCGAGTCGACGCCGATGCTCTTGAACGGGGCATGCCGGTCGATGCGCGCGGCGGGAATACGAAGCACCCTCCCGAGCTGCTCGCGAAGCTGTCCCTCGAGGATGTCGAGCCGCCCGGCCGGTGGAGCTGACTCCAGCGCCTGCCGCAACGACGCACTCCGCGCCGAACCAGACCGAGGGGGCTCGGACTCCCGAGGCAGTTCCGCGAAGTACGGGACGCTGGCGGTGCGCGGATAGAACTCGAACCACTGCCTCGCGTCGAAGCGCAGCACGCCCACCACCGGGCGAGGACGCTCGAGCAAACGCGCCAGCGCGGCGGCGCCCTCCGCTGGTGTGAGGCTCCCGACGCCACGGTAGGAGAGGCGGTCGCCACGGACATCGACGGCCGCCGCGAGGCCCACCTCGGAGAAGGCGCCCCACTGGATGCTCATCGCGGGCAGGCCCAGCTGGCACCGATGTTCCGCGAGCGCATCCATGAAGGCATTCGCGGCCGCGTAGTTCCCTTGCCCCGGCGACCCGAGCAGCACCGCGGCGGACGAGTACATGACGAAGAAGTCGAGGGGCTCGCGCAACGAGCACGCGTGCAGGTTCCAGGCACCGTGCACCTTGGGAGCCGCGACCTTGCGGAAGTGTGACTCCGAGAGCTCCAGCGCCGTGTGGTCATCGAGGAGTCCCGCCGCATGCACGATGCCGCGCAGCGGCGGCAGGTGCGTCCGCAGGTCCACGAACAGGCGCTCCACGTCCTCCTCGCGGGAGACGTCGGCCGCGGAGACATGGACCCGGGCACCCACGGCCTCCAGCGCTCGAATCACGTCCTCGGCTCGCGAGGATGGAGCCGTGCGCCCCACGAGCGCGAGGTTGCGAGCCCCCTGCTCCACCATCCAGCGAGCCACCGACAACCCGAGACCACCCAACCCACCGGTGATGAGGTAGGTGGAGTCCGCGCGAATCCCCTGGCGCTCCACCTCCATGGGGGCGACGCGCGCCTCCGGGTCCTTCATCCGGATGGCGAGCTTCCCGACGTGCTTCGCCTGCGCCATGTGGCGGAAGGCCTCTTCCGCATCCGTGGCGGAGAAGACCTGCACGGGCAACGGCTCGAAGGTCCCCTCCTCCAGATGTCGCATGACCTCCGAGAACAAGGAGGCGAACAGCTCAGGCCGAGCCTCGGACATGCCCATCAGGTCGATGGAGCTGTAGGAGAGGCTCTTGCGGAACGGCGACAGCCCCAGCCGGAAGTCGTCGTAGATGTCGCGCTTGCCCAGCTCGAGGAACCGGCCGTAGGGGGCCAGGACCTCCAGGCTCTTCACGAGCGCCTCACCCGTGAGCGAGTTGAGGACCAGGTCGACACCGCGCCCGTCCGTGATGCGCATGACCTCGTCCGCGAACGCGAGCGAGCGCGAGTCCATGACGTGCTCGACGCCCATCGAACGGAGGAAGGTGCGCTTCTCCTCGCTGCCCGCGGTCGCGAAGACCTCGAGCCCGAGCGCACGGGCAATCTGAAGCGCCGCGAGCCCCGTTCCACCCGATGCGGAGTGGATGAGGATCTTCTCACCCTTGCGAGCCCTTCCCAGATGCTGCACCGCGTACCACGCGGTCATGAACACACCGGGGAAGGTGGCCGCCTGCGCGAAGTCGAGCCGCGTGGGCTTGGGTGCCACGAAGCGAGCGGGCGCCTTCACATGCGTGGCGAAACACGAGGGCGCGAGCGCGACCACCTCTTGCCCCAACGAGAACCCCGAGACACCTTCCCCGAGCGCGACAATCCGGCCCGCGCACTCGGCGCCCAAGGAGACAGGCCCCGGAGGCAAGCCAGGGTAGATGCCCATGGCCTTCATCACGTCGATGAAGTTGAGCGCGGAGGCCTCGACCTCGATCTCCACCTCGCCGGGTCCGGGCGGGGTTCGACGCGTTTCGCGAAGCACCAGACGTTCGAGAACCCCCGGCTCCGGAAGCTCGAGACGGAATGGACGGCCTGCCGCGGGCATCCGCGGCGTGGTGCTCTCGAGCGCGGGGCCCTCCTCGAAGTCGCTCCGGGTGAAGCGGGCCACGTAGCGGCCATCACGCAGCGCCACCTGGTCCTCATGTCCCTTGGCCACAAGCTCGCGCAGCAGCAGCGACGCATCGCGGGCATCCGAAGCGGTGGGCAGGTCGATCCGTGTGCACTCCAGTTCGGGGTGCTCCGTCGCGAGGGTCTGCCCCAATCCCCAGAGCGAAGCCTGAGCCGGTGCCACTGAATCCCCGTCCATCACCGCCCGGGCGCCGCGAGTGACGAAGACCAGCCGAGGCACATCCCGCCACCCCTGCCGCACGAGCGCCTGCGCCAGGTATGTGGCGCTGACGGCTCCACGCGAGAGGTCAAGGGCCAGCGTCGACGAGGTCGTCGCCTTGAGAGGCGCCGCATCGAGGCTGAAGAGATGGACGACCCCTTGGCACCGCCCCTCCTCGCCGAAGGACTCGCGCAGGACGCGCCGGTAGTCCTCCGGTGAGGCAGGGTTGATGCGATAGAGCTCCGACTCGACTCGCTCGTAGGCGCTGCCCGCGACGACTCGCACGCACGCTCCGCCACGGGCCTTCAGCAGCGACTGGACCTCTTCGCCGAATCCGCCGAGATCCGCGAACACGAGCCAGGTGCCACTCGCGAGCGCCTCGGGCAACACCTCCGTCCGCCGCCAGGCAACGGTGAAGACATTTCCGTTCAACGTGTCCCGCGCGACAGCCCCCCCATCCAGCCGGCGCGCGTGCAGCCCCTCCAGCTCCGCCAGGAGCTTTCCGTCCGAGTCGAGGACCCAGACGTCGAAGGACCGCTCCGGGTCGCCCGGCTTCTCGCCCGAGCGAGCCTTCACGCGAACCTGGAGGTCGCGCCCCGGCCGTCCGAACAACCGCACACGCTCGATGCCCACGGGGACAAAGGGGTCCTTGGAGTCCGCGGTGGTCATCAGCACCACGGAGGCCTGGAGGCAGGCATCCAGGAGCGCGGGATGGAGCCAGTACATCCCAGGCTCGGCGTCCACCTGCGAGGGCAACCGCACATGCCCCAACACTTCACCGGCGCTCAATGCAACCTGCCGGAGTCCTCGGAACATCGGGCCATACCCCAGGCCCAGCGCCTCCATGCGCCGGTAGTGTTCGTCGGAAGAGAGCGACTCCTCCATGCCCGTCCAGGGCTCCAACGAGTGGGCGTGCGCGCGGCCCTCGTCGAGGCGCAGCCGCCCCAGCGCATGCGTCCGCCACGTGGCCTCGTCGTCCGTCCGACTCGCAATCTGGAACGACGCCCGGCCCGAACCTTCTTCCGTCAGCACGAGCTGCACACGCCGCGTCGTCCCCGGAGCCAGTGGCAGCATCTCCCGGAAGCTCACGCCTTCGAGGACCAGGCCCGCCTCGCCGAGCACCTCGGCCCCCGCGGCGAGGGCCATCTCGACGTACCCCGCGCCCGGGAAGACGACCTCACCTTGCACGCGATGGTCGGAGAGATAGGGGAACGCCTCCGTGCTCAGGAGCTGCTCCCAGAAATGCACCCGAGGCTGCAACGACGAGGAGAGCGCTCCCCCCAGCAGCGGATGCCCCGCCCCCGCATCACGGGCCGTTCGAGGAGACCGGTTGATCGCCGCCGTGGCGACAGGGGCGTCGAGCCAGAATCGCTCGCCCTGCCACGGATACGAGGGCAGATCGACGGGCCGGCCTCCTTCCGGATACAGCCGCGCCCAGTCGACGGGATGGCCGTGGACGTACAGCGCCGCGAACGACTCCAGGAGGGTCCGCCGCTCGTCGGCCTGGCGCCGCAGCGACGCCAGCGCGAGTCCACCGCGCCTCGCCTCCTCCAGCGTCTCCTGGATGGGCGCGAGGAGGACAGGATGCGGGCTCACCTCGATGAACACCGCGTGGCCATCGTCCAGGAGCCGCTCGATGGCGCCTTGGAACAGCACCGGGTCGCGCAGGTTGCGGACCCAGTAGGACGCGGTGAAGTCGCTCCCGTCACCGGTCTCCCCCGTCACGGTGGAGTAGATGGGGACCAGCGCACTCTCGGGAGCAACCCCCTCCAGGGCGAGCAGGAGGTCCTCCTTCAGCGGGTCCATTTGCGGACTGTGGGAGGCGACGTCCACCTTCACGCGGCGGCAGAAGATGCCCCTGCCCTCCAGGTGGCGCAGCAGCTCCTCCAACGCCAACGTGTCACCCGAGATGACGGTTGAACGCGGGCTGTTGCTCACGCCCACGGACAGACGGGACTCATATCCAGAGAGCACCTCCCGGGCCTGCTCCAGACCGAGCTCCACGACGGCCATGGCGCCCTGCCCGCTCACGCGGCGCAGCAGCCGGCTGCGTCGGCAGATGATGCGTGCGGCGTCCTCGAGGCTCAACGCCCCCGCCACCTGTGCGGCGGCCACCTCGCCCATGCTGTGGCCCACCACCGCGTCGGGCTCGATACCCCACGAGCGCCACAGCGCGGCCAGCGCGACTTGCATCGCGAAGAGCACGGGCTGGACGACGTCAATCTCCGCGAGGTGCGAGTGCGCCTCATCCGCGCCCAGCTCCTCCACGAGTGACCACTCGACGTGAGGACGCATCGCGCGCTCACAAGCCTCGATGGCCTCGCGGAAGACGGGCTCCTCACGCAGGAGCTGGCGCCCCATGCCGAGCCACTGTGAGCCCTGCCCCGGAAAGATGAACGCGACCCGAGGGAACTCCTCCTCGAAGTTCGCCTGCCGCCGGATGACACCTGGATGGGGCTCGCCGCGGGTCGACGCCCGCAGCGCCTCGACCAGGTCCTGCCGCGAACTCCCCACCACCGCCAGGCGGTGTGGATGATGGCTGCGCCGAACGCTCGCGGTGTGGGCAATCTCCCGGAGCGTCCCCGTGGCCGCCGGGTCACCCAGGAGCTCCGCGTGGGCCTCGGCGAAGGCGGTCAACGCCTCAGGGCTCCGAGCCGACAGCGGCAGGAGCACTGGACGCCCATCGCCCTCTTCTTTCGAGGGCTCGACCTTCGAACGAGGCGCTTCCTCGAGGATGACGTGGGCATTCGTGCCGCTGATGCCAAAGGAGCTCACGCCCGCGATGCGAGGACCCCGAGAGGTCCACGGGGTGAGCTCGGTGGGCACCTTCAACGGGAGCTGCGCCCAGGGGACATGCGGGTTGGGCTGAGTGAAGTGCAGGTGGGGAGGAAGCTCCCCGTGCCGCATCGAGAGGACGACCTTCATCAACCCGGCCACGCCGGCCGCCGCCTCCAGGTGCCCGATGTTCGTCTTCACCGAACCGATCAGGAGCGGCTCTTTCGCGCTGCGCCACTCGCACAAGGCCGCGGAGAGCGCCTCGATTTCTATCGGATCCCCGAGCGGAGTCCCCGTGCCGTGAGCTTCGACGTACTGCACGTCCCCTGGCTTCAAGCCCGAGCGGGAGAGGGCCTCCTTCAGCACCGCCTCCTGGGCCAGTCCGTTGGGCGCCGTGAGGCCGTTGCTGTGACCGTCCTGGTTGACGGCCGAGCCGCGAACCACGGCGAGCACCCGGTCTCCATCCTCGAGCGCGTCCGCGAGGCGCTTGAGCACGAAGACGCCGCAGCCCTCACCCCGCCCGTAGCCGTCCGCGCTCGCATCGAAGGTCTTGCACCTCCCATCCGTGGAGAGCGCGCCCAGGCCCGAGAAGTAGATGCTCTTGCCCGGGTCCGTGATGACGTTGACGCCGCCCACCAGCGCCAGCTCGCTCTCGCCAGACTGGAGGCTCTTGCAGGCGAGGTGCAGCGCGACCAGGGACGACGAGCAGGCCGTGTCCACGGCGAGGCTGGGACCGCGCAGGTCGAGCAGATACGAGATGCGGCCCGCCGCGACGCTGAAGAGCGAGCCCGTGCCTGAATAGACGTCCGACGGGTCCGTGCGGCACGAGTAGTCGTCGGTGGCGATGCCCACGAAGACGCCGGTCCGGCTCCCCGCGAGCGAGTCGACGGACAGGTGCGCATGCTCCAGCGCTTCATAGGCCACCTCGAGCAGCAGCCGCTGCTGAGGGTCCATGCTGATGGCCTCGCGCGCGGAGATGCCCCAGAAGCCCGCGTCGAACGCGTCCACTCGCTCCAGGAATCCGGCGCGTAGCGCCCGCACCTTCCCGCGAGAAGTCGGGTCAGTGGCGAGATACGCGGCCGCGTCCCACCGGTCGGCCGGAACCTCGCGCATGGCATCGAAGCCCTCGCGAAGCAGGCGCCAGAAGGCCTGGGGGCTGTCCGCGCCGCCAGGGAAGCGGCAGGACATTCCGATGATGGCCACCGGCTCCGAGGACGGACTCCCGGACGCGGACTTCATGAGTCCCCCATCGTGGCGATGCGCTCACTGAGCATCGCCACGGCCTCTCTCTCTGGGAGCCCCTTCAACCGCAGGAGGAACGCAACGGGCGCCTCGAGCGTCGCGGCCTCCTCGCGAGGGGCGGACTCGAGCAGCGCCAGGAGGTACTCGCTGAGCGACGCGAGCGTGGGACGATTGAAGAGGAGTGTCGCGGGGAGACCACGGCCCAGTCCAAGCGCCAGCGCATCGCGCAGCCCCACCGCGATGAGCGAGTCCATCCCCAGGTCACGCCACGTCCGCCCGCGCTCCAGGGGCTTCTTCTTCCCTCCCATGCGCTGGGTGATCTCCGCCTCGATGAACGCCTCGAGCCGCTGCTTGCGCCGCCGTGCATCCAGGGCCAGCAACTCGCGCGCGAGCCCCCCCGCGTCCCCGGCGAGCACGTTCGCGCCACCGGTCCGAACCGTGGTCATCGGGTTCGAAGGCCCTCGTTGTGTGGAGGAGTCCATGCGGAACGTGCCGTCCGCGTACGACTGGAGCGGAGGGAAGATGGCGGTCACTTCGGGCGGCGTGGAGGGCACGGTGCTGTCCGCGTGGAAGACGCCGTCCGCGAAGGCCTGGAGGGGCTGGGAGAGGAAGCCCGTCACCGCGCGGATGAAGCGGCACGCGGTGATTCCATCGATGACCCGATGGTCGACCGTCACGGTGACGTGGGCCGCGGTGCCCACACGCAGCTCACCGTCAACGACGAGTGGCCGCCGCGTCGGACGGTGGAGTCCCAGGATGGCCACCTGGGGCACGTTGAGCAGCGGCGTGGCGAGCAGCGAGCCCTGGTCCCCCGGGCAGGTGATGGTGAACGTGCCCCCCGTGCTCTCCGCCGGGTTCAGCGTCCGGGCCCGAGCCATGTTCCCAAGCTCCTGCACACGGGCTTCGAGCGCATGGAGGGACAGCCGGGCACAGTCGCTGATGACGGGCACGGCCAGGCCCTCGTCGGTGTGGACCGCGATGGCCATGTCGACGCGGTCGTAGAGGACGACCTCCTCGGTGGCTTCATCGAAGAGCGCGTTGGCCTCGGGCACCTCGCGGAGCGCGGCGACGACCGCCTGGATGAGGAACGGCAGGTAGCCGACTCCCAGCAACTGCTGGAGCATGAGCAGCGTGTCGAACGAGGCCTCCTCCATCACCGCCACCGACGGCACCGCCTGGGCCCGGGTGAGGTGCGCGGAGGCCACGCGGCGCAGGCCACTCAGCGGAATGCGCGAGCGGACACCCTCTTGGGGCAGGCGCTGCTCGGTGTGTCCGGCCCCACTCCTCCGAGCTGGCGCCGCGCCCACCTTTGACGATGCGGCCGCGCGGACATCGTCCTCCGTGATGGTGCCCTCCTTGTGGAGGGACTCGAGCGCCACGCCGAGCTGTTCGGCGAGCTTGCGAACGCGCGGCAGCGCTTGCAGCGGCCTTCGCGAAGGAGCCACGGCGGCGGGCGCGGCGGGCTCCGGGCGCGAGTGCGCCGAGGCGACCGGCGCGGCGGACGCGCGCAGGATGGCCTCGGAGTCCTCGCCCGGCTCGCCGATGACGATGAGCGGCGTGCCAACGGAGACCTTCTCCCTCAAGCCCGCGAGCAACCGAAGCGCCACGCCCTTGCCGGGGGCGGGAACCATCACGGTCGCCTTCGCCGTCATCACCTCGAGCATGGGCGCGTCCTCTTCGATGCGCTCCCCCTCCGTGATGAACCAGCGGACAATCTCCGCCTCGGCGACACCTTCGCCCAGGTCGGGAAGTACGTAGACGAGTCCCATCAGGCCTCCAAAGTGCCGTGGACGGCCGCGAGCACTCGCGAAGGGTCGGGCCGGTGGTGGTGCTCGATGCTGAAGTAGGGGTGTGGCACGTCGAACCCCGTCACTCGTTGGATGGGCGCCTTGAGGTCGTACATGGCGTGCTCCGCGAGGAGCGCGGCGATCTCACTGGCCACGCCGCAGGTGCGCGGCGCCTCCTGGATGATGACGACGCGGCCCGTGGCGCGAGCAGCGGCCAGGAGGCCCTCCTCGTCCAGCGGCGACAGCGTGCGCACGTCGCAGATGTGAGCGGAGACGCCCTTCTGCGCCAGCGCGTCGGCGGTGGCCGTGGCGACCTCCACCATGGCGCCCCAGGCGAAGAGCGTCACGTCCTCGCCCTCGCGCACCGTGCGAACGACTCCGAGCGGCGTCACGTGCTCCCCATCGGGGACCTCTCCGCGCAGGTGGCGGTAGAGCTTCTTCGGCTCGAGGAAGATGACGGGGTCCGGACTGCGCATCGCCGCGGTCAGCAACCCCTTCGCGTCGGCGGGCGTCGAGGGCGTGACGACGGTGAGCCCGGGGGTGTGGCAGTAGTACGCCTCGGGCGAATCCGAGTGGAGCTCCGGGGCCCGCACCCCTCCCCCGCTGGGCATCCGGATGACCATGGGCATGGGAGTCGTCCCACGCGAACGCCAGCGATAGCGGCCCACGTGGGTGATGATCTGATTGAGCGCCGGGTAGCTGAAGGCGTCGAACTGGAGCTCACAGACGGGCCGCATGCGCGCGAGGCACAGGCCCACGGCCGCGCCCACGATGCCCGCCTCGGACACAGGCGTGTCGACGACACGCTCCGGGCCAAAGCGCGCCTGAAGCCCGAGCGTGACGCGGAACACGCCCCCATTGCGGCCGATGTCCTCACCCAGGAGGACGACCTGGGGATTGCGCTCCATCTCCTCCCGGAGCGCGCTGGTGAGGGCATCCACGAAGAGCATCTCGCTCACGGGGTCCTCCCGGGGGTCTTCCCCTCGGCCCCAGGGGCTTGGAGCGCCTTGAGTCGCGCCAGGTCCCGCTCCATGGCCGGGGTCTTCCGTTCGTAGGTGTGGTCGAAGACGAGGCTGGGGTCGGGCGCGGGGAGCGCCTCCGCCTCGGTGATGGCCGCCGCCATCCGGGTCATCCACTCCTCGCGGAACCGGCTGGCCATCTCGGGCGTGAGCAGGTTGAGCCGCTGGAGGTAGCGCTCGTAGCGGACGAGGCACTCGTCGCGGCGCGCGGCCTCGGCGTCGGCGTCATCCCGGTAGACGCTGGGGTCATCAGGGAAGGCGTGCGCCTGCATGCGGTAGGTGACGCACTCGATGAAGGTGGGCCCACCTCCCGAGCGCGCCCGCTCCACGGCCGCGGAGACCGCGAGATAGACGGCGGCCACGTCGTCGCCGTCCACGCGAACCCCTGGGATGCCGTAGCCCACCGCCTTGTCCGCGAGCGAACTGGCGCGGGTCTGGTGGTGGAGCGGCGTGCTGATGGCCCATTGGTTGTTGGAGCACAGCAGGACGGCGGGAGCATTGAGCACACCCGCCAGGTTGGCTCCTTCGTGAAACTCACCCTCCGAGGTCGCCCCGTCTCCAAAGAAGACCAGTGCGACCGTGTCGCGCCCTTGGAGACGCTCTCCCCATGCAAAGCCAACAGCGTGGGGAACCTGAGAGCCCACGGGAATACTGATGGAACCCATCCGCCAGATGTTTGGATTCCACCAACCTTGTGGGTGGCCTCGGCAGCCTGCAAGCACATCCGCCGGAGACATGCCCCGCATGAGGCCTATCTTGTTCTCCCGGTACGAAGGAAATGCCCAATCATGGTCACGAAGCGCAAACATTGCGCCAACCTGGATGGCTTCGTGTCCCCATGAAATGGCCCAGGTGCCAATGCGACCATGCCGGTGATAGATGAGCGCCCGTTCGTCGAAGACACGCAGGTAGAGCATCTGCCGATAGAGCTCGATGGCGAGCTGCTCATGGATGCCTGGTGGCAACGGCTCAGCCTCGGAATCCCCTGTCCCGGGCGAGCCAATGAGTCGATATGGGGAGACCACTGACGAGGTATCTCTTCGGAGAACTGTCGATGAACTCACAACATGTCCCTACACGGAGCCAAAGCAGAAGCATCCAGACACACTGTACGCGTGCCCTTGGGCCAAAATGATAAGGAATTGAAATCAGCGTGCCTTATGTTTTCGTAAAGACGCGTCCCCCGTTTTGAAGCTAGAAGCGAATCCCGGATTAACAGGCGCCGCTCACATCTTCAACGTTAGAATTTGCTCCCTCATTAGCAGAACACACTGACATCACCTCCCAGGGTATGCATTGCCTGTCCATGACACGCATTCGCAACAACTGGGAGATTGAGAGACGAATGATGTTGCCAATAAAGAACACTGTTGATGAGTGGTTGATGTTCAGCGGACAGCGGAAGCCAGCAGCCCGACTGCAACTCATCTGCTTCCACCATGCGGGCGGCGGCGCCTCGATGTTCCGCAGGTGGGCGGACGAGCTGCCCGAGGAGATTGCCGTCAGCGCGGTCCAGCTCCCCGGGCGGGAATTCCGGCTGAGGGAGCCGTGCTTCACGCGGATGGAGCCGCTGGTTCACGAACTTGTGAAGCAGCTCACACCGCGGCTCGATCTCCCCTTCGCCTTCTTCGGACACAGCATGGGGGCGCTGGTCGCCTTCGAGCTGGCCCGGGAGCTGCGCCGGCGAGGCGAGCGCGAGCCGTTCTATCTCGGAGTCTCGGGGCGGATTGCCCCGCAGCTGCGCTCACGCTTCCGTCCCGCGGCGGAGCTCACGGATGCGCAGTTGCTTGAGCGGGTCCGCGAGCTCGGAGGCCTGCCCGAACAAGTGGCGAAGGAGCCGGAGCTGTTGGAGCTGGTCTTGCCGATCATCCGCGCGGACTACGCCGTCATCGACAACTACACCTGCGCGCCCGAGCCGCCGCTGTCGTGCGCCATCTCCGCGTTCTGGGGACGCGGCGACATCCTGGCCACCGAAGAGCAGGTCTTCGCCTGGAAGCAACACACCCACCACCAGTTCACCATCCGCGACTTCCCGGGCGACCACTTCTTCGTGAACACCGTGAGGCAGGACGTGCAGCGGGCGCTGCGCGCGGATTTGAAGCACGTGCTGGGCGAGCAACCCCGGCTCGAACCGGTCGGGTGATAGGGAGGGCCGCGCGAGCAGGCAGCGCGCGGTCCATCCCAGGAACACCCATGGCGCGCCAGGCCCGGACTGGAGTAGTTCACGGAGCGCCGCCGTCCACTCCGGACGCGGAGTGGCACCGGAGAGCTACCGCATGCGCATGGAGTACCGGCGGCTGGGACAGAGCGGTTTGAAAGTGTCGACGCTGTGCTTTGGGACCATGGCGCTCGGCGAGCCCTTGGAGGGCTCGGCCAGCCAGGGCTTTGGCACGGACGAGAAGACCTCCTTCGCCATCCTGGACCGGGCCTTGGAGGTGGGCATCAACTTCCTGGACACGGCCAACGTGTACGGGATGGGGCTCTCCGAGAGCACTCTTGGTAACTGGTTCGCACAGAGCCAGGAGCGGAGGGACCAGATGGTGCTGGCCTCCAAGTTCCGCCTGCGCTTGATGCCCGGGCCGAACAACACGGGCGGCTCGCGGCTCAACCTGCGCACCTCGGTGGAGGACAGCCTGCGGCGGCTGAAGACAGACCGCATCGACCTGTATCAGGTGCATCTGCAGGACGTGGACACGCCGGTGGAAGAGACGCTCCGGGCCATGGAAGACCTCGTGCGCCAGGGCAAGGTGCTCTACATCGGCGCCAGCAACTACGCAGCCTACCGGCTGGTGGACGCGCTGTGGACGAGCCGCCACCTGGGGCTGTCCCGGTTCGTGTCGCTCCAGGCGCAATACAGCCTGGTGGTGCGCGATGCCGAGCGTGAGTACGTGCCGCTCTGCGAGCACTTCGGTGTGGGCCTCCTCGCGTGGGCCCCCCTCGCCGCGGGCTTCCTGTCCGGCAAGTATCGCCAGGGACAAGCCCCACCAGAGGCCACGCGGCTGGCGGTGGAGAACGGACGCATGGCGGAGTTCGACACCGCTCGGAACTGGCGCGTGCTGGCCGAAGTGGAAGCGGTGGCGAAGGAGCTGGATGCGACAGCCGCCCAGGTTTCACTGGCCTGGCTGCTCCACAAGAAGACCGTCACGTCCGTCGTGTTCGGAGCGCGCAGCCTGAGCCAGTTCGAGGAGAACCTGAGGGCGGCGAGCCTGAAGCTGGACGCCGCGCAGATGAAACGGCTGGATGACGCGGGCGCGCTGGAACCCGGGACACCCTATGCCTTCATCCGGCAGATGCAGGGCCGCTGGTAGCCTCGCTCTTGTTTTCTACGACTGCGGATTCTCCGTTTCAATCCGAGGAAACATTTATCGGTGCTATTCCAAGTTATTCCGCTCTTTTGCTAGGGTTGTCCGGCAACCGCGTGGTTGAACCACACGGCCCCGCCGACACGGCAACTTCGACCCGCGCAAAGGGACTGGGGAAGAACCGATGGAGAAGATCGTCAAGGCAGAAGTGATGTGGCCCACCACCACCTTGGCGATCCACCTCAAGGATTCCAAAGAGTTGAACGCGGGGCTGGCGCGAATCATCCGAGAGAAGGAGCAGGAGATTCTCGGGAAGCACAAGCCCACGCTGGTGGCGGGCATCAAGCAGGGACTGACCGCGTACTGGCTCGAGTTCAACGTCCTCAATTGGGACTACCCTGAGATCGCGGAGTTCAGGAAAATAGTCCTGGACGGAATTCGCGAGACATTCAAGGTACAGGGCACGAATCCGGACGACCCTGGAATGCAGATTGTCGGCATCTCCTGCTGGGCGAACGTGCTGCGGTACGGGGAGTTCCTCGAGGTCCACCACCACGACCCTTCGTACATCAGCGGGCACTACCAGGTGCAAACCGGTTACGGCCCGGGTGAGGCGCCGGATGAATCCGAGGGAGGGCAGACGGTGTACTTCCGTCCCGGCTTCCTCGACCGCAGCCATGGAGGGAAGGCCGCGGGGCAGACCAGCCCGTGGGACGACGACTGGCGCGTGAGTGTCACGCCCGTCGAGGGCAAGCTCTTCTTCTTCCCCAGCTACGTCCGGCACGAGGTGCGGCCCTACCTGGGCAAGCACGAGCGCATCTCCATCGCGATGGACATCTTCGTGAAGAAGCAGGAGGCGCTGATGTATTTCGGCGGGCCTCGCTGGTTCGTCCCAGGCAAGGCCCCCGCTCCCGCGCGGCGCGCGATGCCCGTCGGAAAGTAGGCCGTCTCCCGGTGGAAGGCCGCTCCCCCTCCCGGGTGCGAGTGGCCCCTTTCGCTGGAGCGTATCGCATCCCCACGCGTGGGAGCCCCGCTCCCCCCTCTCGCAACGCCACCCGCGCGGAGGCGGCACGGGTTCGCTCCGCGCCCGAGCCCCTGACGCGCTCCGCTGGAGACACCACGATGACCACCGGGAAAGACGCCTTGAACCTGCCGCCCGGGCCCAAGGGAAAGCCGTTCTTCGGCAGCATGCTGGAGGCCCAGGACGATCCGATCGGCTTCTTCGTGCGGGCCTTTCAGCAATACGGCGACGCGGTGCGCGTCCGGGTCGGCCCCCGCCAGACCATCTTCCTGGTGAGCCACCCGGACTACGTGAAGCAGGTCCTGGTGGACAACGCGCAGAACTACCTCAAGCCGCACAACCCCCCAGGCAAGCTGCTCGGAAAGGGGCTGTTCCCCAGCGAGGGCGAGTTCTGGCGCCAGCAGCGGCGGCTCATCCAACCCGCCTTCCACCCCGAGCGGATGGCGGCGCTGGTCCCCACCATGGTGGACAGCGTGAACAAGATGCTGGAGCGGTGGGAGGCCCGGACGCACTCGGGCGAGGTCTTCGACATCGCCAACGACATGACCCGGCTGTCGCTCTCCATCGTCGGCCGCGGCGTCTTCACCGAGGACATGGTCGAAGACCAGCCGGAGATCCTGGAGGCCTGCCAGGAGATCGTCCGGATGCAGAACATCCGGCGCAAGTGGTGGATGGTGTACCTCATCGCGGCGCTGAGGCTCCGCACGAAGCGCCGCAAGCGCTTCCGCGCGGGAATCGCCACGCTGGACACCGCCGTGTACGCGGCCATCGCCAAGCGCCGCCAGAACCCCACGGCCCATCCCGACATGCTCGGCCAGATGATGGCGGCTCGCGACCCGAAGACGGGCGAGGGCATGAGCGACGAGCAGCTTCGCGACGAGTGCGTCAACCTCTTCTTCGCCGGCCATGAGACCACGGCCGTGGCGCTGGCGTGGACCTACCACCTGCTCAGCCAGCACCCCGAGGTGGAGCAGCGGATGCGCGACGAAATCGCCGCGGCCATCGGCGACAAGCCCCCGCAGCTCCAGGACCTGCCGAAGCTCCGCTACATCACCGCGGTGTTCGAGGAGGTGCTGCGCCTGTATCCCCCCGCGTGGGTGCTGTCGCGAAAGGCCAAGGAGCAGGACAAGCTGGGCCCCTACGACGTGCCGGCGGGCACCATCATGATGATGATGCAGCCCGTCGTTCACAAGCACCCGGCGTTCTGGGAGGCGCCGGAGAAGTTCATGCCGGAGCGCTTCCTGCCGGAGAACGCCGGAAAGCGGCCGCGCCACGCGTACTTCCCCTTCGGCGCGGGCCAGCGGCTGTGCATTGGCAGCAACATGGCCCTGATGCAGTCCACCGTGGCGCTGACGATGATGTTGCAGCGCTTCAAGGTGAATGTCGTGCCGGGACAGACGGTGGTTCCAGACCCCGTCGTCACGCTCCGCTCGCGCGATGGACTCCGGGTGTCCGTGAGCCCCGCGCCCGGCACCTCCGGCCCGCGACAGGCCGCGTCGGCCCGCTGAACCCACCTCTTCCGGACAGTCACATGCAGGGCGCGGATGCTCGCGCCCCCGGATGGCACGCACGGACGCTGCGCCTGGAGTGAAGTCAGATGAGCAGTGACATTCTCAAGCGTCTCGCCTCCCTCCCCGCGGACAAGCGGGAACAGCTCATGCGGCAGCTGCGCGAGAAGTCGACGCGCGCCCAGCAGCCGGCCATCCCCGTCCAACCGCGCGGCGCGGAGGCCTATCCGCTCTCCTTCTCACAGCAGCGGCTGTGGTTCTTCGACCGGTTGGACCCGGGAAGCGTGGCGTACAACATCCCCGCGGCCGTCCGGCTGGAAGGCGTCCTGGACGTGGCGGCGCTGGAGCGCAGCGCGTCCGAGGTCGTCCGCCGCCACGAGTCGCTGCGCACCACGTTCCGGCCCGGCCAGCAGAGCGCGGTCCAGGTCATCGCGCAGGCGGGCTCCGTCACCCTCCCCATCGTGGACCTGGGCCACCTGCCCGAGGACTCGCGTGAGCGGGAGGCGCTGCGCCTGGCGCGCGAGGAGGCCGTGCGGCCCTTCGACCTCGTCCAGGGCCCGCTCATCCGTGGCACCTTGCTCCGGCTCGCGCCCCAGGACCACGTCCTCCTCTTGACGATGCACCACATCGTCTCGGATGGCTGGTCCATGGGCGTCTTCATCCGCGAGTTCGCGGCGCTCTACGACGCCTTCCTGTCGGGCCGCCCGTCTCCCCTCCCCGAGCCTGGCCTCCAGTACGTGGACTACGCGGTGTGGCAGCGCGGCTGGCTCCAGGGCGAGGTGCTGGAGACCCAGCTCGGCTACTGGCGCCAGCAGCTCTCCGGGGCGCCGCAGGTGCTGGAGCTGTCCACGGACCGCCCCCGCCCCGCGGTGCAGTCCTTCCGTGGCGCCACGGTGCCGGTGCGCCTCTCCAGGCAGGCCTCCGACGAGCTGAAGGCCCTCTGCCAGAAGGAGGGCGCCACGCCCTTCATGGCCCTGCTGGCGGCGTGGCAGGTGCTGCTGGCCCGCTACTCCGGGCAGGATGACATCTCCGTCGCCACCCCCATCGCCGGCCGCAACCGCCCGGGGCTGGGTGGACTCATCGGCATCCTCATCAACACCTTGGTGCTGCGCTCCCAGGTGGAATGGACGCGGAGCTTCCGCCAGCTCCTGGGCCAGGTGCGGGAGATGACGCTGGGCGCCTTCGCCCATCAGGAGCTCCCGTTCGAGAAGCTGGTGGACGCGCTCCAGCCCCAGCGAAACCTCAGCCATACGCCGCTGGCGCAGGTGATGTTCGCCCTGCAGAACGCACCGATGGCGCCCCTCAAGCTCCCTGGCGTGGTGCTGCGCCCGGTGGAGTCGGAGGTCACCGCCGCCAAGTTCGACCTGACGCTGACGCTGCTGGAGTCGGAAGAAGGGTTCCATGGCGTGCTGGAGTACGCCACCGACCTGTTCGACGCCGCCACCGCCGTGCGCATCGCCGCCCACGCCCAGGGCTTGTTCGCGGCGCTCGCCGCGCGGCCGGACGTTCCGCTCTCCGTCCACGGCCTGCTCGCCGGCGCCGAGCGGCACCAGGCGCTGGAGGCGTGCAACGCCACCGCTTACGACTACCCGCGCGAGGCCTGCATCCACGAGGTCTTCGCCCAGCAGGTGGCCCTGCGCCCCGACGCCATCGCCCTGGAGGACGCCTCCCATCAACTGACCTACCGCCAGTTGGATGCCCAGGCCAACCAGCTCGCGTGGCTGCTGCAACGCCAGGGCGTCGGCCCCGACTCCCGCGTCGCCCTCTGCCTGGAGCGCTCCGTCGAGCTCGTCGTCGCCCTGCTCGCCATCCTCAAGGCCGGTGGCTGCTACGTCCCCCTCGACGCGTCCTACCCCCGCCAGCGCCTCACCCAGATGCTGGAGGACTCGCGGCCCCAGGTCCTTCTCACCTCTCGCGCCCTGGCCTCGCAGCTCCCGTGTGAAGGACTGGCGTGCCTCTTCGTCGAGGAGCTCACCGAGGAGCTGGCGCGGCTTCCCTCTTCGCCTCCGCCCTGCGCCACCACCTCACGCAACCTGGCCTATATCGACTTCACCTCCGGCTCCACCGGCAGGCCCAAGGGCGTCTGCATCGAGCACCGCTCCGTCATGCGCCTGCTGCTCGGCCGCGTCGACTACATGGACCTGGGGCCCGAGCACTCCTTCCTCCTCATCGCACCCATCTCCTTCGACGCATCCACCCTCGAGGTCTGGGGGCCCCTGCTCCACGGCGGACGCCTCGTCCTCTTCCCGCCCCACGCTCCCAATGACGTGCGCGAGCTCCAGGCCGTCCTCGAGCGCCACCGCGTCACCACCCTCCACCTCACCGCCGGCCTCTTCACCCAGATGGTGGATGCCCACCTGGAGGGCCTGGGCTCCGTCAAGCAACTGCTCACCGGCGGCGACGTCGTCTCCGCGCCCCACGTGCGCCGCGTGCTGGAGCAGCTGCGCATCCCCGTGACGGCCTGCTACGGCCCCACCGAGTCCACGCTCTTCGCCTCCTGCTTCCGCATGACGGAGCCCTCGCAGCCGGGCGTCTCCGTCCCCATTGGCACCCCCATTGGCAACACGCGGCTGTACGTGCTGGACAAGCACCTGCACCCGCTGCCGTTCGGCGTGCCCGGTGAGCTCTTCATCTCCGGCGATGGCCTGGCCCGAGGCTACCTGCGGCAGCCGGACCTCACCGCCGAGCGCTTCCTGCCCGACCCCTTCCACCCGAACCCCGGCGCGCGCATGTACCGCACCGGCGACCTGGTGCGCCGCCGCGCCGATGGCGTGCTGGAGTTCCTGGGCCGCGCGGATACGCAGGTGAAGATCCGCGGCTTCCGCATCGAACTGCCCGAGGTGGAGGCGGCGCTGCTGGCCCACCCCGCCGTCACCAAGGCGGTGGCGGTGGCGCGCGAGGAGAATGGCCTCAAGCGACTGGTGGCCTACTTCGAAGGCCAGGCTCCCATCACCGAGCTGCGTGCCTTCCTCAAGCAGCGGCTACCCGAGTACATGGTGCCCGCCGCGTTCGTGCGCCTGGAAGCGCTGCCGCTGACGGACAACGGCAAGGTGGACCGCAAGGCGCTGCCCGCCGTCGAGGGTTCGCAGCAGGAGCTGTCCTCCCAATATTTGCCGCCGCGCAACGCCACCGAGCAGACCCTGGCCGAGGTCTGGGCCCAGGTGCTGAACCTGCCCCGCGTCGGCATCCGCGACAACTTCTTCGAGCTGGGTGGCGATTCCATCATCACCCTGCAGGTGGTGGCGCGGGCGAGGCAGGCCGGATTGCAGTTGTCGCCACGCCAGCTCTTCCAGCACCAGACGGTGGAAAGTCTGGCCACGGTGGTGAAGGCGGCCCAGGCGTCGTCGGCCGAGCAGGGCCTGGTGCAGGGCCCGGTGCCCCTCACTCCCGTCCAGCAGAGTTACTTCGAGCAGGCCCCTCGCCAGCCCCACCACTTCAACCAGGCCCTGCTGCTGGAGGTACGCCGCCCCCTGGACCCGGCCCTGATGGAACAGGCCCTGGGCAAGCTGGTGGAGCATCACGATGCCCTGCGCCTGCGCTTCACCCGCCAGAGCGACGGCGCCTGGCACCAGGAGTCCCCGGGCCCACAGGCCCCGCCGCGCCTGCGCCAGGAGGACCTCTCCGGCGTCGCTCCGGAGGAGCTCGCCTCCGCCATCCAGGCCGTGGCCAATGACGTGCAACGAAGCCTCGTCCTGGACGAGGGACTGCTGCTGCGCGCCGCCCTCATGGACCCTGGCGCGGGACAGCCGTCCCGCCTGCTGCTCGTGGCCCATCACCTCGTGGTGGATGCGGTCTCCTGGCGCGTCCTCATGGAGGACGTGGAGGCCCTCTACCAGCGGATCGCCCAGCGCCAGCAGCCCACCCTCCCTCCGAAGACGACGTCCTTCAAGGCCTGGGCGGAGAAGCTGCGGCAGCACGCCCGCTCCGAGTCCGTTCAACAGGAGCTGACCTACTGGCTGAGCGGCGCGCGCGCGGAGGTCCAGCCGCTGCCCGTCGACAAGACGTCCGCGCGCGAGGCGAACACCTTCGACTCCAGTCAGTCCGTGGGCTTCTCGCTGGAGGCGGAGGAGACGCGGTTGTTGCTCCAGGACGTGCCCACCGCGTACCGGGCCCGACTGGAGGATGTGCTCCTCACCGCGCTCGCCCATTCCGTGTCGCGCTGGACGGGCCAACCCCACGTGCTCGTGGAGCTGGAAGGCCACGGCCGCGAGGACCTCTTCGAGGGCGTGGACCTGTCGCGCACCGTCGGCTGGTTCACCGCCACCTACCCCGTCCTCTTCCAACTGCCTCCTTCGGGCTCGCCAGGGGACACGCTGCGCGCCGTGCGCGACGAGCTGCGCCAGTTGCCCAACAAGGGCCTGGGCTACGGGCTGCTGCGCCACCTGGGCGGAGAGGACGCGGCGTCGCGTCTGCGCGCGCTGCCCCAGGCGCAGATCTCCTTCAACTACCTGGGCCAGCTCGACGCATCGACCGCGGCCTCTACCGCCTTCGCCTTCGCCAAGGAGTCCTCCGGCGCGTCACGCGATGCCGGCGACCCGCGCTCGCACCTGCTGGATGTCGGTGGTCGCGTCAGCGACGGGAAGCTCCACCTCTCCATCACCTACAGCGAGCACCTGCACGAGCGCGCCACCATCGAGGGGCTGGCCCGCGACATGCTCGCCTCCCTGCGCGCGTTGATTGACGGCCGGGCGACGGGGGACGCGCGCCGCTTCACGCCCTTGGACTTCCCCCTGGCGCGACTGTCCCAGGCGGCGCTGGACCACGTGCTGCCCACGGGCATGCCCGTGGAGGACCTCTATCCGCTGTCGCCCTTGCAGCACGGGATGTTGTTCGAGTCCCTGATGGCTCCCGGCTCCGGCGTCTACGTCACGCAGTGCGCGTGGACGTTCGGCGCGGGCGTCGACCTGGCCGCCTTCCACCTCGCGTGGAAGACGGTGGTGGAGCGGCACGCCATCCTGCGGACCTCCTTCGCGTGGGACGGCCTGGAGCAGCCCCTCCAGCGGGTGAGCCCGCACGCGGTGCTGCCGTGGGAGGAACTCGACTGGAGCGCGCTGCCCACGTCCGAGCAGCCGGCCCGCTTCGACGCGCTGCTGGCCGCGGACCGCGAGCGCGGCTTCGACCTGGGCCAGTCGCCGCTGATGCGGCTGACGGTGATTCGGCTGGCGGACGGGGCGTACCGCGTGCTCTGGAGCTCGCACCACCTGCTGCTGGACGGGTGGAGCCTGGGCATCCTCTTCAAGGAGCTGTTCACCACCTACGACGCCGCCGTGCGTGGCCACCAGCCCTCGCTGGCGCAGGCCGCCGCCTTCCGCGACTTCATCGCCTGGCTGCGGCGGCAGTCCGAGGAGCGCACCCGGGAGTACTGGCGCAAGGCCCTGAGTGGCTTCTCCTCGCCCACCCCGCTGCCGGGCGCCCCGCCTCCGCGACAGGACAGGACGAGGCCTCGCAAGGGCAGTCAGGCGGTGCACCTGAGCGCGGAGAGCACCCGCGCGCTCCAGGCCTTCATCCGGCAGCGGCAGATCACGGCCAACACGGTGCTGCAAGGCGCCTGGGCGCTGGTGCTCTCCCACCACGCCGGAGAGCCCGACGTCCTCTTCGGCGCCACCGTGTCCGGACGCGGGGCCGAGCTGCCCGGCGTCGAGCACATGGTGGGCATGTTCATCAATACCCTGCCCGTGCGCATCCAGGTCGAGCCCCAGGTGCCGGTGCGGCAGTGGCTGGCGGACCTCCACGCGCGCATGCTCGAGCTGCGCCAGTACGAGCACACGCCGCTGGCCCTCGCCCAGACCTGGAGCGACGTGCCGCGCGGCTCGCGCCTGTTCGAGAGCCTCTACGTCTTCGAGAACTACCCCGTTGACGAGGCCGTCCGCACCAGCGGGGGCCAGTACGACATCCGCGACTTCACCACGACCGAGCAGCCGGACCTGCCCCTCGTGGCGCTCGTCTCGCCCGGCTCGCGGATGGAGCTGCGCCTCACGTTCGACGAGGCCCGCTTCCCACTCGGCACCGTGGACCGGCTGCTGCGGCACTGGGTGACGGCCCTGGAGGCGATGCTGGAGCGGCCCGAGGCGCGCCTGTCCTCCGTGTCCCTGCTGTCGGAGCAGGAGCGCCAGCAGGTGCTGGTGGAGTGGAATGACACCCGCGTGGAGTACGCGCGCGACGTGTGCATCCACTCGCTCTTCGAGGCCCAGGCGGCGCTCACCCCCGCGGCCATCGCCCTGGACTTCGAGGGCCGGCAGCTCACCTACGCCCAGCTCGACGCTCGCGCCAACCAGCTCGCGCACCACCTGCGCACGCTGGGCGCGGGCCCCGAGTCGCTCGTCGGCGTGTGCCTGGAGCGCTCGCTGGAGATGGTGGTCGCCCTGTTCGGCGTCCTCAAGGCCGGCGCCGCCTACGTCCCCATGGACCCCACCTACCCGCGAGAGCGGCTGGCGTGGATGCTCGAGGACACCGCCGCCCCCGTCATCGTCCTCCAGGAGGACCTGCGGGACGTGCTGCCGCCGCACTCCGCCCGGGTGCTGTGCCTGGACTCCGAGTGGGACACTGTGGCGCGGCAGCCCGAGTCCCGCCCGGCCCCGCTGGCCGGCCCCGAGGCCCTGGCCTACGTCATCTTCACGTCCGGCAGCACGGGCCGCCCCAAGGGGGCCATGAATGCGCACGCGGGTGTCGTCAACCGCCTGCTGTGGATGCAGCAGCGGTACGGCCTCACCCCGGCAGACACGGTGCTGCAGAAGACGCCGTTCAGCTTCGACGTCTCCGTCTGGGAGTTCTTCTGGCCGCTGATGACGGGCGCGCGGCTGGTGGTGGCCCGCCCGGGTGGTCACCAGGACCCGGCCTACCTGGTGCGCGTCATGGCGCGGGAGCGCGTCACCACGGCGCACTTCGTGCCCTCGATGCTCCGCGCCTTCGTGGAGGAGCCGGGGCTGGAGGAGCTGACCGGCCTGCGCCGCGTGGTGTGCAGCGGCGAAGCCCTGCCCGCGGACCTGGTGCGCAAGGCGCACGCGCGCCTGCCGGTGGCGGAGGTGCACAACCTCTATGGCCCCACCGAGGCCGCGGTGGACGTCACCTCCTGGGAGTGCCCTCGGGACGATGAGCGCCGGAGCGTGCCCATTGGCCGCCCCGTGGCCAACACCCGCATCCACCTGCTGGACCGCCATGGCCAACCAGTGCCTCCCGGCGTGCCCGGAGAGCTCTTCATTGGCGGCGCGCAGGTGGGCCGTGGCTACTGGCGCCGGCCCTCGTTGACCGCCGAGCGCTTCATCCCGGACCCGTTCAGCAGCGCGCCCGGCGCGCGGATGTACCGCACGGGCGACCTGGCGAAGTGGCTGCCGGATGGCACGGTGGAGTACCTGGGCCGCGCCGACTTCCAGGTGAAGCTGCGCGGCTTCCGCATCGAGCTGGGTGAAGTCGAGGCCGCGCTGCTGGCGTGGCCCTCCATGCGCGACGCGGTGGCGGTGGTGCGCCAGGACGCGGCGGGAGATCAACGCCTGGTGGCCTACGTCGTCGCGGACGGCGAGGCGCTGGACGAGGTGGCGCTGCGGGACGCCCTCCTGAAGCACCTGCCCGTGTACATGGTGCCCTCCGCCTTCGTGCGGTTGGAGGCGCTGCCGCTGACGCCGAGTGGCAAGGTGGACCGCAAGGCCCTGCCCGCCCCAGAGGCCCCGACGGCCGGGCGCGCCCCGTACGTGGCGCCGTCCACTCCCACCGAGTCCACCCTCGCGGAGATCTTCGCCCAGGTGCTGGGCGTCGAGCGCGTGGGCGTGAGCGACAGCTTCTTCGAGTTGGGCGGCCACTCGCTCCTGGCCACCCAGGTCGCCTCCCGCATCCGCGCCAGCTTCGGCGCCGAGCTTCCCCTGAGGATGCTGTTCGAGGCGCCCACCGTCCTCGGCCTGGCCCAGGAGGTGGACGTCGCCCGGCGGGCCCGCCAGGGCCTGGCCGTCCCCGCGCTCACCCCGGTGCCCCGAACGGGCGAGCTGCCGCTGTCCTTCGCCCAGCAGCGCCTGTGGTTCATCGACCAGCTCGAGCCAGGAACGGCGCTCTACAACATCCCCACCGCGGTGCGGCTGACGGGCGCGCTGGACGTGGAGGCCATGGAGCGGGCCCTCACGGACGTGGTCGCCCGGCACGAGGCGCTGCGCACCACCTTCACCTCGCGCGACGGCGAGCCCCTGCAGCGCATCCACCCGCCCGCGCGCATGCCGCTGCCCGTGGTGGACCTGGGGGGCCTGCCCGCCTCCGAGCGGCGGGACTCCGCGGGAAAGCTGGCCCACGAGGAGGCCGTGAGGCCCTTCGACCTGGCCAACGGCCCGCTTTTGCGCGCCCGCCTGCTGCGACTGGACGCGCGCGAGCACGTGTTGCTCGTGACGATGCATCACATCGTCTCCGACGGCTGGTCCATGGGCGTGCTGGTGCGCGAGCTGGGCGCGCTGTACACGGCGCGGGCCTCCGGCACCGAGGCGGGCCTGCCCCCATTGCCGGTGCAGTACGGCGACTTCGCGGCGTGGCAGCGCGGCTGGCTGCGCGACGAGGCCCTCGCGAAGCGGCTGGACTACTGGAAGCGTGAGCTCGACGGCGCGCCCGCGCTGCTGGAGCTGGCCACCGACAGGCCCCGCCCCGCCGTGCAGTCCCACCGCGGCGCCCACGCGCCGGTGCAGCTGTCCGTGGAGCTGACCGCGGGCCTCCAGGCGCTGGGCCAGCGCGAGGGCGCCACCCCCTTCATGGTGCTGCTGGCCGCCTTCCAGGTTCTCCTGTCGCGCTACTCCGGCCAGGACGACATCTGTGTCGGCTCGCCCATCGCGGGCCGGACCCAGGGGCAGACCGAGGGCCTCATCGGCTTCTTCGTCAACACGCTGGTGCTGCGCGCACGCGTGCGGCCCGAGGCCACCTTCCGCGAGCTGCTCGCCCAGGTGCGCTCCACCACGGTGGGGGCCTACGAGCACCAGGACGTGCCCTTCGAGAAGCTGGTGGAGGAGCTTCAGCCCCAACGCAGCCTCAGCCACTCGCCGCTGTTCCAGGTCATGCTGTCGTTGCAGAACATGCCCACGGCGTCCACGAAGCGCTTGGGCGCCCCGGGCGGCGCCCCGCTGGAGCTGCACCCCGTGGACACGGGACACCAGGCTGCGAAGTTCGACCTGACGCTGTTCCTGGGCCACACGCCGGAAGGAATCGGCGGGACGCTGAACTACCGGACGGACCTCTTCGACGCGTCCACCGCCGACCGGATGGTGGCGCACCTCACCACCCTGCTGGAGGCCGTGGCCGCCGCGCCGGACACCCGCGTGGGGGAGCTCCCCCTGCTGCCGGCCTCCGAGCGCCAGCAGGTGCTCGAGTCTTTCAACGCCTCGCCAGCCCTCTTCGCCAAGGGCGGCGTCCTGCACGCCCTCATCGAGGAGCAGGCCGCGCGCAATCCCGGGAAACAGGCGGTGCGCTGCGAGGAGCAGGTCCTCACCTATGGTGAGCTGGACGCTCGCGCCAACCAGCTCGCGTGGCACCTGCGCTCGCTGGGCGTGGGCCCCGAGCGGTGCGTGGCCCTGTGCCTGGAGCGCTCAGTGGACATGGTGGTGGCGCTGCTGGGCGTCTGGAAGGCCGGCGGCGCCTATGTGCCGATGGATCCTTCCCAGCCTGCCTCGCGCCTGCGCTCGCTGGTGGACGAGGTCCGCGCCCCGGTGGTGGTGACGGAGTCGCGGCACGCCGCCGTGTTCGGCGCGTCCCTCGCGCAGCCGGTGTTGCTGGACGCCGCGACGCTGGCCGTGCTTCGCACGGATGCGCCGCCGCGTGAGTCCTCCGCGGACAACGTGGCCTACGTGCTGTTCACCTCGGGCAGCACCGGCCGGCCCAAGGGCGTGGCCGTGACGCACGCGCAGTTGGTCCAATACGTGCGCGCGGCGACCGAGCGGCTGGGCCTGACGGAGTGCGAAAGCTTCGCCCTGGTGTCCACCTTCGTGGCCGACCTGGGCAACACGGTGCTGTTCCCCGCCCTCTGCACCGGCGGCCTGCTGCACGTGCTCCCCCAGGAGCGCGCCAGCAGCCCCGCCG
This sequence comes from Myxococcus stipitatus, assembly GCF_037414475.1. The sequence goes on along the minus strand of NZ_CP147913.1, from coordinate 9,296,798 downwards.
GCGTGGCCGAGTACTTCCAGCGTCACTCCGTGGACTGCGTGAAGATCGTCCCCTCGCACCTGGCGGCGCTCATGACGGCGGCCGAGCCCCGGTACGTCCTGCCCCGCAGGAAGCTGGTGCTGGGTGGCGAGACCTCCACGTGGGCCCTGCTGGACCAGGTACGCGCGCTGGCGCCCACCTGCGAGGTGTTCAACCACTACGGCCCCACCGAGACGACGGTCGGCGTGCTCGCGGGCCGGGTGGAGCAGCCCGCCCCGGGAATGGTGCCCGCCACCGTGCCCCTGGGCCGGCCGCTGGACCATACGCGCCTGTATGTGCTGGATGGGCGACTGCAACCGGTGCCCGTGGGCGTGCCCGGCGAGCTGTTCATCGGCGGCGCCCAGGTGACGCGCGGCTACCAGGACCGGCCGGAGCTGACGGCTGAGAGGTACGTGCCGGACCCCTACAGCCCGGTGCCGGGCGCGCGCATGTACCGCAGCGGCGACAAGGTCCGCTGGCTGCGGGACGGACGCGTGGAGTTCATCGGCCGCGCCGACTTCCAGGTGAAGGTGCGGGGCTTCCGCGTGGAGCCCGGCGAGGTGGCCACCGCCCTGCGCGAGCACCCCGCGGTGTTCGAGGCGCTGGTCGTGGCGCGCGAGGACGTGCCTGGCGACAAGCGGCTCGTCGCCTACGTCGTCCCGTCCGAGCCCGTGTCCACGGAGTCGCTCCGGGCCTTCCTGCAGGAGCGGCTGCCGGCCTACATGGTGCCCTCCGCCTTCGTCGCGCTGGAGGCCCTTCCGCTGACGGCCAACGGAAAAGTGGACCGCAAGGCCTTGCCCGCCCCGGAGGCGCCCTCCACGGAGGCGTCCTACGTCGCCCCGCGCACGCCCACCGAGGAGGAGCTTGCCTCCATCTGGGCGGGGTTGCTGCGCGTGGAGAAGGTCGGCGTGCGCGAAGACTTCTTCGCATTGGGTGGCCACTCGCTGCTGGCCACGCAGGTGGTGTCACGGCTGCGGCAGTCCTTCCAGGTGGAGCTGCCCGTCCGTGCCCTCTTCGAGGCCCCCACCGTCGCCGCGCTCGCCGAGCGCGTCGACTCCGCCCGCCGCTCCACCAGCGCGGGCCCGGTGCCCGCCATCGTCCCCGTGCCGCGAGGGGGCCCGCTGCCCGTATCATTCGCCCAGCAGCGCCTGTGGTTCCTCGACCAGTACCAGCCCGGCAGCGCCGTCTACAACATGCCCGCCGCGCTGCGCCTGGAGGGCTCGCTGGAGGTCGACACGCTGAAGCGCGGCTTCGACGTGCTGGTCCGCCGCCACGAGTCACTGCGCACCACCTTCACGGTGCTGGACGGCGAGCCCGTCCAGGTCATCCACCCGGCCACGGACTTCTCGCTGCCGGTGGTGGATTTGAGCGTGCTGTCTGCCGAGCAGCGTGAGGCCGAAGCTCAGCGGTTGATCGGTGTGGAGGTCCTGCGACCGTTCGACCTCGCCCAGGGTCCGCTCTTCCGAGCGCTGCTGTTCCGGCTCTCGGAGGAGCAGCACCTGCTGCTCGTGTCCACGCACCACATCGTGTCCGATGCCTGGTCCTCCGGTGTGCTCGTGCGCGAACTGGCAGAGCTCTACGCCGCTCGGACTTCCGGCACACAGCCGAATCTTCCTTCGCTCCCCGTGCAGTACGCCGACTTCGCGGCCTGGCAGCGGAGCTGGCTGCGAGGCGATGTGCTTCAGCGTCAGTTGGACTACTGGCGCCAGCAGCTCTCCGGTGCACCCGCCCTCCTCGAGTTGCCCACCGACAAGCCCCGCCCCTCCATCCAGTCCCACCGCGGCGCTTCCGTCCCCGTCTCCTTCTCCCGCTCTCTCTCCGACGAGCTGCTCGCCTTCTGCCAGCGCCAGGGCACCACGCCCTTCATGACGCTGCTGGCCGCCTTCCAGCTTCTCCTCTCCCGCTACTCTGGCCAGGACGACGTTGTCGTCGGCGCTCCCATCGCTGGCCGCAACCGCTCTGAGACTGAAGGCCTCATCGGCTTCTTCGTCAACACCCTCGCACTTCGCTCTCGCATCGACTCCCGCTCCTCCTTCTCCCAGCTGCTGGCCCAGGTGAAGCACTCCACCCTCGGCGCCTATGAGCACCAGGACGTCCCTTTCGAGAAGCTCGTCGAGGAGCTTCGCCCAGAGCGCAGCCTCAGCTTCTCGCCTCTCTTCCAAGTCATGCTCGCGGTGCAGAACACCCCCTCCAGCGCCCTGCGCCTTCCGGGGTTGACCTTCCGTGGCATCGAAGGCGGCAGCCGCGTCGCCAAGTTCGACTTGAGCCTCACCCTCGCCGAGTCCTCCGAGGGCTTCGCTGGCTCTCTCGACTTCTGCGCTGACCTCTTCGACTCCTCCTCCATGACTCGCTTCGTGGAGCACCTGCGCACGCTTCTGCGCTCCGCTCTCGCTCAGCCCTCTCTCCCCGTCTCTTCTCTGACGATGATGGATGAGGCCGAGCAGTCGCGCTTGCTGCTGGAGTGGAACCGCACCGCCGTGGACTTCCCGGCTGACGCGTGCGTGCACCAGCTCTTCAGCGCCCAAGCCTCTCGCACTCCCGACGCCGTTGCCGCGGTCAGTGATTCCGGCTCGCTCACCTACGCCCAACTGGAGGCACGCTCCTCCCGGCTTGCTTCGCACCTGGCCTCCCTGGGCGTGAAGCCCGGGACTCTCGTCGCCCTCTTCGTGGAGCGCTCGCTGGAGCTGCCCGTGGCTCTATTGGGCATCCTCAAGGCCGGCGCCGCCTACGTCCCGCTGGACCCCAGCTACCCGCGTGAGCGCCTGGCCTTCATGCTTCGCGATTCAGCCGCGCCGGTGCTCCTCACTCAGCACTCGTTGCGCGCGCTGCTTCCCGAAGGCCCTACCGTCATCTGCCTTGATGCGAAGGAGGAGGCATTCTCCGGCACCGCCTCGCTGGCATCCATCTCCGGTGCCGAGCATCCCGCCTACGTCATCTACACCTCCGGCAGCACCGGCCAACCCAAGGGCACCGTCGTCTCTCATCGCGCCCTGGCCAACCATATGGCCTGGCTGCTCTCCGCCTTTGCGTTGAGCTCTCGCGACAAGGTGCTGCAGAAGACTCCGCTGAGCTTCGACGCTTCCGTCTGGGAGTGCTGGGCTCCACTGCTCGTGGGCGCGCCCCTCGTCCTCGCTCCTCCCGACGCTCACCGCGACCCGGCCGCTCTTCTCGCCTGCGTCGTGCGCCACCAGGTCTCCGTCCTCCAGGTGGTGCCCTCCCTGCTTCGCTTCATGTTGGAAGAGGACTCCCTCTCCCAGGCCACTCACCTGCGCTGGCTCTTCTGCGGCGGCGAAGCACTTCCCTCCGAGTCCGCCTCACGCCTGCGCGCCGCGCTCCCCTCGGTGCGCCTCGTCAACCTCTACGGCCCCACCGAAGTCACCATCGACGCCACCTTCGCCGAGGTTTCGGGCCTCGAGTCCGGCCCCACTCTTCCCATCGGCCGCCCCGTGGCCAATACCCACGCCTACGTCCTCGACTCGGCTCTGCGCCCGCTGCCCACCGGCGTGCCTGGAGAGCTCTTCCTCGGCGGCGCTCAACTCGCACTCGGCTACCTCGGTCGTCCCCAGCTCACCGCCGAGCGCTTCGTGCCTCACCCCTTCAGCGCCCAACCCGGTGCGCGCATCTACCGCACTGGCGACAAGGCGCGCTGGCTCCCTGACGGCACTCTCCAGTACCTCGGCCGCGTCGACTTCCAGGTGAAGCTGCGCGGCCAGCGCATCGAGCTCGGTGAAATCGAAGCCGCCCTCCTCCTCCAGCCCGGCGTCCGCGACGCTGTCGCTCTCGTCCGTCACGACGTCCCTGGCCACCAGCACCTCGTCGCCTATCTGGTTCCCTCCTCCGACGGCCACGCCCCTGACTCGGAGACCCTGCGCTCAGCTCTCCTCCAGCTCCTGCCCGAGTACATGGTGCCCTCCGCCTTCGTCTCCCTCCAGGCACTGCCACTCACTCCCAACGGCAAGCTGGACCGCAAGGCCCTTCCTGCTCCTGACTCCCACCTTGGACAGGAGGGCTTCCTCCCGCCCTCCTCGCCTACCGAGGTGCTGCTCGCTTCCCTCTGGTTGCAGCTGCTTCGCGTCGAGCGCGTCGGCTTGAACAACAGCTTCTTCTCCCTCGGCGGCCACTCGCTTCTGGCCACCCAGCTTGTCTCCCGCATCCGCTCCTCCTTCGGTGCAGAGCTGCCACTTCGCTCCGTCTTCGAAGCACCCACCCTCGCCTCCCTCTCTCGCCGCATCGACTCCGCCCAGCGCTCCGCCAGCGCGGGCTCGGCGCCCGCCATTGTCTCCGTGCCCCGAGAGGGGCCACTTCCGGTGTCCTTCGCTCAGCAGCGCCTGTGGCTCATCGAACAGCTCCAGCCCGGCTCTCCCGCCTACAACATCCCCACCGCTCTGCGAGTCGAGGGTGCGCTGGACGTCGCGGCCCTTGAGTTCAGTCTGCGAGCGCTCATCGAGCGCCACGAGTCGCTGCGCACCACCTTCGCACTGCATGAAGAAGAGCCCATCCAGGTCATCCACCACGCCACGGGCTTCTCGCTGTCCGTGATGGATTTGAGCGTGCTGTCTCCTGAACAGCGCGAGGCCGAGGCCCAGCGGCTGATCGGTGTGGAGCTCTTGCGGCCCTTCAACCTCGTCACCGGCCCTCTCGTTCGCGCCGGCCTCTTGCGTCTGGAGCCGACGTCCCACGTGCTGCTGGTGACGATGCACCACATCGTGTCCGATGCCTGGTCTTCCGGCGTGCTCGTGCGCGAGCTGGCGACCTTGTACGAGGCCTTCCTCCAGGGCCGGCCCTCGCCGCTGCCCCAGTTGCCGGTGCAGTACGCCGACTTCGCGGCTTGGCAGCGGAGTTGGCTGCGGGGGGATGTGCTTCAGCGTCAGTTGGACTACTGGCGCCAGCAGCTCTCCGGTGCACCCGCCCTCCTCGAGTTGCCCACCGACAAGCCCCGCCCCTCCGTCCAGTCCCACCGCGGCGCTTCCGTCCCCGTATCCTTCTCCCGCGCTCTCTCCGACGAGCTGCTCGCCTTCTGCCAGCGCCAGGGCACCACGCCCTTCATGACGCTGCTGGCCGCCTTCCAGCTTCTCCTCTCCCGCTACTCCGGCCAGGACGACGTTGTCGTCGGCGCTCCCATCGCTGGCCGCAACCGCTCTGAGACTGAAGGCCTCATCGGCTTCTTCGTCAATACCCTCGCCCTCCGCTCTCGCATCGACTCCCGCTCCTCCTTCTCCCAGCTGCTGGCCCAGGTGAAGCACTCCACCCTCGGCGCCTATGAGCACCAGGACGTCCCTTTCGAGAAGCTCGTCGAGGAGCTTCGCCCAGAGCGCAGTCTCAGCTTCTCGCCTCTCTTCCAGGTCATGCTCGCGGTGCAGAACACGCCCTCCACCGCTCTGCGCCTGCCAGGGTTGACCTTCCGTGGCATCGAAGGCGGCAGCCGTGTCGCCAAGTTCGACTTGAGCCTCACCCTCGCCGAGTCCTCCGAGGGCTTCGCTGGCTCTCTCGACTTCTGCGCTGACCTCTTCGACTCCTCCTCCATGACTCGCTTCGTGGAGCACCTGCGCACGCTTCTGCGCTCCGCTCTCACTCAGCCCTCTCTCCCCGTCTCTTCTCTGACGATGATGGATGAGGCCGAGCAGTCCCGCGTGCTGGTGGAGTGGAACCGTACCGCCGCTGACTTCCCGGCTGACGCGTGCGTGCACCAGCTCTTCAGTGCCCAGGCCTCTCGCACTCCCGACGCCGTTGCCGCGGTCAGTGATTCCGGCTCGCTCACCTATGCCCAATTGGAGGCACGCTCCTCCAGGCTCGCTTCGCATCTGGCCTCCCTGGGCGTGAAGCCTGGCACTCTCGTCGCCCTCTTCATGGAGCGCTCGCTGGAGCTGCCCGTGGCTCTATTGGGCATCCTCAAGGCCGGCGCCGCCTACGTACCTCTGGACCCCAGCTACCCGCGTGAGCGCCTGGCCTTCATGCTTCGCGATTCAGCCGCGCCGGTGCTTCTCACCCAGCACGCTCTTCGCTCGCTGCTTCCCGAAGGCCCCACCGTCATCTGCCTTGACGCGCAGAAGGAGGCGTTCTCCGGCACCGCCTCGCTGGCATCCGTCTCCGGTGCCGAGCATCCCGCCTACGTCATCTACACCTCCGGCAGCACCGGCCAGCCCAAGGGCACCGTCGTCTCCCATCGCGCCCTGGCCAACCATATGGCCTGGCTCCTCTCCACCTTTGCGTTGAGCTCTCGCGACAAGGTGCTGCAGAAGACTCCGCTGAGCTTCGACGCATCCGTCTGGGAGTGCTGGGCTCCACTGCTCGTGGGCGCGCCCCTCGTCCTCGCTCCTCCTGACGCTCACCGCGACCCGGCCGCTCTTCTCTCGTGCGTCATCCGCCACCAGGTCTCCGTCCTCCAGGTGGTCCCCTCCCTCCTTCGCTTCATGTTGAACGAGGACTCCCTCTCCCAGGCCACTCACCTGCGCTGGCTCTTCTGCGGCGGCGAAGCCCTTCTCTCCGAGTCCGCTTCACGCCTGCGCGCCGCGCTCCCCTCGGTGCGCCTCGTCAACCTCTACGGCCCCACCGAAGTCACCATCGACGCCACCTTCGCCGAGGTTTCGGGCCTCGAGTCCGGCCCCACTCTTCCCATCGGCCGCCCCGTGGCCAATACCCACGCCTACGTCCTCGACTCGGCTCTGCGCCCTCTGCCCACCGGCGTGCCTGGAGAGCTCTTCCTCGGTGGCGCTCAACTCGCACTCGGCTACCTCGGTCGTCCCCAGCTCACCGCCGAGCGCTTCGTCCCCCACCCCTTCAGCGCCCAACCTGGTGCTCGCCTCTACCGCACTGGCGACAAGGCTCGTTGGCTCCCTGACGGCACTCTCCAGTACCTCGGCCGCGTCGACTTCCAGGTGAAGCTGCGCGGTCAGCGCATCGAGCTCGGTGAAATCGAAGCCGCCCTCCTCCTCCAGCCCGGTGTCCGCGACGCTGTCGCTCTCGTCCGTCACGACGTCCCTGGCCACCAGCACCTCGTCGCCTATCTGGTTCCCTCCTCCGACGGCCACGCCCCTGACTCGGACACCCTGCGCTCCGCACTCCTCCGGCTCCTGCCCGAGTACATGGTGCCCTCCGCCTTCGTCTCCCTCCAGGCACTGCCACTCACTCCCAACGGCAAGCTGGACCGCAAGGCCCTTCCCGCTCCCAACTCCCAGCTCGTCCAGGACTTCCTCCCGCCCTCCTCGCCCACCGAGGTGCTGCTCGCTTCCCTCTGGCTGCAGCTGCTTCGCGTCGAACGCGTCGGCTTGAACGACAGCTTCTTCTCCCTCGGCGGACACTCCCTGCTCGCCACCCAGCTCGTCTCCCGCATCCGCTCCACACTCGGTGCCGAGCTGCCCCTTCGCGCCGTCTTCGAAGCCCCCACCCTCGCCTCTCTCTCTCGCCGCATCGACTCCGCCCACCTCCACGCCTCGCTCCAGCCCCCTCCCGTCCGCCCCGTCCCTCGCACCGGCGCGCTGCCTCTCTCCTTCGCCCAGCAGCGCCTGTGGCTCATCGACCAGCTCCAGCCGGGCTCCCCCGCCTACAACATCCCCACCGCTCTGCGAGTCGAGGGCGCGCTGGACGTAGCGGCCCTTGAGTCCAGTCTGCGATCACTCATCGAGCGCCACGAGTCGCTGCGCACCACCTTCGCGCTGCATGAAGAAGAGCCCATCCAGGTCATCCACCACGCCACGGACTTCTCGCTGCCGGTGGTGGATTTGAGCGTGCTGCCTCCCGAGCCGCGCGAGGCCGAAGCCCAGCGGCTGTTCGGTGGGGAGGTCCTGCGGCCATTCGACCTCGTCACCGGCCCTCTCGTTCGCGCCAGCCTCTTGCGTCTGGAGCCAACGTCCCACGTGCTGCTCGTGACGATGCACCACATCGTCTCCGACGCCTGGTCCTCCGGCGTGCTCGTGCGCGAACTGGCGGAGCTCTACGCCGCTCAGACTTCCGGCACACAGCCGAACCTTCCTCCTCTTCCCGTGCAGTACGCCGACTTCGCGGCCTGGCAGCGGAGCTGGCTGCGAGGCGATGTGCTTCAGCGTCAGTTGGATTACTGGCGCCAGCAGCTCTCCGGTGCACCCGCCCTCCTCGAGTTGCCCACCGACAAGCCCCGCCCCTCCGTCCAGTCCCACCGCGGCGCTTCCGTCCCTGTCTCCTTCTCCCGCGCTCTCTCCGACGAGCTGCTCGCCTTCTGCCAGCGCCAGGGCACCACGCCCTTCATGACGCTGCTGGCCGCCTTCCAGCTTCTCCTCTCCCGCTACTCTGGCCAGGACGACGTTGTCGTCGGCGCTCCCATCGCTGGCCGCAACCGCTCTGAGACTGAAGGCCTCATCGGCTTCTTCGTCAACACCCTCGCCCTCCGCTCTCGCATCGACTCCCGCTCCTCCTTCTCCCAGTTGCTGGCCCAGGTGAAGCACTCCACCCTCGGCGCCTATGAGCACCAGGACGTCCCCTTCGAGAAGCTCGTCGAGGAGCTTCGCCCAGAGCGCAGCCTCAGCTTCTCGCCTCTCTTCCAGGTCATGCTCGCGGTGCAGAACACGCCCTCCACCGCTCTGCGCCTGCCAGGGTTGACCTTCCGTGGCATCGAAGGCGGCAGCCGTGTCGCCAAGTTCGACTTGAGCCTCACCCTCGCCGAGTCCTCCGAGGGCTTCGCTGGCTCTCTCGACTTCTGCGCTGACCTCTTCGACTCCTCCTCCATGACTCGCTTCGTGGAGCACCTGCGCACGCTTCTGCGCTCCGCTCTCACTCAGCCCTCTCTCCCCGTCTCTTCTCTGACGATGATGGATGAGGCCGAGCAGTCCCGCGTGCTGGTGGAGTGGAACCGTACCGCCGCTGACTTCCCGGCTGACGCGTGCGTGCACCAGCTCTTCAGTGCCCAGGCCTCTCGCACTCCCGACGCCGTTGCCGCGGTCAGTGATTCCGGCTCGCTCACCTATGCCCAATTGGAGGCACGCTCCTCCCGGCTTGCTTCGCACTTGGCCTCCCTGGGCGTGAAGCCCGGGACTCTCGTCGCCCTCTTCATGGAGCGCTCGCTGGAGCTGCCCGTGGCTCTATTGGGCATCCTCAAGGCCGGCGCCGCCTACGTACCTCTGGACCCCAGCTACCCGCGTGAGCGCCTGGCCTTCATGCTTCGCGACTCGGCCGCGACGGTGCTTCTCACCCAGCACTCTCTCCGCTCGCTGCTTCCCGAAGGCCCTACCGTCATCTGCCTTGATGCGCGGGAGGATGCATTCTCCGGCACCGCCTCGCTGGCATCCGTTTCCGGTGCCGAGCATCCCGCCTACGTCATCTACACCTCCGGCAGCACCGGCCAACCCAAGGGCACCGTCGTCCCCCATCGCGCCCTGGCCAACCACATGGCCTGGCTGCTCTCCGCCTTTGCGTTGAGCTCTCGCGACAAGGTGCTGCAGAAGACTCCGCTGAGCTTCGACGCCTCCGTCTGGGAGTGCTGGGCTCCCCTGCTCGTGGGCGCGCCCCTCGTCCTCGCTCCTCCCGACGCTCACCGCGACCCGGCCGCCCTTCTCGCCTGCGTCGTGCGCCACGAGGTCTCCGTCCTCCAGGTGGTGCCCTCCCTGCTTCGCTTCATGTTGGACGAGGCTTCCCTCTCCCAAGCCACTCACCTGCGCTGGCTCTTCTGCGGCGGCGAAGCACTTCCCTCCGAGTCCGCTTCGCGCCTGCGCGCCGCGCTTCCCTCGGTGCGCCTCGTCAACCTCTACGGCCCCACCGAAGTCACCATCGACGCCACCTTCGCCGAGGTTTCTGGCCACGAGTCCGGCCCCACTCTTCCCATTGGCCGCCCCGTGGCCAATACCCACGCCTACGTCCTCGACTCGGCTCTGCGCCCACTTCCCACCGGCGTGCCTGGAGAGCTCTTCCTCGGTGGCGCTCAACTCGCACTCGGCTACCTCGGTCGTCCCCAGCTCACCGCCGAGCGCTTCGTCCCCCACCCCTTCAGCGCCCAACCTGGTGCTCGCCTCTACCGCACTGGCGACAAGGCTCGTTGGCTCCCTGACGGCACTCTCCAGTACCTCGGCCGCGTCGACTTCCAGGTGAAGCTGCGCGGCCAACGCATCGAACTCGGTGAAATCGAAGCCGCCCTCCTCCTCCAGCCCGGCGTCCGCGACGCTGTCGCTCTCGTCCGTCACGACGTCCCTGGCCACCAGCACCTCGTCGCCTATCTGGTTCCCTCCTCCGACGGCCACGCCCCTGACTCGGAGACCCTGTGCTCAGCTCTCCTCCGGCTTCTGCCCGAGTACATGGTGCCCTCCGCCTTCGTCTCCCTCCAGGCACTGCCACTCACTCCCAACGGCAAGCTCGACCGCAAGGCCCTTCCCGCTCCCGACTCCCAGCTCGCCCAGGACTTCCTCCCGCCCTCCTCCCCCACCGAGGTGCTGCTCGCTTCCCTCTGGCTGCAGCTGCTTCGCGTCGAGCGCGTCGGCTTGAACGACAGCTTCTTCTCCCTCGGCGGCCACTCGCTTCTGGCCACCCAGCTCGTCTCCCGCATCCGCTCCACACTCGGTGCAGAGCTGCCCCTTCGCGCCGTCTTCGAAGCCCCCACTCTCTCCTCCCTCTCCCGGCGCATCGACTCCGCCCAGCGCTCCGCCAGCACAGGCTCAGCCCCCGCCATTGTCTCCGTGCCACGAGAGGTCCCGCTACCTCTCTCCTTCGCTCAACAGCGCCTGTGGCTCATCGACCAGCTCCAGCCCGGCTCTCCCGCCTACAACATCCCCACCGCGCTGCGACTGGAGGGAACACTCGAGCTGTCTGCACTCCAGCGTGCCTTCGAGGCGCTGGTGCTCCGCCATGAAGCGCTGCGCACCACCTTCCAGGCCGAAGGCGACGAGCCCTGGCAAGTCATCCACCCCGCGGCGATACAGCCCATGCAGGTGGTGGACCTGAGCGCGATGGCGGCCGAGCAGCGCGAGGCCCGGGCCCGGCGACTGGCCACTGAAGATGCCCTGCGCCCCTTCGATCTGGCAGCGGGTCCGCTGCTGCGCGCAACGGTGCTGAAGCTGGCGCCCGCCGAACACGTCCTGCTGCTGTGCATGCACCATGGCATCTCCGACGGCTGGTCCATGGGAGTCCTGGTGCGTGAGCTGGCCGCGCTCTACGAGGCGTTCCTCCACGGCCAGCCCTCGCCGCTGCCCCACCTGCCCGTGCAGTACGCCGACTACGCAGTCTGGCAGCGCTCCTGGCTGCGAGGCGAGACGCTCCAGGCGCAGCTCGGCTGGTGGAAGCAACTGCTCGCCGGCGCCCCTCACGCGCTGGAGCTGCCCACCGACAAGCCGCGGCCCGCGAACCTCTCGAACCTGGGCGCCTCGGTGCCGGTGGTGCTGCCGTCCGGGCTCAGCGAAGCGGTGGAGGCCCTCGCCAAGCGCGAGGACGCCACGCCCTTCATGGTGCTGCTCGCCGCCTTCCAGTCCCTCCTGCAGCGCTACTCGGGCCAGGACGACGTGCTGGTCGGCTCGCCCATCGCGGGCCGCCGCCACTCGGAGACGGAGAGCCTCATTGGCGTCTTCATCAACACCCTGGTGCTGCGCGCCCGCTTCACCCCGGAGCTCACCTTCCGCCAGCTGCTTGCCCAGGTCCGTGACACCACGCTCGGCGCCTACGAGCACCAGGACGTCCCCTTCGAGAAGCTCGTGGAAGAGCTGCAGCCGGCTCGAGACTTGAGCCGCACGCCGCTATTCCAGGCGATGTTCGTCCTGCAGAACACACCGCGCACGGAGCTGGCCCTGCCCGGCCTCACGCTGCGAAGCGTGGACGTCGATGCCGACTCCGCCAAGTTCGAGCTGAGCTTGAGCCTGACGCGCACCCCGGACGGCTATCGCGGCGGGCTCGTCTTCAGCACCGACCTGTTCGAGCGCTCCACCGCCGAGCGCCTCCTGGCGCACCTCAAGCGTCTGCTGGAGGGGGCCCTGGCGTCACCAGACGTGGCGCTGTCCTCCCTGGCTCTGCCGACGGAGGAAGAACACCAACGGCTGCGGGTGGAGTGGAACAGCGCCACGGCCAGCTTCCCGCGCGAGGCCTGCCTCCACACCCTCTTCGAGCAGCAGGCGGTGCGCACACCACGGGCCCCGGCTGTGCGGCTTGGGGACCTGACGCTGTCCTTCCACGAACTCAACACCCGCGCCAACCAGCTCGCCTGGCACCTGCGCTCGCTGGGGGTCGGTCCCGACGTGCGCGTGGGCCTGTGCCTGGAGCGCACCCCCGAGGCCATCATCGCCCTGCTGGCCGTCCTCAAGGCCGGTGGCGCCTTCGTGCCTATCGACCCGGCGGCGCCCGCGCAGCGCAGGTCCTTCGTGTTCGAGGACTGCGGCGCCTCCGTGCTGCTCACCGTGCGGAACCTGGCGGATGCATGGCAGCCACGAGTGAAGCACCTGGTGTGCCTGGACCTCCAGGCGGCGACGCTGGCGACCCTGCCCCAAGACAACGTGCCAGCGTCCTCTGGAGCGGACAACCTCGCCTACGTCATCTACACCTCGGGCTCCACGGGCAGGCCCAAGGGCGTCATGGTGCAGCACCGTTCGTGGCTGCACCTGAGGGCAGCGACGGCCCAGGCCATCTACGTGGGCCAGCCCCTCGAGGTCCTGCGCTTCAGTGTCAACGCGCCCTTCTTCTTCGACGTCTCCATGGAGCAGATCCTCCATGTGGTGGACGGCCACTGCCTGTGCCTGGTGCCCGAGGACACCCGCAAGGACCCGGAGGCGATGCTCGCGTGGCTGGAGCAGCAGAAGGTGGACGTGCTCGACTGCACGCCCGCCCAACTGACGCTGCTGCTGCAGGCGGGTATGCTGGAGAAGACGCACGTGCCGCGCATGGTGGTGTGCGCGGGCGAGGCCATGGGCGAGGCACTATGGCGGCCGCTGTCGCGCACGGCCCGCACGAAAACAGTCAACGCCTACGGCCCCACCGAGTGCACGGTGTACGCGACCAGTTGGTGCGTGCAGCAGTCCTCGGTGTCGGTGCCGGTCATCGGCCGCCCGTTGCCCAACCTGCGGGCATACGTGCTGGATGAGCGGATGCAACTGGCGCCGCTGGGCGTGCCCGGCGAGCTGTTCCTCGCGGGTGAAGGCCTGGCGCGGGGTTACCTGGGCCGGCCGGACCTGACAGCGGAGAAGTTCGTACCCGACCCCTTCGCCGCCGAGGCCGGCGCGCGGCTGTACCGCACCGGAGACAAGGCGCGTTGGAGAGCGGACGGGACGATTGAGTACCTGGGACGGCTGGACTTCCAGGTGAAGGTGCGCGGCTATCGCATCGAACTGGGCGAAATCGAAACGTCCCTGCGTGCGCACGCTTCGGTGAAGGACGCGGTGGTGGTGGTGAGGGAGGACGTGCCCGGCGACAAGCGACTGGTCGCGTATGGGGTTGCGTCAGGCCCTGACGCGCTGGACACCGTCGCGCTACGCACCCACCTGCAGCAGCGGCTGCCGGAGTACATGGTGCCCTCGGCCTTCGTCACGCTGCCCGCGCTGCCGCTCAACGCCAACGGCAAGGTGGACCGCAAGGCCCTGCCGATCCCGGAGGTGTCCGCTTCCGCCGCGTACGTGCCCCCGCGCACGCGCTTGGAAGAGCAGCTCGCGACGGCCTTCGCCAGCGTGCTGCGCCTGCCTCGCGTCGGAATCACGGATGACTTCTTCGCCCTCGGCGGGCATTCGCTGCTGGCCACCCAGGTCATCAGTCGCATCCGCGCCGCCGCCAAGGTCGAGCTACCCCTGCGCACCCTCTTCGAGGCGTCCACCGTGGCCGCGCTCGCCGAGCGTATCGCCAGTGCCTCGCATCCCCAGGCCCTGGCGGCTCCGCCACTGGTGCCCATGGCTCGCACGGGAGCACCGCCGCTGTCCTTCGCGCAGCAGCGACTGTGGCTCATCGACCAGCTCCAGCCCGGCAATCCCGCTTACAACATTCCCATCGCCCTCCAGGTCTCCGGAGTGCTGGATGTCGCGGCCCTGGAGCACGGCTTCCGCGCGCTCATCGAGCGCCATGAAGCGTTGCGCACCACCTTCGCGGAGCACGGCGGCGAGCCCGTCCAGGTCATCCACCCCACCCCTGACTTTTCGATGCCGGTGGTGGACCTGACCGGACGCGAGGAGTCCGAGGTCCGGCGATTGGCGAGTGAAGAGGCACTGCGTCCGTTCGACCTCGCCCGCGGCCCCCTCGTCCGCTCCACCCTGCTGCGCCTCGACTCCCAGCAGCACGTCCTCCTCGTCACCGTCCACCACATCGTCTCCGACGGCTGGTCCTCCGGAGTCCTCGTTCGCGAGCTCGCCGCCCTCTACTCCGCGCGCGCCACCGGCTCCCTCCCTTCCCTTCCCCCTCTGCCCGTCCAGTACGCCGACTACGCCTCCTGGCAGCGCTCCTGGCTCCAGGGCGACGTGCTCCAGCGCCAACTCGACTACTGGCGCCTCCAGCTCTCCGGCTCGCCCCAAGCCCTCGAGCTTCCCACTGACAGGCCTCGCCCCGCCGTCCAGTCCCACCGCGGCGCCAGCCTCTCTTCTCGCCTGCCTCGCCAGCTCTCCGATTCCCTCAAGTCCCTGGCCAAGCTCGAGGGCGCCACCCCCTTCATGCTGCTGCTGGCCTCCTTCCAACTGCTTCTCTCCCGCTACTCCGGCCAGGACGACATCGTCGTCGGCTCTCCCATCGCTGGCCGCACCCACGCGCAGACCGAGGGCCTCATCGGCTTCTTCGTCAACACCCTCGTCCTTCGCTCTCGCCTCGACTCCCGCTCCTCCTTCCGCCAGCTCCTCTCTCAGGTGCGTGAAATCGCTCTCGGCGCCTACGCACACCAGGACGTCCCCTTCGAGAAGCTCGTGGAGGAACTCCATCCCGAGCGCAGCCTCAGCCGCACGCCTCTGTTCCAGGTGATGCTCACCCTGCAGAACACTCCCCGTCAGGAGTTGTCCCTCCCGGGCCTGCTCTTGCGCGGCGTCGAGGCCGGCGCCGAGGTCGCCAAGTTCGACCTGACTCTCAGCTTCAACGACACCCCGGACGGCCTCGCCTCCACCCTCGTCTACAACGCCGACCTCTTCGACTCCTCCACCGCTCAGCGCATGCTCGAACACCTGCGCGTCCTCCTGGAGGCCGTTGCCTCCAACCCAGACCAGCGCCTCTCCGAGCTGCCTCTCCTCACCCCCTCCGAGCGCCTCCAGGTCCTCTCCTCCTGGAATGACACCGCGGCCCCACGGCAGAGCGCCCTCCTGCATCAGCTCATCGCTGACCAGGCCGCGCGCTCGCCTCACGTCCCCGCCGTGCTGTTCGAGGACTCCTTCCTCTCCTTCCAACAGCTCGACTCGCGATCAAACCAGCTCGCGCACCACTTGCTCGCGATGGGCGTCGGCCCCGACACGCGCGTCGCTCTCTTCCTCGAGCGCTCCGTCGAAGCCCTCGTGGGTCTGCTCGGCATTCTCAAGGCCGGTGGCGCCTACGTCCCCCTCGACTCCGCTCTTCCCCGCGAGCGCCTCGGCTTCATGCTCCAGGACTCCGGTGCGAAAGTCCTCGTCACCCAGCATTCGCTCGTCGACCGCCTCCCCGTCTCCACTCCGGCCGTGGTTCTCCTCGACTCGGCTCGCGCGGAGCTCGAGCGTCTGCCCTCCACTCCCCCGGACTCCAACGTCACCGCAGAGCACCTCGCCTACGTCATCTACACCTCCGGCTCCACCGGTCGCCCCAAGGGCGTGATGATTCAGCACGCCTCGGTCGTCAACCTGCTCGCGGCCCTCGACGTCGCCGTCTACTCAGACGCCCAGACTCCTCTGCGCGTCAGCGTCAACGCTCCTCTCTCCTTCGACGCCTCCGTCAAGCAGCTCATCCAGCTCGCCCATGGCCACACCCTCTGCCTCATCTCAGAGGAGGCTCGCGGCGACGTGCGCTTGATGCTCGAGCAGATTCGCCGCTACCGGCTGGACGTGCTCGACTGCTCTCCCTCTCACCTGCGCCTGCTGCTCGAAGAGGGCCTGGCCTCGCGGGACGACGACGGCCCGAAGCGGGTACTCATCGGCGGCGAAGCCATTGCCGAGTCCACCTGGCAGCAGCTCGCGCGCCATCCCCGCATCACCTTCTTCAACGTCTACGGCCCCACCGAGTGCACGGTCGACTCGACGGCCTGCGCCGCCAACACCAGGCCCTCGGGGCCCTCCATCGGCCGCGCGCTGCGCAACGTGCAGACTTACGTGCTCGATGCGCACCTGCACCCCGTTCCCGTGGGCATTCCCGGCGAGCTGTACATCGGCGGTGCCCAACTGGCCCGTGGCTACCTGGGCCGGCCCGAGCTGACGGCGGAGAAGTTCATTCCCAACCCCTTCGCCGCCGAGCCGGGAGCTCGCCTCTACCGCACCGGCGACAAGGTGCGCTGGCTCGACGACGGCACCCTCGAGTACCTCGGCCGCTTCGACTTCCAGGTGAAGCTGCGCGGCTTCCGCATCGAGCTCGGTGAAATCGAAGCGGCGCTGGAGCAGCACCCAGCGGTGCGCACCGCCGTGGCCCTGGTGCGAGAGGACATGCCTGGCAACCCGCGCCTGGTGGCCTACGTGGTGCCCGAGACCGAGCCTTCGGCCCGGGACGCAGTCGGGATGTCCATCCTGGAGCTGCGCGCGCACCTCCAAGAGCGGCTGCCCGAATACATGGTGCCCGCGGCCTTTGTGGTGCTGCCCACCCTGCCGCTGACGCCCAACGGCAAGCTGGACCGCAAGGCCCTGCCCGCGCCGGATCTGAACGCCGGGAACACGTCCTCCGTGGCGCCGCGCACGCCCACCGAAGAGCTGCTGGTCGGCATCTGGAGCCAGTTGCTGGGCTTGATTCAGGTGGGGGTGACCGACAGCTTCTTCGAGCTGGGCGGGCACTCGCTGCTGGCCACCCAGGCCATCAGCCGCATCCGTTCCGCCTTCCAGGTGGACCTGCCCCTGCGCGCCATCTTCGAGGCGCCCACGGTGGCCGCGCTCGCCCCGCGAGTGGATGCCGCGATGCGCGCCGGGCAGGGGCTGCGGGTGCCACCGCTCGTCCCCGTCGCGCGTGATGCCGGGCCGCTGCCGCTGTCCTTCCCCCAGCAGCGCCTGTGGTTCCTGGATCAACTCACGCCGGGGAGCGCGCTCTACAACATCCCCATGGCCCTGCGGCTCGAGGGAACGCTCGACGTGGCGGCCCTGGAGTATGCGTTCGAGGAGCTGATCCGCCGCCACGAGTCGCTGCGCACCACGTTCCGGCTCATGGGCGAACAGGTCATCCAGGTCTTCGCTCCGGCCGCCCAGGCCTGGCCCCTCGGGGTGGTGGATCTGTGCCAGCTTCCAGAGGGAAGCCAGGAGCCCGAGGTCCGGCGATTGGCGAGTGAAGAGGCACTGCGTCCGTTCGACCTCGCCCGCGGCCCCCTCTTCCGCTCCACCCTTCTGCGCCTCGACTCCCAGCAGCACGTCCTCCTCGTCACCGTCCACCACATCGTCTCCGACGGCTGGTCCTCCGGTGTTCTCGTTCGCGAGCTCGCTGCCCTCTACTCCGCGCGCGCCACCGGCTCCCTCCCTTCCCTTCCCCCTCTGCCCGTCCAGTACGCCGACTACGCCTCCTGGCAGCGCTCCTGGCTCCAGGGCGACGTGCTCCAGCGCCAACTCGACTACTGGCGCCACCAGCTCTCCGGCTCGCCCCAAGCCCTCGAGCTTCCCACTGACAGGCCTCGCCCCGCCGTCCAGTCCCACCGCGGCGCCAGCCTCTCTTCTCGCCTCTCCCGCCAGCTCTCCGATTCCCTCAAGTCCCTGGCCAAGCTCGAGGGCGCCACCCCCTTCATGCTGCTGCTGGCCTCCTTCCAACTGCTTCTCTCCCGCTACTCCGGCCAGGACGACATCGTCGTCGGCTCTCCCATCGCTGGCCGCACCCACGCGCAGACCGAGGGCCTCATCGGCTTCTTCGTCAACACCCTCGTCCTTCGCTCTCGCCTCGACTCCCGCTCCTCCTTCCGCCAGCTCCTCTCTCAGGTGCGTGAAATCGCTCTCGGCGCCTACGCACACCAGGACGTCCCCTTCGAGAAGCTCGTGGAGGAACTCCATCCAGAGCGCAGCCTCAGCCGCACACCTCTGTTCCAGGTGATGCTCACCCTTCAGAACACTCCCCGCCAGGAGCTCTCCCTCCCGGGCCTGCTGCTGCGCGGCGTCGAGGCCGGCGCAGAAGTCGCCAAGTTCGACCTGACCCTCAGCTTCAACGACACCCCGGACGGCCTCGCCTCCACCCTCGTCTACAACACCGACCTCTTCGACTCCTCCACCGCTCAGCGCATGCTCGAACACCTGCGCGTCCTCCTGGAGGCCGTTGCCTCCAACCCAGACCAGCGCCTCTCCGAGCTGCCTCTCCTCACCCCCTCCGAGCGCCTCCAGGTCCTCTCCTCCTGGAACGACACCGCCGTTGCCTGGCGCCCGGACCACTTCGTCCACGAGCAGGTCGCCGCGCAGGCCCAGGGAGCGCCCCAGGCGCTCGCCATCACCTCGGCATCGGACGAGCTGACGTACGGGGAGCTGGAGCGACGCGCGAACCAGCTCGCGCACCACCTGCGCACGCTGGGCGTCGGCCCCGAAGTGTGCGTCGGCGTGTTGATGGAGCGATCAGTGGACCTGGCGGTGAGCCTGCTGGCCGTCCTCAAGTCGGGCGGCGCCTACCTCCCGCTGGACACCGCCTATCCCCGTGAGCGCGTGCGCTTCATGCTCCAGGACTCCGCGGCGCGCGTGCTGCTCACCCAGTCGTCCCTGTTGAAGCGCTTCGACCTGGGCTCCGCGACGGCGTCCGTGGTGTGTCTCGACACGCAGCGTGGCACGCTCGACGTCCAACCCGCCGTGGCCCCAACCCCGGAGCTCACCGCGGACAACCTCGCCTACGTCATCTACACCTCCGGCTCCTCCGGCCAGCCCAAGGGGGTGCAGATCAGCCATGGCAGCCTGGCCAACCTCGTGGCCTGGCACCAGCGCACCTACGCAGTGACGTCCGGGGACCGGGCCACGCAACTGGCGGGCACCGCCTTCGACGCGTCCGTCTGGGAGCTGTGGCCGTACCTGTCCGCGGGCGCCAGCCTCCACCTGCCCCCGGAAGACGTGCGCACCGTCCCCGAGGCCCTGGTGCGCTGGCTGTGCGCCAAGGCCATCACCCTCGCCTTCCTGCCGACGCCCCTGGCGGAGTCGGCGCTGGAGATGACCTGGCCCGTGGGCACCGCCCTGCGCGCCCTGCTGACAGGTGGCGACCGGCTGCGCAGCCGTCCCCGCCCGGACCAGGGCTTCCGCCTGGTCAACCACTACGGGCCCACCGAGAGCACCGTCGTCACGACGTGCGCCGACGTGGCCGTTCACGCCTCCACCGGGACTCTGCCCTCCATCGGCCGCCCCATCGACAACACCCAGGTGTACCTGCTGGACCGGCACTCGCGGCCGGTGCCGCCGGGCGCGGCCGGGGAGCTGTACATCGGCGGCGCGGGCCTGGCACGCGGTTACCTGGGCCAGCCCGCGCTCACCGCCGAGCGCTTCGTGCCGAACCCCTTCAGCGCCACGCCGGGCGAGCGTCTCTATCGCACCGGTGACAGGGCCCGCGCGCTGCCGGATGGCAGCCTGGAGTACCTCGGCCGGCTCGACGAGCAGGTCAAGGTGCGCGGCCTGCGCATCGAGCTGGGAGAAGTCGAGTGGGCCCTGGCCCAGCACCCCGCGGTGCGCGAGGCCGTGGTGCTCGCCCGGCAGGACATGCCCGGCGACAAGCGGCTCGTGGCCTACGTGGTCCCCGCCCCTGGCACCGCGACGGTGCCGTCCCTCGCTGTCGAGGAACTGCGCGTGCACCTGCGCCAGCGGCTGCCCGAGTACATGGTGCCCTCCGCCTTCAGCGTGCTGGAGTCCCTGCCACTGACGCCCAACGGCAAGGTGGATCGCAAGGCCCTGCCCGCTCCCGACGCCGCGACTGCCGGACTCGACAGGTACGAGGCGCCCAGGGATGAGCTGGAGGCCCGGCTCGCGGCGCTCTGGGAGGAGATGCTAGGCGTCCAGCCCGTGGGCGTGCGCAGCGACTTCTTCGAGCTGGGCGGCCACTCCCTGCTGGCGGCGGGAATGATGGCGCGCATCCGCGAGCGCTTCGGGCGCTCCCTGCCGGTGGCCACGCTCTTCCAGGGAGCCACGGTGGAGTTCCTGGCGCGGCGGCTGCGAGAGGAGGCGGTGGCGCCCCCCGACGCGCCAGTGGTGTCGCTCAACGCCGACGGCACCCGCCCGCCCTTCTTCTGCGTCCACGCGGTGGGCGGTGACGTGCTCAGCTACGCCGCGCTCGCGCGAGCGCTCGGGCCGGACCAACCCTTCCATGCCCTGCGGGCTCCGGGCATCGACGGCGCGCAGGAGCCCATGACGAGCATCGAGGCGCTCGCGGCGCGGCACCTGGAGACGGTCCGGCGCCTCCAGCCACACGGCCCCTACCGGCTGGGAGGCTGGTCCTTCGGCGGCGTGGTGGCGCTGGAGATGGCGCGGCAACTCCAGGAGCAGGGAGCCCAGGTGGACACCCTGGCGCTCATCGACAGCCACCTGCCGCCCGCGCGACAGGACACCCCCGCGCCCTCGGCGGAGGACCTCCAGGCCCTCTTCCTCCGGGACCTGGTGCGCACCAGCGAGGAGCGCGTCGCGCTGGCCTCGGAGCAATTGCAGCCTCTGCGCCGCGTCTTCGAGAGCCACATGATGGCCCTGCGCCGCTACACGCCACGACCCCACGCGGGCCGCCTCGTCCTCTTCCGCGCGGCCGAGCACCTCGAGAGGAAACACTCCACTCCGGACCGGGGCTTCTCCGCCCTGGCTGAGGGGAGAGTGGATGTCGAAGTGATTCCAGGCGATCACTACACCCTGTTGCAGTCGCCCCAGGTGGAGAACCTGGCGAAGCGGCTGGCCGAGTACCTTGAACGGAGCTCGTCCGTGGACCCCAACAAGACTGGAATGGCCCGATGAAGCTCGTCCTCTTTCTCATCAAGCGGGCCAAGGGCCGCTTCGCGCTGGCCATCCTCTGTGGCCTGCTCGGCGGAGCCATGAGCGCCGGGCTCCTCGCCGTCATCGGCAACACGCTCAACGGCTCAATGCCCACGCGCACGGGCATGCTGGCCTTCGCGGGCCTCGCCACGATGGGGATGCTGACGCGGTTCTTCTCCCAGGTCCTGCTCAACTCGCTCCATCAAGGCGAGCTCCAGCAACTCAGGCTCCAGTTGGGCCGGCAGATCCTCGCCACGCCCCTGCGCCGCCTGGAGGAGACCGGCCCGCATCAGCTGCAAACCGCGCTCTCGAACGACATCCAGTCCATGAGCAGCAGCCTGGGGCTCGTCCCCGTCATCTTCATCGACCTCACCATCGTGGTGGGCTGCCTGGCCTACATGGCCTGGCTGTCGTGGAGCAGCTTCCTTGGGACGATGCTCTTCCTGTTGGTGGGCGGGCTGACCTACTGGATTCCCCAAGGGCGCGGGGTGTCCATCCTCCGGCAGTCGCACGGCCAGCAGTCCCTGCTCTTCAAGGCCTTCCGCGGCATCACCGACGGCATCAAGGAACTCAAGCTGCACCAGGAGCGGCGGACGGCCTTCATCAAGGAGTGCTTCGAGCCCACCACGGCCGCCCTGCAGCGCGCCCATACGCGCGCCAGCTACTACTACGCCGCCGCCGCGCTCTGGGGGACCTTCATCTTCCTCTTCTTCATCGGGTTGATGCTCTACGTGGCGCCTCGCGTCCTCAGCGTGAGCCCCCAGGAGCTGATGGGTTACACGCTCGCCGCCCTCTACCTCCAGCAGCCGCTCACCACCCTGATGCGGAACATCCCCGTCCTGGCCCAGGGGAACATCGCGCTGGAGCACCTCGAGAAGCTGACGCTCTCGCCTCCGGACACCGGCGCGCCACTCCCGCCGGCGCCTCGCTCCTTCGAGCGCCTGGAGGTGACGGGCATCACCCACACCTACTTCCGCGACAACGACGACAGCCGCTTCACGCTGGGCCCCATCCATCTCCAGCTCACCCCCGGGGAGGTCGTCTTCATCATCGGCGGCAACGGCAGCGGGAAGACGACGCTGGCCAAGCTGCTCACGGGCCTCTACACGCCGGAGTCCGGAGAGCTGCGCATCGACGGACGGACCGTCACCGACGAGAACCGGCAGCACTACCGGCAGTACTTCTCCGCGGTGTTCTCCGACTTCCATCTCTTCGACAGCCTGCTCGGCCTGGCCCCCGCGGAGCGCGCGCAGCGGCTGCAGGGCTACCTGGAGCGGCTCCAGCTCGACAAGAAGGTCACCGTCAACGAAGCGGGCGTGCTGTCCACGACGGACCTGTCGCTGGGCCAACGCAAGCGACTGGCGCTGCTCACCTCCTGGCTGGAGGACCGGCCCATCTACCTCTTTGACGAGTGGGCCGCGGACCAGGACCCCGCCTTCAAGAACGTCTTCTATCTGGAGCTCCTGCAGGAGCTGAAGCGCGCGGGCAAGGCCGTGGTGGTCATCAGCCACGACAACCAATACTTCCACGTGGCGGATCGCATCATCCAGCTCGACTCCGGCCGACTGGTGGAGCTGCCGT
Source organism: Myxococcus stipitatus (assembly GCF_037414475.1). The sequence continues at coordinate 9,274,251 of NZ_CP147913.1, read as the reverse complement.
CCACAGCGCAGAAGACAGAGCCCCGTCGGGCCACGGTCGCCTCCTGACACCCGACCGCGGCCACGGCCCCTCCCCCAAACAGACACCGCCTTGCCCGGACGCCAGAGCCCGTCCGGCCACGCTGGGAAGCGACATGGAAGCCCCCACGAATCCCCCTCTGGAAGTAACCCGGCAAGCGCCGGTGAGCACCGCGCAGGAGATGAACGCCATCGTCTTGGAGCGGCATGGACCGCCCGAGGTGCTGCGAGTGGCGCGGCTTCCCATTCCAGCCCTGCAGGACAAGGGCGTCCTGGTGCGCGTGCGAGCCACGGCGGTGAGCCCGGGTGATTGCCGCATGCGCGCCCGCAAGCCACCGCGAGGTGCGCCGAGCGGTCCGAGGCGCGTCGGTCTGGACGTGGCGGGCGAGGTGGTGAGCGTGGGCAAGGCCATCACCCACCTGCGGCCCGGAGAGCGCGTGTATGGCTTCAGCATGCGTGCCGTGGCGAGCGCGGAGTACGCGCTGCTGCCCGGCTCCGCCGTGGTTCCGATTCCCGCCTCGCTGTCGTTCCAACAGGCCGCCGCGGTGCCCCTCTCCGCCACCACGGCGCTGCAGGCGCTGCGGGACGTGGCGAAGGTGAGGCCGGGTGAGCGGGTGCTCGTGGTGGGAGCATCGGGTGGCGTGGGCAGCTTCGCGGTGCAGCTTGCCCGCATCCTCGGTGCCGACGTCACCGGGGTGTGTTCCGCGCGGCATGTCGAGCTCGTGCGGGAGCTGGGCGCAAGCCGCGTGCTGGACCACGGCCAGACGGACTTCACACAAGAGAAGGAGCGCTACGACGTCGTGTTCAACACCACGTTCGCTCGCTCCTTCCTCGCGTGCCGCGGGGTGATGGAGCGGTCGGGCCGGTACGTCACCGTGGCCCTGCCTCCGCCCTTGATGGACCTGGTGGCCTCCCGCCTTCTCCCCGGGCCTCGATTCCAGATGGCGTCCGTCCATCCGAGGGGCGACGACTTGCGGCAGCTCAGCGCCTGGATTGACGCAGGCCAACTCCGGCCCGTCATCAGCGAGGTGTTCCCCGCCACGCGCTTCGCGGAGGCCCACAAGGCCTGCGAGGCCGGCCGCTCCGGCGGAAAGCTCGTCGTGGACATGGAGTCCCTCTCCATAGCGGGGGGCGCCCTCTAGCAACGAGGCCGGGGAAGCCTTGCCTCGCTTGCGAACCCGAATGCCGGACCCGTTCGAACTTCAGCCCCTGGCCTGCCCTCCATGAACAAGCAGAGCTCCTTCGGCATCACGTCCCCGCTCCCCGCCGGCCAGGGCGCCGCGTCCCAGGTCGGTGCTCATGGGACGCACCTGTTGCTGCTCGTGCTGTTCGTCGCGGTGACGCTCGTCACACGCGAGGTGCTGTGGCTCCCCACGCAGCGCGACCTCGATTTCAGCGCGTATTGGGCAGCGGGCCAGCTCGCGTTCTCGCCAGAGGGGGCGCCCTATGACTGGAGGACGCTGACGCGTCTGGGCCGCGAGTGGTTGCCCGAGCGCACCCCGGTCCCTGGCTTCATCTACACCCCGGTCGCGCTGCTGGCGTTCGGGGTGTTCAAGGGGCTGGAGTTCACCACCGCGGCCGGCATCATGCTCCTGGTCAACATCCTCACCGCGGCGGCCGCGTTCGCCTTCCTGGCGCGCACGCTCGAGCTGAGGAGCTCGCGGCGGATGTTCCTGTGCTGGGCCGGTTACACGCTGTGCTTCGCGCCCCTCTACGAGTCGCTGGGACTGGGGCAGGTGAACCCGGTGTTGCTGCTGCTGCTGTGCGCCGTATGGTCCGCGTACCGGAGCAACCGCGCGATGTGGGCCGGGGGCCTGGCCGCCGCGGCCGCGGTGTTCCTCAAGTTCCACTTCGGCCTGCTGTTGCTGCCAGTGCTGCTGCGCAGACAGTGGAGGCTTGCGCTATGGGGCATCGCCTTCCTCTCGCTGGGCGTGGGCCTGTCCGCAGCTCTCCTTCCTTTCGATGCATGGGCGCAGTGGCATGAGCATGTCGTCAGTGGCAGCTCGCTCATCCGCATGCCCAGAGGACTGCCGGGTGTCGCGGATCAGTCCAACCTGAGCCTGCCGGGGCTGACAGGCCGATTCCTCCTGAAGAACCTGGCCTTCCCCAACAACTCCACTCCCCGGGAGCTGGCCTCCCTGGTGGCCACGTCGTTGTGCGTGGTGCTCGCGTGCGTCATGGCCTGGGTGTTGTGGCGCTCCAGCCGCATGCCGCGGACGCCCGAGCGGGCCGACATGGAGGTCTGCCTCGTGCTGGCCACGGCCTTCGAGGTGTCCCCCATCTCCTGGGGCCCCCACCTCATGTTCCTCCTGCCAGTCGTGTACCTGTTGGGCCGCGATGTCGTCCTGACACCGGGGGCCCCCGCACCACAGCGGGTCCTGCTGGGGACCCTCATCCTCATCCTGGCCCTGCACCCGTACTTCCTCAGGCTCCACGACGCCACGGTCATCCTGGTGGTGGCCACAGTTCGCGCCCTGGTGACACTCACGGTCTGGAGCGCCATGGCGCTGCTGCTCCTGCGCCTGTCTCCCGCGCCGGCGCTCCACACCCCGGCTTTCCATTCGACACCGTAAAATCTAGAATGACTGTTAAATACTTAAAGCCAGGAACGCCTGAATGATGATGTGCTTGCCAGTGCCGCACCAGCTCCCGGCGTTCTGGGAAGCCCCTGAAACCTTCGCCCCCGGGCGCTGCGCTCCCGAGGGCGTCGCACGGGGCGGCGGGCAGGAAGTCGGACCGCTCCCAATGGCCTCCCCGCGGCCTCGCGGGCGGCTGCAGGTCGCCGGCCGTCCTCGGCCGTGTGCGTGGCCCCCCGGGGCTTGTCTGTCTCTCGGCTGCTGAAACGCCTCTCGTCCTCTCTTCGCGCGTCTGCTCCGCGGGCCGCCCGAGTCGCCACCGCCATGTCTTCTCCGTCCCCCGCCCCCCGCTCCACCACGCTGCTCGACCTGCTCGACCGGCGCGTCGCCGACAAGCCCGACGCCCTCCTCTACCGCTTCCTCGAGGACGAGGCCGAGCCCACCCTCAGCTACGCGCAGCTCTCAGCACACGCCCGCCGTATCGCCGGGGCCCTCCAGGCCGTGGCGAGCGCCGGGGAGCGCGCCGTGCTGCTCTACCCTCCGGGACTCGAATACATCGCCGGCTTCTTCGGCTGCCTCTACTCGGGCCTCGTCGCCGTCCCCGCCTATCCGCCGGACCCCTCGCGCCTGGAGCGCACCCTGCCCCGGCTTCGCGCCGTCATCCGCGACGCACAGGCCACCGTGGTGCTCACCACGTCCTTCATCCTCTCGATGGGCGACTTCCTCTTCGAGCACGCCCCGGACTTGAAGGACCTTCACTGGCTGGCCACCGATGCGCTGCCCTCGGACGCCGCGGTCTCCTGGCAGCGGCCCCAGCTCTCCTCCGACTCGCTGGCCTTCCTCCAGTACACCTCGGGCTCCACGGGCACGCCCAAGGGCGTGATGCTCACCCACGCCAACCTGCTCGACAACCTGAGCCACATCCACCGCTCGTTCGGCGCGCACGACGACAGCGTGGGTGTCATCTGGCTGCCGCCGTACCACGACATGGGCCTCATCGGAGGCATCCTCGAACCGCTCCATGGCGGCTTCCCCGTGACGCTGCTGTCCCCGCTGGACTTCCTCAAGCGCCCGCTGCGCTGGCTGGAGGCCGTCTCGCGTTTCGGCGGTACCATCAGCGGCGGCCCCAACTTCGCGTTCGAGCTGTGCACGCGGAAGATTTCCCCCGAGCAGCGCCAGCAATTGGACTTGAGCCGCTGGGAGCTGGCCTTCTGCGGCGCGGAGCCCATCCGCCCCGAGACGCTGGAGCGCTTCGTCGAGGCCTTCGGCCCGTGCGGCTTCCGGCGTGAGGCGCTCTACCCGTGTTACGGCCTCGCCGAAGGCACGCTGATTGTCTCCGGAGTGAAGAAGGGCACAGGCCCCGCGCTGCACGCGGTGAAGGCCGAGCCCCTGGGCCGCAACCGCGTGGAGCCCGCCGAGGCGGACGCGCGGGACGCGCGCGTGCTGGTGGGGAGCGGCCAGACGATGCAGGGCCAGCAGGTCCTCATCGTCGAGCCCGAATCGCTGCGTGAGTGCGGAGCGGGCCAGGTGGGCGAAGTCTGGGTGAGTGGCGCCAGCGTGGCGCGGGGCTACTGGCAGCGCCCCGAGGAGACGACGCGGGCTTTCCAGGCGAGGACGGCCGACGGCCACGGGCCCTTCCTTCGCACCGGGGACCTGGGCTTCCTGCGCGGTGACGAGCTCTTCGTCACCGGCCGTCTCAAGGACCTGCTCATCCTTCGCGGGCGCAATCACTACCCGCAGGACCTGGAGCTGACGGCGGAGCAGGCCCACCCGTCGCTGCGCCCCGGGTGCGGCGCGGCCTTCAGCGTGGAGGTGGAGGGCGAGGAGCGCCTGGTGCTGGTGCAGGAGGTGGACCCGCGCCGGCAGCTGGCCTCCGTGGAGGAGGTGCTCGCGGCGGTGCGCCAGGCGCTGGCGGAGCTGCACGAGGTGCAGTTGCACGCGCTGGTGCTCATCGAGCCCGGCAGCATCCCCAAGACGTCGAGCGGGAAGATTCAGCGTCAGGGCACGCGCGCGGCCTGGCTCGCAGGCGAGCTGCGGGAAGTGCTGGCATGGCGCGAGCCGGTCGCCTCGGCTCCCTCGGCCGAAGCGCCCACGGCCTCGACCGACGGAGCGATGGATACCGCCGAGTCCCTCGAGAACTGGCTGCGGCAGCGGCTGGCCGCGCGCGCGGGCGTGCGAGTGGAGGAAGTGGCCTCGGACGCGCCCATCACCCGGTATGGCCTGGACTCCCTGGGCGCCGCCGAGCTGGCGCACGACGCGGAGCAGGCGCTGGGCGTGGCCCTCTCCCTGGACGCGCTGCTGCGGGGGCCCTCTCCTCGCGCGCTGGCGCTGGAGCTGCTCGCGGCCCGCTCCTCGGACATGGCGGACCGGGGAATGCCGACGCTGGAGCGGGGAAGCGACACCGGACCGGCGCCGCTGTCCTTCGCCCAGCAGCGCTTGTGGTTCCTCCAGCAGCTCGAGCCCGCAAGCCCCGTCTACAACATCCCCGCCGCCCTCCGGTTGGAGGGGGCGCTGGACGTGGACGTGCTGCGGCGCTGCTTCGATGTCCTCGTGCAGCGCCACGAGGCGCTGCGCACCACGGTGGTCACCGAGGATGGCCAGCCCGTGCAGCGCCTCTCCCCCTCTCTCACCGTGGCACTGCCAGTGGTGGACCTGAGTGGTGTGCCGGAGGCGCGGCGTGAAGACGAAGCGCTCCGCCACGCCCTCGCGCAGGCGCGACAGTCCTTCGACCTGGAGAACGGTCCGCTGATGCGTGGGGTGTTGCTGCGGCTGGCCGAGCACACCCATGTGCTGGCGCTGACGATGCACCACCTCGTCTCCGACGGCACCTCCATGGGCGTGCTCGTCCGCGAGCTGGCGGCGCTCTATGAGGCGCTGGCCTCCGGCCGTCCCTCGCCCCTGCCCGAGCTGCCCGTGCGCTACGCCGACTACGCGCGCTGGCAGCGCCAGTGGCTGCGCGGCGAGGTGATGGACTCTCAAGTGGCGTACTGGCGCCAGCAGCTCTCGGGTGCCCCGCATGCCCTGGAGCTGCCCACCGACAAGCCTCGCCCCATGGCGCAGTCCTTCCGCGGTGCCAGCGTGCCGGTGCGCCTGCCGCGTGAGCTGACCCAGGCCCTCAAGGCCCTGGCGCACAGCGAGGGCGGCACGCCCTTCATGGTGCTGCTCGCCGGCTTCCAAGCGCTGCTTCACCGCTACTCCGGTCAGCAGGACGTCAGCGTCGGCACCGCCATCGCCGGCCGCCGCCGCGCCGAGCTGCGGGGGTTGGTGGGCGCCTTCATCAACAACCTGGTGCTGCGAACCCACCTCTCCGCGGAGCTGACCTTCCGCGAGTTGCTCGGCCGGGTGCGCCAGGTGACGCTCGGCGCGTACGCGCACCAGGACGTGCCCTTCGAGAAGCTGGTGGAGGAGCTGCGCCCCCAGCGCGACCTGGGCCGCTCCCCCTTCTTCCAAGTGATGCTCCTGGTGCAGCAGGACCCGCTGCCCTCCGTGACGCTGCCGGGCCTGTCCCTGCGGTCGCTGGACGTGGAGTCGCCTGCGGCGAAGTACGACCTCACGCTGTCGCTGACGGACACGGCCGACGGGCTGAGCGGCACGCTGGAGTACAGCACGGATTTGTTCGAGGCCAGCACCGCGCGGCGGATGGTGGCACACCTGGGCGCGCTGCTGGCCAGCGCGGTGGCGCGGCCCGACCAGCGCATCGGCGCGTTGGGGCTCTTGTCCCTCGAGGAAGAGCACCGGGTGACGGTGGAGTGGAACAACACCGCCGCGCGCTTCGAGCGGACAGCCACCCTGCCCCAGCTCTTCTCGGAACAGGCAGCGCGCACGCCCGAGGCCGTGGCCCTGGTGTGTGGTGACTCCGCGCTGACGTACCGGGAGCTGCGGGCGCGTGCCTCCGCCCTCGCCCGCCAGCTTCGCGCTCGCGGCGTTCGCCCCGGCGCGCTTGTCGCCCTTTGCGCCTCGCGCTCCGTGGAGCTGGTGACGGGGCTCCTGGGTGTCCTCGAGGCCGGCGGCGCCTACGTGCCGTTGGATCCGTCCTACCCCGCGGAGCGCCTGGCCTTCATGCTGCGCGACTGCGGGGCCCGCGTCCTGCTCACCCAGCGGCACCTGGCCGGAACCATCCCGGCGGCGGTCGAGTGCGTCTACCTGGACGAGCCCGGCCTGGCTGGCACCGTCGCGGACGTGTCCCCGTCCGGTGGCGCCCTCCCCGAGGACCTCGCCTACGTCCTCTACACGTCGGGCACCACGGGCTCCCCCAAGGGCGTCATGGTGCAGCACCGCAACGTGGCCAACTTCTTCGCGGGGATGGATGCGCGACTGAGCGCCGCTTCCTCCGGCACCTGGCTGGCCGTCACCAGCGTCTCCTTCGACATCTCCGTGCTGGAGCTGCTGTGGACGCTGTGCCGTGGCTTCAAGGTCGTCCTGCACACCGAGGCCGAGCAGGGCCAGGTGGCCGAGTCGCTGCTGCGCCACGCCGTCACCCACCTGCAGCTGACACCGTCGCGCGCCCTCGCGCTGCTCAGCGAGTCCCGTGGGCTCGAGGCGCTCGCCTCCGTGCGCCAGCTCCTCGTCGGCGGCGAGGCCCTGCCGCCAGAGCTGGCCACCCGGCTGCGCGGCGCCCTGCGCGGCGGCGTGCTGCTCAACATGTACGGCCCCACCGAGACGACCATCTGGTCCTCCACGCACACCGTGGACGCGGTGACGGGGCCCATCTCCATCGGCACCCCCATCGCCAACACGGCCCTCTACGTGCTGGATGCGTGGCTGCGTCCGGTGCCAGTGGGCGTCGCGGGAGAGCTCTACATTGGCGGCGAGGGCATCGCCCGCGGCTACCTGGAGCGGCCGTCGCTGACCGCCGAGCGCTTCGTGCCCGACGCGTACTCAGCCACGCCGGGCGCGCGCATGTACCGCACCGGAGACCTGGCGCGCTGGCACGCGGACGGGACGGTGGAGTTCCTGGGCCGCGTCGACCAGCAGGTGAAGGTGCGGGGCTACCGCATCGAGCTGGGCGAGGTGGAGGCGGTGCTGGCCCGGCACCCATCCGTGCGCGCGACGGTGGTGGCCGCACGCAAGGACGGCGCGGCGGAGGCGCGTCTGGTGGCCTACGTGGTGCCCTCGGCGCCGGGTGCGGACCTGGCGGCCCTGCGCGGCTTCCTGCGCGAGCAATTGCCCGAGTACATGGTGCCCTCGGCCTTCATGGCCCTGGACGCCTTGCCCCTGACTCCCAATGGCAAGGTGGACCGCAAGGCCCTCCCGGCTCCGGACCTCGCCCGGCCCGAGCTGGGCGCGGAGTACGTCGCGCCGCGCACGCCGGTGGAGGAGTCGCTCGCGCGCATCTGGAGCGAGCTGCTCGGAGTGGAGCGGGTCGGCGCGCTCGATGACTTCTTCGACCTGGGCGGCCACTCACTGCTGGCCACCCAGGTCATTGCCCGCGTGCGGTCCGTCTTCTCCATGGAGCTGCCGCTGCGTGAACTCTTCGAGGCACGCACCGTGGCCGCACTGGCCGCGCGCATCGACGCCTCCATTCAGGCCCACCGCGATGTGAGGCAGTACCCGCCGATGCGGAAGCTGCCCCGCACCGACACGCTGCCCTTGTCCTTCGCGCAGCAGCGCCTGTGGGTGCTCGACCGGCTGGAGCCGGACAGCCCCCTCTACAACATGCCGGCCGTCCTCCGGCTCCGTGGTGCGCTGGACGTGCAAGCCCTGAAGAAGACCTTCGACGCGGCCATCCACCGCCACGAGGGTCTGCGCGCGACGTTCCACACCACCCACGGAATGACGGTCCAACGCATCGCCTCGGACGTTGCCCTGGCCCTGCCGGTGGTGGACCTGTCCACCGTCCCTCTCGCCGCCCAGGATGCCGAGGTGGAGCGGCGCATCGTCATCGAGGTCCAACGCCCGTTCGACCTGAGCCGCGCTCCGCTGATGCGAGTGCTGTTGCTGAAGCTGGCCGAGCGCGAGCACGTGCTGGTGCTGACCATGCACCACATCATCTCCGACGGCTGGTCCATGGACATCCTCGTCCGTGAGATGGCCGCCCTCTACGAGTCCTTCACCGCGGGCCGTCCCTCGCCGCTACCCGAGCTGGCCTTCCAGTACGCGGACTTCGCGGCCTGGCAGCGACAGTGGCTGGAGGGCGAAGTGCTCCAGAGCCAGTTGGGCTGGTGGCGCCAGCAGCTCGACGGCATTCCTCAACTGCTGCAACTGCCCACCGACAAGCCGCGTCCGACGGCGCGCACGTACCGCGGCGCCACCCGCGTCCTCACCCTGCCAGCCTCGCTTGCCTCGTCGCTGCGCGAGCTGAGCCAGCGCGAGGGCGTCACGCTTTACATGACGCTGCTGGCCGCCTTCGACGTGCTGCTGGCTCGCTACTCAGGGCAGACGGACATCGTCGTCGGCACCGACATCGCCAACCGCACCCACTCGGAGACCGAGGGACTCGTCGGCTTCTTCATCAACCAGCTCGTCATGCGCACGAAGCTCGACGGAGACCCGACCTTCCGTGAGCTGCTCGGTCGCGTGCGCGAGGCGTCGCTGGGCGCCTACGCCCACCAGGACGTGCCCTTCGAGGAGCTGGTGCGCGCGCTCAACCCCGAGCGCAGCCTCGGTCACGCGCCCCTCTTCCAGGTCAAGCTCGTCCTCCAGAACCTGCCGCAGCCGAAGCTGGAGGTGTCCGGCCTCACCATGGAGCTGCTGCCGGTGGACGACCACACGTCGAAGTTCGACGTCACCGTCGAGTTCACCGACCTGCCGCACGGGCTCGACTTCCTTTGCGAGTACAGCACGGACCTGTTCGAGGCGCAGACCATCGAGCGGATGATGGGCCACCTGAAGACGCTGCTCGAGTCGGCCGTAACCACTCCGAGTCTGCGCCTCTCCCAGTTGCCCATGCTGCCCGCCTCCGAGCGCCAGCAACTGCTCGTGGACTGGAACCAGACGCACCAGGAGCATCCAGATACCACCGCGCACCAGCTCTTCGAAGCCCAGGTGCAGCGCACACCTCACGCTCCCGCTGTCAGCTTCGAGTCCTCTTCCCTCACCTACCTCCAGATCAACTCCCGCGCCAACCAACTCGCTCGCCACCTGCGCTCCCTCGGCGTCGGCCCCGACACCCTCGTCGGCCTCTGCGTCGAGCGCTCCCTCGACATGGCCGTTGCCATGCTCGGCGTTCTCAAAGCTGGCGGCGCCTACGTCCCGTTGGACCCCAGCTATCCTGCTCAGCGCCTGGCCTTCATGCTTCAGCAGGCCGCCGTCCCCGTTCTCCTCACCCAGCAACACCTCGCGGACGAGCTCCCCAGCCAGAACGAGTTGCTCTTCTGCCTCGACTCCGACTGGGCACAGCTCTCTTCTCTTCCCGACGACAACCTGCCTTCCGTCGCCCACGCAGACCAGTTGGCCTACGTCATCTTCACCTCCGGCTCCACCGGCCAGCCCAAGGGCACGCTCCTCACTCACCGCGGCCTCTGCAACACCGCTCTCGCCGCCGCGGGCGCCCTCCGCCTGGAGCCGGGGCAGAAGGCTCTTCAGTTCGCCGCCTTCGGCTTCGACGCCTCCGTCTGGGAATGCTTCTCCGCACTCCTCAGCGGCGCTCAGCTCTGCCTGGCACCACGAGATGCCCTCATGCCTGGGCTTCCCTTGCACTCGCTGTTGCAAAAGCAGGTCATCACCACCGCCACTCTCACGCCCTCCGTTCTCGCGCAGACTTCACACGAAGGCCTCGACTCGCTTCGCACCCTCGCCTCCGCCGGTGAGGCCCTGCCTGCAGAACTGGCCCGACGCTGGGGCCACGGACGTCTGCTTCTCAATGCCTACGGTCCCACCGAAGTCACCGTCTGCGCCTCCGTGACTCCCGGCCCCGTCAATCCCAATCACCTCACCATTGGCCGTGCGCTGCCCAACGTGCGCCTGTACGTCCTCGACTCCGCCCTGCACCCCGTCCCCCTGGGCGTGCCTGGGGAGCTCTACGTCGGTGGCCCTGGCCTCGCACGGGGTTATCTGCACCGCCCCGACCTCACCGCCGAGCGCTTCATCCCCAACCCCTTCACCTCCACCCCCGGCTCGCGCCTCTACCGCACCGGGGACCGCGTACGGTGGCTCTCCTCAGGCGAGCTCGACTTCCTCGGCCGCGCCGACTCGCAGGTGAAGCTGCGTGGCTTCCGCATCGAGTTGGGCGAAGTCGAAGCCGTCCTCTCTCTGCACCCCTCCATCCACGAGGCCGTCGCCCTCGTGCGCGAGGATGTGCCCGGTGACAGCCGCCTCGTCGCCTACGCCGTCCTCACCGATGGCCACGCGTTGGACACGGCCGCGCTTCGCGCCCACCTGCTCCAGCGGCTGCCCGAGTACATGGTGCCCTCCGCATTCGTCGCGATGGACGCCCTGCCTCTCACCTCCAACGACAAGCTCGACCGCAGCGCACTGCCCGCTCCGGACCGGGCCGGGTCCGAGCTGAGCGAGGAGTACAGCGCCGCCCTCGGCGAGACAGAGGAACGAATCGCGGCCATCTTCACCGAGCTCCTCTCCTTGGAGCGCGCCGGCCGCAATGACAGTTTCTTCGAACTGGGCGGTCACTCGCTGCTCGCCACGCAGGCCGTCTCGCGCATCTACGAGACCTTCGGCGTGGAGTTGTCCCTGCGCGATATCTTCGAGGCGCCGACCGTGGCGGGGCTCGCCAGCCTCCTGGTGAAGGCGCTCGCCGAGACCCAGCGCAATCCCGTGGAGAAGCAGCTCGCGGCCATCTTCACGGAGCTGCTCAAGGTGGAACGCGTGGGCCTGGACGACAGCTTCTTCGAGCTGGGCGGCCACTCACTGCTGGCCACGCAGGCGGTCTCGCGCATCTACGAGACCTTCGGCGTGGAGTTGGCTCTGCGCGACATCTTCGAGGCGCCGACCGTGGCCGGCCTCGCCGCGCTCCTCTCGAAGCAGGCAGGCCTCGTCGTCCCCGAGCAGTCCGCCGAGGAAGATGCAAAGGCCGCGGCGCCGCGCATCCTGCCGGTGCCCAGGACTCAGGCCCTGCCCTTGTCCTTCTCCCAGCAGCGGCTGTGGTTCCTCGATCAGCTCGAGCCGGGGAGCGCGACGTACAACATTCCCGCTGTGGTCCGGATGGAAGGCGAGCTGGACCTCGTGGCCCTGGAGCGAAGCTTCAACGCGCTCGTCCAGCGCCACGAGTCCCTGCGCACCACCTTCCACGCCGAGGGCTCCAGCCCCGTCCAGGTCATCACCTCGAAGCTCCCGGTGCCGCTCACGGCCGTGGACCTGACGCACCTGCCCGAGAACGAGCGCCAGGAGCAGATGCTCCGCCTGGCGCGCGAAGAGGCGTCGCAGCCGTTCGACCTCACCCGGGGGCCACTGCTGCGCACCACGCTGCTGCGGCTTGGCGAACGCGAGCACGTGCTCCTGCTGGACATGCACCACGTCGTCTCCGACGGCTGGTCTCTGGGCGTGCTCATCCGTGAGATGGCGGCGCTGTACGAGGGCTTCCTATCCGGCCAGGAAGTGGCCCTGCCCGAGCTGCCCATCCAGTACGCCGATTACGCGTCCTGGCAGCGCGGATGGCTCCAGGGTGACGTGCTGGAAAAGCAGCTCGCGTACTGGCGTCAGCAGCTCGCCGGAGCGCCGGAGTCGCTGGAGCTGCCCACCGACAGGCTTCGCCCCGTGGTGCAGTCCTTCCGGGGTGCCCAGCAGCCCGTGGCGCTCTCCCGGGAGCTGTCCGAGGCGCTCAAGTCCCTGGCCCAGCGTGAAGGCGTCACGCCCTTCATGGCGCTCCTCGGCGCGTGGCAGGTGCTGCTGTCGCGTTACTCGGGCCAGGACGACTTCAACATCGGCTCGCCCATCGCCGGCCGCACGCGGGGCGAAACAGAGGGGCTCATCGGCTTCTTCGTCAACACCCTGGTGCTGCGCACGAAGCTGGACGGGGAGTTCTCCGTCCGAGAGCTGCTCTCCCGCGTGCGCGAGACGACGCTGGGCGCCTACGCCCACCAGGATGTGCCCTTCGAGAAGCTGGTGGATGCGTTGCAGCCGGAGCGCAGCCTCAGTCGCACGCCGCTGTTCCAGGTGATGTTCATCCTGCAGAACGCGCCCATTCCCGAGCTGGCGTTGCCGGGCCTCTCCCTGAAGCCGGTGCCGGTGGAAAGCCACACCTCGCGCTTCGACCTGACGCTGACGTTGGAGGACACAAAGGACGGCTTCCGAGGGACGCTCGACTACAGCACCGACCTCTTCGAGTCCTCGACGGTGGCCCGCATGGCGGGGCACCTGCGGCGGCTGATTGAAGGCATGGTCGCCGACCCGCGACAGCTCACGTCCTCGCTGCCGTTGCTCTCGGACGCGGAGCGACACCAGGTGTTGGAGGGCTGGAACGACACGGCCTACGACTACCCGCGCGACTCCTGCATCCACGACGTCTTCGCCCAGCAGGTGGCCCTGCGCCCCGACTCCATTGCCCTGGAGTCCGCCGACCAGCGCCTCACCTATCGCCAGCTCGACGAGCGCGCCAACCAGCTCGCCTGGCTCCTCCAGCGCCACGGCGTCGGCCCCGACTCCCGCGTCGCCCTCTGCCTGGAGCGCTCCGTCGAGCTCGTCGTCTCCTTGCTCGCCATCCTCAAGGCCGGCGGCGCCTACGTGCCCCTCGACGTGGACTACCCGCGCGAGCGCCTGGCCCAGATGCTCGAGGACGCACGGCCCCAGGTCCTCCTCACCACGGGCGCCCTCGCCTCGCGCCTGCCCACCGAAGGCCTGACGCTCGTCCGGCTCGACGAAGTCTCCGACGCCCTGGAGCGGCAGCCCACCTCCGCGCCCTCTTCGTCCACCACGTCGCGCAATCTGGCCTATATCGACTTCACCTCCGGCTCCACCGGCAGGCCCAAGGGCGTCTGCATCGAGCACCGCTCCGTCATGCGCCTGCTGCTCGGTCGCGTCGACTACATGGACCTGGGGCCCGAGCACTCCTTCCTCCTCATCGCACCCATCTCCTTCGACGCCTCCACCCTCGAGGTCTGGGGACCTCTGCTCCACGGCGGACGCCTCGTCCTCTTCCCGCCACACGCTCCCAATGACGTGCGCGAGCTCCAGGCCGTCCTCGAGCGCCACCGCGTCACCACCCTCCACCTCACCGCCGGCCTCTTCACCCAGATGGTGGACGCCAACCTCGAGGGCCTGCACTCGGTGAAGCAGTTGCTCACCGGTGGCGACGTCGTCTCCGCGCCCCACGTGCGCCGCGTGCTGGAGAGGCTGCGCATTCCCGTGACGGCCTGCTACGGCCCCACCGAGTCCACGCTCTTCGCCTCCTGCTTCCGCATGACGGACGCCTCCCAGGTGGGCACTTCCGTCCCCATTGGCACCCCCATCGGCAACACCCGGCTGTACGTGCTCGACTCGCTCCTGAGGCCCGTCCCGGTGGGCGTGCCGGGCGAACTCTTCATCTCTGGTGACGGCCTGGCTCGCGGCTACCTCGGCCGACCCGAGCTCACCGCTGAGCGTTTCCTGCGAGACCCCTTCAGCCCCGAGGCCGGCGCGCGCATGTACCGCACCGGAGACCTGGTGCGCCGCCGCGCCGATGGCGTGCTCGAGTTCCTGGGCCGCGCGGATACGCAGGTGAAGATCCGCGGCTTCCGCATCGAACTGCCCGAGGTGGAGGCGGCACTGCTGAAGCACCCGGCCCTTCACCAGTCCGTCGTCGTCGCGCGCGAGGACCATGGCCTCAAGCGTCTGGTGGCCTACGTCGTCGGCGAGGCCTCCGTGGCCGAGCTGCGCGCGCACCTCAAGGAGCGGCTGCCGGAGTACATGATTCCGGGTGCCTTCGTGCGCCTGGAGGCGTTGCCGCTGACGGCCAACGGCAAGGTGGACCGCAAGGCGCTGCCCGCTCCCGACAGCCAGAGGCCTGAGCTGTCCTCCTCCTATGAGGCCCCGCGCGATGCCACCGAGCAGACGCTGGTGGACATCTGGTCCAAGGTGTTGGGCCGTGCCCAGGTAGGCATCCGCGACAACTTCTTCGAGTTGGGAGGCGACTCGATTGTCAGCCTGCAGGTGGTGGCGCGGGCGCGCGAAGCCGGGCTGCGGTTGTCGCCGCGCCAGCTCTTCCAGCACCAGACGGTGGAAACGCTGGCGGCGGTGGCCCGGCAGGATCCACTCAACCTGGGAGAGCAGGGGTTGGTGCAGGGGCCGGTGCCGCTGACCCCCGTGCAGCACGCCTTCTTCGAGTCCTCGCCGTTGCCGCACCCCTTCAACCAGGCCCTGTTGCTACAGGTGCGCACGCCACTGGACGCCTCTGTGCTCGAGGAGGCCCTGCGCCGGCTCGTCGCGCACCACGATGCGCTACGCATGAAGTACTCGCCCCAGCCCGAGGGCGGATGGAGCCAGCACTCCTCGGGTCTAGAGGCCCCGCTGCACGTGGTGCGCGTGGACCTGTCCTCCCTGCCCGAGTCCCAGCAGGCCCAAGCTCTGGAAGCCGAGGCCACGCGACTGCAAGCCAGCCTCTCGTTGGATGAGGGACTGCTGCTGCGCGCCGCCCACATCTCGCTGGGCGCTGACCGTCCGGCCCGTGTGCTGCTGGTGGCCCACCACCTGGCGGTCGACACCGTCTCCTGGCGTGTGCTCGTCGAGGACCTGGAGCGCCTCTGCACCCAGCTCCGCGCGGGCCAGACGCCCGCGCTGCCGGCCAAGTCCACACCCTTCAAGGCCTGGGCCGAAAAGCTCGAGCAGCACGCTCACTCCGAAGCACTGAAGCAAGAGCTGGACTACTGGCTGAACGACGCCAGGACCCAGGTGCGTCCGCTTCCGGTGGACCGTACCGCCGGCCCCAACACCATCGCCTCGGCTCGCACCTTTAGCCTCTCGCTGGACGCCGACGAGACGCGCACCCTGCTGCAAGAGGTGCCTGTCGCGTACCGGGCCCGCCTCGAGGACGTCCTGTTGGGTGCGCTCACCCAGTCCCTCCGCCACTGGACGGGCCACGGCTCCGTGCTGGTGGAGTTGGAAGGCCATGGCCGCGAGGACCTCTTCGAGGGCGTGGACCTGTCGCGCACTGTCGGCTGGTTCACCGCCACCTACCCCGTCCTCTTCCAGCTGCCTGACGCCTCCTCGCCGGGCGATGCGCTGCGCGCGGTGCGCGACGAACTGCGCCGGCTGCCCAACAAGGGCCTGGGCTACGGACTGCTGCGTCACCTCACCACCCGCGAGACCGCCGCCCGCCTCCGCGCCCTTCCCCGCGCGCAGGTCTCCTTCAACTACCTCGGTCAACTCGACGCCGCCGGCAGCTCCACCTTCGCCCTCGCGAATGAGCCGGTGGGTGCATCAGTGGCTCCTGACCACGAGCGGAGCCACCTGCTCGAGGTGGGTGGACTCGTGCGCGGAGGTGAGTTGCATCTGTCCTTCACGTACAGCACGCACCTGCATGAGCGCGCCACGGTGGAGGCGCTCGCGCTGGGGTTCTTGTCCAGGCTGCGTGCGCTGATCTTCGGGCGCACCACCGAGGACGCGCGACGCTTCACCCCTTCGGACTTCCCGCTCGCCACCCTGGAGCAGGACGGGCTCGACCGCCTCCTCCAGCGCCTCGGTCCAGACGTCGAGGACATCTACCCGCTCTCCCCGATGCAGCAGGGCATGCTCTTCCATGCGCTGCTCGTCCCGGACTCCGGTGTCTACTTCGTCCAGTCCTCGTTCCGTCTCCAGGGGCACTTCGACCCGCGGAGATTCCAGCGCGCATGGGACCAGGTGGTGGCGCAGAACCCCGTCCTGCGCACCCGCTTCGTGTGGGAAGGGCTGACCGAGCCGCTCCAGGTGGTGCACTCGAACGCCTCGCTCCCCTGGGCCGAGCTCGACTGGCGGCACCTCGACGCCCAACAGCGACAGGCCCACACCGACGCCTTCCTCGCCGAGGACCGCGCACGCGGCTTCGATCTGGCCTGCCCTCCCCTCATGCGCCTGGCCGTGCTTCGCCTGGGCGACGCGTCCTGGCAGCTCGTCTGGAGTCAGCACCACCTGCTCCTGGATGGCTGGAGCGTGGGCCTGCTCCTGCAGGACCTCTTCGCCACCTACGACGCCCTGCTCCACTCCCAGCCGCCGCGCCCTCGGGCCAGGCCCCTCTACCGCGACTACATCTCCTGGCTGCGTCAGCCCTCGCGCCCCTCCGCCGAGTCCTTCTGGCGAGAAACGCTCCAGGGCTTCCACGCCCCCACGCCTCTTCCGGGGGCATCCACCGCCGCAATGACTTCCGGGGCGCGGTCCATGGGCAGGCGCTCCCTGGCCGTCTCCTCCGCGTCCACCGCCGCGCTCCAGGATTTCGCCCGCCGCCACCAGCTCACCCTCAACACCCTCCTTCAGGCCTCCTGGGCATTGCTGCTGGGCCGCTACTCCGGTGACTCCGACGTCCTCTTCGGTGCCACCTCCGCCGCGCGCCCCGCAGAGCTGCCCGCCTCCCAGGCCATGATGGGGCTCTTCATCAACTCGCTGCCGGTGCGCGTGCAGGTGGAGGCCCACCAGCCGGTGCTCACCTGGCTGCGTCAGCTCCAGGAGCGCCAGTCCACCCAGGCCACCTACGAGCACACGCCCCTGGTGCAGGTACAGTCCTGGAGTCAGCTCCCTCGCGGCGCCTCGCTCTTCGACTCGCTGCTGGTCTTCGAGAACTACCCGCTCGAATCCTCCCTGCGTCAGCGCTCGGGCGACCTCCAGGTGCTCGACGTCCAGGCCTTCAACCACACCAACTACCCGCTGACGGCCATCGTCTCGCCGGGGCCCCGACTGACGCTCACCTTCTCCTATGAGGAGGCGCGCTTCAGCTCCGAGTCCATCGACCGGCTGCTGGGGCACTGGCAAGTGCTGCTGGAGGGGTTGCAGACGCACGCCTCCGGTCGCCTGGGCGAGGTGCCCTTGCTGACAGCCGCCGAGCGCCATCAGGTCCTCTCCTCCTGGAACGACACCGCGGCCCCGCGGCAGAGCGCCCTCCTGCATCAGCTCATCGCGGACCATGCCGCACGCTCGCCTCACGTCCCCGCCGTGCTGTTCGAGGACTCCAGCCTCTCCTTCCAACAGCTCGACTCGCGCTCAAACCAGCTCGCGCACCACCTGCTCTCCCTCGGCGTCGGCCCCGATGTTCGCGTCGCGCTCTTCCTCGAGCGCTCCGTCGAATCCCTCGTGGGTCTGCTCGCCATCCTCAAGGCCGGTGGCGCCTACGTCCCCCTCGACTCCGCTCTTCCCCGCGAGCGCCTCGGCTTCATGCTCCAGGACTCCGGCGCGAAGGTCCTCCTCACTCAGGACTGGCTCGTCGACCGACTCCCCGTCTCCACTCCGGCCGTGGTTCTCCTCGACTCGGCTCGCGCGGAGCTTGCGCGTCTGCCCTCCACTCCCCCTGTCTCCAACGTCTCCCCCGAGCACCTCGCCTACGTCATCTACACCTCCGGCTCCACCGGTCGCCCCAAGGGCGTGATGATTCAGCACGCCTCGGTCGCCAACCTGCTCGCGGCCCTCGACGTCGCCGTCTACTCAGACGCCCAGACTCCTCTGCGCGTCAGCCTCAACGCTCCTCTCTCCTTCGACGCCTCCGTCAAGCAGCTCATCCAGCTCGCCCATGGCCACACCCTCTGCCTCATCTCAGAGGACGCTCGCGGCGACGTGCGCTTGATGCTTGAGCAGATCCGCCGCTACCGACTCGACGTGCTCGACTGCTCTCCCTCTCACCTGCGCCTGCTGCTCGAAGAGGGCCTGGCCTCGCGGGACGAGGACGGTCCGAAGCGGGTACTCATCGGCGGCGAGGCCATTAGCGAGTCCACCTGGCAGCAGCTCGCGCACCATCCCCGCATCACCTTCTTCAACGTCTACGGCCCCACTGAGTGCACCGTCGACTCAACCGCCTGCGCCGCCAACACCAGGCCCTCGGGGCCCTCCATCGGCCGCGCGCTGCTCAACGTCCAGACTTACGTGCTCGACGCGCACCTGCACCCCGTTCCCGTCGGCATCCCCGGCGAGCTGTACATCGGCGGTGCCCAACTCGCGCGCGGCTACCTCGGCCGGCCTGAGCTGACCGCGGAGAAGTTCATTCCCAACCCCTTCGCCACCGAGCCGGGAGCACGCCTCTACCGCACTGGCGACAAGGTGCGCTGGCTCGACGACGGCACCCTCGAGTACCTCGGCCGCTTCGACTTCCAGGTCAAGCTGCGCGGCTTCCGCATCGAGCTCGGTGAAATCGAAGCCGTCCTGGCGCAGCAGCCAGGCCTCAAGGACGTGGTGGTGGTGGCGCGAGAGGACGAGCCCGGTGACCAGCGACTGGTGGCCTATGTCGTCACGCACCAGGGCCACACACTCGACGCGGCCGTGCTGCGTCTGGCCCTCAAGCAGCACCTGCCCGAGTACATGGTGCCCTCGGCATTCATGGCCCTGGACGCCCTGCCCCTCACATCCCACGGAAAGCTCGACCGCCGGGCGCTTCCCGCTCCGGAGCCCGCGGCGACGCTCCTCGGCGGCTACGTCGCGCCGCGCACACCCACCGAAGAGCTCATCGCGGGTCTGCTCGCCCAGGTGCTCCGCCTGGAGCGCGTCGGAGCCACCGGCCACTTCTTCGAACTGGGCGGCCACTCGCTGCTGGCAACCCAGGTCATCAGCCGCCTGCGCGAGGCCTTTGGCATCAACCTGCCCTTGCGCGCCCTCTTCGAAGCACCCACGGTGGAGGCGCTCGCCCAGCGCGTTGATGCCGCCGTGCGCGCGGGCCTCGGCCTCCAGGCGCCAGCGCTGACGCCGGTGCACCGCACCGGTCCGCTGCAGCTCTCCTTCGGCCAGCAGCGCTTGTGGTTCCTCCACCAGCTTGCGCCAGACAGCCCCCGCTACAACATCCCCTCGGCCCTGAAGCTCGACGGCGCGTTGGACGTGGAAGCCCTGCGCAAGGCCATGCACGCGCTGGTGCGGCGGCATGAGACGCTGCGCACCACCTTCGTGGTGCATGAGGGCATGCCCACGCAGCACATCCACCCCGAGGCCCTGCTGGAGCTGCCCGTGGTGGATCTCGCGGGCCTGAGTGACCCGCAGCGTGATGCCGAGGCCCAGTGGCTGGTGCGGCAGGATACACTGCGTCCGTTCGACCTCGCGCAGGGGCCCCTGGTGCGCACCACGCTGTTGCGGCTGGCGCCCCAGCAGCACCTGCTGCTCGTGACGACTCATCACATCGTCTCGGATGGCTGGTCCGTCGCCGTCATGGTGCGGGAGTTGGGGGCGTACTACCGCGAGCTGATCGGTGGAGAGGCGGCGAAGCTCTCGCCCCTTCCGGTGCAGTACGTCGACTACTCCGCCTGGCAGCGCGACTGGCTGCGAGGCGACGTGTTGAAGCAGGAACTGGAGTGGTGGAGGCAGCAGTTGTCGGGCGCCCCCTCCGCGCTGGAGCTGCCGACGGACCGGCAACGGCCCCCCGTGCAGACCTACGTGGGCGCGGTGATACCGGTCACAATCCCCAAGGCCGTGAGCGACGCGGTGAACGCGCTCGCGCGGCGCGAGGGAGCCACGCCCTTCATGGTGCTGCTGGCCACCTGGCAGTTGCTGCTGTCGCGCTACTCGGGCCAGGACGACGTGGTGGTGGGCTCGCCCATCGCCAACCGCAACCGGGGCGAGGTGGAGGGCCTCATCGGCTTCTTCGTCAACATGCTGGCGCTGCGCGCCCGCATCGACGCCAACCAGTCCTTCAGCCAATTCCTGGCACAGGTGCGGCGGAGCACGCTGGGGGCGTACGAACACCAGGACGTGCCCTTCGAGAAGCTGGTGGAGGAGCTGCAGCCCCAGCGAGACCTGAGCCGTCCTCCCTTGTTCCAGGTCACCCTGACGCTCCAGAACACGCCGGACAAGGAGCTGGCGCTACCCGGGCTCACCCTCCATCCGGTGGCTCCTGAGATCTTCACCTCGACGTTCGACTTCAGCCTCTTGCTGGAGGAGAGCACCGAGGGTTTCTTCGGCCACCTCAACTACAACACGGACCTCTTCGATGCGGGGACGGTGGCGGGGCTGATGGGCCGCTACGTCGCGCTGCTGGAGGCGGTGGCCACCGAACCGCGCCGGAAGCTGGGCCGCATGCCTCTGCTGACTCCGGACGAGCGCCAGCGAGTCGTGGAGCAGTGGAACGACACAGCCAGCGCGTATCCGCGCGAAGCGGCCATCCACGAGCTGTTCGCCCGACAGGCCGCCGCGACGCCGGAGGCAGTGGCGCTCATCTCGGGCGTGGAGCAGTTGACGTACGCGCAGCTGGACACGCGCGCCAACCAACTGGCGAACCATCTGCGTGGCATGGGCGTGCATGCCGGTAGTCGGGTGGCGGTGCGGCTGGAGCGCTCGCTGGAGCTGGTGGTGGGCCTGCTGGGCATCCTTAAGGCGGGCGCCTCCTACGTGCCGCTGGACCGGACCTGGCCCGCCGAGCGCATGGCCTATGTGGTGCGGCAGGCCGGCGCGGGTCTGCTGCTGACCCACTCGGAGATGGCCGACGAGTTGCCGGAGCTGGGCGTGGTCCTCGTGGTGATGGACGAGGAGTCCTCCCGGATCGCCCGGCAGCCGGAGTCCGCGCCCGAGGTGGCCGTGGGCGGGGATGCGCTGGCGTACGTCATGTTCACCTCGGGGAGCACGGGGCAGCCCAAGGGCGTGTGCGTGCCGCACCGGGGCGTGGTGCGGCTGGTGCAGGGCAACGGCTTCATGCGCTTCGGCCCCCATGAGGTGTGGCTGCAGGCCGCGCCCGTGGCCTTCGATGCCTCCACGTTGGAGATCTGGGGCGCGCTGCTGCACGGCGCGAAGCTGGTGCTGGCGCCGGCCGGAGCGCTGTCTCTGGAGGAGCTGGGAGCGCAGTTGGTGCGCCATGGGGTGACGGCGCTGTGGCTGACGGCGGCGCTCTACGAGCAGATGGTGGCGTACCGGCCGCAGGACCTGGCTGGAGTGCGGCAAGTGCTGGCTGGTGGTGACGTGCTGCCAGTCCAACGGGTGCGCGAGCACCTGGCGCGGCTGCCCGAGGGCAGCGTGCTCATCAACGGCTACGGCCCCACCGAGAACACCACCTTCTCCGCGACGCACACACTGCACATCGGGGATGACGTCTCACGCTCGGTGCCCATTGGCCGACCGCTGGGGAACTCCAGCACATATGTGCTGGATGAGGCCTTGCAGCCGATGCCGCCGGGAGTGCCGGGTGAGCTGTACGTGGGTGGAGACGGCCTGGCGTGGGGCTATCTCAACCGGCCGGAGCTGACGGCCGAACGCTTCGTGCCGCATCCCTTCTCGATCCGGCCCGGGGCCCGCCTGTACCGCACTGGCGACAAGGTGCGGTGGACGCAGGACGGCACGTTGGAGTTCCTGGGCCGCACCGACTTCCAGGTGAAGGTGCGCGGCTTCCGCATCGAGCTGGGAGAAATCGAAGCGGTGGTGCGCCAGTTCTCCGGTGTGCGGGAGGCGGTGGTGGTGGTGCGCGAGGACGTGCCGGGTGACAAGCGCCTGGTGGCGTACGTCGTGTCTTCCGCCCCTGAGTTGGATACCGCCGCACTGCGGGCCTTCGTGCAGAAGCACCTCCCCGAGTACATGGTCCCCTCGGCGCTCGTGGCGCTGCCGGCCCTGCCCCTGCTGTCTCATGGCAAGGTGGACCGCAAGGCCCTGCCCGCGCCGGACTTCGGCGCCACGGAGCAGGAAACCTTCGTCGCGCCGCGTACAGAGACCGAGGAGAAACTGGCGAGCATCTTCGCCGGAGTGCTCGGCCTGGAGCGCGTGAGCGTGCACGGCGACTTCTTCGAGTTGGGAGGTCACTCGCTGCTGGCCACCCAGGTGGTCTCCCGCGCCCGCGCCGCCTTCGGCGTGGACGTGCCGCTCGGTGAGCTGTTCTCCATGCCCACCGTGGCACGGCTCGCCGAGTTCCTGGCTCAGCGAGACCGCGCGGTCTCCCGCCAGCCGCCGGTGGTGCCGGTGGAGCGCACCCAGGCACTGCCACTGTCGTTCGCCCAGCAGCGGCTGTGGTTCTTGGATCAGCTCCAGCCGGGCAGCGCCTCCTACAACATTCCCTGGGTGCTGAAGCTGGAAGGGACGCTGGACGCGGAGGCCCTGCGCAAGGCGTTGCACGCGCTGGTGCAGCGGCATGAGACGCTGCGCACCACCTTCGTGGTGCATGAGGGAGTGCCGACGCAGCACATCCACGCCGAGGCCCGGGTGGATCTGCCCGTGGTGGACCTCACCGGGCTGAGTGACCCGCAGCGTGATGCCGAGGCCCAGCGCCTGGCGCGACAGGAGGCGCTGCGTCCGCTGGATCTCGCCCAAAGACCGCTGGTGCGCACCACGTTGTTGCGGATGGCGCCGCAGCAGCACCTGTTGCTCGTGACGATTCATCACATCGTCTCGGACGGCTGGTCCATCGCCGTCATGGTGCGGGAGTTGGGGGCCTACTACCGCGAGCTGACCGGTGGCGAGCCGGCGAAGCTTTCGCCCCTCCCGGTGCAGTACGCCGACTTCGCGGTGTGGCAGCGCAACTGGCTGCAAGGGGACGTGCTGAAGCAGGAGCTGGAGTGGTGGAGGCAGCAGTTGTCCGGCGCCCCCGCCGCGCTGGAGCTGCCGACAGACCGGCCGCGGCCTTCGGAGAAGACCTTCCGTGGCGCGGCGCTGCCGGTGCATCTGTCACGCGAACTGAGCGATGCGGTCAAGGCGCTGGCGCAGCGCGAGAGGGCCACGCCCTTCATGGTGCTGCTCGCCGGCTGGCAGTTGCTGCTGTCGCGCTACTCGGGCCAGGACGACGTGGTGGTGGGTTCGCCCATCGCCAACCGCAACCGGAATGAGGTGGAAGGCCTCATCGGCTTCTTCGTCAATACGCTGGTGCTGCGTACGCAGGTGGATATCAGCCAGTCCTTCAACCAGCTGTTGGAGCAAGTGCAGCAGCGGACGCTGGCGGCGTACGAACACCAGGACGTGCCCTTCGAGAAGCTGGTGGAGGAGTTCCAGCCCGAACGCGACCCGAGCCGCAGTCCCCTCTTCCAGGCCACCTTCACCCTCCAGAACGCGCCCGTTGAAGACCTGGAGCTATCAGGACTGCGACTGGAGCTGCTGACCTCCGAACCGGAGACGGCCAAGTTCGACCTCGATCTCGGCCTGGAGGAGTCGGTCATCGGCTTCACCGGGACGCTGCGCTACAACACAGACCTGTTCGATGCGGGGACCATCGAGCGGATGATCGGCCACCTGAAGACGCTGCTGGAGTCGGCCGTAACCACTCCGAGTCTGCGCCTCTCTCAGTTGCCCATGCTGCCCGCCTCCGAGCGCCAGCAACTGCTCGTGGACTGGAACCAGACGCACCTGGAGCGCCCCGACACCACCGCTCACCAGCTCTTCGAAGCCCAGGTGCTGCGCACGCCTCACGCTCCCGCCGTCAGCTTCGAGTCCTCTTCCCTCACCTACCTCCAGCTCAACTCCCGCGCCAACCAACTCGCTCGCCACCTGCGCTCTCTCGGCGTCGGCCCCGACACCCTCGTCGGCCTCTGCGTCGAGCGCTCCCTCGACATGGCCGTCGCCCTGCTCGGCGTTCTCAAGGCCGGTGGCGCCTACGTCCCGCTGGACCCCAGCTACCCTGCTCAACGCCTCGCCTTCATGCTCCAGCAGGCCGCCGTCCCCGTTCTCCTCACCCAGCAACACCTCGCGGACGAACTCCCCAGCCAGAACGAGCTGCTCTTCTGCCTCGACTCCGACTGGGCACAGCTCTCTTCTCTTCCCGACGACAACCTCGCCCCCCTCAGCGGCGGTGAAAACCTCGCCTACGTCATCTTCACCTCTGGCTCCACCGGCCTGCCCAAGGGCACACTCCTCACTCACCGCGGCCTCTGCAACACCGCTCTCGCCGCCGCGGGCGCCCTCCGCCTGGAGCCGGGGCAGAAGGCTCTTCAGTTCGCCGCCTTCGGCTTCGACGCCTCCGTCTGGGAATGCTTCTCCGCTCTCCTCAGCGGCGCACAACTCTGCTTGGCCCCGCGCGACGCCCTCATGCCCGGCCTGCCCCTTCACTCGCTGCTTCAGAAGCAGGCCATCACCACCGCCACTCTCACGCCCTCCGTTCTCGCGCAGACTTCGCCCGAAGGCCTCGACTCGCTTCGCACCCTCGCCTCCGCTGGTGAGGCCCTGCCTCCTGAACTGGCCCGACGCTGGGGCCACGGCCGCCTGCTTCTCAACGCCTACGGCCCCACCGAAGTCACCGTCTGCGCCTCCGTGACTCCCGGCCCCGTCAACCCCAGCCTCCTCACCATTGGCCGTGCGCTGCCCAACGTGCGGTTGTACGTCCTCGACTCCGCCCTCCACCCCGTCCCCCTGGGCGTGCCTGGGGAGCTCTACGTCGGCGGCCCTGGCCTCGCTCGGGGCTACCTCCACCGCCCGGACCTCACCGCCGAGCGCTTCATCCCCAACCCCTTCACCTCCACCCCCGGCGCGCGCCTCTACCGCACCGGGGACCGCGTGCGTTGGCTCGTCTCGGGTGAGCTCGACTTCCTCGGCCGCGCCGACTCCCAGGTGAAGCTGCGTGGCTTCCGCATCGAGTTGGGCGAAGTCGAAGCCGTCCTCTCTCAGCACCCCTCCATCCACGAGGCTGTCGCCCTCGTGCGCGAGGACGTCCCTGGTGACAGCCGCCTCGTCGCCTACGTCGTCCTGGCGGACGGCCACGCGTTGGACACGGCCGCCCTTCGCACTCACCTGCTCCAGCGGCTGCCCGAGTACATGGTGCCCTCCGCCTTCGTCGCGATGGACGCCCTGCCCCTCACCTCCAACGACAAGCTCGACCGCAGCGCATTGCCTGCTCCGGAGCTCTCACGCGAGAAGGACAAACCCTTCATCGCTCCGCGCACGCCCGTGGAGGAGATCATCGCCGCCATCTGGCGTGAGCTGCTGGCCGTGGACGTGGTGAGTACGGATGATGACTTCTTCGACCTTGGCGGCCATTCGCTGCTGGCCACCCAGGTCACCAGCCGCATTCGAAGTGCCTTCCAGGTGGAACTGCCGCTCAGCGACCTCTTCGAGCTGCGCACTGTGGCCGCGCTCTCGGCGCGCATCGCGGTGGCGGCTCGGGCCGATCAGGGCGTCCAGGCCCCGCCGCTCCAGCCCCATGCGCGAGGGAGCACACTGCCACTGTCGTTCGCGCAGCACCGCCTCTTGTTCCTCAACCAGCTCGAGCCGGACAGCCCGCTCTACAACATGCCGGTGGCCCTGCGGCTGGAGGGCGTGCTGGACGTCTCGGCGCTGGAGAGGAGCTTCAACGAGGTCATCCGCCGCCATGAGGGGCTGCGAGCCACGTTCCATCCGGAGCAGGGCTCGACGGTGCAGCGCAGCACCCCCACGTTGACGCTGCCTGTGCCCGTGGTGGACCTGTCTGGTCTGTCGTCAACCGAGCTGGAGGCCGAGGTAGAGCGCCTCACCAGCGAAGAGGCAAAGCGTCCCTTCGAGCTGTCACGGGCTCCGCTGATGCGCGTCACGCTGCTGAGGCTGGCCGAGCGCAGACATGTGCTGCTGCTGACGATGCACCACATCATCTCGGACGGTTGGTCCATGAGCATCCTCGTGCGCGAGGTGGCCACGGGCTACGTGGCGCTCAGCGCGGGCCAGCCCTCGCCGCTGCCCGAGCTGGCCATCCAATACGCCGACTACGCCGCATGGCAGCGCCAGTGGCTTGAGGGCGAGGTGCTCCAGAGCCAGTTGGGCTGGTGGCGCCAGCAACTCGACGGCATTCCTCAACTGCTGCAGCTGCCCACCGACAAGCCGCGTCCGACGGCGCGCACCGTCCAAGGAGAGAACTACGAGTTCGGGCTCCCCTTGGAGTTGGTGACGGCGATGAAGACGCTGAGCCAGCGCGAGGGCGTCACGCTGTACATGACGCTGCTAGCCGCCTTCGACGTGCTGCTGGCCCGCTACTCAGGACAGACAGATATCGTCGTCGGCACCGACATCGCCAATCGCACACATGCGGAGACCGAGGGCCTCATCGGCTTCTTCATCAATCAGCTCGTCATGCGCACGAAGCTCGACGGAGACCCCACCTTCCGCGAGCTGCTCGGCCGAGTGCGAGAGGTGTCTCTGGGGGCCTACGCCCACCAGGACGTGCCCTTCGAGGAATTGGTGCGCGAACTCAACCCCGAGCGCAGCCTCGGTCACGCGCCCCTCTTCCAGGTCAAGCTCGTCCTCCAGAATCAGCCTCGGAGCAAGCTGGAGCTGCCGGACCTCACGATGGAGATGGTCCCGTCGATACACCACACGTCGAAGTTCGACCTCACGCTGTCGTTCAATGAAACCGAGCAAGGCCTCTCGGCTTTCTGCGAATACAGCACGGACCTGTTCGAGGCGCAGACCATCGAGCGGATGATGGGCCACCTGAGGACGCTGCTGGAGTCGGCCGTAACCGCTCCGAGTCTGCGCCTCTCTCAGTTGCCCATGCTGCCCGCCTCCGAGCGCCAGCAACTGCTCGTGGACTGGAACCAGACGCATCTGGAGCGTCCAGACACCACCGCTCACCAGCTCTTCGAAGCCCAGGTGCAGCGCACGCCTCACGCGCCAGCCGTCAGCTTCGAGTCCTCTTCCCTCACCTACCTCCAGCTCAACTCTCGAGCCAACCAGCTCGCTCGCCACCTGCGCTCTCTCGGCGTCGGCCCCGACACCCTCGTCGGCCTCTGCGTCGAGCGCTCCCTCGACATGGCCGTAGCCATGCTCGGCGTGCTCAAGGCTGGCGGCGCCTACGTCCCGCTGGACCCCAGCTACCCTGCTCAACGCCTCGCCTTCATGCTTCAGCAGGCCGCTGTCCCTGTTCTCCTCACCCAGCAACACCTCGCGGACGAACTCCCCAGCCAGAACGAGCTGCTCTTCTGCCTCGACTCCGACTGGGCACAGCTCTCTTCTCTTCCCGACGACAACCTGCCTTCCGTCGCCCACGCAGACCAGTTGGCCTACGTCATCTTCACCTCCGGCTCCACCGGTCAGCCCAAGGGCACACTCCTCACTCACCGCGGCCTCTGCAATACCGCTCTCGCCGCCGCGGGCGCCCTTCGCCTGGAGCCCGGACAGAAGGCTCTTCAGTTCGCCGCCTTCGGCTTCGACGCCTCCGTCTGGGAATGCTTCTCCGCACTCCTCAGCGGCGCACAACTCTGCCTGGCCCCGCGCGACGCCCTCATGCCCGGCCTGCCCCTTCAATCGCTGCTTCAGAAGCAGGCCATCACCACCGCCACCCTCACGCCTTCCGTGCTGGCGCAGACTTCGCCCGAAGGCCTCGACTCGCTGCGCACGCTCGCCTCCGCTGGAGAGGCCCTGCCTGCTGAACTAGCCCGACGCTGGGGCCACGGCCGCTTGCTGCTCAACGCCTACGGCCCCACCGAAGTCACCGTCTGCGCCTCCGTGACTCCCGGCTCCGTCAATCCCAATCACCTCACCATTGGCCGCGCTCTTCCCAACGTGCGGTTGTACGTCCTCGACTCAGCCCTTCACCCCGTCCCCCTGGGCGTGCCTGGGGAGCTCTACGTCGGCGGCCCTGGCCTCGCCCGGGGTTACCTGCACCGCCCGGACCTCACCGCCGAGCGCTTCATCCCCAACCCCTTCACCTCCCCCCCCGGCGCGCGCCTCTACCGCACCGGGGACCGCGTGCGTTGGCTGGCCTCGGGTGAGCTCGACTTCCTCGGCCGCGCCGACTCGCAGGTGAAGTTGCGCGGCTTCCGCATCGAGTTGGGCGAAGTCGAAGCCGTTCTCTCTCAGCACCCCTCCATCCACGAGGCCGTAGCCCTCGTCCGCGAGGATGTGCCCGGTGACATCCGCCTCGTCGCCTACGCCGTCCTGACGGACGGCCACGCGTTGGACACGACCGCCCTTCGCACTCACCTGCTCCAGCGACTGCCCGAGTACATGGTGCCCTCCGCCTTCGTCGCGATGGACGCCCTGCCCCTCACCTCCAACGGCAAGCTCGACCGCAACGCGCTCCCCGCACCGGATCGGGCGCGGATGGATCAGGGATTGGACTTCGAGCCGCCTCGAGGCGAAATCGAAACGCAGCTCGGAGCCATCTTCATGGAGCTGTTGGGCATCTCCCAGGTTGGCCGCAACGACAGCTTCTTCGAGCTGGGGGGCCACTCACTGCTCGCCACACAAGCCATCTCGCGAGTCGATGAGCTCTTCGGCGTCCAACTGCCGCTGCGGGAGATCTTCGAGACCCCCACGATTGCGAACCTCTCCACGCACATCGAGGCCTCGCTCGCGTCTCAGGTCGACCCCGACGAACTGAGCCGGATGATGGCTGAGCTGGAAGAGGAGCCCTGACGAACGACGGCCTCAAGCAGCCCCGTCGCTGCCCGCGAAACCGGGCGGGCAGCGCATACGGTGGCACCGCGAGACCTGGGTGCTGCGCTCGTCAGGAGTGAGATGGGCGCCGCGGTCGCGATCAGCGAGAGGAACGCAGCGGGGCTCCAGAAGCCCAAAAAGGTGAAGGCCCTGGAGTCACCGGATTTCTCCGGAAACTCCAGGGCCTTCGATGGTCGGGGCGACAGGATTTGAACCTGCGACCACTTGCACCCCAAGCAAGTGCGCTACCAGGCTGCGCTACGCCCCGAGAACTTCTTTGCTGCGGCCGCCGTGAAGCGGTGCGCCCTTATGCCCCTACACGACGCTCAGGTCAAGCAAGAGAAGAAGGCGCCGTGGGAAATCCTACCCCTCTGAATCTTCCATCCCCTCTTCATCGAAATCTTCCCCCCGAGCCTCCGCCGCATCCGCCGCCGCCTCTTCCCGCGCGTCGATCTCCGCGTGGTCATCCGGCGGTGCCTCCCCGTTCAAGGCACTCTTCAACACCTGACTCGGCCGGAAGGTCAGCACCCGACGGGCAGAGATTTCAATCTCCTTGCCCGTCTGCGGGTTGCGGCCCACCCGCGCCTTCTTCTGGCGCACCTGGAAGTTGCCGAACCCGGAGATCTTGATCTTGTCCCCACGCTCCAGCGTCTCCTTGAGCGTGTCGAACACGAGCTCCACGATTTCGGCCGACTCCTTCTTCGAGAAGCCGACCTTCTCGTAGACGCCCTCGATGATGTCCGCCTTCGTCATGCGAGCCCTCGGAGTTCCCCCACCCACGGTGAGGTGAACGCCGGGACACTGTTGCAGCCTTCAGGAAGCCAAGTCAACCCTCTGACTTCATTCAGGAATTCAGGCACGCAGCGAAGCACCCAGCCTCTGGTTCACCTCGCTGATGATGCGCTGATGCGCCTCGCTGACCTCGACGTCCGTCAGCGTCCGGTCCGGCGACCGGTAGCGCAGCGCGTACGCCAGGTTCTTCTTCCCCTCGGGAATCGGCTTGCCCGTGTAGACGTCGAACACCAGCGCGTCCTCCACCAGCGGCCCGCCGACCTCCAGAATCACCTTCCGCACTTCCTCGTTCGCCTGCTCCACCGGCACCACCACCGCCAGGTCGCGCAGCACCGCCGGGAACTTTGGCAGCGGGTGGTACTCGGGCACCAGCCGCGCGGCCGCATACAGCGGCGCCGTGTCCAGCTCGAACACGACCACGCCCTCCGGCAACCCCAGCGCCTTCACCACGCGCGGATGCAACTCGCCCACATGGCCCAGCACCGTCCCGTCCGCGCCCTTCACCTCCGCGCTGGCCTTCGGGTGGTACGCCGCCGGCCCACCCGGTGACCAGGTGGTGCCCTCCACGCGCAGCGCCGCGAGCACCGCCTCCACCGCGCCCTTCGCGTCGTAGAAGTCCGCCCGGGCATCCTTCTGCGTCCAGCTCCGGCCGCCCCCGCGCAGACCCCACACCAACCCCGCCACACGATGCACCTCGCGCGCCGCGGGCCGAATCCCCTGCCCTCCCTCCGCGTCGCGGAAGTAGGCCCGGCCCGTCTCGTACACCGACACCGACTCCACCTGGTGCCGCACGCTGCGCGACAGGTTCTCCAGCAGCCCGGGCAACAGGCTGGTGCGCATCACCGACTGCTCGACACTCAACGGATTGAGCAGCGCCACCGGCTGCTCCTTCAGGCCGAGCACCTCCAGGCTCTTCGGCGCGACGAACGAGTAGTTCACGACCTCGCTCAGCCCCGCGCCCGCAAGCGCCTGACGCAACCGCCGCTCCGCCTCGGAGTGCGCGGGCTCCGGCGCCAGTTCGGCCAGACCGCGCGGCAGCTTCGCCGGGATGTTGTCGTAGCCGTACACGCGAGCGACCTCCTCCAGCAGGTCCTCCTCACGCTCCACGTCCACGCGCGCCCGAGGCACCTCGTACGTCGCCTGCCCCGCGCTCTGCGCGACCTTCTTGAAGCCCAGCGCCTCCAGGATGCGGCGCACCTCGGCCTCCGCCACCGAGACGCCCAGGACCTTCTCCACCCGAGCAAAGCGCAGCGTCACCTGCCGGGGCGGCTTCTCGGCCGGGTACACGTCCACCCGACCCGGCGCCACCGTGCCACCCGACAGCTCCGCGATGAGCTGCGCGGCCCGCTCCAGCGCCGGCACCACCGCGTCCAGGTCCGCGCCCCGCTCGAAGCGGTGCGACGCCTCCGTGTGCAGCACGTGCCGCTTCGCCGTCCGCCGCACGCCCGAGCCCGCGAAGTTCGCCGACTCCAGCACCAGCCGCGTCGTCTTCTCCGTCACCTCGCTGTCCCCGCCGCCCATGACACCCGCGAGCGCCTGCGGCGTGGACTTGTCACAGATGACCAGGTCGTCCGAGTCCAGCGCCCGCGCCTTGCCGTCCAGCGTGGTCAGCTTCTCGCCCTTCGCCGCCATGCGGACGACGATCTCCTGCCCCGCGAGCTTGTCCAGGTCGAACGCGTGCAGCGGCTGGCCGTACTCCAGATTCACATAGTTGGTGACGTCCACCACGTTGTTGATGGCGCGCACGCCACAGGCCTTCAGCCGCTCCTGCATCCACTGCGGCGAGGGCTTGATGGTGACGTTCTCCACCACCCGCGCCGCGTACCTCGGGCAGCGCTCGGGGTTCTCCACCCGGACCTTCACCTTCTCGGACGTGGGCGCGCCCGACTCAGCGGGCTTCGGCTGGGGCACCTTCAGCGCCGCTCCCGTCACCACACCCACCTCGCGGGCGACGCCCAGGTGGCTGAGCGCGTCCGGCCGGTTCGGCGTGACGTTGACCTCCAGCACCACGTCATCCAGTCCCAGCGCCTCGGCGATGGGCGTGCCGACCTTCTGGTCCGGCGACAGGATGAGCAGGCCGCTCGACTCCTCGCTCAGCCCCAGCTCCTTCGCGGAGCAGAGCATGCCGGAGCTGTCCACGCCTCGCAGCGCGGCCTGCTTGATCTCCATGCCGTTGGGCAGCTTCGCGCCCACCGTGGCCAGGGGCACCTTGTCGCCGACCTTGAAGTTCTTCGCGCCGCACACCACCTGCAGCAGCGTGCCGGTTCCCGCGTCGATCTTCGTGACGGAGAGCTTGTCCGCGTTGGGGTGCTGCACGGACTCCTGAATCTGGGCCACCACCACGCC
Organism: Myxococcus stipitatus; assembly: GCF_037414475.1. The sequence goes on along the minus strand of NZ_CP147913.1, from coordinate 9,242,255 downwards.
CTTGAGCCCTTCGGCCGGGCGCTCCATTCCCTCAATCTCGAGGCCCGCGGCGGTCAACTTGCGCGCCAGCTCGTCCACCGACGGCGGCAGCGCCACGTAATCGCCGAGCCACTTCACTGAAATCTTCACAGGTCCACCCTCTTGCTCACTCGGGACGAAGACAGGAGCGCGGGCCGCGCCACCCCCACGGGCGGCATGCGGGCTCCGCGCCCCGCAGGACTCAGAACTGCTCGAGGAACCGCGCGTCGTTCTCGAACATCATCCGCAGGTCGTCGATGCGGTAGCGCAGCATGGCGATGCGCTCCACGCCCATGCCGAACGCGTACCCCGTCACCTCACCCGGGTCATACCCCGCGGAGGTGAACACGTTGGGATGCACCATTCCGCTGCCCAACACCTCCAGCCACCCCGTCTGCTTGCACACGCGGCAGCCCTTGCCGCCACACGAGGTGCAGGAGATGTCCACCTCGGCCGACGGCTCGGTGAAGGGGAAGAACGACGGGCGGAAGCGCGTACGCGTGTCCGAGCCGAAGAACGCCTTCACGAACGCATCCAGCGAGCCCTTCAGCTCCGCGAACGTCACGTCCTTGTCCACCAGCAGCCCCTCCACCTGGTGGAACATGGGCGTGTGGGTGATGTCCGAGTCGCGCCGGTACACCCGCCCCGGCATCACCGCGCGGATGGGCGGCTTGCGCTGAAGCATGTAGCGAACCTGGACCGGCGACGTGTGCGTGCGCAACAGCACGGAGCTGTCCGCCTTCTTCGCGTGCCCCAGCGAGAACTCCTCCACGTAGAACGTGTCCTGCATGTCCCGCGCGGGGTGGTCCTTCGGGAGGTTCAGCGCCTCGAAGTTGAAGTAGTCCAGCTCGATTTCCGGACCACTGGCCACGTCGAAGCCCAGCCGGGAGAACGTCCGGACGATGTCCTCCATCGTCCTCGACACTGGGTGCCGGCTTCCGGGCGCCACCGTACGGCCCGGCAGCGTCACGTCCAGCCCAGGGCCCTGGAGCCGGGCCTCCAGCGCCGCGTCCTCCGCGCGCTGGATGGCGTCCGAGAGCAGCTTCTCCAGCTCCGCCTTGACCGTGTTCGCCACCTCGCCCAGGGCGCGCCGCTCGTCCGGGGGCAGCTTGCCCATTCCGCCGAGCACGCCGGACAGCTCACCCTTCTTGCCCAGATAGCGGACCCGAAGCGCCTCCACCGCGGGGAGATCCGCCGCCTGGGCAATCTCCTGCCGAGCAGCCTCCGCCAACGCCTGCAACCTGTCCCGCATGGCTGTGTCGCCTCCGTTCCACGTGGCCCCAGGCCCATGGCCTATCCGGGGCAAAAAAAAGGGCCGCCCTGGCGAGGCAGCCCGTTCACTTACGCAGATGGGCGACCCGTGAGGGCCACCCCATCCGCTCTGTCACCAGCCCTTTCGGGCCAGTGTGTGTCTCAGGCCGCCTTCGCGATGTTGGCGACGGCCGCGAAGCCCGCGGGATCCGCGATGGCCATGTCGGACAGCACCTTGCGGTCCAGGCTGATCTTCGCCTTGGTCAGGCCGGCGATCAGCTTCGAGTAGGACAGACCCACCGTACGGGCCGCCGCGTTGATGCGGACGATCCACAGGCGACGGAAGTCCCGCTTGCGCTGCATGCGGTCACGGCTGGCGTAGTCCAGCGCGCGCTCCACCGCCTGGTTCGCCCGGCGGTAGCAGTTCTTCCGGCGGCCGCGGAAACCCTTGGCCAGCTTCAAAATACTATTGCGACGGCGACGAGCCTTTACACCCTTCTTGACGCGCATGTTTCACTCACTCCGGACTGCGTAGGTTGTCAGCCCCACACGGCGCAGGCTTCACGCCGCTCCGCCAAGGGCCACGAGGTGTCTGAGTCGAAACTCAGGCCCCGTAGGGGAACATTTCCTTGATGACCTTCTTCGCGTCCATGTCGCGAAGATGGCTGGTGCCGCGGTTGCCGCGCTTCTGCTTCGGCGTCTTGGCGTGGGTGAAGAGGTGCTTGCCAAAGGCCTTGGCGTGCTTGACCTTGCCGCTCTTCTTCACCTGGAAGCGCTTCTTCGCGCCACTGCGGGTCTTCAACTTCGGCATCGTCCTGATTCCTTCCTTACAGCGTGCCGTCAGCTTCGCGGCCTCAGGCGTTGTCATCCCAGGCCACGGCAGGAGCCGGCAGCCTCTATCACTCTTTCGCTTCGACTGGAATGGCTACCGCACTCCAGAGGGTACGGACCGATCACCCGACTGTCGCTCCGTTGGGTTGCCCGCCTCCCCGCCTACCCGCCAGACCTACACCCCTACCCATTGAAGGTCCGGCACCATACTTGGGTGCGACAGGGAGTCAAGACCCGTCCGCAAGACACGGGCCAGCCTTGAACCCCACACGTCAGGGGAGCGCGGCCTCCTTGGCCAGCAGGGCCTCGAAGTCGGTGAGCTTCATGCTCTTGAGGTCTTCGCCGCCGTACCTGCGGGGCGCCACGCCCTCCGCGGCGACCTCGTTGTCGCCTACCACCAGCGTGAAGGGGATCTTCTGGATCTGCGCCTCGCGGATCTTCGCGTTGAGCGTCATGCCACGCTCGTCGTAGTCCACGCGGAAGCCCTTGGCCCGCAGCGTGTCGCGCACCTTGCGAGCATAGTCCGCCTGACGGTCCGCCACGGTGACGATGACCGCCTGCACGGGCGCCAGCCACGCGGGGAAGGCCCCCGCGAAGTGCTCGATGAGGATCGCCGTGAAGCGCTCGAAGGAGCCGAAGATGGCGCGGTGGAGCACCACGGGCCGGTGCAGCGCGTTGTCCTCGCCCACGTACGACAGGTCGAAGCGCTCCGGCGCCAGGTAGTCCAGCTGCATGGTGCCCAGCTGCCACCGGCGGCCGATGCTGTCGGACACCGCGAAGTCGATCTTCGGCCCGTAGAACGCGCCGTCACCCGGGGCCAGCTCGTACGCCAGGCCCAGCGACTCCAGCGCGGCCTTGAGGCCCCCCTCAGCGCGATCCCAGAGGGAGTCATCCCCCAGGCGCTGCTCGGGGCGCGTGGACAGCTTCACCGCGTAGGTGAGCCCCACCGCCTTGTAGACGTGGTCCAGCAGCTTCACGAAGCGCCGCACCTCATCGGTGATCTGCGCCTCGGTGCAGTAGATGTGCGCGTCGTCCTGGGCGAACTGGCGCACGCGCGTGAGGCCACCGAGCGAACCCGCGGCCTCGTTGCGGTGGAGCACATCCTGGGTGTGCAGGCGCAGCGGCAGGTCGCGGTAGCTGTGCTTCTTGAAGCCGTAGAACAGGTGGTGCGACGGGCAGTTCATCGGCTTGAGCGAGAAGTCATGCTCCCCCGTCTCGTTGTCGAGCACGAGGAACATGTTCTCCTTGTACTTGCCCCAGTGACCGCTCGTCTCCCAGAGGCCCTTGTTGAACATCAGGGGCGTCTTGATCTCCACGTAGCCGTCGCCCGCGGTGAGCCGGCGCATCCAGTCGGAGAGCGTCTGGTAGAACGTGGTGCCCTTCGCGGTCCAGAAGGCGGCGCCCGGCGCGTACGGGTGGAAGTGGAAGAGGTCCAGCTCCTTGCCCAGCTTGCGGTGGTCGCGCTTCTTCGCCTCCTCGACGCGCGTCAGGTACTCCTGCATCGCCTTCTTGTCGAAGAAGGCCGTGCCGTACACGCGCTGGAGCATCGGGTTGCGGTGGTCGCCGCGCCAGTAGGCTCCGCTGGACGAGAGGATCTTGATGACGCCGATCTTCCCGGTGCTCGGGGCGTGGGGCCCCAGGCAGAAGTCCACCCAGTCGCCGTGGGTGTAGAGGGTCAGCGTCTGGGCACCGCGCGCGGCGATGTCCTTGACGATCTCCACCTTGAACTTCTCGCCCTTCTCCTCGAAGAGGCGGATGGCGTCGTCCATGGAGATCTCGGTCCGGACGAACGCCGCGTCCTTCTTCAGCTCGGCGTTGGCCTCGGCCTCGATCTTCTCCAGGTCCTCGGGCGTGAAGGGCTTCTCACGGAAGAAGTCGTAGTAGAAGCCCTCCTCCGTCGCGGGACCGATGGTCACCTGCGTGCCGGGGAAGAGCCGCTGGACGGCGCTCGCCACCACGTGGGCGGCGTCATGCCGGATGAGCTCCAGCGACTCCGGGCTCTTGGGCGTGAAGATCTGGAGCTTCGCGTCCTCGTCGAGCTTCCGGGCCAGGTCCATGTCCTGACCGTTCACCCGAGCGAACAACGCGGCCTTCGCCAGACCCGCGCCAATGCTCTCCCGCACGAAGTCCGCGATGGTGGTGCCCCGGGCGGTCTGCTTCTGACTGCCGTCGGGGAGCGTCACCGTGATCATGTCGGACATGCGATACCTCGGAAAAACCGCGGGCGGCAGGGCTCTTGAAAGCCGTGCCGCCCGCTGGAGATCACTTCATGTGTTGGGTCGTAGTGGGATCGAACCACTGACCCCTACCGTGTCAAGGTAGTGCTCTACCGCTGAGCTAACGACCCGTTGCGCTGAGGTGCGCGGGGAATACCAGCGGGCTCCCGCGACTGTCAAGCAAACACGGAGACGAACCCACAATCTTCCTCACGGTGCCTGCGCGAGCAGCGCCCGGACCCTCGCCATCACCGCGTCGAACATGGCCGGCGTCAGCCGCCCCGTCTGCGTGTTCTGCTGACTGACGTGGTAGCAGCCCATCAAGGTCCGCCCCCCTGGAAGGGCCACCTCCGCCCCATGGCCGAACGCCGGGCGCGGCGGACCGAACGCCACCCCGCTTCGCTCCAAGGAGGCCAGCGCCGCGTTCCATCCAATGGCCCCCAGGGCTAGGAGCACCCGGCCCGGCAGCAGCGCCATCTCGCGATCAAGAAATGGGGCGCAGCGGGCCAGCTCCTCCGGAAGAGGCTTGTTGTCCGGCGGAGCACAGCGACCCGCCGCCACGATGAAGGCGTCCTTCAGGGCCAGGCCGTCCTCCCGGTGCTCGCTGGTCCCCTGGTTCGCGAAGCCCGCGCGGTGCAGCCCCGAGAAGAGGAAGTCCCCGGAGCGATCTCCGGTGAACATCCGCCCCGTCCGGTTCGCCCCATGCGCCGCGGGCGCCAACCCCACGATGACCAGCCGCGCCCTCGCATCCCCGAACCCCGGCACCGGCTTGCCCCAGTAGGTCCACTCCCGGTACGCGCGGCGCTTCACCCGGGCGACTTCCTCCCGCCACTCCACCAGCCGGGGACAGGCCCGGCACGCCACCATCTCCTTGTGCAGCTTCTCCAGCTTCGTCACCACAGGCTCCCGTGAATCGAACGCCCGGCCCTCACGGCGAACGGGTCTCCCCCATGTAGAGGGCTGTCCGCTGGTAGCGCTGGACCACCACGCGCAGGACCACCTTGAGGATGGCAGCCACCGGCACCGCCAGGAGGATGCCCACGAAGCCGAACAGCTCGCCGAACGCGAGGATGGCGATGATGACCGCGACGGGCGCCAGACCCACCTTCTCCCCCACGATGCGCGGGGTGATGACGAAGCCCTCCAGCATCTGCCCGACGACGAAGGTGCCCACCACCATTCCAATCTGCCAGGGCCCCTGCCAGGACAGCATCACCCCCACGAGAGACAGGAGGATGCCCACGCCCGTGCCCAGGTACGGCACCATGTTGCCGAACCCGGCGATCACCCCGATGACGATGGCCATGTCGATGCGCGCGGCCGACAACCCCACCGCGTAGATGACCGACAGCAGCGCCCCCACCGTGAGCTGGCCTCGGACGAAGGCCGAGAGCACCTCGTCCACCTCCGCGAAGCGCCGCCCCACCAACCCCACCGCGCGGCGAGGCAACAGGTCCTTCACCCGCCCCATCAGCCGCGGGTAGTCCTGGAGGAAGAAGAAGGCCAGCACCGGCACCACCGCCAACCCCAACAGCGTCGCCACGAAGCGCGCCGTGTTGCCCGCGAAGGCCGCCAGGAGGCGCGCCGCGGCGGGACCCGCGCTCTGCACCAGGTCGGAGGCCTGCTGTCCCAGCTCCGCCGTGCGCTGCCGCACCAGGTCCGGCACGGAGCGCCCCAAGAGCGCCTCCACCCTCGGGACCACCTGGGTGCTCGCCCGGCTGAAGAAGTCCGGGAGCTTCAGCGCCTCATCGCGGAACACGGGGATGAGGTAGAGCACCGCCCCCGCCAGGAGCAGCGTCCCCGCTGTGAAGACGAGCGTCGTCCCCAGGGTGCGGTCCAGACCTCGCCGCTCCAGCGACGTCACCATCGGATTGAAGATGTAGGCCCCCGCGAGCGCCAGCAGGACGGGCACCGCCACGCCACCGAACACCGCCAGGAGCGCGAAGACCAACCCCAGCGAGCCCACCATGACACCCGACCACCAGAGGTCGATTCGACGCGCCTCGAGCTCCGTCAGCTCACCTTCGGGGACCGGGGGCGCCAGGGCCTCGGGGGCCGGCTCCACGCCTTGCGGCCGGACCGCCTGGAGCACCGGGGGCACTGGCGCCTGACTCACCGACCCTGCCTGGCTCTTCTTGTTGCGCCGTCTGATGACCCACGCTCCTTCCGCGAAGCACTCGCGGACTACGGCTCCTGCGAGCCGCCATTGCGATTCGAGGTCCCCGCTAAGGGGTCGACGCGCGGAGCTGAACCGTCAGCCGGGCCCGCGCACCGCTCGGCTCATAGTACGTCGTGTAGGGCCAGTACCCCTGCTTCTTGACCTCGATCTGATGCAGCCCCACCCCCAGGCTGAGCCCTTTGGGGTTGCCCGAGTAGTCGCTGCACAGTCCCTGGAGCACGCCGTCCAGGTAGACCTCGGCGTCCTCGGGCTCGCAGCGCAGCGCCACGTCACCACTGGGATTGCGGGCCCCGGCCATCAGCTCGCGCGCCCGCGCCAGCGTGTCCGGCTCTTGAGTCCCGGCGCAGCCCACCCAGGAAGCGAGGAGCCACCCAACCCCGGCCGCCCTCACCCCACGCGGAAGCAGCCGCCCTTGCCAGACTTCCATCGAAGACATTCGCCGCGTGCTCTTGAGCCTCGGAAGCATCCTCCGGCGTTCTATCTCTATTGCGCGACGATGACGACGCGGCCCTCGGACAGGAAGCGGGTGTTGACCTCGCCCAGCAGCTTCGCGTCCTCCGCCGAGAGCACCAGGTCGGAACCCTTCACGCTCCGGGCCTTCACCACCATGGGCTTCTCACCCACCAGCGCGGACTTCTTCGCCGTCTCCAGGTTGCTGAACCACGCGGCGACACCCGTCGACTCCCGGATCTCGCTCGACAAGGCCGAGGCGCCGTAGAGCGCCTTGCCCGCCGCATCCAGCAAGCGCGGCGCGAGCACCGGCTTCAAGCCCAGGCCCCGCGCATCCACCACCAGCCCCGTGTACCGCCGGGCCCCCTCCGCATTGAAGACAATGGGGGCATCGGGAGCCGGCGTCACCAACGCGGACGTGATGGCCGCAAGCGGCACCTCGACGTCCACCTCCACGCCACTGTCCGAAAAGAAACGTTTGGCGACGACCTTGTACCCGCTGACCGCCGTTTCAACGCGGCCACGGACCTCGTCGCGCGCCATCTCCTCGCCCACGCTGCGGCCCGCGCTGACGTGGAGTCCTCGCACCTGCTCCAACAGATTCCGGGACGCGTCCTGCTTCGCCGCACGCTCCGCGCCCAACCGGGCCTGCGCTGGATTGGCCGCCTTCAGGTCGGGGGCTCCCGCTCCCGTCGCCCGAAGCACCTGCCCTTCCCAGTTCACCCCCGCGCTCCCCACCGGACGAACCACCTCGACGGTGGAGGGAGCCGAGGGCTTCATCACCCTGCCCTGGCCTGGTGCCGACAACGGCACCATCCACAACAACAATGCCCATCTCGCGAGCCTCACGGAGCGCCTCCCCTCCACACCCGATTCCGTGGGTAGTCCCTGGGCAGCATGGCCGCCCATTCAAGGAGCCCACCTCGTGGGAAGTCAAGACAACCCAGAGGCCCAACGCGACGTGTCAGTTCTCGCTCGCCGGGCGGCCGTGCCGGTCGACGTAGGCATCAATCATCTTGCGGTGCCGCTCGGTCAGCAGCGTGAAGCGCACGCCCGAGTGCTCGCGCTTGGCGGAGTTCAGCTCCACCCACTCGCGGACGACTTCGCCCTCGGCGTAGATGATCTCCTCCGAGCCGGGGAGCTGGAACTGGAGGCCCACGCGCTTCGCGTCGTGCTGGGGCTCAATCAAGCGCGCCAGACTCACCCCTTCCGGGCTGATGTCCGCGGCTCGCGACATGTACGGCACTCCGCCCATGTACTTGTTCAAGTAGATGTCGAGGGGCGCCCGCTTCGCCTTCCGCTTGTCGCTCATCGCTCCGTGACCTCCGCTGCGTGCAACAGGTTGCTCCGGGGTTGAAGCAACCTGGCCGCAGGGTAGAGGCAGAGGCTGAACGCGCAAGAAAACGACCCACCCACTTTCGGCGCCGTTCCCCGCCGCTGAATTCTTTCCGCGAGCCTGCATGCCTCCCGAAGCAGCAGGTGCCCAGTTCGTGCTGGGCGAGTGAGCCCAGGGCCTATATTCCAGCCCTCATGATGAAAGGTGGATGCATGCGAACGATGTGGATGGCGACGCTCACCCTGGTGCTCGGCACCACGGGGGCGCAGGCCCAGGGTGGGAGCACCGCGAAGAAGAACGAGTCCGCCGCGAAGGCGGGGGCGGTGGAGACGTCTCCGGATGACCTCCCCGAGGAGTCGAAGACCATCTACGCGTTGGGCCTGAGCGTGGGGAAGGACCTCTCCCTCTTCGCCCTCTCCCCCGAGGAGTTGAAGATCCTCCAGCGCGGCATCTCCGACGGCATGAGCGGTGTCACCTCCTCCATCGAACCGAAGGAGTACGCCTCCAAGATTCAAGCGTTCGCCAAGACGCGCCAGGCCCAGGCCGGCAACGCCACGCTCGAGCGCGCGGCCAAGGAGCCCAACGCGGTGAAGCTCCCCTCGGGCGTCATCTACCGTGAAATCAAGGCGGGCTCTGGCAAGAGCCCTCGCGTCACCGACACCGTGAAGGTCCACTACGAGGGCCGGCTGGTCGACGGCACCATCTTCGACACGTCCGCCAAGCGCGGCATCCCCGTGGAGTTCCCCCTCAACGGCGTCATCCCCTGCTGGACCCAGGGCGTCGCGAGGATGAAGGTCGGCGGCAAGGCCAAGCTGACGTGCCCCAGCGGCACCGCATACGGCGAGCGCCCTCCTTCCGGCTCGCGCATTCCTCCCAACGCCGTCCTCACCTTCGACGTGGAGCTGGTGGACGTGCCCGGCGACACGTCCCGCCCGTAGCCAGGACGATCACTTCACGCGGCGAATCCAGAAGCTCCCGGGCCAGTCCCGAGGCGCCCCGCGATACGACGCGAACACCTGACGCAGCCGCTCCGGATGCGTCAGGTGCATGAAGCTGCTGCCCCAGAGCACCTCGAAGCTGTCGTTGAACGACAGGAACGCCTGGAGCAGGTACTGCTCCGTCCAGAACCGGCGGTGCTCCAGCACCCAGTTCCGGGGGTACTCCGCGGGCAGGAAGATGTCGTGCAGGTGCACGACGACGCCCTTGCGCAGCCGAGGCAACAGCTCCAGGAACTCCACCTGGACGTCGCTGCCCACCTTGAGCACGTGGCTGGAGTCGATGAACAGGATGTCGTTCTCCTCCAGCCGCTCCACCTCGCTCACCGGGATGTCCTGCGCCTTCACCGGCTCCAGGCGCGTCAGCCCCGGGAAGCCCTCACGCAGCACCTGGCTGGGATAGGGCTCGAACGCCACGAGCTCACACGCGGGAGCGCCCTCGGCTTGATTCACCCGGCACGCCTGCGCGGACAGCCGCGTGGACCACCCGGAGCCAATCTCGAAGAGCCTGCGAGGCTTCAGCTCCCGCACCAGGCAGTACAACACCTCCGCGTCCACCGTCCCGAACGCGCTGTTGTCCAGGTGGAACCCGTGAGGAGGCACCCCCTCGGAGCTGCGCGGGAGCGCGTCGTACTCGCCTCGGTACTTCGCCGCGAAGCGCTCCAGCCACTCGAGCTGCCGCGCCTCGCGCAAATCCACGCCCACCATCTTCGAGCGCGCACTCCAGAGGGCGTCGGGCAACTCACCCGTGTCTGGAATGGGTTGATAGAAGTGGTTGGGCGTGACGTGGTAACCCGTCCGCTCGAAGACCTGGAACATGCGCGGGTCATCGAGAAGACCGAGCCGCTGGCCCCCCTTCACCAACCCCTGGGCCAGCAACGCCTTGATGCGATGCTTGATGGGCATGAGCGGTGGCGAGCCTACCACCGCTTCACGTCAAGGTTTGCCTTTGAGGGCGGCTTCCGTCGCACGCAGGAGTGGGTCAGCACTCACCGGTGCCCCCGTCGCGTGGGTCATCCACAAGTCCGGCGTCACCGAGCCATACGTGGCCATGCGCTCGAACTCCGCGCCCAGCGGCCCCTTGCGTGACAAATGCTCCTCGATTTGACGCGCGATGAGATGGCCCAAGGGATAGTCGGGCAGATACAGCGGATAACTGATCATGTGGCTGTAAATGGCCAGCAGCGTGGTGCCCTTGCCGCCCAACACCGGAGCGAAATAGCGGTCCCACACGTCGCGGGAGATGTCCACCACCGCCTCGCGCAGCTGCGCCGGCGTGGCGTCCGGGTGCTCGTAGAGCCAATGCCACACGGCCATGTCCACCATCGCGATTCCCGAGCGCTCCCAGGCCTGCCAGAAGTCGCTCAGCACGCGCTCACGCTCGCTCGTGGCGTCCGCCTTGCCCAACCCCAACAACTCCATGTCACGCGCCTGGAACACGAAGGCCAGCGCCTCGGTGAAGGCATTGTTGGGCACCCCCGTGAGCAAGGTGTGGTCCACGCCGTACAGACTGAACACCTGCTCCACGTTGTGGCCCAGCTCGTGGACGGCGATGTTGTAACCCTTGTAGCTCATGCCCTCCTTCTCCACGCGCGTGCGCAGCCGGGGGAAGTCGCCCCGCCGCATCGCCTGCATCGCGTGCCCCGCGCCGCGTGAGGCATCCACGCGAATGCGCGCCGCGAGCCAGTCCGCCTTCGCCGCGCTGAAGCCCATGCCTCGGAGGATTCGAGGCAGGTCCTTGGCGAACGCATCCGCGTTCGGGTAGCGCTTGCGTGTGAGGGCATCCAGCTCCGACTCCGGCCGCTTCACCCCGGACTTGAAGCCCGCGTACCAGACGTCCTGCGGCTCCAACTTGCGCCCCAGGCGCGTCTCAATCTCACGCGCCACCCGGGGCACCAGGGGGGACTCCAGCACCTGCGTCAGCAGGGCCTTCACGCGCGCCTCGGGAAGCTCGCGGCCCAACTCGAAGGCCCGGGCAATCCGCGTGGGCGCCACCGGGGCGTACGGGTCGGCTTTGCGCTCGGCCCGGAAGATGTCGAGCATCCGCTCGTAGCGGATGTCCTGCTCACGCGCCGCGTCCGCCCGAGCCTCCTTGGGCGGCGCATCCGCTTCCACCGACTCCGGCGGCGCCACCGTCACCGCGTTGGTGAACGGGTTCCAGTCCAGCCGGGGATTGTCGATGACCGCCGCGGGAATCGTCTGGGTGATGATGCGCTCCATCACCTGCACGATCATCCGCTGCTTCTCGGCCCCTCGAGGGTCCGCGTAGTCCGCCTTCAGCTCGTCCCGCAGGTTCCAATGGCTGATGAGACGCATCCCCTTGGGGAACAGCCGCTCGCCGCGCGCGTCCACCAGGTGGTGCATCCAGACGTTGTACTCGTCGATGTAGAGCCCCGCGGCCGAGACGGCTTGAGAGATCTCCCGGGAGATCTCCGCCGGCACCCGCATGCTGAAGCGCCCGGCCAGCCGCGCCTCCGCCCACTCGCGCCGCGTCCAGGACGCGCCCTTCTCCGTGCGCTCGTTCAGCGTGGTGAGCGGGAAGTTGAGCAGCACCACGAAGGCGACCTTCGACTGGAACAGGTCCTCCGTCACGTGCGCGGACGGGTCATACGAAGCCACCAGCGGCTCCACCGGCAGCAGCGGCCCCAAGTCCAGGTCCGAGTACCACTGCATCTCCCGCCCCAACTCGAGCATGTGCCCGTCCAGCTGCTCGAACACCCGCTCCAGCCGGGTGAACGTGGCGTCGAGCACCTTCGGGTCCGACACGAACTGCGCCCGGGCGAAGACAGACAGGTCGCCGTCCTGCTCCCGCCACAGGCGGGCCACCTGGTCCACGCCCCGCTCGATGCGCGCGCGCTGGGCCTCTCCATGCTTCGCGACCAGCTCCGCCTTCACCGCCGCGGCGTCGAACGTGGGCTTCATGGCCTGGGCTTCCTGAGCCGCTTCCGGCGCGCGCGGGGCGCTCGTGGGAGGCGGAGGACTGGCCGCCGGGGCCTGCGGCGCGGAGGGGTTCGACGCGGTGGCACATCCCAGCGCCAGCATCAGGGGCCAGGAGCGAACCAGGGACAGGCGGCGGGGCTTCGGTGAAGACATGAGCACTCCAGAAACACGAAGGGCCCGACCCTTGTTGGAAGGCCGGACCCTCGTGATGCATCCAGGAAGTCGTTACGAACGACGCCGGGAATCAGGCAGCGCGAACGTTCTGCGCCTGCAGACCCTTGGGGCCACGGGCCACCTCGAACTCCACCTTCTGGCCCTCCTGGAGGGTGCGGAACCCGTCCATGTTGATGGCGGTGTGGTGGCAGAACACGTCCTCACCACCGCCGTCCTGGGTGATGAAGCCAAAGCCCTTCGCATCGTTGAACCACTTCACGGTACCAGTAGCCATTTGCTTTCTTCTTCTTTCGTCACGGACGCGAAAATCCGCCGTCCGGTCCTGCTTGAGCGAACCCTAAAAGGACGCGGGATAATCTATGCGCCCTTTCCCAGGGAAGTCCACCCCGGACCGCTACCAGCCACACTTCTGGCCCTTGTTCTGGGCCTTCAGCCATTGACGCAGGGGGCTGAAATAGTCCAACAGCGGCGTGGCATCCATCTGCCGAGTGCCCGTCACCACCTGGAGCGCGTCCGGCCAGGGCTTGCTCGCCCCCAGCTCCAGCATGGCCTGGAGCCGCTTTCCAGCCTCCTTGTTCCCATAGATGGAGCACTCGTGCAGGGGGCCCTTGTGACCCGCCGCCTCGCATAGGGCCTTGTGGAACTGGAACTGGAGGATGCGCGCCAGGAAGTAGCGCGTGTACGGGACGTTCGCGGGCACGTGGTACTTGGCGCCCGGGTCGAAGTCCTGCTCGGAGCGAGCCACCGGCGCGGCCACGCCCTGGTACTTCTGGCGCAGCGCCCACCAGGACTTGTTGTAGTCCGCCGGCTTCACCCGGCCGGAGAAGACCTCCCAGCGCCACTGGTCCACCAGCAGACCGAACGGCAGGAACGCCACCTTCTCCAGCGCGTCCTTCATCTGGAGGTTGATGAGGTTCTTGTCGTTCTTCTCCACCGCCTTGAGCAGCCCCACCTGCTGCAGATACGCGGGGGTGATGGACAGGGTCAGCGCGTCACCGATGGCCTCATGGAAGCCGTCGTTGGCGCCGGCCTGATAGAGCACGGGCAGGTTGTAATAGTAGGTGTAGTAGTAGTTGTGGCCCAGCTCGTGGTGGATGGTGACGAGGTCCTCCTCGGTGGGCTTGATGCACATCTTGATGCGCACGTCGTTCTCGTACGTCACGTCCCAGGCGCTGGCGTGGCAGACGACCTCGCGGTCCCTCGGCTTGGTGAACTGGGAGCGCTCGTAGAAGGTCTCCGGCAGCGACTTGAGACCCAGCGACGTGAAGAACTTCTCACCCAGGCGGACCATCTTCACCGGGTCGTAGTCCTGCTTCTTCAGCTCGGAGTCCACGTCCAGGCTGGCCTGGCCGGGGAAGGGCTCCACGAGCGGGTAGATGTTGTTCCACTCCTGAGCCCACATGTTGCCCAGCAGGTGCGCGGGGATGGGCTTGCCCGCGGGCACCTTGTCCGCGCCGTACTGCTTCGCCAGCCGGCCCCGCACGTAGCAGTGCAGGTCGTCATAGAGCGGCTTCACCTGGCCCCACAGGCGCTGGGCCTCCTTCTCGAACTCGGCGGGCGGCATGTCGTAGCCCGAGCGCCACAGGCCCCCCAGGTCGCTGAAGCCGATGTCCTTCGCGCCGTCGTTGGAGATGGTGACCAAACGTTCGTACAGCGGACGCATGGGCCGGGAGATCGTGTGCCACCCCTGCCACGCGTCCAGCAGCGCGTTGTAGTCGCGGCTCTCCGCCATCACGTCGGAGAGCTCCTCCAGGTCCCTGCACTTGCCCTTGCCGTCCGGGCCGCAGTACTTGCCCTTGCCATAGAGGCCCTCCAGCCTGGCCGCCGTCGTCGCCAGCTCCGAGCGCTTCTGCGCATCCGACGGCGCCGGCAGCGCCTGCGACACGCGCAGCAGGTGCAGCGTGCGCGCGGTGTCCGGGTCGAGCTTCAGCCCGTCGAACCGGCGCGACTCCTTGATGGCGCCGTTGACGTAGCCCAACACCTCTTCGTTGACGTAGGCGGCGTTCCGCTCCGAGTCGTCGGTGATGTACGTGGACTTGATCCACTCGGCGGTGGCCTGCTTGGTCCACAGGCGCTTGAGATCCGCGTTCACCTTCTGGGCGAACTGCCGGGCCTCTTCCGGCGTGGGCTTCGCGGCGGGGGCCTGAGCCAGGCCCGGCGCGGAGGTCAGCACCAGGGCCGCCAGGGCCGAGCGCAAGAACGACTTGGGAAGTCGGGTCCAGTTCATAGGGGGCCGACCGTAGAGGAACCGCCGTCCGATGACACCCCGAAAGTAGGCCCGCCAGTCCCCGGCCCACGTCGGGTGGGTGACGCGCCGCGAAAGCCCTCTCACCCAGGGCCCGGGACGCGTGCGATATGACGGGCCCGTGAACTTCAAACCCGTCCTCGTCCTGCCCTCGCTCGTCGCCCTGTTGTCATTGCCCGCATGTGACTCCTCGCAGGAGCCCACGGGCTGTGAGCGATTCAGCTTCCCGCTCTCGGCGCCGACGTCCTCCAACCACCTGGCGGTCTGCGACAGCCCGGCCTGCGGCAACGGGGAAAACCCACCCAACTCCGGCCCCCACTGCGGCAGCGTGGCCCGCTGCGGCGTCTATGCAGAGCCGGTGTCCCGCTGCCTGTACGTCCACAACCTCGAGCACGGGCACGCGGTGTTTCTCTACAACTGCCCGGAGGGCTGCCCGGACGAGGTCGCGAAGCTCGAGGCCGCCGTGGCCTCCGTCCCCACCGGCGCCAACGGCGTCCGCCGGGCCCTGGTGGCGCAGGATCCGCTCCTGCCTCAACGCGTGGCCGCGATGTTGTGGCGGCGCACCTACTCGGCGGACTCGGCGGACCCCGAAGCGCTTCGCTGCCTGCTGTCACATCAGGACGCGGACGCACCCGAACCCGGCCTCGCCTGCCCCGGCCCCTGAAGCCTCGCCCTGCCACGGGCAGGCCCAACGTTGAAACACCAACACGTCTTCTCCGGGGTGGGTTGGCATCCGCGCTTCGCGACACACCCTCACGAGGCGCCCGGATCGTCACCAGGAGAGCCCGACACCTCAAGCCACCTGGGCGCGTTGACTGTGTTTGAGGATCACGTGCCGGCGCTCGAGGAGAAGACAGATGCGCGTTCCGGCAGGAGCTGTATGCCTTTTCGCCTGGCTTGGGCTGGGCTGCGAAGGCACCACCGCGGACCCCGATGAATCCACCCCGACTCCCTCATCCCTCGTCAGCGAGGAATCTCCTGGCGGAGACGAGGAGCACGGCCCCGGAGGAGGACGGTTCGGACGGGCCCGCCGCGTCACGGACCTCATCCAAACCCCGACACCCAGCCCCGACCCCGGCTGGCCCCGGCCCTCTCACCTGGTGGACTTCCGTGGCGAGGTCTACTTCGCCGTCGACTACTCCACTGGATATCCCGAGGGAGAGCTGTGGGCCAGCGATGGCACCTCTCGGAACACCCGCCGCATCCAGTCCTTCCCTCCTTCTGCGGGCATGTTCAATGGCATCAGCAAGGCGCAAGTCATTCGCGACACGCTGTACCTGACCATCAACCATACCGAGATGTACGGCGAAGCCTGGGCGAGCGACGGCACGACGCCGGGCACCGTACGACTCATGGACTCCCCCACGCCCTTCGGCAACTCAGTGACACCCGTCATGCCGATTCGAAATCGGCTCTACTTCCTCCGGGCGCTGCTCCCCTCCCCTTATGACCCGGGTCCCACCGAGCTCTGGTCGACCGATGGAACGCTCGCCGGCACCCGGCCCGTCTTCACTCTCTCCAACGAGACCTACGGCCCCGCCACTTCCTGTGAGGCCTCCGCGGGGGATTGGCTCTTCTTCGGACTCATTGGCTCGGAGACTGGGAACGAGCCCTGGGTGAGCGACGGCACCCCCGAAGGAACCCGCCTGTTGAAGGACCTTCGCCCGGGCCCCCTGGGCTCCGTCCCGTGCTCCGGGGGTCCGCCCATGGCCGTGGGCGACGAGGTGTACTTCACCCCCTCACGCACCGGAGAGCCCGAGCTCTGGACCACCAACGGCACGGAAGCGGGAACCCGCAAGGTGCTGGATGCACCAGCGACCCTGCTCCAACAGACGAAGGACCACCTCTATGTCCTGCAGCACCAATCCGTGGGCCTGACCGTGTGGAAGCTGCGCATCCGCAAGGGCCCGGATGGCGCGCCCGAGCTCGTGGTGACCATCCCCAGCGCACCGGGTGCGCGGTATCCCCCCTCGCTCATGTCGTCACTCATGGTGGATGGGCGGCTCTACTTGATGCTCCTCGTGAACGGTGCCGAGGAGGGAGAACCCAACGGCCAGCTCTGGGTGACGGATGGCAGCAACCCAGGCACTCGACTGCTTCACGACAAGGTCACCGTGAGACAGAACTCCGCGCCGCTCATCGAACGCTACGACATGCTGGGCATCGGCAATCACGTCCTCTTCGGCTGTCACACCCAAGACCAGGGACGGGAGCTGTGCGTGACCGATGGCACGATACGAGGAACAGGCTTGCTACAAGAACTCGAGCCCGGCTCCGCCTCGTCGTCTCCGCATGCGTTCACCTGCGCGGGAAGAAACATCTACTTCGTCGCGCATGACGAAGAACATGGCTACGAGCTATGGAAACTCAAACCTCATCCGGGTTTGCATCCCTCGACCTCGTGCGTCACATCACCCCGGGGTCAGCAATGACAACCCGCAAATGGTAGGGCTAAACCACGTTTTCGCCCCCTACCTGATAAACACTTGAATCCGGAGTGTTCATCATCATACTCTGTGAGTGCGTCCATGTTTCGCATGGGCGCGCTCAGTTCCACTGAGGGGGACATCTAAATGGCAGCAGAGGCAGCGGCGGCGAACGTTTCCGATGCGTTGGCTACGGTGGACAACATCGCAATCCAGGTCGAGCAGGCTCTGTACAAACTGTACATCGCCGTGAGCGGCAATGGATTCAAGACCATCACCGACAAGATTTCCGTTATCTGGACGCCTGTACGCAACGTGTTGAGCTCTGTGCTCAAACAAGTTGAAGGACTCATCAAGCCTTTGATGGATCCGCAGGTCGTCGAGTCCATCAAGAACGTGCTGGAGGCGGGACGCGACTTGGTGAATTCCACCCTGGATCTGCTCCCTGATTCGGCTCGGAACCTGGCGCTGACCGGGCAGCGCTTCCTGAACATCATCGTCGACTTCGTGGGCGCGGGCGTCGAGCACGTCGTGGCCATCGTCGACCTGCTGCTCAACGTGGGCAAGGCGCTCATCAACGAAGTCTCCCAGCTCGCGGCGACCACCATCGCGGCGCTGAGGAAGACGGGCGTGCAGATCCCCGCCACCAATCCCTGACACTCCCATCCGTCGTCTGTCGTGCCTCCTGGCGAGTCGCGGGCGTCTTCGCTCGCCGCCAGGAGTTGGCGTGCCGTCACGGCCCGGCGCACGTCCTTTTCATTGTCATGTCTTGGAATAGGACCGTGCCCCGTGAGGGGTGGGCGTATGCCCAGGTATGCGGTCCAGGGAACCTGCACCCGGAGCAGGGTTTTCCACCCCCTCGCTCGCGAGGGTCGGGGAGCGTATGGCCACAGGTCTCATCATTCCTGGCGTCCAAGTGACGGTCGTCAAGGAAGTATTGCCCCAACAGCTTGCACCGTCTGGGGTTCTTGGAATCACAGGCTTCTTGGAGTCATCCCAGGGCAAGGTCGTCCGCGCGAGCAGTTGGTCGCGCTTCCTGGAGGTCACGGGGCGCGCCAGCGCCTACAGCCTCCCGGAGGCCCGCCAGGCGCTGGACAACGGCGTCTCCGAGTTGGTGATTTCGCCCTTGCCGGCGACGGCTGGCGCGAGCGCGATGGTCGCCATCGCGGCGGACGTCAGCAAGTATCCCGCGGGCTCTTCGGGTGAGAAGTACGGCGCCACCTTCGTGGCGCGCGCCCCGGGCCTCTGGGCCAACGGCATCACCATCAAGGTCGCCTACCGCAACAACATCGACAAGTCGGTGTCCTACGACCTGGAGGTCACCCACCCCTCCAGCGGCGCCTCGGAGACCCTGCGCAACATCAACGCGACGTCGCTGGTCTCCTCGCTCGACACGTCGTCCTTCATTCGCGTGGACACGACGAAGGGCGTGGGCTGGCCCACCGAGGGCACGTACACGCTCGCGACCGGCAAGGACGCCACGCCCGAAGAGTACGCCACCGCCCTGGGCCGCCTGCGCGACCAGCCAGACGTGGACCTGGTGATGGCCGCGGTCCAGGACTTCTCTGATCGCGCCAAGGTCACCCGCATCTACGGCGACGTCATCAGCCACTGCAACGCCATGAGCGGCGACAGCAAGGGGCGCATCGGCTTCGGACAGGTGCCCCTCACCGGGACGATGGAGGAGCATGGACAGCTCGCCTCGAACCTAGTGAGTGATCGCTTCGTCCTCGTCGCGCCGCATGGCTCGGTGGGCGCGGTGGCTGGCATGGTGGGCAGCCTGACGCCACACCAGTCGCCGACCTTCAAGCGCGTGACGGGCTTGAACGAGATTTCGCTGAGCGTGGAGGAGCAGAAGGCGCTCCTGCGCTCCTACGTCGTCCCCGTGGTGACCGAGCGCGGGCGCGGCACCATCGTCGTGCGGGGACTGACCACGGATGGAGATCAGATCAACGTCCGCCGCGTGGCGGACCGCGCGGTGCGCACGCTGAAGATGGTGGGCGACCTGTTCATCGGTCTGCTCAACAACGCGGACGGACGCAGCGCGCTGAAGCAGAAGCTGGTGGAGGCGCTGGTGCAGATGCAGAAGGAAGGCGCCATCGTCCCCTCCACCGACGGAAAGGACCCCGCCTTCAAGGTGGAGGTCTACTCGTCGCAACAGGACTTCGCGCAAGGAATCGTGAGGGTCAACATGGCCGTCAGACCCGTGCGCGCCATCGACTACATCTACGCGACCATCACGGTCCAGGTCTGATGAGGAACCACCCAGATGCCAACGGTATTCTCCGCCAACCGTAGCAGCATCCTCGTCGACGGCGAGGCCGTGGAAGGCCTCCAGTCCATCGCCTTCCGTGTGGTCACCGAACGCGAGGACATCCGCGCCATCGGCTCCAACGAGCGCGTCGACGTCATCTTCGGCCTGCGCACCGTCGTGGGTGAATTGGTCATCCGCTCCGCCGCCGTGAAGCTGGACGCGCTGCTCGACGCACGCGGCAAGTTCCAGCTCGTGGCCAACCTCAAGCGCACCGAGGGCACCGACGACACACGGACGCTGTCGTTCGACGACTGCTTCGTCGAGGGCAAGTCCTTCCAGATGGACGCGCACGGCAGCGCGGCCACGACGTACGCCTTCACGGCGACCCGGCTCCGCGAGGAATAAGCCGTGAGGGAGGCGCCCGCGAGCCCACACCTGGAGGCCGGCGCGGCGGCGATCTCCATCGAGATCGACGGCCAGACCTTCCACCTCCACCCCGGAGTCATCTCCGGGGCACCGGAGGTCGAGGCCTCCACGGGCGAGCGCTTCCAGCTCCATCCCTGGAGCTTCGACTCACACCTGCGGGCGCTGGGGGTCCATGCCTGGCTCGACGTCTCGGGGATGACCTTCGACGCGGATGGGTTCGCCTCGGACGTGCTGCGCGGCTCGGGTGTTCCGGAGTCTCGCTTCTCGGAGCTGACTCCGCTGGCGCTGTGGTGGGCCCTGGGCGGGGCCCGTGAGTCTTCACTCGGGACACTTCCCGAGGGATGGGTCCAGGCCGGAGATGTGCGGGCACGGCTTCGTCCGTGGACGTTCTCCGAGCGAGCCCGGGCGATGGAAGAGAGTCTGACCTTGGAGCCCGACGGTGCTCGCGAGCTGAACCTGGAGCGCTACCTGCGCGCCATGCTCGCGGTGTCTGTCGTGGAAATCGTTCCGGCCGTTCCCCTGGACACGCTCGATGGCGCCAGCACCACGGCGCTGCTGGAGGCCGTGGTCTCCATCAACACGGGGGATGAACGGAACGAAGACCAGACTCTTCGAACCCCGGGAGCCGAGGCACGCATCCTCGCCGAGGTGACCCTGAAGCTCTGTCGTGCCCTGGGATGGACCCCCTCCCAGGTCTGGGCAACCCCCGCCGCCGAGGTGGACCGGTTGCTCGCCATGTTGCGACTCACCGAGCCACAGGCCCCCGCTCCCACACCCCAGCGGCGGACACCGAGGCTCTCCGACTTTCCCGACGCGGTGGTCATTCAAGTGGAGGACGACTGATGCGCAAGACGTTCACCACCGCCGAGCTGACCTCACGGCTCTCCCGCCCCGCGTTCCGCGCCATCGAAGTCGTCGCCCGGCAGCTCGGCGTCGCGGTGCCGGCCTCCGCGCCCGTGGAAGCCTCGCGGGAGCAAGCCATCGCGACGGACGAAGCCTCCACGTCCGAGGTTGTCCGATCACGCGAGACGGCACCGATGGGAGCACCGCCTCTTTCGCAATCGAGTGCCTCGTCCGAGATGAGGTCGGACGCGCCCGAGGCCACGGCGATGCGGACCGAAGGCACTTCGCCTGATCCATCGAGGAGAGCTGCTGCGCCTTCCGGCGTCATGCGGAAGGACGGCCTCGCTATCGAGCCGGGAACCTCGCCGCTCTCCGTCACCTCACCGCGTCCGACTGACCGCGACAGCGATACCGCGCGGACCGGTGCATCCGCCGATTCACCAGAACGGGCGAGGAACGCGTCACACTCGCACGACTCGACTGGCCGGACGCCGGTCGCAGCCACCGAACCTCGTGTGATGAAAGAGAGGGCCGTCCCCACGGTGCCTTTCGCGCCGAGCTCACCCGCGCGGAGTCCCGACTCCGTCGTGTCTCCTGCGACGTCGCGCGAACCCGTCGGCCCCCACGGTGCGTCCCCCCATCGGCCCATGGGGGGAACCAGTACCTTCTCGCCCCGTGCGGAACCCCGTGAAGACAAGACTGGAGTCACTTCGGGAGACGCGCTTTCGCATCACGCGGCCGCTCCAGCGCCCTCCTCCATCCCTTCGGGATTGAGCATCTCCATCAAGGCGACGCCTCCACGACCTCCTGAGCGACAGGTGGTTCGTCTGCTCCGCCCTCTGACTCCTTCCGCCGAAGGCGTGCCCGCTGCCGTGCCGCATCCCGCTCGAAGCGAGAGCACCTCCTCGGCGCAGCCTCTCGCCGCATCGGTCCCTCGTCACGAGGTCACTTCGGAAGCTCCGGCTCGCTCGGCCGCCGAACGGCTTGAAGCACCTCTGCCCTCACCGCCGCACTCCAGCGCTCCCGCAGCCGCCTCGCGGCCCGCGACCGTTCCAGCCGCGTCCGGCGCCCACTCCATTTCGTATCAAACCGCCGCTGGGCCCGAGCCACTTCAGGACTCGCACGCCGCCGGCTCACCGAATCTTCCCGCGTCGTCCGCTCGTCCCGAAGCCCCTCGCGAGAACACGTCGTCACCACGGCCCGTCGTGCGGCTGCTCTCACCGACCTCCACACCTTCGGCTTTACGGGCCCCAGCCACGGGCGCACGACCGAAGACCCGGCTCCACTTCGCGCCTCCCTCGGACACATCGCCCCCGCCTCCCAGCCCGACCGCTCAACTCGCGCGGCAGGTGACCCAGGAGTTGGCTCCGCTGGTGACTCGCGCCGAGCAGCTCACTCGTCAGGCGCAGCCCTCGGAGACCGCGAGCCGCGCACCCGCGAACGAGTCCGCGGGTGTCCGCAATACCTTCAACGTGAATGTCCAGGTTGGCTCCGACAGCGCGGCGCCAGGGTTGGACCGCCGCACGTTGGAAGACGCCCTGGTGGACATCCTTCGCGAGACAGCTCGCCGTCACGGAATGGAGGTCTGAGCACATGGCCGGCATCGGATACTCCGTGACCATCGGCTCGCTGCGAGCCTCTCACTCCTCCCGCCAGGGACAGGCCTTCGTCCGCTCCATCACGAGCGAGTTGACCATGGACGGCGCGGGCGGACGGTGCTCCGTGGAGCTGGTTCCCTCCGACTCCCCGCTCCCTCCTCCCGGCGAAGCCACCACCATCTCCCTCGACGGCGGCGACGGCGCCGTCACCGTCTTCACGGGCCAGGTGCTGGAGTCCCGTGGTGCCCCCGACACGTCCCTCGTGCTCGGCGGTGATGCACTCGCGAAGCTCGCGCGGCTCGATGTCTCGGGCGCCTACGAACAAATGACCGCGGGCTCCATCGTTCGAGATCTCGTCAACAAGGCGGGCGCCACGCCAGGCACCATCGAGGATGGGCCCACGTTTGCCAGCTACGTCCTCCACCGGGGCCCCCGGGCCCTGCGCCACATCCACCAGTTGGCGGCGCAGGCCGGCTTCGATGTCTTCACGGATGGCCAGGGCAAGGTCCACTTCGCCGCGCCCAAGCAGGGCAGCGCCGACCACACCTTCGTCTATCGCTCCCAAGTCCTCCGCACCCAGCTCAGCCGTCCGCTCACCGTCATCGACGGCTTCGAGGTCTGGGGCGAGGGCGCCGCCAGCTCCCAGGGCGAGAAGAAGGCGCACTGGCTCGTCGATGACCTCGCCCCCATTCACGGCAAGGCCGCGCTCGGCGCGAACGGCAAGGTGCGAACGGGCTCCACGGGACAGCAGTCTCGCGAAGTGAAGGACGGCGCGGTGCGCTCCGGTGACGACGCATCCACCCAGGCCAAGGCCCGCACCACCGCCCTCGCCTCCCGCCCCTTGCACGGCTTCCTCGAGGTGCTCGGGGCTCCCGCCGTGAAACCGGGGGACCTCATCCAGGTGAACGACATCCCCGAAGGCCACCCCGTGGAATCGCTCCTGTCCCGCGTGGTCCTCCGGGTCCGCTCGGTGCGCCACACCCTGAATGCCCGCACGGGCTTCACCACCCGGATGGAACTCTGACATGCCCGTCCGCATCGGAAAAATCGAGCTCGTCGGGCTCACGCAAATCTACACCGAGGACGCGCGCAACCTCGTGCAGCAGCGTGTGCCCGGTCAGGCCGGCAGCGTCTTCCAGGACCTGGGCCGCGAGCCCGTCACCGTCGTCATGGAGGGGCTCCTGCTCGGAGAGGACCCTCAAGCCGCGCTGGAGGAATTGAGACAAGCACAGACGAAGGCGACGCCCATGTCGTTCGCCTCGGATGCCATCGCCGGCGCGGACCTCACCGACGTCCTCATCGCGGACTTCCAGGTGCGCCAGCTCGCCGGCCACCAGAACCGCTTCAGCTTCTTCCTGCGCGTCAAGGAGTACGTCGAGCCCCCCGCCAGCCAGGACGCGGGCGTCAGCGCGGTGAACGACGCCGTGGCCAGCGACGCGCAGGACTGGGCGAAGAGCAACACGGACGCCGCGGGCGTGCTCCAGAACCCCGAGTCGCTGATGGACGCCGTCGACGCGAACCCGGACCTCCTCGCCCACCTCTCTCCAGACGAGCTGGGCTCGGTGGTCAACAGCGCCAAGGGCTCGCTGTCGGGCAAGAACTTCGGAAGCCTCATGGGCGCGCTCGGCAAGGTGAACCCCGGCGCCATCATCGGCCTCGTGCAGTCGCTCTCCCAAGCGGGGAGCATCGGTGAGTTCATCGAGAAGCTCGCCACCGAAGGCATCAGCATCCTGGAAGAGATGACCGGCCTGGACCTGGGCGCGGCGCTCGCCGTCGTCAAGGGCATCGCGGGCGCCAGCGACTTCCTCGCCAAGCTTCAAGCCGTGGGCAAGGAGGCCGGAGCGCTGGGCAGCGCCATCGGCAACTTCGACCCGCTCGGCCCCTTCAAGGACCTGGAGAAACTTCCGTGAGCACCACGACCGCCGACATCGTCGACGGCATCACCCGACTCGTCGTCGCCGTGGACAAGCTGCTCAAGACGGACACGGTGAATGCCATCGTCGCCCTCGTACGCCAGTTCGGCATCGGCGCCCCCGTGAAGGTGGGCATCGACGCGCTGGGCAAGGCCCTGGACCTCATCATCAGCTGGATCGCCAAGCTGGAGCAGGTCGCCGCCATCCCCGCGCTGCTCGAGAGCCTGGACCCCGCGCTGGATGGGCTCAAGGCCATTGGCGACAAGTCCGAGGACGAGATGCGGGAGATGGGGCTGGAGCCACTCGCCCCGCTGGCTGGCGCGGCCCATGCCGCGTCCGTCGTCCTCGAGAAGCTCCGCGCCGGCGTCACCCTCATCCTCCAGGGCTATCTGCCCCAGCAGTCCCTCGAGTCCCTTCGCGAGTCCGTGGTCCAGGTGAAGGAGACCCTCAAGAAGCTCGGTGAGGCGCTGGTCGCGGGCGCGTCCCTCACCGGTGGCGGAAACCTGGCGCTTCCCTCGGGAGCCCCGACATGAGCGACCTGGTCACCCTCCTCCGCGCCATCATCCGGGATGAACTGGCGTCGCTGAAGCTGGGCGACATCGGCGTCGTGACGAGCGCCTTCCCTCACGCGGATGGCGACGAGCACAACCACGAATGCAACGTGAAGCTGCGCGAGAGCAACCTCGAGCTGCGCCGCGTCCCCATCGCCACGCCACACATCGGCATGGTGAGCGCCCCGCACGCCGGCGACCTGGTCGTCATCACGTACATCAACGGCGACCCCAACCGCCCCGTCATCACCGGCCGCCTCTACTCCGACAAGCTCAACCCGCCCATCCACGAGGCGGATGAGTGGCGCGTCGTGTCGCCTCCCGGTGGCAAGACGTCCATCGCCATCGACCAGGAGCAGTCGGTGGTCATCACCGCGGGCGAGACGGTGGTGACGGTGAAGCAGGACGACGTCATCACCATCAAGGGCAAGACGGACCTGAAGCTGGAGGTGGAGGGCAACGTGGAGCTCAAGTGCACCGACTGCACGGTGGACGCCTCCGGCAAGATCGACCTGGGCAAGAGCGGCAGCGGCGTCATCACCGAGCAGAGCCACAAGTGCTACTTCACCGGCGCTCCGCTCAAGGGCTCGAAGGACGTGAAGGCCAAGTAACCATGCCCGCGCCCAGTGGATCCGAGATAGGCAGCCTCGCCAAGAGCGCCATGCAGTCCGCGAGCCTCCGGGGTGAGAACGCCCCCGACCTGGCCACCGCGCTGGGCGACACCTGCGGCCAGGCCTTCATGCTCTTCGTGAACATGGCCATGGTCTCTCCCGGCATTCCCGCCGCCGCGCCGCCGCCTCCAGGCTCAGGCAGCACCGTGGGACCCGGCATGTTGTTGCCTCCGCCCGCGGGAGGCCCCGGCTCCTCCCAGATTGAGCCCATCGCCAAGGGCCTGCTGGCTTCGAACAAGATCAACGGCGAGCAAAGGGACGCGCTGGCGAAGGCCATCGCGCAGACGGTGGAGCAGGCGCTGATTCTCTTCACCACACAGGTGAAGGTGGCGCCGGGCATGGCCATCGCGGGGTTCACCACGTCGGCCCCAGGCAACCTCATGGGCGCTGCTCCCGCCAAGCCCATGCTCCAGCCCATCGCGCTGAGCTTCCTCCAGGCCGGTGGCATCCGGGGCGAGAACGCTCCGGACCTCGCGGGCGCCATGGCCGAAACGCTGTCCAATGCGCTCACGCAGATGATGACGCGCCTGAAGGTCTCTCCGGGCATTCCCAGCTCGCCCGGAGCGACGGCGGGCCCGGGGAGATTGCTCTGATGGCCAACGAGCTCAAGACCGACCTGCGCCTGGCCTTCTCCGAGTCGGGTGGCGCGGACCTCGATTGGACCGACCACGGCGGCGCCACCACCGTGAGCGGCAAGGACAACCTGGTCCAGGCGCTGACGCTGCGGCTCATCATCTACCGCGGCCACCTGAGCCAGCTGGGCCACCAGCGCTATGGAAGCCGCGTGGCGGACCTCATCGGCGAGCCGCTGGACCGCGCCAACCTGGACCTGCTGCGCCGCTACGTGCGCCAGGCCATCAAGGAAGACCCTCGCGTGGACGAGGTGCTGGAGCTGAGCGTCACGGCCCGCGCGGACCTGCCAGGCGCGGTGGATGTACGGGCGCGCATCAAGGCCATCACCGGCGACGCGGTGGAATTGGGATTGGCGCTGGACCTGGGGTGAGCGGGTCGGCGTGACAACGGGTACGGAATCGACGTGGGGAGAGCGTGATGAACGGCAAGGAAACGCAGGGCATGAACGGAGTGCTGACCCTCGAGCTGCTGAACCTGGACGGCTCGCTGATGGAGCGCCGCCGGGTCCCCAACCTCATCACGATTTCGGGCAAGCAGCTGGTCGCCGAGTTGCTCATGGGCCGCGTCAACGCGCTGCCCACGCGCTGGTCCATCGTCGTGGGCACGGGCATCAACGCGCCCGTCCCAGCGGATGACAAGCTGGGCACCAAGGTGGATGAAGCCATCGACCCCACGCCCAAGGTGGAGGTCATCAAGCAGAGCGACGGCTCCAGCCTGGTCCGCGCCACCGTGACGGCCACCCTGCCCGCCCTCGGGCAGTCCACGGTGCAGCCGCTCACCGAGGCCGGCATCCAGATTCTCCAGGGCGCCTCCACGGCCATCCTCTTCAACCGGGTCCGCTTCGAGGAGGTCAACCGCGGTCCCAACATGGTCATGAAGATGACGTGGGAGATCACCTTTTGAGCCTCTACCCTTCCGACCAGAACACCTTCAGCGCCATCGTCGAGCGGCTGCTGGAGAACCTGGGGCCCGGCATGGACCCCAACGCCGGAGGCATGGCCCGCACCCTGGCGGAGGCCTACGCGCGCGAGATGGCGACGTTCTACGCCATGCTCGAGCTGTCGCATCGCGCGGGCTACCTCGACACCGCCGAGGGCCCCGCCCTGGACAACGTGGTGGCTGTCCTGGGCCTGAAGCGCGCACGCGCCGGGCGGCTCATGGGCCAGGTGGAGCTCAGCCGCGCCACGCCGGCACCGGATGACATCGGCATTCCCGCGGGGCGCCAGGTCACCGGCCTCGGCGCGGACGGCAAGCCGCTGCCGCTCTTCGAGACGATGGAGGACGCCACCCTCATCAAGGGCGACACCCGCGTCGTCATCCCCGTGCAGGAGGTCCAGGACGAGGAGCAACCCGACCGCGAGGCCCCGCCCGCCATCGACCCCTTCCGACTGACGCTGATGCCCCGGCCCATCCTGGGCATCGAGGCCGTCACCAATCCCGGCCCCCTGCGCCGAGGCTCGGACAACGAGACGGATGAGAACCTCCGCGCTCGCGCCCGCACCGCGCTGCGCGACGGAGAGAAGGGCACGCTGGAGTCCATCGCCGCCGCCGTGCACCAGCAAGGCGTGCAGCAAGTCACCGTGCGCGAGCCCGCCGATGCACCGCCCGGTGTCGTGGACGTGCTCGTGGGTGACACCGACTTCGAGGCCGACGTCGAAGGGGTCGCCCGCGTCGAAGCCGCCATCCGTGAGACGAAGGCCGCTGGCATCCGCGTCCGGCTCCGCTACGCGCGCACCATCTTCTTCCAGGTGGACTTCCGGGTGGAGCCCACCCGCGATGACATGGATGAAGTGACGTTCGACCGGCTGCGGCGGGACCTTCAGCAGGCGCTCGCGCAGTACATGCGGGAGCTGCCCGTGGGAGCCCCCGTCATCCGCCGCAAGCTGGAGGCCGTGCTCTTCGGAAATCCCGCCGTGCGCCGCGTGAGCGACCTGGGCGTGGAGACGTATGTCTGGGGCCTGACGGGCAACCCGCCCACGCAGAAGACCCTGGTGCGCGAATCCCGCAGCCGCGTGTACGGCGCCAACCGCGACTGGAAGATGGAGCCCCTGGAGGCGGGGCGCATCGACCTGGAGAAGAAGCCGCCGCGCATCACCCGGCTGCGCACGCCCATGTGGCGGCTGGACCTGGTGGTGTCGCTCTCCAGCGGAGAAGCTCGCACGCCCGAGCAGGTGCGCGAGGCGCTGCGTGGCGCGCTGGACGTCTTCGCCGCCAGGCTCTCCGAGGAAGCGCAGATGGGACGCGAGGCGCACCTCACCTGGGATTCGCTGCAGCAAGGTCTGCAGTCCCAGGCCCGCATCCAATCCCTGCTGGGCTGTGACGTCACGCTGGAGACCGGCATCACCGTGTCGCTGGTCGCTCCGAACTCGCCCGCCCTGGCCATTCCGGACCAGGTCACCCAGCTGCTGGTGAAGGCCGATGTGCGGCTGGAGTTCGGCGGGGCCGAGCTGGTGGGGGTCGGATGAGCGCGGACCAACGCAGACGCCGCATGCTGGGGTACCTGCCCCCCGTTCTCCAGTCCGGAACGAAGATCCAAAGCTTCTTCGGCTCGCTCTCCCAAGAGCTGGAGACGATGGAGTCGGGCCTCACGCGGCTGATGCGTTCGCGCTGGTACTCACTCGCGCGAGGCTTCGCGGTCGACGCCACGCTGTTGAACAAGGCGGACTCGGAGCTGGGACGTGTCGCGATGCTCTACGGCGTGTCTCCACGCCGGGGCGAGTCCGACGTCTATCTGCGCGAGCGGCTGGCGGCCATGGTGGAGCTGCACCGCACCGGCCTGGCCTCCGCGCCCGCCCTGCTCCGCCTGGTCTCCCTCGTCTACATGGCGCGGCAGCCGCCTCGGATTGTGTGGGAGGGAGACACCGCGGTCGGCCTCTTCTCCGTGCCCCGCGCGGACGGCACCTACCGCGACCTCCGCATCGAGCTGGCGGACAACCCGGAGATGCCCGCGGGCTCCAGCTTCCGCAATTTCGGCCGGGAGCAGCGGCTGCTCACCACCAACCAGGGCCTGGAGACCGCGCAGGTCGAAATCTCGCTCAAGGCAACCGAGCGGGAGATCGCCGTGCCCATCCTCCGGCACGAGGAGTTGGGGCTCGACGTCATCTTCCTGGGCCGCATCCCGCCAGGCTCCACGCTGCTGCTGCGCGACGGCCGTCCACCCATCCTTGATGGCCGCCCCGTGGACACGCCCATCATCCTGGCCCACCCCACGCGATTCGCGGGACCGAACGACGTGGGGGTGATGGCGCGCTTCGACATGCCGGAGGCCCGCTTCTCCGTGTTCAAGGAGGACCATGGCCTCCCGGAGCTATCCCCAGGTGACAGCCATTGGACCTACGACACCGTCGAGCGGCAGGAGGTCCGCGCCTATCTGCTGGGCTGGTCCAGCGAGCGGCAACAGGCCGCCGAGGCGCAGGCCCTGCCCGTGCGCGACACGCCCCGTGCGGAGCTGCGCTTCTCGTGGACGGAAGTCACCCCCGCGACCTGCACCCTGCGCATCCCGGCCAATCACATCCCGCCCCATCTCCTGGTGCCCAACGAAGAAGGGGTGGTGCCTGGGCTGCCGGGGTTGGTGAAGGAGCTGGCGGCGGCGCTGGAGTACGGGCGCTGCGCGGGCGTTCGCACCCGCATCGAGCTCACCCTCCCCATGCCTCCGGAGTCGCTCATCGCGAGCGAGGGCCCGCTCAACCTCGAGCTCGACCCCTTCTTCTTCAGCGAGCAGCTCGACGCGACAGATGAGCTGACCTCGTTCGGCTCCACCATCTCGCTGCACGAACAGTTCTCCGAACCCCAGGAGAAGCTCACCTGGGACGGCGTCTTCAACGGTACCCGCTTCGATACCTCGAGGTTCCAGTCATGAGTGAGCCCTACTACCCCGCGAAATCAGGTGACCCCATCCTGGCGGACACCTGGAACAACATGCAGATCAAGACGCGGGACGAGATTCGTTCTCACACACACCGCGGCGGAGATGACGGCCAGCCACTCGATGGCAGCAGCATCTCGCCCACCGCGACGCTGAAGGTGAACAAGGTCGAGGCCACGCTCGGGTTGACGGTGAAGAACGTCGACATCTCCAAGTGGATGGCCGACACCGAGGCCGCGAAGTTGTCCCTCACGGGAGGCACCGTCACCGGCCCGTTCTCCGCCATGGCCAACGTGGGAATCGGCACGGGGCCCAGCACGCGGCGCCTGCTTGTCCAGAGCACCGCGGACAACAACGCGGCCGTGGAGATCCGCTCCTCGGGGAGCCAGGCCTGGGGCGTGGGTTTGCTGTTGAAGACGACGGGCGGCACCGACGGAGCCGCGCTCCAGCTTCGCAGCCGCAACAAGAGCTGGCTGCTCAAGGGAGAGCTGGGCGCCGCGGCCGAGGGGTTCCAAATCTCCGAGGGCGGCGGTGATGGAGAGAACGGCGGCGGCTACGGAACGCCCCGCCTTCATCTCAAGGCGGGCGGCAACCTGGGCCTCAACACCACGGACCCGCAAGGCGCGCTGGATATCCGGCTGTCCTCGGCGGCGGCGGGGTTTGACCGCCTGGTGGTGAACACCACGACCTTGTGGGGCAACGGCCAGCCCCAGGTCACCATCGGCGCGGGCGGCGCGGCGGGGTTGATGATCAACAACCCCCACGTCGTCTGGAACAACGCCGAGAACCGCGCCTCCATCCGCTACGGCTTGAGCGGCGGCGTCGCCACGGGCCTGATGTGGGACGTGGGCGCGCGGCTGAACAACGCGTTCTCCTTCATCGTGAACAACAACCACGCCCTGTGGATGGGGGCGGACGGCAACGTGGGCATCGGGACGGCGGCCCCCGGCGCCCGGCTGGATGTCCAGGGCGGCAGCCTCCGCGTCAGCGGGGCCGTCATCCCCTCCATCGGCAACGCGCCCGGCAATGGCATCCAGTTCCCGCTGGACCCGTGGGGCGGCAACGGCGACTCCGCGAGCATCCGCTACTACCGCGCGCCCAATCCGCTGCCCGGCGAAGAGGAGAACGGAAGGCTGGTCATCTCCAACGAGAACGACCCGGGTGACGTCATCGTCTTCGCCCAGTCCGGCGGCGAGCGGATGATCATCTACAACGGCAACATCGGCATCGGGACGCCGCGTCCCAACGTGCCGCTGCACGTCGTCCAGCGAGATAACAACGCGGGCATCAAGCTCACGGAGAATGGCTCCGGGCGCTTCGTCGACCTCGCCTTCGAGGGACAAGGAACCCTCCACCTCTTCCACAGCAACGGCAACGGCCGTTACATGCCCCAGGATGGCGAGTGGCATAAGTTCTCCGACCTGTCGCTGAAGGAGAACATCGAGTCGCTCGAGGGAGTCCTCCCGAGGGTGCTCGCGCTGCGCCCGGTGAGCTTCGACCTGAAGTCGTCGGGTCATCACCAGCTGGGCCTGGTCGCGCAGGAGGTGGAGCCGCTCTTCCCGGAGCTCGTCTCGACCGCGCCCCGGAAGAAGGAGGATGGCCAGCCCTTGAAGGGTCTCGCGTACGAGGCCTTCAGCGTGCTCGCCATCGCGGCCCTCAAGGAACTCAAGCAGCAATACGACGAACGCATCGCGGCGCTCGAGCAGCGCCTCCAGGAACAGGAGCGGAAGTCATGAAGGAGACCCTCGAGAAGCGCCTCGCGGACCTGAAGTCCGAGCACGAGGCGGGACAGAAGATGCTGGCGGAGCTGGACACCCGGCGCACGCAGTTGGTGCAGACGATGCTTCGCATCGAGGGCGCCATCGAGGTGCTCCAGGAGTTGCTGCCCTCGAACGAGTCCAGCGCCGCCACCGTGACGGACATCAAGGAAGCCGCCCGCTGAAGGCCCGCGCGGCAGGGACCTCTCCATGAGTGATACGCGCATCGCCGCCAGGCTGACCTATACGGGGACGGCCACGCCGCCCTCGTCCGCCCAGGTGCCCGTGGATGCCTCGGGCCTCGTCGTCGCCCTGGACGTCCCCGAGGGCGTGACGCTGGTGCGCGCGGCGCTCAAGGTCCGCGCGCCAGCGGACGACGTGACGTTGAACCTGACCCCCGCCTCCACGCTGGCCACGAGCGATGGACAGACGGCCCTGGACCCGGCCAGGTCCATCACCTGGCTCAGCCTGGACTGGGGCTCCCGCCGGCCGCTCTCCTCCGTGGAGTTGAAGCTCGTCACCACCAATCCCGTGCAGACCGCGAAGAAGGGCCGCTTGAGCGTCGCGGAAGGGGGCTCCTGGTATCCCCCGACGCCCTCCGACACGGTGTCGACGAACACCGTGGAGAATCTGCCCGGCATCCTCGCCGGCCGACTCCTGGTCGAGTTCGTCGAAGCCAACGCCGCGCCGCCGCCGGTGGGCACCCCCAAGACGCTGTCCGCGACGCAGCTCCAGAGCATCATCCTGCGCGCACCGGCCCGACCTCCCGACCTCACCGCCTTCGTCGGCGACGGCGCGGGCACCCTCTTCTTCCATCACTCGGTGCCCATGCTTCCGCGTCAGGAGCTGGTGATGGAGGACGCGCTCAGCGCCGCGCTCCAGC
The DNA here is from genome assembly GCF_037414475.1 of Myxococcus stipitatus. Next base: position 9,209,800 of record NZ_CP147913.1, on the reverse strand, counting down.
GCGCCTGGCCCGCGAACCTCCTGTCCGGAACGGTGGCCGTGTCCCTCCGCTCCTCCGGCCTGGGCATGTTCGACCGCGTCCAGCTCGTCCTGGACACGCTCGACATCATCCAGCAATGGAGCACGGGCGCGCGGACGCAGACGCTCTCACTGGGCACGGATGGGATGGCGGCGGCGCAGGTCGCCGTGCCCAAGGACCGGCCCCTCTCCGAGGTGCGCTTCCAGGTCCGTCACCAGCTGCGCGAAGAGAGCCTGCCCCTCACGCCCCGTCCCCCGGAGCACCCGCCCCTCGCCTACCACTGCGGCTCCGGTATCGCCGCCGCGCAGTCGTTCACCTCCACCGGCGCGGTGGGGAGACTCGCCGCGCTGGACCTCCATCTGCGCTCCCTCACCCGGAAGGTGGAGGGAACCGTCACCATCCACGCCGATGTGCATGGCAGGCCCGACGAGACACCCCTGCCCACGGGCCCGATGCCACTGCGGCTCCTGGAGGAAGGCGCCGCGCCCTGGCCCGCGCGCTGGGTCTCCTTCGCGCCCGAGAAGGCGCTCACGCTCGGCGCGGGAACGTGGTGGGCGGTCCTCTCCACGACGGAGGGAGAGGTCCTCTGGAGCCTCACGGACTTCAGGGACGAGGCCAGCACGACGCTGCCCGGCCCCGCGCTGCATCGCACCGAGGCCCTCAGTCCCTGGCTCCCTCACGAGGTCACCATCCCCGGCACGGACGTGAATCCGCAGGAACTCTGGGCCTGCTCGCGCCCGCGCTTGCGCCCCGTCCCGTCCGAGCCGCCTCCGCGCCCCCGCCTCCAGCTCCGCTGGGGAACGCGGACCCTGGACGTCACCCCCGACGAGGCCGGCATCGTGGCGTTGGATGCCCAGGCGCTGGCCACGCTCACACCGCCCGGCGGCACCGGAAGTCCCCCTCCGCTGGAAGTCCTCATCCGCTCCGCCGCGGCGGGTGACGTCACCTTGTCCGAGCTCCAGGTCGTCATCCCCCGCCGGGAGACCTACGGGCTCTTCCCTCGCTCGTGAGGCCCCTTCGCCATGCTCCTCGCCGTCGAGTCCTACTTTCACGATGCGCTCCGTCCCGCCGTTCCCGAAACGGTGGATGTGGCGACCGGGCCCTCACAGGGCCCCGCCGCCGACGCGGAGGCGCTCGTGGAGGTCTGCGCCTCGAGCTTCAAGCTGGTGCTCCCCGAAGGCGATGACCTCGCGGCGCAGAGACAGCCCTCGTACTTCGCCCAGGTCCACCGTTGGTCCGGCAACGGAACGACGCGGGACTTCGCGCTCCCCGCCCAGGCCCGGGGCCAGGTGGTGGAAGTCGAGTCGCCGCCGGGCCGCCCCCTCCTCCGAGGAGACGACTACACCGTCGAGGGCACCACGCTGCGCCTCTACCGCGCCCCCGTGACGGCCGACGAAGCCGTGGTCGCCTTCCTGCGCGGTGAACGCGCCGAGGGCTTCCTGGAGCGGCGGCGCTGCGAATTGAAGCTGTCCATCCGCGCGTGGGTGAAGGCACCGGGCAACGCCGCGCCACTTTTGTCGCGTGCGCTGGCCGCCGCCCTGGCCGCCAGCGCGGACCTGGGGAACCTGGAGGACGAGGACACCTTCCCCGACGAGTCAGGCGTCCGCATGCGCCTGCTCCAACCCGCCGCCGCCCTGCTGGGCGTCACGCGCACGCTGGAGACCGTGGGCACCACGCCCTTCAGCCGCGCCCAGGCGAACTTCCTCATCCGCGGCGACTGCGAGCAGCTCATTTCCCTGGGCACGCCCGAGCCCGTGGGCATCATCCGGGAAGTGCGCCGCGACACGTAGGGCCCCTCGTCGCGAGCCGTCTGCCTTCCCTGGTGGGAAACCGCGATGTGATTGCGGCTCGCGCGTCCCGCGACAAGCGCTTGCCACCAACACCGCGAGCAACCGCCCCACACGCGCAGTCAGAACCAATCCGAGATTCAGGACACTCCAGATACGCGCGAAAAATCGCACGCGACAATTAACGCACCGCTCCGTTCCCTTGCTGCACGGGGCGAAGTGCTTCGGTTCGAAGGTCGCCTCGCGCCGTTCCGGTGCTCAATCGGAACGCGGATGCATTCGTATCTCAGATACACATGGTGCCGGAACCCCTGGGAGTTCCGGACGGATGGCACACGTGCGTGCCCAATCTCGACTCATGGGAGAAATCATGTCGTCCCGTTTCCAAGGTTCTTCAACTGTGAATGGTTTGCGCTGGGGAGCGGTGTTGCTCGCGGGCCTGGTGGGCTGTGGTCCGACGACGACGAAGGAGCCTGCACCCGAGCAGCAAGCGGTGAGCGAGGCCGAGGCGCAGGCGAAGCTGCTGACGCCGCCGGCCGGGTGTACCGAAATCACGATGGGCGAGCTGAAGAACGGCATCCAGCTGACGCCGACGCGGTATGGGCAGCAGCCCACGTACCGCGGCAACTTCAACAGCTTCGGCGACCCGAGCGCGGTGGACATCGCGCGCATCCGGCTGGATGTGAACACCGGCCCGGGCCTGTATGACCTGGCCGCCGAAGGCGCCAACATGTTCACGTGTGACCAGTGTGTCTATGGCTACCAGGACGTCGGCGCGCCGACGGAGAAGTTCCTGATGGCGGAGTCCGGGCAGATGCTGCTCGCGCTGAAGGTGTCGCCGCAGCAGACGGTGGGCGCGCTGGTGAACGTGGTGCTGCGCGAGTCCGTGGACGCCGCGCCGATGAACGCGCCCTACTGGGGCAGCGCGGTGGTGCCGGGCGGCGAGTGCAAGTGGATCCGCTTCGCGACGTGGAACACGGTGCGCCCGGGCGGGTGCGATCCTCGCCAGGGCTCGCTGACGGCGAACCTCCCGGACACCACCTGCGTGGCCGACGACTACGTGGCCAGCGACGGCACGCTGGAGCGTTCGCTGGGCACCAAGACGCAGGGCGAGGCCTGCACGGTGACGGCCGCGACGAACGAGTACGACCTGGCGTCGACGGACTGTGAGCAGGGCTACGCCTGCACGGACCTGCTCTCCGACAACGCCCAGTGCCTCAAGTCGTGTGACTTCATGGCGGCCAACCCCGGCTGCCCGACGGGCACGGTGTGCGGCGTGTACGGCCTGTGCATCGAGCAGTCCGTCCTGGAGCCCATCGGCTTCGCGTTCGACCCGGCGCTGATTGGCCAGGAGTGCAACGTGGGCTTCGCCGAGTTCTGTGGCACCGAGGGCGCGCGCGGCATCTGCCTGGACCTGAATCGCACGGGCAAGGGCACGTGCCTGCGCTACACGCGCGCTCGCAGCGAGTGCGGCCCCGGTGAGGAGCTGGGCTACATGAACTACCCGCTCGCGGGTGGCGGCTCCGACCTCGGCTACGGCTTCTGCTACCACGACGGTCTGTAGTCGGCTGGACTCGCTGCCCGGGAACCCTCCCCCCGGGCAGCGAGGTTGTTCCCCACACGGGTGCTCAGCGCACCGCGCGTCCGCCGATTCTCGAACCCGCGTCCTCCGGCAGCCGGTGGAACAGCGGCCCGGCGAGCGAGGACACCACACCCACCGCGACGAACGGCAAGAGGAAGCGGTCGGGCGTCAAGGGCAGGTCTCCGCCGCCTCGCGCCACGTGCAGCATGAGCGCGCCGAAGCTGATGCCCACGGCCAGCGCCATCTGCTGCGTCACCACGGCGAGCGTCGAGGCGCGGCTCACCGCCTCCGGAGTGATGTCCGCGTACGCCACCGCGTTGATGGCCGTGAACTGGAGCGAGCGCACGAAGCCGCCCACGAACAGCGTCCCCACGATGAGGGGGATGGGCGTCGAGTCACGGAACAAGGCCGGCAGCGCCGTCATCACCGCGGCGGCCAGGTTGGAGCCGATGAGCGTGGTGCGAAAGCCCACCCGGCGGATGACCCACGGAGCCAGGGGCTTGCACGACATGGCACCCAGGCCCGTGCCGATGGTCACCATGCCCGCTTCGAACGGGCCCCACCCCAGCCCCACCTGAAGCATCAAGGGCAGCAGGAACGGCGTGGCGCCCAAGCCCATCCGCACCAGGCCGCCGCCCACGGTGCTGGCGCGGAAGGTGGCCTGCTTCAGGATTCGCAGGTCCAGCACGGGCCGCTCCACCCGGGACGCATGCCGCACGAACCACACCAGCGCGCCCGCGGCCACCGCCGCCGTGACGAGCTGGAGCCACGCGGGCACCAGCCCCACGCCCACCGTCTCCGCCGTACCCATCAACAGCGTGATGCTCACCGCGGCGAGCGCATAGCCCTTCCAGTCGAACGGGCCGGGATGCGGCTGGGGCAGCTCGGGGACGAAGCGCGCCACCGCGAGCATGCCCAGCACCCCTACGGGGACATTGACGAAGAAGATCCAAGGCCAATCCGTCAACCCCAGGATGAGCCCCGCGATGGGCGGACCCACCAGCGGCCCCACCAGCGCGGGCATGGTGAACCAGCTCAGGGCGGACACCAGCTTCTCGCGAGGCGCCGAGCCCACCACGATGAGCCTTCCGACAGGCGTCATCAGCGCGCCGCCCAGGCCCTGGAGCGTGCGGAAGACAACGATCTGGGGCAGCGTCCGCGAGAAGCCGCAGAGCACCGAGCTCAGGAGGAACACGCTCATCGCGATGAGGAAGACGCGGCGGGGACCGAAGCGGTCCGCCACCCACCCACTCGCGGGCGCCAGCACGGCCAGGGCCAGGATGTACGACGTCAACGCGAGCTTGAGGTGGATGGGGTCCGTGCCGAACGCCACCGAGAGCGCGGGCAGCGCGGTGGACAGCGCCGTGGAGTCGACGAACTCCATGAACAGCGCGCTCGCCACCGCGATGGAGGCAAGCTTCGAGCCTCGCGTTGGCGCGGAAGGGGGACCCTGGGGTGATGAGCCTGCGGAGTCGGGCACACTTCCTCTATGCACATGTGTCCGCGCGGCTTTCACGCTCAACGGCATGCCATGCGTGGGGCTCCCTCGCCCGGGCTGTCCCCAGGGGAGGGACCACCGGTCCCCTGTCCCCTGGAGCTGCCTTCAAGACACGGAGGACTCGTCAGGCAGGCCGCTCCATCCGGCCATCGGCGTGGCGGGCGAAGCGCCCCTCCTCGCGAGGATGGACCGGGTCATCGCTCTTCCACGGCCACCCGCCGAAGCCCGTGCGCTGGTAGTCGAGGAACGCCTGCTGGATCTCCTGGCGCGTGTTCATCACGAAGGGGCCGTGCTGGGCCACCGGCTCGTTGATGGGCCGGCCTTGCAGCATCAAGAGCTCCGTCTCGTCGGGGCCGTTCTCCAGCACCGCGTCCACCTCCGGCCTGAGCTGGAGGACATGCGAAGCGGGGATGGCGCGGCCGCCCACCTTCAGCGAGGAGCCCTTGAAGAAGTACAGGAAGCGATTGCTCCCCCGCGCGGCGGCGGGAATCGTCCAGCGCGCGCCGGGCGACAGCTTCAGCGTCCAGATGGCCACGTCGGTGTCCACGCGCGAGGCCCAGGACTTCGGCGGAGGCGGAGGCGCGCGGACATCCCCCAGCGAGCCCGCGACCACGGTGACCTCGGTGGTGCGCCCGGCGTCGTCCTTCGCCACATGCCGGGGGATGACGTGGTTCCAGAGCATGGAGAAGTGCGGCGTGACGAGCTTGTCCACGCTTGGCAGGTTGAGCCAGATCTGGAACAGCTCCACCGGATTGGGCTTGTCCGACTTGAGCAGCGGGAACATCTCGGAGTGCAGCACGCCGCTGCCCGCCGTGAGCCACTGCACGTCTCCGCCGCCGAAGCGCGCGGCCGCCCCCAGCGAGTCCGAGTGGTCCAACAGACCCTTGCGGACGATGGTCACCGTCTCGAAGCCCCGGTGCGGGTGCTGGGGAAAACCGGGGACCACGCTCCCGTGGTACATGTTCCAGCCATCGCGCCCATCGAAGTCCTGGCCCATCTGCCGCCCCGCGAGCAGCGAGGGGGCGGGGCCCATCTTCTCGGTGCCTTCGGGATACCGGTCGTCGTGGTGCACACAGAACAAGAAGGGGTCGGGCGTGGGCCACGGCATTCCCTTGAGGGGGCCCAGGCCCATGACGACGGGTTGCTCACTCACCTGCTGCTGACTCATCCCCTGCTCCTCCGATGATTTTCCCGGGCTGCGCGTGCAGCTCGCCGCCGACGTGGCTCCCGCCGCCGCGAGCAACCTCAGCGCATCCCTCCGACTCACTTCATCACTCACGAGCCACCTCGCGCCGCCGTTCCGGGCTCCTCATCCACAACCCACGGCCGGCACCCATCTTCTCATGTCCCAGGGGCCAGGGGCTCGCCCTGTTCGCTCCCCATACCCGCCTGCCTGGACTTGCCGTAGGGTGCGCTCGCCCGTGACGACCTCCCCGCCCCTCCCCGTGTCCCAGGACCGCGTGCGCGCCATCGACTGGCTGCGCGGCATCGCCGTGTTGTTCATGGTGCAGACGCACACGCTGGCGCTGCTCACCCCGGAGCTGCGCAAGAGCCTCTGGGTGGGCCGCCTGCTCAAGGTCGACGGGCTGGTCGCTCCCGCGTTCATCTTCTCCGCGGGCTTCGCGCTGGCGCTCGTCATGGTGCGCAGCGCCGCGAGCGGGCAGTTGCGGGAGCGAGTGCCCCGCAACCTCCGCCGCACCGGCGAGGTGCTCCTGGTCGCCACCCTGGTCAACTGGGCCTGGTTCCCCCTCCTGCGCGAGCCCAAGTGGATTCTCCGCATGGACATCCTCCAGTGCGTGGGCCTGTGTCTGCTGTTGATGCTGCCGGTGGCGGCCGCGCTCGCCTCGCGCCCCCGCGTGCTGGCCGCCGTGAGCCTGGCGCTGGCCGGAGGAGTCTTCGCCGTGGCGCCCTTCGGGGAGCATGTCCCGGAGCCGTGGGCCATGTTCACGAACAAGTCCTCCTTCGCGCCGTTCCCCCTGCTGCCGTGGATCGGCTTCGCGTGGCTGGGGCTCTTCGCGGGGACACTCGCGGGAGCCTGGGGCCGGCGCGCGTTGATGGTGGCCCTCGTCCTGCTCGTGGCGGTGGGCGCCATCGCCGCGGCGTCCGGAGACTTCCTCTACTCGCTCTATCCGCCTCACCGCTTCTTCGTCTGCAACCCCTCCAACTCCGCGGCGCGCTTCGCCTGGGTGTGCGCGGTGCTGCTGGCGCTCATGGGGCTGGAGGCCCGCATGTCCTCGGGACAGGAGCCGTCGAGGGTGCGGCGCTTCATCGAGGTCTTCGGGACCTCGTCGCTCTCCGCCTACTTCTTCCACGAGATGCTGCTGTTCTACCGGATTGGAGGCGTCTTCTCCTTCCAGCGCTTCTGGGGCGACCGCAGCGGGTGGGTGCAGTACTGGGTGCTCACGGCCGTCATCATCGTCGCCACGTGGATGCTGTGCCTGGCGTGGGACCGGCTGGAGCACCTCGTGAAGACAGCGCTCCGGACCGTGGGCAAGCGGATGCGTCCCGCCTTGACTCAGTGACCGCCAGCCGCGAGCTGGTTGAACGCGGCGATGATCTCCGGCGGTGCCTGCACCAGCTCGATGAGCACGCCCTCGCCTCCGTAGGGGAACTGCTCGTTGCCCTTGGGGTGGACGAAGCAGATGTCGAAGCCCGCAGCGCCCTTGCGGATGCCGCCCGGCGCGAAGCGCAGACCCTGTGACTCCAACCAGGCCACGGCGCCCGGCAGGTCATCCACCCACAGCCCCACGTGGTTGAGCGGCGTCTCGTGGACCCGGGGCTTGCCCTCGGGGTTGATGGGCTGCATCAGGTCCACCTCCACCTTGAAGGGGCCCGCCCCCGCGGTGACGATGTCCTCATCCACGTTCTCCCGCTCACTGCGATAGGTGCCGTGAGGCGTCAGGCCCAGCAAGTCCACCCAGAGCTTGCGGAGCGGGCCCTTGTCGGCGCCGCCGATGGCGATCTGCTGGATGCCCAGGATTCGGAAGGGTCTTGAAGTCGACATGGGCCGGCACCCTGTCAGACGCCCCTGCTCCGGACAAGGACAGCGGAAGTCCATGCTCCATCGAGCGGACGCGTGAGTGGGGAAAATTCATCGGAATAGACCGTTTCCCCAGGTCACGCGTTTCGAGGTGGCCCCGTCCTCTTCCACCCTGGAGAACGCATGTCCCGAACCTTCCTGAAGCGCGGCCTGTGCCTGTGGGGCAGCGCCTTGCTCGCTACCTGCGCCTTGCCGGCCTGCACCAGCTCCAAGCCCACGAAAGAGGAACGCGTGATGGCGCCAGAGGCCCAGGCCGTCGCCGACGTGTCCCACATGAAGATGAGTGAAGGGAGCGACAACTCCCCGGCCCCACCTCTCGCGGCCGCCGCTCCTTCGCCCAAGGACACGGACACCGACGATGTCTCGGAGGATGAATTCTCCGCGAAGGCCGTGAGGGCGCAGGGCGGAGTCGTGGGGGTTGTCGCCGGGGCGCCCACCGCCACGGCCCCCAGCGTGGCGTATAGCCCTTCCGGCCCAGGCGATAGCGCCCAGATGGGCGCCCCCATGAGACCGCCAGCCAGGGCCGCCAAGCCGATGAGCGTGGCCATGTATCGCGAGCGGAAGATGGACCTGGCCGACGACGCTCCCACGGGAGGAAACACCCACGAGGCCTGGAAGCCCAACACCTTCATCGAGACGGCGAAGGACCCCTTGTCCACCTTCGGCGCGGACGTGGACACCGCGTCGTATACTGTGGCGCGCCGCCACCTCACGCAGGGCAGCCTCCCCCCAGGTTCATCCGTGCGGGTCGAGGAGTTCATCAACTACTTCAAGTTCCGCTATGCCCCGCCGGAGAACGGCGCCTTCTCGGTGCACCTGGACGCGGCGCCCTCTCCCTTCGACGCCAAGCGGCACTTCCTCCGAGTGGGCGTGCAAGGCAAGTCCGTCTCGCGCTCGCAGCGCAAGGCCGCGCACCTGGTGTTCCTCATGGACACCAGTGGCTCCATGAGCTCGCCCGACCGGCTTCCGCTCGCCAAGGAGGCCGTGAAGATCGCCGTGAAGAACCTCAACGAGAACGACACGGTGGCCATCGTCACCTATGCGGGCTCCACGCGGGACGTGCTGCCGCCCACGCCCGCCTCGGACGTCAAGCGCATCCACGCCGCGCTCGACTCGCTCGAGTCCGGCGGAGGCACCGCGATGGGCTCGGGCATGGAGATGGCCTACAAGCACGCGGTGAAGAAGGCGTCGGGCCAGGTGGTGTCGCGAGTCGTGGTGCTCACCGACGGCGACACCAACATCGGCCCCAACCTGAACCCGAACTCCATGCTGGAGAGCATCCGTAAGTACGTGGCCGAGGGCGTCACCCTCACCACCGTGGGCTTCGGCATGGGCAACTACCGCGACGACCTGATGGAGAAGCTCGCGGACAAGGGCAACGGCAACTGCTTCTACGTGGACAGCCTCAAGGAAGCCCGCAAGGTCTTCGAGACGCAGCTCACCGGCACGCTGGAGGTCATCGCCAAGGACGTGAAGCTCCAGGTGGAGTTCAACCCCGCGGTGGTGAGCCGCTACCGGCTGCTGGGCTATGAGAACCGCGACGTGGCGGACAAGGACTTCCGCAACGACAAGGTGGACGCGGGTGAGATTGGCGCGGGCCACAACGTCACCGCGATGTACGAGGTGGAGCTCATCCCGGGAGCGAAGGAGAAGCTCGCCACGGTGCGCGTGCGCGCCAAGGCCCCCAACGGCACCGAGGCCTCCGAGCAGGCCTTCCCCTTCGAGCGCTCCATGGTGGCCTCGTCACTGGAGGCGGCCTCGCCCGACTTCCGCTTCGCCCTGTCCGTGGCCGCCACCGCGGATATCCTCCGCGGCAACCCGGCGGCCCAGGACTGGAGCCTGAAGACCACGCAGAAGCTGGCCGAAGGCTCCGCCGCCAGCAACGCCGAGCGCCTGGAGTTCGTCCAGTTGGTGACGCAGGCCCGTGCGCTGTCGGGAGCCTCCGCGCGCGGGAACTGATGCAGCCGTCGCAGCCGAAGTGAAGGAGGTGGAAGGCTCCGGGGGGTGCCTTCCACCTCTTGTTTCTTGCCATTCATTGCACCGCCCTTCCCCGCCATGGAGTGAAGGAACGGCGAAGGCCTTGCGGTACACTGGGCCGCGTATGCGCCCACTCCCCCTGTCCTCCCGTTCGTTGCTCGTTCCCATCGCCACCACCCTCCTCGCCTGTGGAGGATGCGGCGGAGAAGACCCGTCCGGCGGCGGCGTGCCGTTGGGCGAGGAGCAGCAAGGCATCGCGACCTATTACGATGCGACCGGCGCGGGCAATTGCAGCTACGACGCCAGCCCCGATGACATGATGGTCGCGGCGATGAACACGCCCCAGTACGCCAACAGCGCGGCGTGTGGCCAGTGCGTGGACATCCAAGGCCCCAGCGGCAACGTCCGCGTGCGCATCGTCGACCGGTGCCCGGAGTGCGCCGCGGGCCACCTGGACCTGAGCCGCGAGGCCTTCGCGAAGATCGCCGAGATGCGGCTGGGCCGCGTGAACATCACCTGGAAGGTCGTCTCCTGCGATGTGGCGGGCAGCCTCAAGTACCACTTCAAGAACGGCAGCAACCCATGGTGGACCGCCATCCAGGTGCGCAACCACCGCCTGCCCATCTCCAAGCTGGAGTGGCGGCGCGGAGATGGCGCGTGGAAGAACGTTCCGCGCCAGGACTACAACTACTTCGTCAACGACAGCGGCATGGGCGAAGGGCCCTTCAGCGTGCGCGTGACGGCGTCCACGGGCGAGCAGGTGGAGGACACCATTTCCCGCGTCCTCGACAACGGCACCACCGAGGGGACCAGCCAGTTCAAGTAGGCATCATGGCCTCATGCCCATGATGGACCGGGGCCTCTTCAGCCCCGGTCCTGGCACGAGGCCCCGTCCTAGCGGCGCAGCATGGAGCGAAGCAGCTCGAGCGCCTCGGTGACGTTCTGCCAGACCTGGAGCGACTTGACGCCCTCGCCCTCGCCTTGCACGGCGCGGCGCGAGGCACGCTCCAGCGGCAACAACACCCCTTCCACCAGCTCGATCTGCCGGCTCAGCTCCGCGGGCGACATCCCCGCCACGGCGCTCCGCTGGAGTGCCTCCGCGGGGACCTGCGCGGACACGTTCACGGGACGGTCCGCCAGCGCCGCCATGGCACGCGAGAGCTGATCCATGTACGGCCCCAGGTCCTGCGCGGGAGCTTGCGCGGCGGGAGGCGACACAGGCGTGCTCACCCGCTCCGTCAGCGCCTTGAGGAGCTGGGCCAGGTGCTTGAGGTATGGCGTCAGGTCCGTGGCGGCGGCCGCCACCGGAGCTGGTGGAGGCGGAAGCGGAGGCGGCGTGGCCTTCACCTCGCGCCCCACCCTCGCCACTTCGAGCACCGCGTCGCGCAGGGCCTCCAGGTACGGCAGGGCCTCGGCCGTGGGGTCCTCGTCGCGCTCCGTCCCCTGTTGGGCTTGCGCGGCGGCCTGGACCACCGCGTCGCGCACCGCGCCCAGCTGCTCCTCGATGCCGCTGAGCTGGCCGGTGACGCGGGCCACCGGGTCGTCTTCCTTTCCCCCCATGCGCTTGACGCGCGCGAAGCCCTGCTTGATCTCCTCCCACCGCTTCGCCTTCTCCGGCGTCAGGCGGCCGCGCATCTCCGCGAGCTTGAGCAGGTTCTGCTCCGCGGCGGTGGTGAGCGTCTGGGATTCGCCCTGGTAGTGGTCGTCGATGAGGCGCTCCAGCTCCGCGTCAGTCATCGCCGCAACGAGCTTCTCCGTCAGCTTGCTCATGTTGCGGTAGCTGCCCTGGAGCTTGAAGGCGGGCTCGGTGCGGAAGCGCTCATCCTGCGCCGCCGAGGCGATGTACTGCATGTTCACCTTCAGCAGCACCGACTGAACCCGGAACATCCGCTGGAAGACGGCGATGATCTCCTGGAGCTCCGCCGCCGCGTAGCCGTGCTTCAGCTCGCCCGCGGGCACTTCCTCTCCCTGCGCCATGCGGATGAGGCGGTGCGTGTCCGCCGCGTCGCGCGTGGCCAGCGGCGCCGTCACCACGTTGGACGTGAGCGCGTTCTCCAGATAGCTCAGCGCGAACAGGTGCTCCTTCCCGTCCAGGATGTCACCCAGGTTGTAGGTGTCCGCGCGGTTGGCGAGCATGTCTGGGATGCGGAAGCGCTCGCCCGTCTCCGTGTAGGGATTGCCGGCCATGACCACGCAGAACTTCTTCCCGCGCAGGTCATAGGTGCGCGTGCGGCCATTCCACACGCCTTCGATGCGGCGCTGGCCGTCACAGAGGGAGATGAACTTCTGGAGCAACTCCGGGTCCGTGTGCTGGATGTCGTCGAGATAGAGCATCACGTTGTTGCCCATCTCGAAGGACAGGTTGATGCGCTCCACCTCCTGCCGAGACGTCGCGTTGGGCGCCTCCGCCGGGTCCAGCGACTTCACCGAGTGCCCCAACGCCGGCCCGTTCACCTTGACGAAGGTGAGGCCCAGGCGGCTCGCCACGTACTCCATCAGCGTCGTCTTGCCGTAGCCCGGCGGAGACATGAGCAGGAGCATGCCCATGCGGTCCGTGCGCTTGCCCTCGCCCGCCGCGCCGAGCTGCTTGGCCAGGTTCGCGCCGATGAGTGGCAGATACACCTCATCGATGAGCCGGTTGCGCACGAAGGAGGACAGCACCTTGGGCGTCAGCTCCTCCAGCCGCAGCTTGCGGCGCTCGCGCTCCAGCAAGTCCCTCTGCAGCGCTCTGTATGACTGGTACTGAGGCACGCGGAGCTGACGGAACTCGTTGAGCCGACCCAGGAACTCGTCCAGGCGAAGCGCCAGCTTGCGGTCGGTGATGCGAGGATGGCTCCCCAAGAGGCCCGACACCTCGGCCGCCGTCAACGCCCCCGCGGGCTCGCGGTCCAGCTTGCGCTCGGTGAGCAGCAGCACCGCCGTCTCGAGCAGGAAGTAGCCCGCCTCGCCCGCGCCGCCCTCGCGCTGGGACAGGTAGGCCTCCACCCAGGCCCGCGCAATCTCCAGCCGCGAGGCCAGGTCCTTCTCCAGCCCACGCAGGTCGTCCTCGAAGGCACTGCGAGTCCCCTGCCGCTCGATCTGCGCCAGGAATGCATCCCGCAGCGCGACCGCCTCGCCGCTCGTGGTGAAGCGAGGCCGCTCCACGGCCAACTCCTCCACGAGATAGCGTCCGGCCAGCCGGGCCTCCGCGGGAGAATGCGCCAACCGATGCGCTTGAAGGAAGGCCCCCACGGCCTCCCCCAGCGCGACGCCCAGCTCATTCAGCCCACCCGCCGAGGTGAACGTCTGCCGCAGCCGGGCGAAGCTGCGCGCGCGGCGGTGCAGGAGCCCACGCGCCGCCTCGTCCGTATCAAAGGCCCAGTAGAGCGCGCCCAGGGCCCGAGGCCCCGGAGCGAAGCGCAGGAGCCCCGCGCCCTGATGCAGTGACAGGAGCCGCTCCAGGATGGCCGCCGCGTCCGCGTCGTGCACGCCGCGCTCATAGCCTTCATCGAAGCGGTCCGCCGCGTACCCGCGCACGCGCTCGAGCAGCGTGCCGGCGATCACCGCCGCATGCAGCGCGGACAACGTCAGCCCATTCTTGTTGTCCTCGGCGTCCGCGAGGACACACGCGGCCAGGAACTCGGCGCGGTACACCTCGCGCGTCTCGGACACGAGGTGCTGGTCCCAGAGGGCCTGGTGCTTGAGCAGCTCGGGGTCCTCGAGCTTCTGCGCGTAGTCGGAGCCGGTGAGCTGGAGGAAGAGCGCACCGTCGCGAGGCACCAGCGTCAGGTCCAGCGGCTGCGTGTTGACGTTGAAACGGAACGTGCCCAGCTTGATGACGGAGTCCCCGTCCGCGAACAAATCCTGCTTGTCGCGCAGGGCCCGCAGCGCATCCTGCTTGGCGGACTTGAGCCGTGACTGCACCTCGTCCGAGCGCACGCTGTCCTGGAGTCCCAGGAGCTGCTCGGAGAGCTGCCGCAGCTTGAGAATCATCGCGTCGGTGGCGAAGTACGCGTTGAGTTCATCGTCCGACTTGAACGCCTTCGAGCGGCGCTGCACGCCCTGGAGGATGCGCTCCGCGGCGCCGAAGAGGCTCTGCGCGCGCCGCTGACGCTCGTCCACCAGCGTCTGCTTGCGAGCGCCGAACGCCTCCAGCAGCTCCTCGCGCTTCTGGGTGATCTGCCCCAGGAACTCGTCGAACTCGCCGAAGCGCCCTTCCAGCTCCTCGAGCTGCACGGTGAGGCGAGACAGTCCCTCATCACACTTCTCGGGGACATCCGCCTGGGCCAAGGCGTTCTCGATGGCCTGCCCCAGCAGCTTGAACTGGGCGCCGAACTCCGCGCGCTTCTCGCGCCCGGACAGCTCCTTGCGCTTGGCGGAGAGGCTCGCACGCACTCGGTTGAGGCGGCCGAACAGCTCCGAGATTCCCTCCAGGATGCGAGCCCGGGCCAGCGGGTCGCCCACCTGGAGACCACCCACCACCTCGCCCAGCACGGTGAGACCCTGGGCCGTCTTCTCGATGTCCTCCCCCAGCGGCGCCAGCTCCGCGGTGGTCTGCACCGGCTCCAGCTTCGCGAGCAGTTCGTCCAGACGTCCCGCCAGCGGCTGGAGCGCCTCGCCCTTCTGGAGGAACTCCACGCAGCCCGCGCTGGTGGTATCGGACGCCTCGACGACCGCCTTCTCCAGGGCATCCACGCGCCCCAGGTCCATGTAGCGGATGTCCTTGAGCGTGATGAGGTGGCCGCGCTGCTGACGCAGCTCCGCCAGCACCAGCATGAACTCCTCGGCCGTGGTGAGCAGCTCCGGGCGCACGCGCGAGAGCAGCTTCAGCTGCGCCTTCTCCGCCTCCGCCAGCGCCTCCGAGGCGCGCTTCTGGAGGGCGAGCACCTTCTCGAACTCGTCGATGATGAGCTCGGAGGTCCGCCGGAGCAGCTCGATGGGTTCCTGGAGCGCCGTCTCCGCGTGCCCCAGCCAGTAGTACGCATCCAGCGCTCGCGTGGCCGCGGCGACCAGGTCCTCGTAGGTCCGCCGGTTGGGCTTGTCCGTCTTCGCGATGCGCTGAAGCGTCAACGCGTCGGAGATGCCGCGCACCAGCTCCGCGTTGCCCACCTTGCCCAGATAGCCCGGCGCCGCGGGAGTCGCCGCCGCGTGCTCGTCCGAGACGAAGGGCGTCTGCCACACCTGCATGGGGTGGACTCGCGTGGGCTCCTGCGACGTCTCCCGGAAGACCACCAGCCCGCCATCCGCGAAGAGGCTGTAGCCGTTGCACACCAGCGGGTTCTGAACCTCCTTGCGCACCAGGTTGTAGGGAAAGAGCAGGTAGCGCCCCTCCTCGCGCTGGTGGAAGACGTAGAGCACGTCCTCGCCATTGGGAGAGCGGATGACCTGCTTGAACTCCATCCCCGCGCCGGTGGCCTCGCCGTCGAAGACCTTGAAGTCGCCCGTCTGGAGGTAATAGCCGCCCGGGAAGATGATGCCCTGGTCCTCCGGGAGCCGGATGCACGCCTGGCCGATGGCGTCGATGCGCACCACGTGCTGCGTGCGCGAGTTGAACACCAGGTAGCGCTGCGCCTTCTCACGGAAGGGCAATACGCGCAGGAGGATGAGCCCGCCCACCTGGGCCCAGGCGAAGCGCGCGTCATCCAGCGACTGGTTCACGTCTTCCACGGGCTCGCTGTAGATGCCCAGCCCGGACGACGTGTTGTTCTCGACCTTGACGGTGAGGTCGCCCTTCACCGTCTCCACGAACACCTGGTCCAGCACATTGACGTGCGGGTGCTGGCCCAGCACGTAGTTCTCACGCGTCGCCACCGTCCACTCGAAGTCGTGTGACGGCGGGAAGACGTGGTCCTTGTCGCCCTGGTTGTCCAGGTAGGTGGCGCGGCCCTCGGTGTCCAGGTTGAAGCGGAACACCTTGAGGTCGCGCGCGGACTGGCCCGTCTTGAAGACGGCCAGAAGTCGCGCGTCCTTGCGACGAAGCTGCAGGAGCTTCGCGTCCTTGTAGTAGCGGTACAGCTCGCTGAAGTCCTTGATGAAGCGCGGATCCGCCAGGAAGCCGCCGGCCTCCGTGTGCGGCACCGCCGACAGGTCGAAGCCGTCGGCCGTCTTCTCGAAGCGATGCAGCGAGAAGACGTCCGCCACGGACGTCTCCTTCTTCAAGCCGATGAAGACGTTGTAGCCGAAGAGCAGGTACTTGCCGACGCTGACGATGTCGCGCGCGACGCAGTTGTTCTCCGTGCGCACCCGCTCGTTGCCCGTGACGGCGAGCTCCGTGCCGCCGAAGAACGTCTTGCGGCGGGTGTTGAGGTCCCCCGCCTTCGAGCCCAACACGTCCGCCTGCGCGAGCAGCCGCGTCCGGATGACCTCGTAGCTGCCCCCCTCGAGCGCCGCTTCCTTCGCGGGCGCCGCGCCCTTGCCACCGCCGTCAGTTGCCATGGGTGTTCACCGGAATCTCGCAGGGACCCCGCCCTCGCCCCGCCCGTGAGGCGGGACACCACCCTGGAAGGTCCAGGGCGGGGTCGTCGTGACGTCATGCCCGCCACCGCGGCTCAAGCGCGATGGCGGCCCCCTACTGCCCGCTTCAGCCCTGCTTGTCCGAGGACGAGGGCTTGCCGTCGGTGCTCAAGAGCGCCTTCAGGTTCGCCACCGTCGCGTCGGTCGAGGCATTCGGCGTCATGCGGTGCAGCAGCGCGGCCACGGCCAGGTTCTGCGCGTCGTTGCTCAGCCCCGGCTTGGAGAGGATCTCCTTCAAGTCGGCGGGCAGGTCCTTCTCACCGTTGAGGTAGCCGCCCAGCGCCTTCTTGAGCGCCTCTCCATGGTCCAGCGCGCCGTCCACCGCGGTTCCGAAGGACACCGCCTTGACGAAGCGCTCGAAGAACTGGCCGTCGCCACCGACGATGTTGAACTTCGCGTTGGCGAACGCCTTGGCCAGCACCTCGGCCTGGGCGTGGGCCACGTCCTTGCGCACGCGGATGGTCTCCAGCTCCACGTCGCGCTCCTTGTTGAGCCGCAGGCGGAACTCCTCGTGCTCGCGCCCCACCCCGTCCATCAGCTTCATGGACGCGGCCTTCTCCGCCAGACCCCGGGCCTCGGCGAGCAGCTTCTCCTGGATGGCCGCGGCCTCCGCGAGCTGCTTCTCCTTCGTGGCGAACGCCTCCGCCTCGCCACGCTTCTGGATGGCGACGGCCTCCGCCTCCTGCACGCGCGCCTTGGCCAGGCCCTTCTCCTGCTCACCCGCCGCCTCGGCCAACAGCCGCTCGCGGACGATCTGCGCCTGGGCGTGGCCCTGCTTCTCGATGGCGCCGGCCTCCGCCTCCTTCACGCGCACCTGCGCCATGCCCAGCTTCTCCGTGGCCGCCGCGTCCGCCTCCTTCACGCGGATGCCCGCCAGGCCCTCGGCCGCGGCCTCCGCCTGGATTCCGTCGGCCAGGCGCATCTTCGCCTTGGCCGTCTTGTCCGCGGCCTCCAGGTCGGCCTCCGCCAGCGTGAGCTTCTCCTTCGCGATGAACACCGCCATCTCGCTGTTCGCCTTGGCGGCGTTCACGTCCTTGACGGTCTTCTCCTGCGCCTGCGCCTCGGCGGTGATGATGAGCGCCTGCTTGCGGCGCAGCGCGTCCGACTCCACGCGCAGGTCCTTGATGCGCTCCTCCTCCTGCGCCACCGTCTTCTCCACGGCGATGCGCGCGCGCACCACGTCCGCGATGTCCTTCTTCTGCTCCTCCAGCGCGCGCTCCTTGGCGATGCGCTCCAGCTCCGTCTCACGCTCCCGGCTGATGGCCGCCAGCGCGCGCGCCCGCTCCACGTTCTCCGCCTCGACGCTCACCTCGCGCTCGCGGTGCTTCTGCGCCACCTCGATGTCGCGCGACTTGTTCTGCTCCTGGACCAGGATCTCCTGCTCCGCCTTGATGCGCGCCAGCTCCGCCTTGGAGTGCTGCTCCTGCTTGACGCGCTCGGTCTCCGCGGACTCCTCGGCCTGCACCGTCTCGATGGCGCGCTTCTGCTTCGCGGCCGCCTCCTCGCGCTGGCGCTCCAGCTCGAAGATGCTCTGGTCGGCCTCGACGTTGCGCTTGGTCACCGCCTGGCGCTCGGTCTGCTTGAGCTCGTTGGTGACGACGTTCTGCTCGGTGGTGAGCTTGGTGATCTTCCGGATGCCCTCGGCGTCCAGGATGTTGTCCTTGTCCAACATCTCCACCGGGGTCTGCTCCAGATAGTCGATGGCGCAGTCCTCCAGCATGTAGCCGTTGAGGTCCTTGCCGATGACCTCCACCACGTTGTCCTTGATCTCCGCGCGCTTCGTGTAGAGGTCCACGAAGTCGAAGTTCTTGCCCACCGTCTTGAGGGCCTCGGAGAACTTGGCCTCGAACAGCTTCTCCAGCGTCTCCTGGTCGCTGGCGCGCGCGCAGCCGATGGACTGGGCGACCTTGAGCACGTCCTCGCGCGTCTTGTTCACGCGCACGAAGAAGGTGACCTTGATGTCCGCCCGGATGTTGTCCTGGCAGATGAGGCCCTCCTTGCCGCGGCGGTCGATCTCCACCGTCTTCAGCGAGATGTCCATCACCTCCGCGCGGTTGATGATGGGGAACACGACGGCACCGGAGAAGGTGACCAGCGGCTCGCTCTTCAGCGTGTTGACGATGAGCACCTTGCCCTGATCCACCTGCCGGTAGAGGCGGACGATGGTGAGGATGATGCCCGTGAGGAGGATGACGCCTCCGCCCACGGCGACTACCAAGGTGATGGGATCCATGGCCTTTTCCTGTGAATTGATGACGGCGGGCCTTGTATCAGGCGCCAGGGATCCCCCGCGAAAGCCCCCTGGCGTCGAATCCACTCACGGCCCGCCCCCCTCTGAGCGGGTCCGCGCCTCGACTCAAATCATGTCCGCGCTCGCGACCGGGCCAGCGCCGCGGCCCGCTCCGGGTCCCGAAGCTGCGCCATCTCTTCCGGAAGCAACCAGTCCACGGGCTCCACCTCGTAGACATCCCGCTGGGCGTCGTACGCGAGCACCAGCGCGGGATCTCCCCGCGTCAACCCATTGGCCTTGGCGCACACCACGTTCAGGATGAAGCCCGCACCGCCATCCTCGAACGTCGCATGGCCGTTGCGGTCGGTGACGCTGCCGCTGGAGATGGTGCACACGCGCCCCATCAGCGAGTCACGCCCTGGCGCCTTCTGCGCCACGAAGACGGGCCGCAGTGGCCGCACCGCGAAGCCTGAAATCACCAGGCCCGCCAGGAAGCACGCAAGCCCCAGCACGCCGCTGATGAGCCACGAGGGCAGCACGGCCCCCAGCGCCCCATGGGCCAGGGGCGTGGTCATCAGCGACAGGAACCACGCGAAGAACGACACCAGGCTCACCGACACCGTGAGCGGAATCCCCGCGAACCCGAGCGTGGAGAGGATGCCTCCTTCGACATCGGCGTCGTGGCCATGGGAGCCCACCGCCTTGCCGCCGCCCTGGATGGCCTCACCCGCCGCCTTCGCCCCACCTTCCAGGGAGCCCGCCAGCGCCTTGCCGCCCGACTCGAAGTCGACGTGCCCGCCATCCAGAAGGTCTATGCCCACCGCGCCCACGATGACGAACAGCCAGTAGGTCAGCACCACGCCCATGACCGTGGTGAAGATGGCGGTGGGGAACGCGAGGATGGCGTCAAGGAAGGGCGTCATCTCGCCCGGCACTCTAATCGAGCCATCTCTTCCGGGAAAACCGAGGCCGGCGTTTTCCTGCCCGGCCCCTCGGCGGGCCCACGACAAAGCCCTCGTCCCCTCACGCTTCAGGCGGGGACGACTTCGACCACGCTCGGCGGCATGGAGGTCGGCGACACACGATGGACACGCAGGCCGGCCTTCTCCACCAGCGCGGTGTATTCGGGGCCCGTGCGCTCGCGGCCGCCCACCAGCACCAGCATGGCCACGTCGTACAGGTTCCCGAAGTGCGGCACGTTGTCGCCCGGCAGCACCGTCTCCACGATGAGCAGCTTGGAGTCGGGGTTCATCGCCGCGCGCACGTTGGAGAGCAGTTGCACGCAGCGGTCATCCTCCCAGTCATGGAGGATCTGCGAGAGGATGTAGATGTCGTGGCCGGAGGGAATCTTCTCGAAGAAGTCCCCCGCCACCACCTGGGTGCGCGAGGAGAGCCCCAGCCCGGCCATCCGCGCCACGGCCTCGTCACGGACGTGCGGCAGCTCGAAGAGCGCGCCCTTCGTGTGGGGATGGGCCTGGAGGATGTGCGCCAGCAGCGTGCCCGTCCCACCTCCCAGATCCATCACCGACTTCGCCCCGGAGAAGTCATACGCGGCCACCACCGCGGGCGCGTTGAGGTTCTGGTACGCGGCCATGCTCCTGTTGAAGAGCGCCGCCTCATCCGGGTGCTTGGACAGGTAGCCGAAGAACGTGTCGCCCATGATCTTCTCGAGCGACGGCAGGCCCGACTTCACCGAGTACGTCAGCTCCCCCCAGGCCTGCCACGACAGCGGATGGGCCTGGGACATCAGCGAGCCGTACACGGAGCCTGGGCTGTCCTTGCGCAGCATCGCGCCCAGCTCCGTGAGGGCGAAGCGCTGCGTCTGCTCGTCCTTGACCAGCACCCCCAGCCCGGACAACAGCCGCAAGAGGCGCCGCAACGAGGAGGCATTCGAGCCAGTCGCTTGCGCGAGCTCTTCCACCGTCTTCGGTACATCACCGATGATGTCGGCGATATCGAGCTCCGCCATGACCTGCAGGGAGCGCGAGACCCAGAACCCGTAGACCATCTGGCTCATCACGAGTGCGGGTGGAGGAGCGCTGGGGGCACTGTCATCCGGAGCGACACGACGAGGCTGTTGGCTCATGGGGAGGGAACCTTGAGGGTAGGAACAAGTTGTATCAATTCTGGAACTTGGCAGTCATCCTAGAAGTCTAATTTCTACCAGTTTATCGGGATTTCCCGTCACTTTCCGTGCCCCCGTATATCACTCACCGTCAGGCGTTGCCCGCAGCCGAGCTCGAGATGCTCCGCGGCGCGTTGCTCGGCTCACGCTTCGTGGCCCGCAGTCCGTTGATGGGCACCTTCCAGGGGAGCCGGGGGTTCGCCTTCATCTTCACACTCGAGGGCCGGGCCACCTTGGAGGCGCGCTTCCCGTTCCTGAGCGCCTATCTCGCGCGGGTGTTGGATCCGGAGAGCGCGCGGGGCCTGCGCCCCTGGAGGCAGCGGCTCTTCGGTCGCGGGCGGCCCGAGGAACGCCCCAACGCATTCTATCTGAACCTGCTCCTGCTCGAGCCCGGCATGAGCGTGGGACGCCACATCGACGCCACCCTCCAGGGGCCCAGCGGTGTCCCTGGGGCCACGCCCCGCCGCGTCAGCGTCCTCTACCTCCAGGTTCCCCCGGACGCGCGCGGAGGGGCCTTGCGCCTCTCCCAGGACCACCAGCTTCTCGGCGAGGTACAGCCACGCCCTGGCCTGCTCGTGCACTTCCAGGGACACCTCCAGCATGAGGTGCTCCCCTTCCTGAGCGCCGAGGACGGTGCGCAGCGCGCGAGCCTCGTCTGCGAACAGTACGTGTTCCCCCCCGACGCGCTCGCGCGATTGCCGGTCTTTCGCATCCAGTCCAAGGCGGGCTTCGCCGCATACCTGGACTCCCAGCGCGGGTAGGCCCGGTGGGCCCCCCACCACAACCCCACTGCGAATGCCACCGGATTACATCAATTCGAGAAACCAGTGTGAGAAGCAACTTCCAGGCGTCTTGAAGCGATGACTCTATGCGGCATCCCGGGTCTGGGGTGCCGTGATGCGAATCCTCAAGACAACTGGAGGCAGCAATGAGGTGGAATTCCCCGCTGCGGCGCGGCTGGTTCGGCGCCGTCACCACCATCGTGGCCCTCGGTGTCGGTTGCGGTCCCGCGACCGATGCGAACGAGCCCCAACCCGCACCCCAACCCCCCGCCGAATCGCTTCAGGTGAACCTGGACGACGCGTTCGTCGCCGTCCCGCGCAAGGTCAGCAGTGAGCAGCAGGCGGTCGTCCGCCAGCGGCTCGACGGACAGGTGACGAACTCCGGCGAGAGCTTCTACCTGGCCATCCGCAAGAGCGAGCTGAACCAGCGCTGGTTCATGTCCGCGTACCTCAAGCAGCTGTTCCCCGGAGCGGTGATGTACGGCGCGGCCACCTCGCTGGGGACGCGGGTGGTGAGCTTCAAGGAGCAGAACGGCAAGCTCTTCGTCTTCGACGTGGATGACCGCAAGACGACCAGCGACATCTTCGACCCGGAGGTCCTCATCGAGGCGTGGCCCATCGTCAATGACTATGGCGCCTTCAACGCCCTGCGCGGCTCCAACAGCTACATCCTGGTGGACCCGACGGCCGGACTGAACCGCTTCGCCATCATGGGCGAGGCGTATGGCGCCGGCGGCACGCGCTTCGAGACGGAGCTCTCGTTCGCCCAGCGCTTCCGGAAGATCTCCGACGGCGTCACCTTCGAGCAGATCTTCACCGGCTACGCCGACGCGGCGGACCCGGACTCGAGTGACTATCTGGAGAACAACCAGCTGCGCACCTCCGGCACGCTGGGCATCGCCCTGCGCCGCTACCAGGAGGGTCAGGGCTACACGCCGACCGCGCTGCCCGACCAGGAGCACTACTTCCGCGGCGAGCCCCGGCTGATTCCCAACACCGGCGCGGTGGAGCAGACGGCGGCCAAGTGGAACATCCGCCCGGGCATGAAGCCCATCAAGTGGATCATCACCGACACGGTGAATGCCGTGCAGGCCGACCCGCGCTTCCAGCAGTACGACGTGGTGGGCGCGGTGAAGCGCGGCGTGGAGGGCTGGAACCAGGCCTTCGGCTTCAAGGTGTTCGAGGCCAGCGTGGGCACCAGCGAGGGCTTCGCGGATGACGACAAGAACGTCATCATCTTCGACCCGGATGCCTCGGCGGGCTTCGCCTTCGCCGACTGGCGCACCAACCCCAACACCGCGGAGATTCGCGGCGCCTCCGTCTACGTCAACGCCCTGTGGCTGGAGCTCGCGGACGCCGACTTCGAGGGCGACGCCCAGGCCCGCGTCGCGGCGAAGGTGAAGAAGCACCGCAAGACGCCGAAGATGTCGTGGGGCGGCTTCGACGCTGGCCACCTGTGCGAGATGCCCCTGCCCCCGCTGCGCGAGGGCGCGGACGCCCGTCACGAGAAGCTGAAGAAGAAGACGCCGACGACGGCCTCGGCCGCCCAGGAGCTGGCGCTCACCAAGAAGGAGAAGGTGGAGCGTTACCTGACGCACGTCATCCTGCACGAGGTCGGCCACACGCTCGGCCTGCGCCACAACTTCGCCGGTTCGCTCGTGTACACCGGTGACCCGGCGACCCCGCGCTCGAACTCCGTGATGGAGTACGTCGTGGACGCCGACGCCATCTACGTGAACGTGCCGCAGTCGTACGACGTGCAGGCGGTGCGCTACCTGTACAACCTGTCCTCCGAGCAGCCCACGGACCTGTTCTGCACGGACGAGCACACCCGCGTGGAGCCATACTGCAACCGGTATGACCAGTACTCGGATCCGCTCGGCGAGGACTACGGCCCCACCTTCCTGCTCGTGAAGGAGCTGGTGCTGTACGAAATCCTCCCGTTCCCCGCCCTCGCGGCCGCCTTCGACCACTACGGCAACGCCACGCTGCAGTGGGCGCGCGCGGGGACCTCCGCGGACCGCCGCTTCTCGTACAACATCGCCATGGCGTACGTGCGTCCTCCCGTGGCGCTGCCTCCGGACGCGGGCCCTGGCTTCGGCGCGGCGGCGGACGACCTGGCTCGCCGGGTCCTGTCGCGGCTCTACCTGGACCCCATCGCGAGCCGTGGCGCCTTCACGGCCACCCCGACGGAGACCAGCGCCATCACCCCGTCCGCGGTCGCCGACATCCACGGCATCCTCATCAACGTGGACGGCATCCGCAGCTTCCAGTCCCGCCGCACCATGGTGGACATCCTGAAGTCCATGCAGAGCCTGGGGGCCTACTCCGCGCTGCGCCAGGGCCGTGACACCGTCGCGGCTCAGGCGGGCACGCTGAGCGGCTCGCAGAAGCTCTTGGCCGAGGACCTGCTCGCCCGCATCGACGGGGCGCTGTCGCCGTACTACCGCTGAAAGCCGTGTCATGAACGCCCGGGGCCTCGCTGCCCGGGCGTCATCCAGGCCTCCGTCTCTTCCGGCTCGAGCGCCGTGGGTGACGGAGGCCCCAGCGTCAGCGGCCTCGAGGTCCGCAGGCCCATGTTCACCGGGTGCCGGGACTCTGGAACAATGACTCACCGTCTCGATGGGGGGCGGAATTGGTTCGATTCCAGGAGGCACCGTGGCCGTTGATCCGCAGGGCATCGACATTCAGAAATTCATCCAGGAAGACCCGGGGGGGCCGCTGGTGCTGTTGAACCTGGTGCGATTCAAGGAGGGAGGTCGCGCCTCGTTCGCGGAGTACGCGAGCGCCGTCATGCCCTTCATGCTCAAGGCGGGCGCGCAGCCCCTCTACGCGGGAGATGGCTCCACCGCGCTGGTGGCGGAGCCGGGGCAGACGTGGGACGCGGTGATGCTGGTGAGCTATCCCAGCCGGTCGGCGTTCCTCCAGATGGTGAGCGACCCCGAGTACCAGCGCTTCACCCATCTGCGCACCGCCGCGCTGCACGAGGCGGTGATGCAGGCGACCATCCCCTGGGCCACCTCGCCCTGAGTCGCCGCTTGCGGACCTAGCGACCGGCGACGAGTCGCAGGTCCGCCGTGGAGATGAACCCGGGCGGCCGCCGGTGCCGGGTGGCCTGCTCGTAGGCATAGGCGAGCTTGAGCAAGGTCGGCTCGCTCCACGCACGTCCAATGAACGACAGGCCCACGGGAAGTCCTCGCACGTAGCCCGCGGGCACGGTGAGGGTGGCGTAACCCGACACGGCCGCCGGCGTGGAGCTGCTGCCCAGCCAGTGGTCGCCGTTGACCAGGTCGATGAGTCCTGGCGGCGCCTGCGTGGGCGCGACCAGCGCGTCGAGTTGGTGCTTCTGCATCACCGCGTCCAGCCCCTGCGCGCGCGACCACCTGCGGCAGGTGGCCAGGGCCTTGCGGTACTTCACGTCGGAGAGCGGCCCCCGGGCCTGCGCCTGGCGGAACACCTCCTGACCGAAGTACGGCATCTCCGCGTCCTGGTGGTCCTCGTTGAAGCGGATGAGGTCCCCGAGCGTGCGCAGCTTCGTGCGCTCGCCCACGCTCGCGAGCCACGCTTCGACGCCGGCCTTGAACTCGTAGAGCATCACCTCGAACTCGGGCTCATCCAGCTTGGAGAGGTTCGGAATCGGGGCCGGGTCGACGATGATGGCGCCCTTCGACTTCATGACCTCCAGGGCCTGCTCCACCAGCGCGTCCGTGGCGGCGTGGTAGCCGAAGAAGCGCTCGCGAGGGACGCCGATGCGCGCGCCCTTCAAGCCGTCGGCGTCGAGGAAGCGCGTGTAGTCCAGCCCCGTGTGTCCCTGGCTCGCGGACGTCGCGGCGTCGGAGGCATCCACGCCCGCGAGCACCGTGAGCAGCGCGGCGGCATCCGCCACCGTGCGCGCCATGGGCCCCGCGGTGTCCTGGCTGTGGGAGATGGGGATGATGCCCGAGCGGCTGACCAACCCCACCGTGGGCTTGAGCCCCACGAGTGAACACGCCGCCGAGGGCGAGACGATGGAGCCATCCGTCTCCGTGCCCACGGACACGGCGCAGAGGTTCGCCGCGGTGGCCGCGCCCGAGCCGGAGCTGGAGCCCGAAGGCGTCCGGTCCAACGCATAGGGGTTGCGGCATTGACCGCCGCGGCCACTCCAACCGCTCGAGGAGCGCGTGGAGCGGAAGTTGGCCCACTCGCTCAGGTTCGTCTTGCCCAGGATGACCGCGCCCGCCGCGCGCAGGCGCTCGACGACGAAGGCGTCTCGCGCGGGCACCGCGCCCACCAGCGCGAGCGAGCCCGCGGTGGTCTGCATCTTGTCCGCCGTGGCGATGTTGTCCTTGATGAGCACGGGGATGCCGTGCAGCGGGCCCCGAGGCCCCTTCTCCCGCCGCTCCAGGTCCAACGACTGGGCGATGGCGAGCGCCTCCGGATTCAGCTCGATGACCGAGGCCAATGGCATGGGGCCGACGCGGTCCACCGCCGCGATGCGCGCCAGATAACGCTCCGCGAGGCTGTGCGCGGTGAACCGCCCCTCCCGCATGCCCGCCTGGAGGTCGGAGAGCGTGGCCTCCTCGAGCTCGAAGGCATTCGCAGAGGGGGCCTGTCCTCCAGGGTTCGCGGAGGCCTCCAACGAGGCGAGGGCCGCGGCGGCGGCCGAGCCCCCGAGAAAGGCGCGGCGGCTCAAGTCGAAGGAGCGGTGACCTGGGAGCGTGGGCTTTTTCATGGAGTCAGGCGCAGTACAGCAGCGGCCCATGGACTGTCGCAAGCCGGGCGGGTCCACATGGAAGTCCCGCGCATCCGCGGAGTGCCTGTTACGGTGCCACCTCACGATGGCTGCGAACCTGACCCTGCTGGCGGGACCTGACGCGCTGCGGCTGCTCCGTGCGCGAGGCCTGCGTGGCGAGGATGTGGATGTCGTACCCGGGGCCTCTGGAGGTCCCAAGTGGTTGGTGCTGGCCGGGTTGGACCGGGCCATGTTCGGTGACCTGTTCAAGGGCCGCACCCGTCCCCTGCACCTGATTGGCAGCTCGATCGGCAGTTGGAGGCTCGCCTGCCTGGCGCAGAAGGACCCGGTGTCGGCGCTTCGCCGGTTCGAGGCCGCGTACATCGACCAGCGCTATCCGCCGAAGCCCTCGCCCGCGGTGGTGAGCGAGATGAGCGAGCGCATCCTCGACGCGCTCCTGGGCGACGAGGGCGTGGAGGAGATCATCCACCACCCATGGGCGCGACTGCACATCATCACCGCGCTGTGCAGGGGTCCGTTGGCCGTGGAGCATCCCCGCGTCCAACTGTTGGGGCTGACGCTGTGCGCGATGGGCAACGTGCTCACCCGGAAGAGCCTGAGCCTCCACCTGCGCCGCGTCATCTTCGACACGGCGGGAGACACCAGCCCCTTCTCGAACTGGAAGGACCTGCCCTCCAACCACCAGCTCCTGACGGCGCAGAACCTCAAGGCCGCGCTCATCGCCTCGGGCTCAATCCCTTTGGTGTTGAGTGGGGTGCGCATTCCTGGCGCGCACCCGGGCGTGTATCGGGATGGCGGCGTCATCGACTACCACCTGGACATGAACTTCGGTCCCGGCGAGGGACTGGTCCTCTATCCCCACTTCTATCCCTACGTGGTGCCTGGCTGGTTCGACAAGCCGCTGCGCTGGCGAAGGGCGAGGCCCGAGAACTTCCGCAGGGCCCTGCTCATCTCCCCTTCCCCGGAACTGGTCGCGCGATTGCCGGGCGGAAAGATTCCGGATCGCACCGACTTCGAGACGATGACCGACACCGAGCGCATCCGCGCCTGGAACCAGGTGGTCATCGAGAGCGAGCGCATGGGGGACGAACTCCAGGAGCTCATCGCCACGGGACGGCTCGCCGAACACGTGCGCCCGCTCTGACGGCGCCCGCGCCCCTAGGGTTCGCGCTCGAGCTGGACCTTGTCCACGTAGCACCAACCCCACTGCTCGCCCGGTTCGAGCGAGCAGATGAGCGGATGGCCTGTCTCGTGGAAGTGCCGCGTCGCGTGCTTGTTCTTCGAGTCGTCGCAGCACCCCACCTTCCCGCACGTCAAACACAGGCGGAGGTGGACCCAGGTGTCGTGAAGCTTGAGGCACTCCTCGCAGCCCCGGGTCCGAGGACGGACCGGGCGAAGCTGGTCCAGGTGAGCACAAGGCCCCGTGCCCGCTCGAGGATGGAACTCATAGGTCGCCTCCGTGTCGATGAGCTCCGCCGCGGTGCGAGGCGGCGCGGCGCGCTCTTCTGGTTCGAGCCCCTCGGTTGAGGGGGCGCGGAACAACTCGGCGGCGCGCTCGAAGGCCTCGGCCGAACCCTTGAGCGACAGCTCATCGTCCGCTTCGAAGCGCGTGTGCTCCGTCACATGAGGCACGGCTTCCCCATCGCGCCGAAGCTCCAGGAGCTTGAGGGCTCCTCCCGCGCGCTGGACCAGCGTCTCCAGCGTCTCGCCAACCACGGCAGCCCCGGGGCGAATCGTCACCTTGCGCCAGCTCAGACACCCCTCTTCCAGCGCGCAGACGAGCAAGGGCTTCTCGAGGGAGACCGGCTGCCTCAAGGCCGCATAGCCCGAGCGCCGCACGGCCTCCTCGTTGTCCTCGATGTCTTGTGGTGACTGCCGATAGTCCTCGAGCACGGAGGTCAGCACCGCCACGAGTCCCTCCATCTCCTCGCAGACCACGATGTCTGCCCCCGCCGAGCGCACCGCATCCACCTCCGAGACCATGCGGACACGCGCCACGAGCCGCAGCGTCGGGTTCTCCATCCGGGCCACGGCGACCACGTGCCGGGCACGGCTCGCCTCGTCATCCACGACGAGCAGGAGCTTGGCGCGTTGGACTCCCGCCACGCGCAGCGTGCGCTGTCGGGCATAGTCGCCGCGCAGCACCGCCATGCCCTCGGCCTCGGCTTCATTGGCCCCCTGCGGACTCAGGGTGATGACGAGGAAGGGAATCCCCGAGCCCCGCAGCACCCGCGACAGCCGCCGGGCGCCTTCTCCATAGCCCGCGACGATGGCGTGGTTCTCGAAGCGAGCGAAGGACTCGGCCGCGAGTGCCTCGGCCTCATCCGTGGACGGCCCGCTCTGGGCGACCGCGATCAGCCGCCGCCGGTGGAGCTGTCTCCCCGCCCAGACACCCAGCCGGGACAGCAGCGGTGTGAACACCATCAACATCACCGTGGCCGCGATGAAGGCGTGAGAGCCATCGGGGATGCCCGCGGGAAACAGCCCCAGCTTCCGCCCGCTGCGCTCCAACACGAACGAGAACTCGCCCACCTGGGCCAGCAGCAGTGAGGACTCCACCGCCACCGGGAGCCGGTAGCCCAGCGCCAGCACGCTGATGCCGGTCGTCACCACCTTGACCACGAGCACCGCGACGATGGCCAAGAGCACCTCGGGCAGGTGCTGCACGAGGAACCCCGCGTCGAGCAACATGCCCACGGAGACGAAGAACGTCGCGCTGAAGAGAATCTGGAGCGGGAGGATTTCGCCGAAGGCGTGTTCACTGAAGCGGCTCTCGCTCACCACGAGCCCCGCGAGGAAGGCGCCCAGGGATACGCTCACCCCCGCGAGGCTGGTGAGGTACGCCGTGCCGAAACACACCGCGATGACGGTGAGCAGGAACAGCTCCGGCGAACAGGTCCGCGCCACCACCTCCAGCAAGCGAGGCATCAGCCGCCGCGCCACGACGAGCACGGCGATGATGATGCCCAACGCCTTGCCGAAGGCCTCCACGAAGTGCCACGGCGTGTCCCCGATGCCGGAGAGGACGGGCACGAGCAGCACCATCATCACCACGGCCAGGTCCTGGAAGATGAGCAACCCCAGGGACACCTGCCCCACCTCGGACGAGGTCTCGCCCCGATCTCCCAGCAGCTTCAGGACGATGGCCGTGGAGGACAGCGCCACGAGGAAGCCCGTGAAGAGCGCGGGACGCCACGCCACACCGAACAGCATGAGCAATCCCATCATCCCCACGGAGGCGAGCCCCACCTGGAGCCCTCCTCCGCCAAACAAGAGCTTCTTCAACCGGGTCAACTTCTCCAGGCTGAACTCGAGCCCGATGCTGAAGAGCAGGAGGATGACCCCCAGCTCCGCGGCCGAGTTCACCAACTCCAGGTCCTTCACGAGCCCCAGCGAGTTGGGACCAATCAGCGCCCCCGCGAGCAGGAAGCCGACGATGGGCACCAGCCGGAAGCGATGGCCGACGTAGGCCACCAAGGCTCCGGCGGCAATCAGCACGACAATCTCTTGAAGGAACGGAGGCGCCGCGGACGCGAGTGGGTACATGACCGGATGGCGGCGACCCCATTCGAGCCCCGCTCCTCCAGCCTGCCCTACCCTCGCCGCTCTCCCGGCCTCGCGCGCAGCCATTCGTGCACCAGTCACCGTCGCGGCCGGGCCAACATCCGCTTCGGCGCGTTGAACGTCGCCCCGACAACGAACACCCGACACACAACGGCCGGCCCCCTCTCGAGAGGAGACCGGCCGCCGGGGTGCCAGATACAGGGCTTGAACCTCTGGAGCCGGGCCCGTGACGCACCCGGCTCATGCTCGGCTCAGTGCGAGCGGCGACGGCGGTGCAGCAGGCTGAGCAGCACCAGGGCCATCATCCCCGCCGGGGCCCCCGCGCCGGTGGACGAGCAGCCACCGCTCTCCTCCGGCGCCGCCGTCGCCTGCGCCGTGGTGCTGTTGCTGGCGCTCTTGCTGTCGGTCACCGTCAGCTTGAAGGTGAACGTGGCGCTGCCTCCGTCCAGGTCGGGGACGTCGACGCTGATCACCGCCTTGTTCGCCTCGTTGAGCGTCACGCGAGGGCCGCTCGTCTGCTCCCACTTGTAGGTGAGGGCATCACCATCCGCGTCGCTCGAGCCCGAGCCGTCGAGTGTCATCGACGTCTGGTCTCCATTGACGATGATGCGGACGTGAGCCACCGGCTCCCGGTTGGGCACGGCGGACGGCGTGACGGTGATGACCACGAGCGAAGCAGCGCTGCTCATCTCGCCATCACTCACCACCAGGCTGAACACCAGGTCGCGCTCCGCGGTCACCGCCGGCGCCGTGAATGTCGGCTGCGCCGCAGTGGCACTGGACAGCGCCACCGTCGGGCCGCTGACCTGGGCCCACTGGTACGTCACCGCGGTGCCATCTGGATCGCTGCTCGCGCTGCCATTGAGCGTCACCCCTGCACCCGACTGGGCCGTGGCCGCCGCGCCCGCGTTCGCCGTGGGCGCGCGGTTCACGTTGCGCAAGGAGACGGTCACCTCCTTGCTCACGCTGCTCCTGCCGTCGGACACCGTCACTCGGAACGTGAGCTCCGCGTTGGCGCGCACCTCGCCCGCCTGGAACGACGCGGTCGCGCTGTTGGCGTTCGACAGGGTGACCGGGTCTCCGGACAGCTGCGTCCACGCGTAGGTCAGCGCATCGCCATCCGGGTCGGTGGCCTGGGCGACGAGGGACACGGAGGTCCGCTCGTCGGCCGTCACCGTGGACACCGTCACCACGGGCGCGCGGTTGTCACCCTCGACCACCACGTCCACCGAGTCGCCGACCGAATGCACCCCATCACTCACCAGGAGGCGGAACGTGAGTGTCCCCGAGCCCTCCGGCGCGGTGAACGAGGGAGTCAGCGTGGTCGCACCCGCCAAGGCCACGGGGGTCCCGTCCGTCTGCACCCAGGCGTACGTCAGCGTGTCGCCATCCGCGTCGTTCGCCGTGCCCGCGAGCGTGTACTGTCCGAGCGAGCTCACGGTTCCATCCGCCCCCGCGCCCACCGTCGGCGCGCGGTTGACGTTGAAGACCGTCACGGCCACATCGTGCGACGCCGTCGTGGTGCCATCGGACACCGTGACTCGCAAGGTGATGACCGTGTCAGCGGTCACCTCGCCCGTCTCGAAGGAGACCGTCGCGGTGTTGGCGTTCTGGAGTGACACCTGCGGACCGGACACGTGAGACCAGGTGTAGGTCAACGAGTCGCCGTCGGGGTCCATGCCCGTGGCGGTGATGGAGGCGGTGCTCCGCTCATTGGCCGAGGCGGACGAGGCTGTCACCACCGGAGCACGATTCACCGGGGTGACCTGCACATCCACCGTGTCGCTCGCGAGGGCGCTTCCATCGCTCACGGTGAGACGGAAGGTCAGCGTCTCACCCGTCACCGTCTCCGGCGCGATGAACGTGGCCACCGCCGACGTGGCGTTGGAGAGCGCGACGGGCGTCCCCGCCGTCTGCACCCAGGTGAACGTCAGGCTGTCGTCATCCGCATCGCTCGCCGAGCCGCTCAGCGTGGCCAGGGCACGCTCATTCACCGAACCATCCAGACCCGCGTTGACGGTCGGCGCGCGGTTGACGTGGCGAACGTCCACCGTCACGTCACGCGACGCCTGCGCCGTGCCGTCGGACACCGTCACGCGGAAGGTGAGGACGGTGTTGGCGGCCACCTCACCCGTCTCGAACGAGGCGGTCGCGGTGCCTGCGTTCATCAGCGTCACCGGTGAACCGGACACCTGACTCCACGCATACGTCAGCGCGTCGCCGTCCGCGTCGGAGCCAGAGGCCTGAAGGGTGGCGGTGCTCCGCTCATCCACGGAAACCGATGAAGCCGTCACCACCGGCGGGCGGTTGACGTGGTGGACGACCACATCGACGGTGTCGTTCACGCTGACCTTGCCATCCGAAACCGCTAAGCGGAACGTGAGCGTCGTGTCGAAGCTCACCTCGGGGGCCGTGAACGTGGCGGTGGACGCGGTGTATCCGGCCAGTGCGACGGGCGGACCGGAGATCTGCGTCCACAGGTACGTGAGGCTGTCGCCATCCACGTCATCCGCGGAGCCAGACAAGGTGACGGGGTTTCGCTCGTCGACGGAGAGGTCGATGCCCGCGTTCACCGTGGGGCTCCGGTTGACGTTGAGCACGCGCACCGTCACGGTGTCCGTGGACGCCAGGGTGCCATCGGAGACGCGCAGCCGCAGGATGATGTCGCGGTCCGAGGGAACGTCCGGCGCCGTGAACGTGACGGTCGGCGTATTCGCCCCCGACAGCGCCACCGCCGGGCCCGACGTCTGCGTCCACGAATAGGTGAGCGTGTTGCCGTCGGCATCCGTCCCACTGCCAGCCACAGTGACTGCCAAGCGCTCGTCCACCACCAGGTCCGGCCCCGCGTTGGCGACGGGCGGACGGTTCACACACACGTTGTTGTCCGCGACGAAGCCCGTGAACGGCGTGTTGTCGATGCCGCTGAAGGCCAGGTTGTCGAGCGTCCAGCCCCGCGCGCCCGTCCCGTTGTCGGTGCCGATGCGGAAGCGGATCTGCACCGTCTTGCCGGCGTGGGCAGTGCCCAGGTCGAGCGTCGCGCGCACGGGGGTGGGGAAATTGGGAGTCGTGTTCACCAGGGCATTGCGGCCCTTCAGGGGGTTCTCCCCACTGGCGACGTTGTACAGCACGCCTCCGTAGAGCGGCGTGCCGATGTCCGTCCACGTCGCCCCCTCATCATCGGTGAGCTCGATGACGGCGCCGTCGTAGTAGCGGCCCTGGGTCGGGTTTGCTTCGAACTCGTAGGCATGGTCGAACGTGACGACGAACGGCTCGGTCGCGCTCACCTGCAGCGGCGGCGTCTTCAGCCAGAAGTCCGAGGGGACCGCCACGTCCTGGCCATGGAAGCCACGGTTGAGCGTGTCGTCATCGACGTAGGTGTAACCGAAGTACCACTCGTTGAGCTGCGGGTCCTCGCTCGACTCGAACTCCCAGGGAATCGTCGCGATGTTCGACTGGACGGTCTCCACCTTCGTGGTGCCGGGGGCTTCGTCCTGGTTCGTGATGGCATACAGCGTCTCGAACACATCGCCCGGAGTGGCCTGGTGCTCGTCACGGAAGGCCAGGATGAACTCCACCATCGTGGACGGCGCGGCCCCCGACAGGGTCACCGGGATGGCGACCGTCACCTCTCCGAAGGGGGGAATCTCCGGGAACCGGAGCGCGCCCCCGTTGCCGATGGAGACACCTCGCGTCCGGGAGGTCACCGTGGCGGAGGCATCCCGCGCGGGCGCCGAGCCGATGTTGGTCATCGTGATGATGACGCGGCCCGTCTCCCCATTGTCGAGGATGCCATCTCGATCACACGAGCCCGTCGGCAGGTCATCGGCGAGCACCGCGGACACCAGGCGCAGCGAGGCTCCGAGGCGGAAGCTCTCCACCACGCCCTCGTGGTTCCGGGAGCTCGAGGAAGGAGCCACCGCGTCGACACCCGCGCCACGCTTGGCAAAGGCCGCCCAGATGCGCTGGGCATCCTCCGGGTCGTTGACGTAGGCCCCCGCGAGGATGGCGTCACGCGCCTCCAGATACGTCGGCGCATAGGGCGTCTGCATGTAGCCCAGCACCAGGTAGCGCTTCATGCGCGCCTGCGCTTCCGCGAACGGATGCGCGCGCAGCAGCGACGTATAGGCCTCCCAGAGCATCGTCGCCCACACCTCACCGGAGTTGTGGACCTGCGAGTTGGGGCTCCCCGGAATGGTGGGCGCGGTCGTCGGCAAGGCGGACGAGTCCGCGATGTGACGGAACGTCAGCGCGTTCTTCGTCATGTCGGACGAATACGTCACGCGACGGATGCCGAAGAAGGCGCTGTCCGGCGAGTTGCCGCGCGTGGCGTACTCCGCCGCGCCGTACGCCCCGTTCCAGTTGGCGTTCGAGGGGACGTTGATGTCCTCCGCGCGAGTCACCATCAGCAGGGCGGTGAAGTCCGCCCAGCCCTCCCCCATGGCGCGTCCCTGGTTGTTGACCAGGCCCGACGCGTTTTGGATGAGGCGGTTGCTCATGTAGTGGCCCCACTCGTGCGCGACGATGATGTTGTCGACGGTGCCGTCCAACTGGAGGGTCGGCTCGCGGTACATCCGCACGTTCAGGCCCTCGGCGTTGCGAATCCGATTGCCCTCGGCGCGAGTGATGCGCATGGACGGCAGGTCGATGGCGGCCGACGTCCCGGAGATGTTCGCCCGATAGTCGGTCGCATCACTGGCGAAGAGGACACCCACGGCGCCTGCGGCCTTCGCGTTGCCCATCTTGACGAGGAAGGTGCAGGTGCCCGCGTCGATGAAGGCAATCTTTCCATTCACCTCGGCGGCGTTGGTGAGCGGAGAGCATCCATCCGTGGCGCTCGGGCCCGCGGCGTTCTGCGGGTCCAACGCGAGGACCACGTCCCCCGTGGTGTCGAACGTCTGGGGACCAAACCCATACGCGACGCCAGGAGGGATATCGCCCGCGACGGAAGCGGGCGCATTCACGGTCAACACCGCGTGGCGCACGCCGTTGAAGAGATACATCTGCATCTGCGGAGAGGCCCCGTCCGCCGGGGTCGCCATGTTGGCGTTGTTCACTCCGCCGTAGTCCTGAGCCTGCGCGATGACGGGGTCTCCCGCCTCCCCTCCCCGCCCGTAGTTATCGAGCTGGGCGTTGCCCGCGAGTTCGTCGAAGCCAGAGTCGTAGAACCAGTCGTGCAGCCAGTTGTTGACGAAGAACAAGCTGGTGGTCGCCGCGGCGATCTGCTCGGCGTTCGCGTTCGGCGCGAGGTCGAACCGCATCGTCCGGTCGAATGCCCCTGGGCCCGTGACGGAGGGCCGGAGGTCTCCCGCGCTGAAACCGTTCGGGGACACGATGTCCGCGTAGGCATCCACGTTGTTGCCGGAGGTCTCCGTGGCGCCCGCGGGCAGCCAGGGGTCGTTCTGGCTGAACGGAGCGTTCTGCAAGGTGACCAGCGACGGCGCGACAAACTCGGCAACGAAGCCAGAGGGCGCACCATCCGGATGCGGCGTGGCGTTCGTGCCGGCAGGACCGTCATGCGGCGTGAACGGAGGTGTGGAGTCCGCGAAGACGCGGTAGCTGAAAGCGGCGTCGTCACGCAGGTTCTTGCGCGACAGCACCCGGCCGTCCTTCGCCGAGATGACGTAGGAGTAGTAGTCCGAGTCGACACTGTCCGCCCGCCCCGTCTCGAGTTCGACGTAGTAGGCGGGGACCAGCGCGTCGGCCAGCGCGTAGAAGACCTGCTTGGAGCGGGCGGGGCCGCGCAGCCCCTCTGCCAGAGGCCGCGCATACTGGGCCAGGTCGAAGTGCGAGTAGCGGCTGCCCTTCTTCGCGCTCTTCACGCCCTTCAGGAGGCTGCCGTCGAGCTGCGTCCCGGTGAGGTCCTGATAGGCCAGCGCGATGGCGGATGTGGCCGGCAGGGTGAATTGGAGCTTCTCGGTGATGGTCGCCGGCGAGCCATGGGGCGACAGAGAGCCGGAGACTGTCACCACCTCGTTCGCCTGGTTCATGAGCAGCTTGAGGTTGTGGCGGAACACCTCGATGCCCGCGACCTCCTGCGCCACCGTGACGACCTTCACGCCATGGGTCAGCTCCTGCACCGAGGAGACCCGTGCCCCCGCCGCCTCGAACGATGGCACGCCATACAGGCTCGAGGAGTCATTGAGCTGCGTCAGCGCGGCCGCCGCGGGCGCCATGCTTTCGTATCGCGCGCGCAGCTTCGTCCGTGAATCTCCACCAGCCCGCGTCCATACGAAGCGAGGTGCACCGGTCAACGGGTCCCGATGCGTGACACCGACCTGGGTGTCTGCGTCCTTGGGCTTGAGGCGGCTCAGGGACGTTCGACCCGTGGGCACCGCCTCCAGATATGCGTCGTAGTTCGGAAGTGTCCGAGCCATGGAGCCGGTACCCGAAAGCACCAGCGCCATGCCCGACAGCTTGGCAACCAACCTTCTCACGTGAGGGAGCTCCCATGGGAATGCGCGGGGTAGGAGGAACCCGGAGGACCTGAGACGTCGGTTCCGACCCCTTGCCGGAAGTTCGGGCCTTCTCCGAATGACTACTCGGTGACAGTTATTCACCTGATTCGGAGATTAGGCCCTTCACGGATGTAGGCTTAAAGGAGACCCCCCTATTCTTCCCGGTTCGCTGGATAATTCCGTGAACACCGGAGACCCAGCCCATGCAAATCATCAATGAGATCAATGACTTGCAAGAGCGGCTGGCGAAATTCCAGTCCTGACGCACCTACCTGAAATTTCAGGTGTCAATCCTGCCAGGACCGCAAGTGCGTCAGGCTGGAGACACCTCACCGCCCGGGGAAGGTGTCGTACTTCAGCAAGCCGTCGGCGATCTCGTAGTAGTCGCTCTTGCTGCCCACGTAGATATGGGCCTTCTCACTCAGGCCGGTGGGCGCATCGAGTGTGCCCACGCAGATGGACATCTTCTGCGTATCGGAGCTGTCGTCGAAGAGCACGCTGGAGCCGCACTCGACGCAGAAGCCCCGCTTCGCCGTGGAGGAGATCTGATGCCACTTGAGGCCCCGCGACTCCGTCAGCCGGAACCCTTCACGGTCCACCGCGGAGTAGGCGCCAACGTGGCCATGCCACCGCCGGCACTTCGAGCAGTGGCAGTACGTCACCGCCGTCATCGGCGCATGCACTTCGAATCGAATCGCTCCGCAGAAGCAGCTTCCCTGATTCATGTCGGTGTCACCCCATCGGGACGAAGGCCACGGTAGAGAACCACTGATCAATCTCCGGGCCGTATTGCTTGAACGCGTCCGGGCTTCCAATAGCCGTGACGATGAACTCCTCCTGACCAAGAACGGCCCGTCGCTCCCGGATGCAGAGAGACACCGCCGGCTCGGCGCCGAGCCCCTCCAGGATGGCTTCCGTCGCCATCAGCGTGCCCGTCATCGTGAGCTGCTTGCTGACGCGCGTCTCCACCTTCGACACGGAGGAGAACAGAGACTGGAAGACAGCCTGCCAATCCTTGGTGCCAGGGTCATCGGGAGGCTCACCACCCGCATCCACCGTGCAGCTCTTGGCCAGCAGCGCCAAAGGCATCGGCTCCAGGGGCAGGATGTACTTGAGGACCTTGAGCGAGAAGTCCTCGCCACGACGCTCCTCCTCCGCGGAGTGCCAGCCGTCGGACGTTGGCGCCTCGATGACTCGAATGGCGCCATCGAACGCGTCGTGCACCACGATGCGCGGTGGATTCGACTTCTTGGGGGAGGTCAACGACTCGAAGAGACGCGAGAACAAGCCCATGAGCGCAGCTAGCACCGCCTCGCCCAAAAACCAAAACCCCGACTTCCAGTGAGCTGGAAGCCGGGGTCTCAGTTCGATAAGTTGCGGGGGCAGGATTTGAACCTGCGACCTTCGGGTTATGAGCCCGACGAGCTACCAGGCTGCTCCACCCCGCGTCATGTTTTGTCTGCCTTTAAACACCAGAGGCTCGGCGTTCAATTCTCCGAGCCTCTGGCATCCTGAATTGCGGGGGCAGGATTTGAACCTGCGACCTTCGGGTTATGAGCCCGACGAGCTACCAGGCTGCTCCACCCCGCGTCAGCGGCGAGGGAGGTAGTACCGCCCCCCGCCCTTGAGCGCAACATCTATTTCCGACGAACTCGAACACGCATCACACGTGCTCGAGTCCGGTGAATCACTTGCCGGCCTTGCTGAAGAGATCAGCGAACGTGCCGAAGCCCTTCTTGCCCGCGCCCTGCGGCTGCTGCGTCTTCTGCCACGCCTCCACCTCGGCGCGCTCCTCCGCGCGAACCGCCGCGGTGACGGACAGACGAATCTTGCCGGAGGCGTCGATGTCGAGAATCGCCACCTTCACCTCCTGGCCCAGCGCGTAGTGCTTGCGCAGGTCGGTGCCGCGCTCGGTGCCCGTCTCGCTCGCGGGGAGCAGACCCTTGCCGCCCGGGAACGCGAGGAACACGCCGTACGGCTCGATGCGGTCCACCTTGCCGACGACGACCTGGCCCACCTTGGGACGAGGCGCGGCCGGAGCCGCGGGAGCCGCGGCCTTCTCCGCCGCCACGGGCGCCTGACGCTCCTCGGGAGGACGCTGCGCCTCTTCCTCGGTGATGCGGCGCAGGCCGATGCGCTTCTCGTTCGCGTCGATCTTCTCGACGGCCACCCAGACGGTCTCACCCACCTGGACGACGTCGCGCGGGTGCGCGATGCGGCGGTCGCTCAGCGCGGAGATGTGCACCAGACCATCCACGCCCGGACGCAGCTCCACGAACGCGCCGAACTGCTGGAGCCGGACGACCTTGCCCTGCAGACGGTCGCCTTCCTTGATCTCGGAAAGCGCCTTCTTGAACGGGTCCTCCTGGCGTGAGCGCATGGACAGCGTGATGCGCTCCTTCTGCTTGGTCTTGTCGGGCGAGTTGGGCTGCGCGGCCTCCATGCGCAGGATCTCCACCTCGACGTCATCGCCGACCTTCAGCACGTCGCTGGGGTGACCCACGCGCGTGTACGAAAGCTCGGAGACGGGGATCATGCCCTCCACGCCGCCCAGGTCCACGAACGCGCCGAAGTCGCGCACGCCGGTGACCTTGCCCTTCACCACGCGGCCCTCGCCCAGGTTCTTGCGCGTCTCGGCGGCGAGCTGACGCTGCTCGTCCTCGAGCAGCGAGCGGCGCGACAGCACCACGTTGCGGTCACGCACCTCGGTGACGCGGAACTTGAGCTTCTCGCCGATGAACTGGTCCGGCTTCTCGACGTAGCGCAGGTCCAGCTGGCTGATGGGGCAGAAGGCGCGCACGTCGCCAATGGCGACCTCGACGCCGCCCTTGTTCACGCTCAGCACCATGCCCTCGACGGGCATGCCCGACGCGCGGGCCTCGGCCAGCATCGCCATGGACGCGCTGCCCTTGGCCAGCGCGCGGCTCAGCACGATGCCCTTGGCGCCTACCTCGATGACGTGCGCCTCCAGGCTGTCACCCACGCCGAAGCGCAGGATGCCCTCGTCGTCCTTCAACTCGCGAAGCTCGATCATCGCCTCGCTCTTGGACGCGCCCTCCAGCGACACGAACGCGGTGTCCGCGCCGAGCTGGAAGATGGTGCCCTTGACCTTCTCGCCCAGGCGAACGCCCCGGCGGCCCGGAGCCCCACCCTCCTTGGCCTGCGCCTCGAACATCTCGGCGAAGGACTCGGACTCGGGGACCTCCTCGTACAGCGCGGAGGTCGGAGCCGGGGTCGGCGTCACCGGACGCGGCGCGGGCGCGGAGCCAGAGGCCTCCGCCGCGGCCGTCGTGGCCTCCGCCGTCGCCGTGCCCTCGGCGGGGGACTCGCTCGCCGGGCCTCGCGTCTCGATGGCACCCGTCGCGCGCTTCACGACGACCATGGGACCGGACGGACGACGCTCGCCACCACCGCGGCGCTCTCCGCCTCCTCGGGGGGGACGGCGATCCTCGCGCGGAGGCCCGCCCTCGGGACGAGGCTGCGGGTCGCGGCCCTGGCCGGAACCGCCGCGCTCGCCTCCGCGACCGCCGCCGCTACGACCACCGCCCTCGCCACGGCCGCTGCCGCCCGAGGGGATGCCGAGCATCACGTCGCCGAAAGTCGCCTTCGGCTTCTTGGGGCCCATCCCGCCCGGACCGCCAGCATTGGAACCGTTCTTCTCGTCGCTCACTGCCGAGACCTTCCTGAGACGAAGTCAGCCCAGACTTACCGTGAAGCCAGGGCACATGAAAAAGGCGGCGCACTCTACACGCGTGCCCTGTCCGGAGGAAGCCCCGAAGACGAACTCACCGTCCGCGCCACTGCCCCGACCATAACGACACCCGCCCGGTCCGACATCCTCCCCACCCACTCCTTGCACCTCCAAGCACACGCCGCTCGCCCCACAAGGAGCCGAGCATTGGCGCGGACTTAGCGGGCCCGGCGCAGGCGGTTCGTGAGCTTGCGGAACACGGCTCCGGCCTCCGGGACACCCAGCGCCGCGGCCACCGCGAAATAGATGCCACCCATGGGGACGGCGACGGCGATGAACCCCAGGATGGGGTGCAGGCGCGGGGGCGCGAGGAGGGTCCCTCCCCACTCCGCTTGCACTCCCGGCATGGGGCCCAGGGCGTTGGTGAGCCCCAGTTTCACGCCCAAGGCCACGAGCCCCGCCACTGCGGCCGCGCACCACAGCCTGGGCAGCAGGCCCCGGGGAACGCCCACCGGTCCCACCTGCTTCATGAGCTTGTGGCGCAGAAGCGAGGACTCCAGCCACGCCACCAGGCCCCCGGACAGGGTGAGGCCCACCGCGCCCAGGTGCGGGGGCAGGCCCAGCCACTCAGGGAGATGGAGGCCCAGGCCCCAGGCCGCCAGCGTCCCCACGCCAACGCGGACCAGGGCGAAGCGAAGGGGCGTCTTCGGGTCCTTCAGCGCGTAGAAGGCGGAGGCGTAGAGGCGCCCCACGGTGGAGGCCACCAGCCCCACGGCCGCGCCCATCAGCAGGTACCAGAGGTAGCGCGAGTCCGCCGCGTCGAAGCGGCCCGTCTGGAGGAGCGCAGCCGCCACCATGTCCCCGAGGAAGAGGAAGGCCGCCGCGGAGGGCACCACCCAGAAGGCGATGCGCCGGGCGCCCGCGTCAATTCGCTGGCGCAGCTTCGCGGAGATCTCCTCCCGGGACCCGTCCGCCGCGCGGGCCAGCTCCGGCAGCTCCGCCGCCGACACCGCCATGCCGAAGAGGCTCACCGGGATGAGGTAGATCGTCTGCGCGTACACGAGCGAGGACATCGCGCGCACGGAGATGAGCGTGGCGAAGGCCGTGTCCACCCACGAGCTGAACTGCACCACCCCGCGCCCCAGCACCACCGGGCCGAAGTTCTTCAGCACCTGGCGCACGGGCTCCGCCGCGGTCGACAGCGACGGCCTGAAGCGGCCCAGCAACTGGAGAACCCGGGGCACCTGCACCGCGAACTGGAGGAAGCTGCCCAGGACGACGCCGTAGGCCAGCACCTCCACGAGCGAGTCCTCGACATAACGGCCGCCGGCGACGAGCAGCGTGGCGATGATGGCCCCGTTCCACACCACCGGCGCCAGATAGGACAGGAGGAAGCGGCGGTGGCTGTTGAGGATGCCCAGACACCAGGCGCTCAGCACGAGGAAGCCCGTGCCCGGGAAGAGGATGCGCACCACGCGGACGGCCAGCGCGCGGTCCTCACCGACGAAGCCCGGCGCGATGAGGTCCACGAAGAACGGCGTGAACACCATGCCCGCGGCCACCAGCACCGCCGTCGCCAGCGCCAGCAGGCCGAACACCGCGCCCGCGACCCGGTCCGCCTCCTCGGTGTCCTTCGCGTCCTTGCGGCCCAGGAGCTGCGCGTAGACGGGGATGAACGAGCCGGAGAGGACACCTTCCCCGAACAGGTTCTGAAGGAAGTTGGGGATGCGCAGCGCGGCCTTGAAGATGGCGGCTGCGTCCGCGTTGCCCAGGTAGTGCGCGAAGACGCGCTCGCGCACCAGGCCCATGAGGCGCGAGGCCAGGATGCCCGTGGCGACGAGCACCGCGCCGCGTCCTCCAGAGCGCTCGGGCCGGGGAGACGGGGCGGCGGGAGGCGGCGGAGAAGGCTCGGGCGCGGAGACGGTCACGGGTGGGGGACTCTATGCGTGGCGTCAAGTGGCATGAAGCAGGAAACCGGACGGGCCCTGTTTCTCTTGACGGTCCCCCGGCGGATTGCGAGGGTCCGTCCTGAATGGCCGAAACCCCGGACAGCGACCTGGACGACGTGGCGCGCATCCGCCGCGTGTTGGCGCGTGAGCTCGAGACCATCAACGAGTACGAAGCCTTCGCTCGAGCTTCCTCGCATCCCGAGGTGAGGGCCTTCTTCCTCCATCTGGCGAGCGAGGAGAAGGAGCACGTCTTCGAGGCGGTCCACATGCTGCGCCTCTTGGACACCGGCCAGGATGGCCACTTCGCCAGCCCCATCGCCCCGGGACACTTCCAACAGGCCATCTCGGGGGCGCACGCTCCCGCGCAGGTCCACGTCCCTCCGCCGCCCGCCGTGCCGGCGCCTCCGCCAGCCACGGGCCGCGCGCCGGCGGAGCCGCTCACCGCGCTCCCCCCGCAGCGCCTCATCTACGGCCTGCCGGCGCCCCCGCCCTCCGCGGAATCCCACCCCCTCACGGTGGGCTCGCTGCGCCGCGGTGGCGGCGGGCGGGGCGGCAATCGTTGACACCGTTTCTTCTCTCCTCTCCTTGCTGAGTTTCTGGAGACTGTTCGATGCCTGACTTCCTTGGACATGCCGAGAACCCGCTCCGCGAAGAAGAGTGGGCGCGCCTGAACGAAACCGTCATCCAGGTGGCGCGGCGCTCACTCGTGGGCCGGCGCATCCTCGACATCTATGGGCCGCTGGGCGCGGGCGTGCAGACGGTGCCCTACGACGAGTTCCAGGGCGTGTCCCCCGGCGCGGTGGACATCGTCGGCGAGCAGGACACCGCGATGGTCTTCACCGACGCGCGCAAGTTCAAGACCATCCCCATCATCTACAAGGACTTCCTGCTGCACTGGCGGGACATCGAGGCGGCGCGCACGCACAACATGCCGC
Source organism: Myxococcus stipitatus (assembly GCF_037414475.1). Next base: position 9,166,943 of record NZ_CP147913.1, on the reverse strand, counting down.
TGGACGTGTCCGCAGCCGCGGGCGCCGCGGCGCTGTGCGCGCAGCAGGAAGACGAGCTCATCTTCTACGGCGACGCCCGGCTCGGCTACGAGGGCCTGATGACGGCCAATGGCCGGCTCACCGTGCCGCTGGGCGACTGGACGATGGCGGGCGGAGGCTTCCAGTCCATCGTCGAGGCCACGCGCACCCTCAACGAGCACGGCCACTTCGGCCCGTACGCGGTGGTGCTGTCGCCGCGCCTGTACTCGCAGCTGCACCGCATCTACGAGAAGACGGGCGTGCTGGAGATCGAGACCATCAAGCAGCTGGCCTCCGACGGCGTCTATCAGTCCAACCGCCTGCGCGGTGACTCCGGCGTGGTGGTGTCCACGGGCCGGGAGAACATGGACCTGGCGGTCTCCATGGACATGGTGGCGGCCTATCTGGGCGCCTCGCGGATGAACCATCCGTTCCGCGTGCTGGAGGCGCTGCTGCTGCGCATCAAGCACCCGGATGCCATCTGCACCTTCGAGGGCGCCACCGCGGCGTCGGCCCGTCGCTAGTCCGCCCGACCCATCCTGCTGCCATGGCCAAGGTGCTGGTGATTGACGACGAGGCGAACCTCCGCAAGGTGCTCGCCGCGATGCTGCGCAGGGATGGGTTCGACGTCACCGTCGCGGAGAACGGCGAGCAGGGTCTGGCGGAGTTCCAGAAGAACGGCGCCGACATCGTCGTGACGGACCTGGTGATGCCCAAGGTGGGCGGCATGGAGGTGCTCAGCACCGTCCGCGCCGCCAACCCGGACGTGCCCGTCATCATCATCACCGCGCACGGCACCGTCGACTCGGCCGTGGACGCCATCAAGGCGGGCGCGTTCGACTACATCACCAAGCCCTTCGACCAGGCGGAGCTGTCCTCCGTCGTCGCCAAGGCCGCCAAGACGAACGAGAGCGCTCGGCGCTCCGTCCGTCCGGACGTCAAGGCGCGCGCCGCCATCATCGGCGAAGCGGCGCAGATGCAGGACGTCTACAAGGTCATCGACAAGGTGGCGGACACGCCCTCGACGGTGCTCATCACTGGCGAGAGCGGCACGGGCAAGGAGCTCATCGCCACCGCGCTGCACGGCGCGTCCAGCCGCCGCGACAAGCCGTTCATCAAGATCAACTGCGCGGCCATCCCCGCCACGCTGCTGGAGAGCGAGCTGTTCGGCTACGAGCGTGGCGCGTTCACCGGCGCCGTCACCTCCAAGCCCGGCCGCTTCGAGCTGGCCGACGGCGGCACCCTCTTCCTGGATGAGATTGGCGAGATTCCCGTCGAGATGCAGGTGAAGCTGCTGCGCGCGCTCCAGGAAGGCGAGTTCGAGCGCGTGGGCGGCATCAAGACCACCCGCGTCGACGTGCGCCTGGTGGCCGCCACCAACCGCGACCTGCAGGCGGAGATTGAAGCGGGACGCTTCCGCAAGGACTTGTACTACCGGCTCGCGGTGGTGCCGCTCACGCTCCCTCCCTTGCGGGAGCGCAGGAGCGACATCCTCATGCTCGCGCGGCACTTCGTCGAAAAGTACAACCGCCGGCTGAACAAGAAGATCGAGGGCATCGCGGACGATGCGCTCACGTTGCTCCAGGCCTACTCGTGGCCCGGCAACATCCGCGAATTGGAGAACCTCATCGAGCGCGTCCTCTTGTTCGCGGACGGCCCGCTCATCACGGCCAAGGACCTGCCCGAGCCGGTGCGCCATGGAGCGGGCACCCAGCCGAGCGCCGCGCCGGCTCCCTCCACGCCCGCGATGGAAGTCCCCACGGGCGAGGTCGGACTGAAGGACATCGTCCGGATGAAGGCCGCGGAGCTCGAGCGCGACCTCATCGTCAAGAAGCTGGAGGAGACGGGCGGCAACGTCACCCGCGCCGCGCGTCTGCTGCAGATCAGCCGGAAGTCGCTGCAGACCAAGATGAAGGAATTCGGCCTGCGCGACACCACGCCTGACGAGCAAGAGGACAGCCCCGAGGATTGACCCTCGGCGGGCGGAATTCCTCGTCGCGGGCGCCGGTTTTCGCGCCCGCCCCACCCTTTCCAATTCCGGGAGCCTGCATGCGGCCGAACCTTCCCACCCTCGGTGCCCCTCCGAAACGGAGCCCCATCGGGCCCGTGGTCGCCGTGTCCCTCATCCTGGGAGGCGCCGCCGGAGGTGTCTGGTGGTGGAAGCAACGCATGGCCGCCGCGACGCCGCAGGAGGCCGCCGCCACCCCGCCCGTCGCCGAGGGCACTCCCACCACGCCGAACCCCGGCACCGCCATACCCGGCGCCGCCACGGCGGCCCCGGGCAACACCGCCCAGGCCCCCACCGCCGCGGCTCCCGCGGCCGTCGACCCCGTGAAGGCCGCGGGCCTCGAGCATGCGTCGATGCGCATCGAAGGCCCCCTGGAGACGGCGCTCATCCGGTCCGCTGGCGGCGACGTGGGCCCCGCGCTGGCCCAGGTGGTGACGCGCACGCTGGTGTGGTGGGTGGAAGTGCCCGGTGAGATTCTGCGCGGCGACACCCTGGACGTGCTCTACCAGCGCCGCCCCAACGAGGAGCCGCTGGTCCACGCCGTGCGCTTCACCAGCGCGAAGCTGGGCAAGACGATGAGCGCCTACCGGTTCCACGCCAATGGCGAGAGTGTTCCCCGGTACTACCTGTCCTCGGGTGACGAGTTGGAGCTGCGCCTGGAGAAGTCCCCCGTGGACGACTACGAGCAGGTGACGTCCCTGCTGCGCGACGGGCGGCGTCACAAGGGCGTGGACTTCCGCACCCCGGTGGGCACCCCCGTCAAGGCGCCCTTCTCCGGCGTGGTCAAGCGCAAGAACTGGAACTGGAGCAGCAACGGCAACTGCCTGGAGCTGGTCGAGTCCGGCGGCCGCTCCCGTCGCGCCCTCTTCCTGCACCTGGACGAAGTGGACAAGGACATCCGCCCGGGCACCCGGTTCAACGTGGGGCAGGTCGTCGGCCGCAGCGGCAACACGGGCCGCTCCTTCGCCCCCCACCTGCACTACCAGCTCATGACGCAGGATGACCGGGTGCTGGACCCCTTCGACCAGCACAAGACCTACCGCCGCTCGCTGGCCGCCCGTCACAAGACGGCCTTTGACGACGAGGTCCGCCGCCTGGACGGGCTGCTCGGCACCCCTGTCGCGGGGAAGTAAAAGCAACCCGATTCTTGACACTCCTCCAACGGCGCGGCTAGCTGGAAGCCCCCCGGGCTTGCCGGAAGGTCCGGGCGTTTCGCCGTCGGAGGTCGGATGCACAGGCTTCGCGCCGTTCTCGCCGCCCTGTCACTGGGCGTACCGTTCGTCGCCAGCGCGGCGGATATCACGCGGATCGCCTCGGCGCTCGAGGACGATGACCCGTTCGACCTGTTCATCGACGTCGGGTTCGAGCGCACCCAGACTCGCGCGAAGATTGTCCGCGAGCAGCTCCCCACCAACGCGCAGCCCGGGACGACGGGCGACGTCGCGGAGCTCTGGTACAAGGGCGTCGACGCGCGGCTCAACCTGCGGATGGCCATCGGCCTCTACCGGGACCTGGAGCTGTCCTTCAAGCTCCCCCTGGTGTTCCAGCAGAACGAGCGCTGGGACTTCACCTCCCAGTCGTCGCGTTCGACGTCCACCATCACGAACAACTGCATCAACGCGGATGGCTCGCCCGTCGGTGGAAACATCGACGCGTGCCTCGCGGATCCGCTGGCCAACGGCGCCCCCCTCTTCGGCGTTCCCCAGGAGAGCTTCCGGGGCGGCCTGGGCAACCTCCACTTCGGCCTCGCGTACGCCTTCTTCAACCAGGAGAAGGACGACACCAAGCCCACGTGGATTGTCGGCATCGACTACGAAGCCCCCACCGCGAAGGTGCGGGACCCGAGCGTGGACACCACGAACTCGGACGAGCGCGGCAACATCGGAGACCGGGTCCACAAGTATCAAATCTACACGGCGTTCTCCCGGCGCATGGGCGCGGCCGAGCCGTACTTCAAGGCCAGCTACACCATCCCCGTGAGAGGCCCGGGCATCTACTCGAACTGCGACCAGCGCGATGCCTCTCCGCCCAACCTGGGCGCGCCTGGCAACTGCGGCCAGGGCCCGTGGAATCGCAAGGAGACGGGCATCAAGTCGCCGGAGCTGGTGGGAATGATGGCCGGCGTGGAGCTGGTGCCGTTCGACCGCCCCGAGAAGCACCAGAAGTTCGCCTTGGACCTGCGCGCCATCGGCAACTACGTGGGCGCGGGCCGGTACAACAACGAATTGAGCGCGGCCCTCCGCAAGCTGCTCACCTCCGAGGAATACTTCCAGGTGGGTGGCCTGGTGGGTGTCAACGCGAGCGCGGCGGAGTCCTTCCAGATTCGCGCGTCCGGCACGTTCCTCTACAACACGGACCACGTGCTCACGAACGAGGAGATTGGCAAGGACCTCGACGGCGACGGACAGATCAACGACGCGATGGGGTCTCCCGAGCTCAACCCGACGTTTGACTGGCGCTACGACCTCGTGTCCCGCCGCTTCCGCGCCATCGGCAGCACGACGTTCCGCTTCGACCTGAGCGCGACCTTCAGCTTCTAGCGCCAGGCAGCACCCGGTCAGGAGACGTGGCCACCACGGCACGTCTCCTGGCTCCCGAGGCTCACCGCTTCAGCGACAGCCCGAGTCGGTAGACATCCTGTCCCGACCAGCCCGCCCGTCGCGCCAGCTCGGTACTCAACGGCTTGAGCTTCTCGCCCCGAGCAAGTCCCTCCTCCAGCGCGCGTCGCAGCTCCTCCTCGGACCAGCGCCGCTCGCCGGTGCGCCCCTCCACCATCACCACGACCTCGCCGCGCGCCTCCTCCGTCGTGTAGCGCGCCGACAGCTCCGAGAGCGGGCCTCGGACGAACTCCTCGTGCAGCTTCGTCAGCTCCCGAGCCACACACGCCCTGCGCTCGCCCCAGGCCTCCTGCAAATCCTGGAGCGTCTCGCCCAGGCGACGTGGAGACTCGTAGAGCACCAGCGTCGCCGACAGCGAGGCCACCTCCTCGAGCATGGCCCTCCGCTCCGGTCCCTTGCGCGGAAGAAAGCCCAGGAAGTGGAAGCGCCCCGTGGGCAACCCCGACGCGCTCAGCGCTGAAATCAGCGCCGTCGCCCCAGGCACGGGGACCACGGTGAGGCCCCGCTCGAGCGCCTCCGCCACCAATCGCTCGCCTGGATCACTGATGGCCGGACTTCCCGCGTCCGTGATGAGGGCGCAGTCCTCGCCCCCCGCAATCCGGTCCAGGATGCGTCCGGCCCGCTGTCCCTCGGCGAAGGCAGGCAGGCTCACCAGGTCCTTTCCGCCAATGCCGAAGTGGTCGAGCAACACGCGCGAGTGCCGCGTGTCCTCACAGGCGATGAAGCCCACTGCTCGAAGCGTCTCGAGCGCGCGCGAAGAGATGTCACCCAGGTTCCCGATGGGCGTGGCCACCAGGTACAGCGTTCCAGCCATGCCTTCCCCTTACATGCCCGCATCGAAGGCGCCGGGAATGTGCTCCACGGTGGCGCGCTCACCGCGCCCCACCACCGACACGACGTCGAAGCGCATCATCCGCCCATGCAGGTCATGGGCGAAGAGATAGTGCAGCGCCGCCTTCACCACCCGACGCTGCTTCGCGAAGGACACCGTGTGCGCCGGGTCTCCCCACACCGCCGAGGAGCGCATCCGCACCTCGACGAAGCACACCATCTCCTCTCGCTCCACCACCACATCCAGCTCGCCGTAGCGACACGGCCAGTTCCTCGCCCTCACCCGCCAACCCTGCCCCTCCAGGTACCGGACCGCCAACGCCTCCGCCTCATCCCCCACCACCCGCCGCTCCCCACGCGCCACCGCCCACCCCCACACGTCCTCCCCATGGAGGACAACGTCCAGCATCGGGCTACACGTTAACCGTGCCGTCCGACATCTGGGCGAAGCCCGGGTGCGGGGTGACATGCAACACCTGCGTGAGCGTGCCCAGGTGCTTCAGCATGCGCGCGATGAGCGGCAGCTTCACCTCTTCTACTCCGGCGAAGACATCTTCCAGGACGAAGGGCCGCTTCACTCGCGCGCTCGCCTTCTCCACCACCGTCATCCGCAGGGCCAGGTAGTACAGGTCCAGGTCCTTGGGGGGCAGCTCCCCCACGGGCACCCGGCGGCCGCCCGCGAGCGCGAAGGCGCGGCCCTCCTTGTCCCACTCGACGCCCTGATAGCGGCGGTCCGTCAGCGCCGTGAGGTACTGGACACACCGCTCCTTGAGCAGCCCCTGCACGCTCAGCACATCCGTGGTGAACACATCCGCCGCCTGCGACAACAGCGCGGGGGACGGGTCCTCCAGCGGCTCCGAAGGCACGGCCGTCCCATCCGGAGCGGTCGACGGAGCAGGAGGCGCCTTCGCCAGCGCGATGGACTCCTTCACCCGCCCCAGCTCACGCTCCACCTCGCGCATGTCGCGCACGTAGGAGCCCTTGCGCGTCAGCTCCGCGTTGAGCGCATCCAGTTGGTCCTTCAACGCCTGCCGCTGCGTGGCGGCCGCCACGAACTCGGGATCCGCCTCCACCCCCGCGAGCTGCTCCTTCAGCTCCACCACCCGAGCGGCCAGCAGCTCCTTGCGCTCCAGCGCCGAGGGAATCTCGTCCAGGCTCTCCACGCCCAGCGCCTTCTGCGCCATGCGCACCGGCGCGGCCTCGGCCTCGAACTCCTCGAGGATCTTCTTCTCGCGCGCGTCGAAGCGGCCCTCCTTGCTCCCGCGCTTCGAGGTCTGCTGGAGCTCGTCCACATACCGCAGCGCCAGGAACGCCGAGAAACCAAACGCCGGGATGTCCAGGAGCGCCAGGTAGCGGAACAAGCTGTCGACGCCGAGCCCCAGCCCCAATCCCAGGCCGAGGAACAGCACGCCCACGCCAATTCCAGCCCAGAACCCCCGGTCATTCGTCAGCGGCTCCACCGACGCAGGTACCTCCGCCGCGTCCGCTTCTCGATCCGCCGTGAGCCGGGCCAACGCGTCGTCCCGCTTCGCCAGCGCCTTGGGAAAGCGCTGCACGCGCTGAAGGATGTCCTGGGGAAGCCCAAGCGTCTGCGGCGTCGGAGCGGCCCGCCACGCGTTCTCCGCCTCGTGGATGGCGACCTTGATTCCCTCGGTGCCCTTGAGGCGCTGGTCCGCGTCGAAGATCTGCGAGGACAGCCCATCCACCTTGAACTGGAGCGCGTCCACGTCGCGCGCGGAGACCAGCTCCTCTTCCAGCGCGCGGACCTTCGCCTCGGCGGCGTGGATGTCCTCGGCGGGGGCCACCGCCGACGCGGAGGCCAGCGATTGGAACTTGCCCGACGTCTTCGGATCCACCGCCTTGGCCGCGGACTTGCGCGGGCGCCGCGACGGGAGTTGCCCCACCTGCAGGCAATAGAGCTGCTCGAACGCGGTGCGCGGAGGCAGCCCCACCTGGCCGCGCAGGAACTGGTTCATCTCCGAGGCGTCCGACGACACCAGCTCCGGCTGCTGCGTCGTCTTGTTCACCCGGTGCAGCGTCCCGGAGCCTCCCAGCTCCCGCAGCACCCGGTACGTGACGCCATCCACGCCCTGGAAGGTGAGCGCGGCCTTGCCGGACTTCGCACCCGGCGCCACGAAGGACACATCCCCACCGCGCCCATCCGCGTAGAGCAGCGCGAGCAACAGCCCCGCGAACGGACTCACCTCGGCACCAGGCGGCTTGAGGACGAGGTACCCGGCTTTCAGCGCGGAGCGGCCCGCGGGACTGAAGCCCCGGACATTCTGGACGGCGACCTCGACGAATTGCATGGCGGACGCATGTTAGCGCGAATGAAAAAAGGAGCGCCCGGTATCGGACGCTCCTTCTCATGATGGCCCATGGGCCAACAACGACTCAGGGGCTCAGGAAGCCTTGCCAGCCTTCGGGGCCTGGGTCTCCGGCTCCTCCTGCACGTCGACGCGGGCAGCCTTGCCCTTCAGGTCGCGGAGGTAGAACAGGCGGCTGCGGTTGACGCGGCCACGCGAGAGGACCTCGATCTTCTCGTAGCGGGGGCTGTGCAGCGGGAAGATGCGCTCGACGCCGACGCCGAAGGACATCTTGCGAACCGTGAAGGTCGCGCGGTGGCTGCCCGATGTCTTCCGGATGACGGTGCCCTCGAACGCCTGGACGCGCTCCTTCTCGCCCTCCTTCACCTTCCAGAAGACGCGCACGGAGTCACCAGGACGGAACGAGGTGACGTCCTGGCGCAGGTACTTCGCCTCGACGTGCTGAATGGCGCTGTTACGCATGACGGACTCCAGTGAAACGAAAGCTGACGCGACAATGGACGCGTGAAAGAGCGGGCCGTACTAGCAGAGAGAGCGGTGTCGGACAAGCCCGCTGAGGCCCAACCCACTGAGAACCCCTAGGGTTACAGGTCTTCCTCCCGGCGAGCCAGCAGTTTCTGGTCGGCCTTCGACAACTCCAACCGGGCGAACAGGTCTGGCCGGCGCTCTCGCGTCAACACCAGCGACTTCCAACGCCGCCAGCGAGCGATACGCGCGTGGTCCCCCGACTGGAGGACCGCCGGCACCTCGGCTTCCCGGAAGACAGGCGGCCGGGTGTACTGGGGATGCTCCAGCATCCCCTCTTCAAAGCTCTCGGACACCGACGAGGCCACGTTGCCCAGCACCCCGGGCACCAGTCTCGCCACCGCGTCCACCACCGCGAGCGCGGCGATCTCCCCACCGGTGAGCACGAAGTCCCCCAGGGACAGCTCACCATCCAGGGAGCTCATCACCCGCTCGTCCACGCCCTCATAGCGGCCACACACCAGGATCAACCCGGCCTCGTGGAGCGCGAGCTCGCGCGCGCGGACCTGGGTGAAGGTCTGTCCCCGCGGACTCATCAGGAGCACCTTCGCCCCCGGCAGCCGGGCCCGAGCGGCCTCGATGGCCGCAACCAACGGCTCGGGCTTCATCACCATGCCCGCACCGCCGCCATAGGGAGCGTCATCCGTGACGCGGTGCTTTCCCTCCGCGAACTCGCGGATGTCCGTCACCGTCGCGGAGAGCAGCCCCTTCTCCTGGGCCTTGCCGAGGATGCTCGCGCCCAGGTAACCGGACACCATCCCCGGAAACAGCGTGAGCAACTCCACGGGATACGGCGGGCTCACTGCTCGGACTCTTCCGGCCCGTCCTCGCGGCGCCCGACCTCGACATACTCCGGAGGGCGGATCACGATGCGCCGAGCAGCCATGTCCACGGAGGGCACGAAGTCGTCCGCGAACGGCACCACGAGTTCCTGGCGCCCCGGTGCGCGGATGACCAGGTTCGGCACCTCGCCGGTGGCCCAGATCTCCTCCACCTGGCCCAGCGACGCACCCGACTCGTCCACGGCGGCGAGCCCAATCAGGTCGCCCTGGAAGAACTCCCCTTCCGCGGGCGGCTCCAGGTCCTCGCGATAGACGAGGACGGTGGCGCCCACGAGGGCCTCCGCCTCCGTGCGCGACTCCACCCCCTCGAAGGCGACGATGTCTTCCTTCGGGGTGGGTCGCAGGGATTCAATCTGGAGGTCGCGTTCCTCGCCCGCACGCGTGCGGACACGGACGCGATCCACGGTGCCCAGGGTCTCCGACGCGGGGTCGAACGGGCGCACGGCCAGTTCTCCTCGCAACCCGTGGGCCCGTGAGACGTAACCCAGCTCCAGCAGAGGCGGAGGACTCACCGGGGAGAATCCGGAGCGCCGGCGGGCTGGCCGTTGGCCGTGTTGCGCCGGTCGTCGAGGATTTCCAGGCGGACCTTCTGGCCTGACTTCTGGGCAGCGGCATTGAGCAGCGTCCGGAGGGCATTCACGGTACGCCCATCACGGCCGATGACCTTGCCGACATCCTCGGGGGCGACCTTCAGCTCCAGGAGCCGTGCGCCGTCCACCTCGGAGATGCGCAGGCCCACCTGGTCCGGTTGATCGACCAGGGCCCGCGCCAGATACGTGAGAAGTTGCTCCACGTCCGCTCAGTACAGGCGGCCGCGGATCAAGCCGCGGGGGTGGACTTGGGAGCCTTCGCGGCGACCTTGATGAGGTCGGCGACCGTCTCGGACGGCGTCGCGCCCGTCTTCAGCCAGTAGGAGAGCCGCTCCTCGTTGAACTCCACCTTCGGGGGGGTGAGGTTCGGGTCGTACGCGCCGACGGCCTCGATGAACTTGCCATCCCGGGGGTTGCGGGAGTCGGTGGCGACCACGTGGTAGTACGGCTTCTTCTTGGCGCCCGCGCGGGCAAGACGGAGGACAACGGCCATGGAGTGCTCCAGCGAACAGGAAACTACAAATGGAAACGGGGTGGCGCTCTTAACGCCGCACCCGCTGGATTGTCAAGGAAGCTCGGGACTTTATGTCGTGCTTTCAGCCGGGGAGACCTCTCCGCGATTGGCGAGCTGACCGCATGCCCCCGCGATGTCCCGACCCCGGTTCTTGCGGATGTACGCCGCCACGTGCGCCTCGGAGAGGATGGCCCGGAACTCCTCCGCCCTCTGCTCCCCTGTCGTGAGGAAACCCAACCCTGGGTTCTCGTTGTAGGGAATCAGGTTGATCTTCGCCGGAATTCCCTTGAGGAGCTGGATCAGCCGGTGCGCGTCCTCATCCGCGTCGTTGAAGCCCTGGATGAGTACGTATTCGAAGGTGATGCGGCGCCCCTGGCGCAGGGGGAACTTGCGGCACGCGTCCAGCAACGCCGCGATGTTCCACTTGCGGTTGACGGGCATCGTCTTGCTGCGCTGCTCGTCCGTGCTTGCGTTGAGCGAGATGGCGAGCTTCACGTCCGTCTCCTTGCCGAAGCGCTCGATCATGGGAACGAGGCCGACGGTGGAGACGGTGATGTGCCGGTGGCTGAAGTTGGGGCCGTCCTCCGACTGCAGGATGGCGAGCGCCGTCTTGAGGTTCTCGAAGTTGTGCAGCGGCTCGCCCATGCCCATGAACACCAGGTTGCTGAGCGGGCGCAGCGTCTCGTGGCCCTCGTTCGCGCGGACCTCGCGATTCACCGCGTGCACCTGGGCGACAATCTCGCTGGGGGTCAGGTTGCGCTTGAGCCCCATGGTGCCCGTCATGCAGAAGCCGCAGGCCATGGCGCAGCCCACCTGGGTGGACACGCACAGCGTCCGGCGGTCCTCGGAGGGCATGTAGACGGATTCGATGTAGCGCCCGTCGCGCGTCTTCCACCGGTACTTGATGGTGCCGTCGGTGCTGCGCAGCTCGCAGTCCTTCACCAGCGGGATGATTTCCGCGGCGACCCGGAGCTTCTCGCGCAGGGCCTTGGACAGGTCCGTGATCTCGTCGAACGAGACGGCGCCGCGCTGGTGGAGCCACCGGTAGATCTGCGGGGCACGGAACGCACGCTCGCCGAGCTGCTCGGTGACGAACCGGGTGAGCGCCTCCATGGACAGGCTGGCCACGTCCACGAGCTTCGCGGGCGCGGGCGCCGGCAGAGGCTCCGTGACGGGAAGAGAGGCGGCGGTGGCGGTCGTCTCGGTCATCGTATCGAGCTAGTGAACGGAGGGGCTGGGGGCGTCCCTTCCCATACCTGGGCACGGCAAGTCAAAGCGGCCCTCGCTCCCGTGTCCGCCCGCTGGAAAAACCGACGGCCCGGGCCGCCACCCTCACAGGTGCCGACACCGGGCCGAAGGTCATCGCCCCTGGGGGCAACCGCCTACTTCTTGGCGGTGTACTCGTACGGCTGGATCTCCGTCTCGCGGAAGAAGTACGCGATCTCGTTCTTCGCGTTCTCCAGGCTGTCGGAGCCGTGGACCGTGTTCTGGTCGATGCTGGTGGCGAAGTCCTTGCGGATGGTGCCCTCGGCCGCCTGCGCGGGGTTGGTGGCGCCCATGATGTCGCGGTTGCCCAGGACGGCGTTCTCGCCTTCCAGCACCATCAGGACCACCGGGCCGGAGATCATGAACTGCACCAGGTCCTTGAAGAAGGGCCGGGCCTTGTGGACCGCGTAGAAGCCCTCGGCCTCCTTCTGGGAGAGCTGCTGCAGCCGGATGGCGACCGGCTTCAGACCCTTCTCCTCGAAGCGGCTGATGATCTTCCCGATGACGCCCTTCTGCAGACCGTCCGGCTTGATGATGGACAGCGTACGCTCGATGGCCATGTGACTGGCTCCTTGTTTCCGTTGAGGGAGTGTTAGCGCTTCTTGGGGCCGCGCTTCACGGCCTCCTGAAGGGTGGTGCCCAGCTCGGCGGGGCTGGCGGCCATCAGGATGCCCGCGGCCTCCATCGCCTTGATCTTCTCGGTCGCCGTGCCCTTGCCACCGGAGATGATGGCGCCGGCGTGGCCCATGCGCTTGCCCGGGGGCGCCGACTGACCGGCGATGAACCCCGCGATGGGCTTGGTGAACTCGCGAGCCACGTACTCCGCGCCCGCCTCCTCGGCGCTGCCGCCGATCTCACCAATCATGATGACCGCGTCGGTGTCCGGGTCCGCGTTGAACAGCTTCAACACGTCCACGAAGTCCGTGCCGTTGACCGGGTCACCACCGATGCCCACCGCCGTCGACTGGCCCAGGCCCAGCTGCGTGAGCTGGTGCACGGCCTCGTACGTCAGCGTGCCGGAGCGCGACACCACGCCGATGCGGCCCGGCTTGTGGATGTGGCCCGGCATGATGCCGATCTTGCAGTGCGCGCCCGGGGTGATGACACCGGGGCAGTTGGGGCCGATGAGGCGAACACCCGGCTTGCCCTGGATGTAGCGCTTGGCGCGGACCATGTCGAGGACGGGGATGCCCTCGGTGATGGTGATGATGAGGGACACGCCCGCGTCGGCGGCCTCCATGATGGAGTCGGCGGCGAACGGGGGCGGAACGAAGATGACGGACGTGTTGGCGCCCGTCTGCTTCACGGCGTCGGCCACCGTGTCGAACACGGGGACCTTGCCCTCGAACTGGGTGCCGCCCTTGCCCGGCGTCACGCCGGCCACGAGCTTCGTGCCGTACTCCAGCATCTGCTTCGAGTGGAACGAGCCCGCCGAGCCGGTGATGCCCTGGCAGAGGACCTTCGTGTTTTCGTTGACGAGGATGCTCATGGCGCTCCTTAAAGTGTTGGCGATGAAGCGCCGGACTACTTCAGCGCGGAGACGGCCTTCTCCGCCGCCTGCCGCAGGTTGTCCGCCGGGGTGATGGCGAGGCCCGAGTTGCTCAAGAGCTGCTTGCCCAGCTCGACGTTGGTGCCTTCCAGCCGGACCACGAGCGGGACCTTGAGCTGGACTTCCTTCGCCGCCGCGATGATGCCCTCGGCGATGACGTCGCACTTCATGATGCCGCCGAAGATGTTGACCAGCACCGCCTTCACCGCGGGGTCGGCCAGGATGAGCTTGAAGGCCGCCGTCACCTTCTCCTTGCTCGCGCCGCCGCCCACGTCCAGGAAGTTGGCCGGCTCGCCGCCCACCAGCTTGATGGTGTCCATGGTGGCCATGGCCAGACCCGCGCCGTTCACCATGCAGCCGATGTTGCCATCGAGCGCGATGTACGCCAGGTCCCACTCCTTGGCCTGCGTCTCACGCGCGTCCTCTTCGGCCAGGTCGCGGTACTCGAGCAGGTCCTTGTGCCGGTAGAGCGCGTTCTCGTCGAAGGTCACCTTCGCGTCGAGCGCCACCACGCCGCCATCCTTCAGGATGACCAGCGGGTTGATCTCCACCAGCGACGCGTCCGTCTCCACGAACATCTTGTAGAGCGCGTTGCAGAACTGGACGAACTTGTTCACCGTCGGGCCGGACAGGCCCAGGCCGAAGGCCAGCTTGCGGCCCTGGAAGTCCAGGAAGCCCACCGCCGGGTCCACCGTCTCGCGGAGGATCTTCTCGGGGTGCTTCTCCGCCACTTCCTCGATCTCCACGCCGCCCTCGCGGGACGCCATGAAGGTGATGCGGCTGGTCGCGCGGTCGAGCGTCACGCCCAGGTACAGCTCATGGCCGATGGCGAGACCTTCCTCGACGTAGACCTTGTGGACCGTCTGGCCCTCGGGCCCGGTCTGGATGGTCTTGAGCTTCATGCCAAGCATCTGCTTGGCCAGCTCCTTCGCCTCGGCGGGGCTCTTGGCCAGCTTCACGCCGCCGCCCTTGCCGCGGCCTCCGGCGTGGATCTGGGCCTTCACCACGACAACGGGCGTGCCGAGCTGCTTGGCTGCTGCCTCCGCGTCGTTCGGCGAGAGCGCGAGAATTCCCTTCGGCGTGGGCACGCCGTACTTCCGGAAGATTTCCTTGCCCTGGTACTCGTGGATCTTCATCGAGGCTCCATGTGGAGACGAGGGGGACGACCCCTTACAGGCGTCAGCGCGTCGCCCTCATTGCGCAGAAAGCGACGGATGGCAAGACTGTTTGACCCGTCACGTCGTCAGGCAATCCAAGGCACAGAGCGCTGATAACCAGAAATGCCTGGGTGGATGAGGCATCCTTCAAGGCTCGAAAGAGCCCCCTGCCCTTCCTGTGACTTGCGGCGGGCATTCGAGGGGCCTGGCCCTGGGGCGAAGAGACCCCTCCGCATGTCTCGAAACAGCGACGGCCCCATGCCGCGCCCCGAAGGACGCACGCATGAGGCCGTTGCCCGAGGACGCCCGAAGGCGCCCCGTCACCCTGGACCGCTGTGGCCCTTCTTCTCCTCCTCGTGCGAGAAGAGGTCCTTGATGACCAGCTTGGTCACCTGACGGTTCATCATCGCGATGGAGGTGGTGAGCGGAATCTCCTTCGGGCAGACCTTCACGCAGTTCTGCGCCTTGCCGCAGTCCTGCACGCCGCCGGGGCCCATGAGCGAGCGCACGCGCTCCTCGGCGTTCATCTTGCCCGTCGGGTTCATGTTGAACAGCCGCGCCTGGCTGATGGCCGCCGCGCCGACGAAGTCGTTGTCCATCGTCACCTGGGGGCACGCCTCGAGGCAGCTGCCGCAGGTGATACAGGTGGACAGGACGTACATCGTGGACTGGTCCACGGGCGACTGACGCGGGCCGGGGCCCAGGTTGTGCGTGCCGTCCGTCGGAATCCAGCCCTTCACCCGCTTGAGCGCCTCGAACATGCGGTTGCGGTCCACGGCCAGGTCCCGGACGATGGGAAACTTGCTCATGGGCTCCAGCGTGATGGGCTGCTCGAGCTTGTCGATGAGCGCCGAGCACGCCATGCGCACGCGCCCGTTGATGTTCATCGCGCAGCTTCCACACACCTCTTCGAGACACGCGGCGTCCCAGACCACGGGGGCAACGCGCTTGCCGTCCGAGGTGACGGGGTTGCGCTGGATCTCCATCAGGCACGAGATGACGTTGGCGCCCTTGCGGTAGGGAACCTTGAACTCGTCGTAGTGGCCCGGCTTGTTCGGATCGTCCTGCCGCCAGATGCGGAAGGTGATGGATTGGGTGCTGACGGCGCCTGCCTGTGCGGTGTCCATGTGGCTCGACCCTTCACTTCCAAGTCAGTTGCGGAGGCCCGCGCTCTCACGCGGGCCCACCTGAGAAAGCTCCCAGCGACTCACGCGTACCAGCGAGGCTCCGGCTTGAGCACCGGAGTCGGGACGTCCTCGTACGAAATCTGAGGCCCCTGGTCCGCGTACTTCGCGATGGTCGTCTTCGCCCACTTGTCGTGGCGTGCCTGCCACAGCGCCATCCACTCGGCGTCGTCGTTGGGGTCCTTCGTCTTCGGCTCCGGCAAGGAGAACTCCGGCTTGTAGTGGGCGCCGCGGCTCTCGTCGCGCAACAGCGCGCTGGTCGCGATGACCTCGCCCAGCTCCAGCATGTTCCAGAGCTGGTTGGTGAACGACAGCGAGCGGTTGGACGAGTTGCCCGTGTCCAGCACGTTGACGTTCTTCCAGCGGCCCTTGAGCTCGCGGATCTTCTCCACCGTCTTCTTCAGCCGGTCGTTATAGCGGACGACGGTGCAGTTCTCCGTCATCACGTCGCCCAGCTCCTGCGCCAGCCCGTAGGGATTCTCCGGACCCGCCATCTTCTTGATGGAGCCGAACCGGTCCTCCCAGTAGCGCTTTGCGTCCTGGAAGAACTTGTCCGGCATGGACGCCGCGCTCTTCGCGTTGCTCTTGGCGAAAGACGCCATGGCCGGGCCGCCGATCATGCCCGAGTAGATGCAGGACAACAGCGAGTTGGCGCCCAGGCGGTTGCCGCCGTGGAACGCGTAGTCCGCCTCACCCGCCGCGTACAGGCCGGGGATGTTGGTGGACTGGTTCTTCGGGCTGCCCTCCAGTGGGGTGAGCGTCTTCGGGTCCGCCTCGAACGTCACGTAGAGGCCGCCCATGGAGTAGTGCATGCCCGGGAAGATGACCATCGGCGTGACGCGCGGGTCGTCTCCCACGAACTTCTCGTAGATCTCCATGACGCCCTTGATCTTGGCGTCCAGCGTCTTGGCCGGGATGTGCGTGACGTCCAGGTAGACGCCGTCGCGGCCGCCGATACCCATGCCCAGGTCGCGGCAGACCATGAAGATCTCTCGCGTGGCCACGTCGCGGGGCACCAGGTTCTTGTACTTGGGGTACTTCTCCTCGAGGAAGTACCAGCGCTCGCTCTCCGGAATCTCCCGGGGCGCGCGGGTGTCGCCCTTCTTGCGGGGCACCCAGACGCGGCCACCCTCGCCGCGCACCGACTCGCTCATCAGGCGCAGCTTGTCCTCGCCCGGGATGGACGTCGGATGCACCTGGATGAACTCGCCGTTGGCGTAGATGGCGCCCTCCATGTAGGCGCGGCCCGCGGCGGTTCCGGTGTTGATGATGGAGTTGGTGGAGCGCCCGAAGACGATGCCCGGGCCACCCGTCGCCAGACACACCGCCTCCGCGGGGAACGTGCGGATCTCCATGGTCCGCAGGTCCACGGCCACGCTGCCGATGCAGCGGCCGGTGTCATCCTTCACCGTGCCCAGCCACTCCCAGTACTCGTACTTGGTGACCTTGCCCTCCGCCTCATAGCGGCGGACCTGCTCGTCCAGCGCGTAGAGCAGCTGCTGGCCGGTGGTCGCGCCCGCAAAGGCGGTGCGGTGGTGAAGCGTGCCGCCGAAGCGGCGGAAGTCCAGCAGGCCTTCCGGCGTGCGGTTGAACGTCACGCCCATGCGGTCCAGCAGGTAGATGATGCCGGGAGCCGCGTAGCACATGCCCTTCACGGAGATCTGCTCGGCCAGGAAGTCGCCGCCGCGCAGCGTGTCCTTGACGTGGATCTCCGGGTGGTCGCCCTCTCCCTTGGTGTTCACCGCGCCGTTGATGCCGCCCTGGGCGCAGACCGAGTGAGAACGCTTCACCGGGACGAGCGAGAGCACATCCACCTGGTGGCCCGCCTCCGCGAGCTTGATTGTCGTCATCAGCCCGGCGAGACCGCCGCCCACCACTGTGAACCGCGCTGCTGCTGCCATCTATCGTCTCCTTGACTGCCGGGGTCCCAGACGCGCCCGCCTTCTACCGGCTCGCCGCGTCGGCGCACCGCGCTCGGGACATCTCCGTGCGAGTTCTACAGGCTAGTTAACTTGGTGAAAGCGTGCCGCAACGGCGGCATCGAGGACGATTAGCCCACGTCATTCGCGGCATCAGGCATGAAGCCCGCCCGTGTCTCCTGGCGGGCTTCATGACCTGGAACGAGCTACAGCTTGACGGAGTCGACGGTGCCCTTGACCGAGTTGAAGGACTTCTCCAGCTCGGCCTTCTCCGCGGCGTTCAGGTCGACGGTGATGACCTTCTCCACGCCGCCCGCGCCGATCTGCACGGGGGTCCCGAAGAAGTAGTCATTGATGCCGTACTGGCCCTTGAGCAGCGCCGCGGCCGGCAGGATGCGCTTGCGGTCGAAGATGAAGCTCTCCGCCATGGCGATGGAGGACGCGGCCGGCCCGAAGTAGGCGCTGCCCGTCTTGTACAGGCCCACCAGCTCCGCGCCGCCCTTGCGGGTGCGGTCGACGATGGCGTCCAGCTTGTCCTTCGCGATGAGCTCCGTGAGGGGCACGCCGCCCACGGTGCTGTGGCGCACCAGCGGAACCATGTCGTCGCCGTGGCCGCCGAGCACCAGCGCCTCCACGTCGCGGATGGAGCAGCCCAGCGCCTCGGCCACGAAGCACTTGAAGCGGCTGGTGTCCAGCACGCCCGCCATGCCCACGACCATGTTGTCCGGCAGGCCGGCGATCTTGTGGAGCGCGAACACCATCGCGTCCAGCGGGTTGGCCACGTTGATGACGAAGGCGCCCGGGGCGTGAACCTTGATGTTCGCCGCCACGTCCTTCATGATCTTGAGGTTGACCTCGAGCAGGTCCTCGCGGCTCATGCCCGGCTTGCGGGGCATGCCGGCCGTGATGATGACCACGTCCGAGCCAGCGACGTCCTTCCAGTCCGTGGTGCCGGTGACGCGGCAGTCGTAGCCGTCCACCGCGGCGAGCTGGTTGATGTCCAGCGCCTTGCCCTTGACCAGCCCCTCGGCCACCGGGATGTCGTAGAGGACCACGTCACCCAGCGACTTCTGCACCGCGAGCAGCGCGAGGTTGCCACCGATCTGCCCGCCGCCGATGAGGCCAATCTTCTTCTTGCGATTCTGAGCCATGGATTCGCCGTCTCCCATTTCCCCGTGAGGGGAATTACATGTGCTTGATGATGGCCTGACCGAACTCGGAGCACTTCACCTCGGTCACCCCGGACTGCCCCTCCTGCTTCATCAGGCGGGCGAAGTCGTACGTCACCGTCTTGGCGGCGATGGCGCGGTCCATGCCCTTGATCATCAGGTCCGCGGCGTCGTGCCAACCCAGGTGACGGAACATCATCTCACCGGACAGGATGACGGAGCCCGGGTTCACCTTGTCCTGGTCCGCGTACTTGGGCGCCGTGCCGTGCGTCGCCTCGAACACGGCGTGGCCCGTCACGTAGTTGATGTTGCCGCCCGGCGCGATGCCGATGCCGCCCACCTGGGCCGCCAGCGCGTCCGACAGGTAGTCGCCGTTGAGGTTCAGCGTGGCGATGACGTCGAACTCGTCCGGACGCGTGAGCACCTGCTGCAGGGTGATGTCCGCGATGGAGTCCTTGATGATGATCTTCCCCGCCGTGACGGCCGCCTTCTGCTCGGCGTTGGCCGCCTCCTCACCCTTGGCGGCCTTGGTCACTTCCCACTGGTCCCAGGTGTAGACCTTGTCACCGAACTCCCGGGCGGCCAGGCCGTAGCCCCACTGGCGGAAGGCGCCCTCGGTGAACTTCATGATGTTGCCCTTGTGGACCAGCGTGACGCTCTTGCGCTTGTGGTCCACCGCGTACTGGATGGCCGCGCGGATGAGCCGCTCGCTGCCCTCCTTGGACACCGGCTTGACGCCCAGGCCGATGTTGGACGGGAAGCGGATCTTCCCGAACTCCTTCGGGAACTCCTGCTTGAGCAGGCCCAGGAACTTCTCCGCCGCCGCGGTGCCGGCCTCGAACTCGATGCCCGCATAGATGTCCTCCGTGTTCTCACGGAAGATGGTCATGTCGACCTTCTCCGGCGTCTTCACGGGGCTGGGAACGCCCTTGAAGTACCGGACGGGACGCAGGCAGACGTACAGGTCCAGCATCTGGCGCAGCGCCACGTTCAGCGAGCGGATGCCGCCGCCCACGGGCGTGGTCAGCGGGCCCTTGATGCCCACCAGGTAGGTGCGGAAGGCCTCGACCGTCTCGTCGGGAAGCCAGTTGTTGACCTGCTTGAACGACTTCTCGCCGGCGAGGACCTCGTACCAGGCAATCTTCTTCTTGCCCTTGTAGGCCTTCTCCACCGCGGCATCGAAGACCGCCTGGGACGCGCGCCAGATGTCGCGACCCGTGCCGTCGCCCTCGATGTAGGGGATGATCGGGTGATCCGGTACGGACAGCTTGCCGTTCTGGAGGGAGATCTTCTCGCCGGACGACGGGGGAGCCATGGACGTACTCCTGGAAGGTGTGGCCGTGTAAGAATTGGCGCGGGATAGTCGAGAACCCGCCCCCCTCCCGTCAAGGAGTTTGGCCAGCCTTCCAGGTTGCCGGACTTATCGGACCCAGCGGCGCGGCGCGGGAGAACCACCCCGCTCCCGGCTCTCCGCGAAATCCGACGACGAACACGCGGCGGCTACCAACAGGCCAGCCCCGGCGCCGGCAGCTCCACCGTCACGGTGAGCCCCACCTCCGCGCCGCGCTCGGCGGTCAGCGTCCCCCCCAGGGACTCCACCAGCTCCCGCGCACGGGCCAGCCGCCGGTGCACCGCCCCCACCAGCATGGGCGACAGGAACACCGACCGCAGCTCCCGCTCCGACAACCGGGCCTCAGGCGCCACCACCTGGAAACGAGGCGGCTCGTCCCCGAAGTCGTCGGGCGGCGCCAGCGTCAACCGGACCTCACCCTCCCCCGCGCAGTCCGAGGCGTGCGCCAACAACAGCAACAACACCTGCCGTGTACGTCGCTGCCCCGTCCGCGCCAGCACCGCGTCGTCCGGGAGCTCAAGTTTCACTTTGTTACCGCGAATTCTTCTCGTGGCTTCCAGCAGTTTCACGGATTCAAAGACAAGCGCCGACACATCCACCTGGTGAAAATCAGGCCCCTCCACCGCTACCAAGGACGCGACGGAAATGGGGCGTCGCGCGCTCTGCTCCGCTTCACCCGAAGTCGTTTCCACCGTGTTGAACGCCGCACTCATCCGCACCTCGTCTTATTGACGTGTCCGGAGGATTCTATGGGCGAAGTCCGACTCTCTCCATTTCACTACGAGGAAGTACGGGGCCCGTGCTTGACTGCCGACATTACAGTTGCGCGACATCTTCCCGATGGGCTTGTTGGGTGCCGGTCATGCTTTTCGTGAAACCTAAAGAAATGACCTGTCAGGGTTGACCCAGTGCCCTAGATTCTCGCCTTGACGAAAACAGCAAGGCTGCACAAATTCGATTTGACTGTTCCTCCTGTCTCCGTATGATGCGGACTCATAGCGAAATCGTGCCCACCGCAGTGCCGATGGAACAGGGAGGACCTGTTGTGCTTGCAACTTCGCCATCCGCATCAGGCGTTCCTCACTACCGGAGAAGGGGGCTCCTGGACATGGAAGGGGGAAACCCACTCTCCGACCGACGGACGGTCGAGTTCGACAGCCGCGACGCCTTCATCAACGTGATTCCGCTGCCGCCAGCGGAAGCCGCGCTCGACGACTCGGGCTACTCGCTGCATGGCCGGGGTCCGAACGTCATCACCTGCGCGCTGGGCACGCCCGACGCGACGGTGGGTGAAGTCACCCGGTTGAGCCCCACGGTGGTCTGGGTGATGCCGAGGGGTCCGGTGAATGCCACCGAATCCGCGACGCTCCCTGTCTATCTGAAGGGCCGCGGCCACATGATTGGCCCTCTGGTGGGCGCGTTCATCCGCGCCGACGCGGAGACGGCGAACGCCCCGGTGGGGCTTCAGCTGGTGGGCGTCACGGTGGTTCAAGGCCGCCAGATTCTCGCGCTGTTGGCGGATTCGTTGCGTCACGGCGTCGCGGAGCCGGCGGCGTCCGCCCTGCCGGTGCAAGACATCATCGAGCAGCCAGAGCGCATCCGCTCCATCCTCACGGCCATCTGCGCGTCTGGAAACAAGGGCGTGCTGCGGCGCATGGGGCGCTCGGTTCGGATGGTGTTGGAGCGCTTCAACTCGGCGACGTCGCAGCTCGAGTGGCGCACGGATGAATCCGTGTCTGACTGGGGCGATGCGCCCTACGATGTGGATGTCATTGGGTACAACAGCGCGTACCGCATGCAATTGCAGGCGGGCGGCACCAATGGGGACCGGCTCTTCACGCCGCTTCCGTCCAGCATCTCCCGCATCCGTCACCGCTGGCACCGCCGCGTCCCCGCCCCCGAGGGCGCCCGCGTCCGCTTCCACCACCCGCTGTGGCGCGAGCTGGGAGAGCTCCAGCGCGAGGTGGTGGACCTGTCCTTCTCGGGCCTGTGCATCAAGGGCAAGCCCGAGGACCTGATGTTCCCGGGCCTCCTGCCGCCCCACATCGAGTTGGAGACGGCCGAGGGCCTGACGCTGACGCTGCGCGGAGAGCTCCGCTACGTCACCAGTCCTCGCGCGGACGGCACCGTGCTGTGCGGCCTGAGCGTGCAGCCCTACTCCGTCGACGAGGCGCGCTGGGTGCGCTTCGTGTCACAGACGACCTCTCCGGCCACGCGCACCAGCGAGGACATGGAAGAGGGGCTGTGGGATTTGTTCACGCGCTCGGGCTTCTTCAGTCTCGCGGGCAAGTCGAGCGAGGAGTTCGATGAGCTGCGCCAGGCCTTCCGGGGCATGGCGAAGCGGGGCGCAGAGATTCCGCAGCTGTTCTGCCAGGCGGTGTGGCCGTCCGAGCGGGGCCCCGAGGCGACGCTGTCCTTCATGAAGCCCTACCGCCACGCGTGGATGGGGCATCAGGTCGCCAAGCGTCCGGGCAAGCCGCCCGCGAGCGTGCAGGAGCCGGGGCAGATCATGCGCGATTTGTACGTGCGCACGTTCGAGCATCCGCAGAGCGACCCGGACTTCCGCTGGGTGGTGGCCTACGTGGAGGCGCTCAACCCTTGGATTGCCAAGGCGCACGTGCGCTACGCCGAGCGGCAGATGGAGACGGGCCAGGGCCTGGCCTTCACCCGCAAGGTGCACATGCTGGACGTCTACTCCCACGAGCAGACGGGGCTCTCCCATGAGGGCATCCAGGTGGGACTGGCCACGCCGCAGGAGATGACGCTGCTCGCCGACAGCATCGCGCGCACGCGGCCGTCCTGTTACGTGGACGCGCTGGACTTCACGCGCGAGCGCATGGACATGCGCGGAGTCCAGGCACGTTGGAAGGAATTCGGTCTCGAGCGTGAGCGAGAGATCCTGGTCGCGCGCAAGCACGGAGTGCCCGTGGCCGCGACGGTGCTGGAGTTGGGTCAACGGGGCACGAACCTGTACTGCCTGCTGGACATGGCCCGCCTCTTCTCGATGACCGAAGAAGGACCGTCCACCTATGTCGCACTGGTGGACGCCGCGCGCCGCTGGTACGCCGCGCGCCGCCGCGCCTCGTTCCACTTTTTGTGTGAGGACGAGGGGGGGGATTACGTGCGGGAAGCCGGCATCCACTCGGGGCCAGATCCATACATGTGGATCATCTCCTCGAAGCTGATTCCAGACTTCCTCGAGCACATCAGTGAGCTGACCATCGGGCGCCGTGGCGCCCACAACCCTCGGTAGCAGGCCCAAAAGGTAGACACAATATGAGCAAGCAACTCGTGGAGCAGCACTACGTTCCGCACGTGGCGGAGGTGCGCGAGCGCCTCAAGACCTCCCCTGCCCTCCAGGCCCTGCTGGACCCCCAGGTGGACCCGGCGCTGGTGGAAGGCTTCCTCATCCAGCTCAACTCGCTGGGTGTCTACATGACGGAGCCCGTCGACAGCTGGATCCGGCGCGCGGGTGAGGCCGCCGTGGCCATGGGGCTCGAGGAAGTCGGCGAGAAGCTCAAGATGCACGCGAAGCACGAGGCGGGCCACCACCTGATGATGATTGAGGACACCAAGAACCTGGTGGCCCGGTGGAACGAGCACCGCACGCCCAAGCTCGACGCGGAGGCGCTGCTGAGCCAGGCGCCCACGCAAGCCATGGTGGAGTACCGGAAGATCCACGAGGACACCATCGTCGGCCCCATGCCCGCGGCCCAGGTGGCCATCGAGTACGAAATCGAGAACCTGTCCGTCGTCTTCGCGCCCGGGCTGATGGAGCAGGCCAAGCGCG
The DNA here is from genome assembly GCF_037414475.1 of Myxococcus stipitatus. The sequence continues at coordinate 9,143,285 of NZ_CP147913.1, read as the reverse complement.
TCTGCGGCGAGGACATCATGGAGGCGATGTCCTTCGTGAAGGAGCACGCCGAGCTCGACGTGGGCCACACCGCGCTCAACGAGGTCATGCTGGGCAAGCTGCTGAGCCAGGTCCCCGAGAAGACCGAGGTCATCGGCAAGACGGGCGCGCAGGCGCTCGACATCTACCTGCGCTTCATGGGCGACTGTGTCGACCGCGCGCAGAAGATGATGAAGCCCGCGGCGGCCTGAGGTCTTCCGCTCGGCTCAACCGGCTTGACGGATCCCCGCTCCGTCGCCACTCACGCGAGGACGGATGACGCCTTTCAATGAGAGGCGGAGCGTGTCCATCGAAGTCCCCACCGCGACGCCAAATACGTAGCGGTCCGGACGAAGCACCACCACGTCAGCCTTGTAGCGTGAGAACCACGCCCCCAGCCGCCCCTCAATATCCACGAGGGCGTCCGCCGGAGGCCCACCCGTGTGCGCGGGGGACAGCACCGACCATGCGCGCACGCCCAGCTCCGCGGCCAGCACGTGCGCCTGGCGCAGCGTGTCCTGTGACGCGCCAGGCCGCGTGATGACCGCGAAGTCATCACCCAATACGCGGTCCAACAGCATCCGCTCACCCGGAATCCTCTCCACGTGTGGCTGGGGGAAGTAGGTGCCTTCGGGCGCGGACCTTCCCCGCTGTCCGCCGCGGATGAAGCCTTGCTCCAACGCGAAGGTGGGTCTCGCCCTGAACTGGCGGATGAACCCACCCGTGACGGGCAGGTGGTAGAGGGCCTGGATGAGCAGGTTGCGCAGGCGCGCGACCACCCGTCCTCCTCGCATCATCACCCGGCCCATCGCATCCGAGCTCTGGATGATGTTCGCGACGTGGCCTCGCCGCTCGAGTTCATACGTGTCCAGGAGCGATGCGTCCGCGGCCCCCTCCAGCACCCGCGCCAGCTTCCAGGTGAGGTTCGCCGCGTCGCGAAACCCCGCGCACAAGCCCTGCCCCAAGAACGGCGGCATCAGGTGCGCCGCATCTCCCAGGAGAAAGACCCGCCCCACGCGCCAGCGCTCCACGATGCGACTGTGGTACGAGTGCACGTTGATGGAAGCGAAGGTCATCGCCTCCGTCCCGACGTAGTGCGAGACGATGGCGCGCACGTGTTCAGGTCGCCGCACCGCCTCCAGGTCCGCGTCTTCATCCAAGACGATGTCCAGGCGCATCTCGTCCAGCGCCGTCGGCGCGATGAAGCCCCGGCGGGTCGGCCCACACAGGTAGTTGGCGCAGCCGGGCTCCGGTGACTTCACGTTCACCGTGATGGCCAGGCAGTGTTCGAGCGCGGTGGTCCCCTCCAGCTTCAGGTCCAGCTTGCGGCGGACGAAGCTGCGCGCGCCGTCACAGGCCAGCAGGAAGCGCGCCCTCACCACCACCTCCTGACCGCTCGCGCACTCGCGCATCTGGACCGTGAGCCCCTCTCCATCTTGAGAGAAGGACTCGACCTCGTGTCCCAGCAACAGCCGCACATGCTCGAAGCGCGCGAGCCCCCGCCTCAGCGCCATCTCCACACGCGGCTGCTGGATGAAGGCACCGGGGGCATGCCCCAACGGCGCGTCCACTTTCGAGAAGTCCACTTCCGCGAGCGCGCGCAGGTCGTCGTCGATGTACCGCAACGTCGTGCACGGGTTGAAGCCGGGCGACAGCTCTCCCTCCAGCCCGGCCGACTGGAAGATGCGCTGGGCTTCGTCATCGGTGCTGATGGCGCGCGACTGTCCGTGCGCGGACAGCTCCTTCTCCACCACGAGTGTCCTCACACCCCGGAGCCCCAACAGGTTGGCGGCCATGGCTCCCACCGGCCCACACCCCACGATGACGACATCAACGGTTTCAAGAGCCACGTGCCCTCCAGGACTCGTTACACGTTGAGCTGCCTTTGATTCACGTCCCCGTCTTCTCGCTTCTCGACTCTAGGGGAGAGGACGCCGACGACCGGGTTCCTTGCTTGTTTGCGTTTCAGGGCGCCCGAGAATACCCATACACGCGCGGGTGTTCGGGGATGCGAATGGGGTGCACGGCTCGGGTCCCATTCCTCGCGAGCTTCAAGTTTTCGCTCGCATGAAACCGCAGTGTCGAAATAGCGGCCGCGCTGTTGTCGGGAACCCGGCAGCGCACCGCAGCCAACGCGCGGCGTCGTGATTTAGGCCGCGATGAGTGGTCTTCTACCGGTTCCCCCTCACGCGTGGTTCGCGAAGGAGTCGTACGATGGAATGGCTTGAGTTCTCCCGCTGCTCTCCCGAGGTGGAGCGTCAGCTTGTTCAGCAAGCGGCGCGGCTGGGCGCGACGGCAACCCGCGGAGGTTCACCGACTCGACGTCTGCGTACCCGGGCCTCCGTTTCGACGGTCTACCGGCTCAGCGCGATGCTACGCGAGTACCCGCGTACGAACCCTTGGGGACACCCCTCCTCGGAGTGCTGAAACACGGGTGAGGCCGGCTGGAAGCGCTCGGGCGCTCTGACGTCAGTTCCCCATGTCTGGTTGTCGACGGTGAGCCATTGAGTGGCCCATTTCGCGGGCCCCGATGACGCTCCCTCCGGTGGAACGGCCAACGCCGCTTCTGCTGGTCCCAGGATTGATTGATACATCAATCCATCCCCGTTCCCCCTGCTCCAACACGCTGACCATGTAATCCTACGCGTGCACCACCACAGCCTCAGGATTCACCACGCTTGCGCAGCACCGTGCGCTCGAGCTTCCCCATCGCGTTGCGAGGCAAGGCCTCCACCCAGAAGAACCGCGTCGGCAGCTTGAAGCCCGCGAGCGACTGGCGGCACCACGACTCCAGCACCCCATCGCTCGGTCGCTCCTGCCCCGCGCGCAGTGCCAGGAAGGCGACAGGGACCTCGCCCCAGCGCGTGTCGGGAATCCCCACCACGGCGGACTCCTGCACGGAGGGATGATTGGCGAGCACCGCCTCCACCTCGGCCGGGTAGATGTTCTCGCCTCCCCGGACGATGAGGTCCGTGCGGCGCGACAACACCGTGAGGCGCCCTCGCGAATCCACGACGCCCAGGTCTCGCGTGCGCAACCAGCCGTCTCGAAGCACCTCGGCCGTGGCCTCGGGCCGCTGCCAGTAGCCCGACATCACCGTGGGGCCCCGCACCTCGATGTCCCCCTCCTGTCCCGGGCCACGCACCTCACCGCCGTCGCCGACGATGCGAAGTTCGGTTCCCGGCACCGCGGGTCCAGCCGTGCGGCCATCCGCGTCGCCGGGGCGCTCGGTCGCCACCTGCGAGCACGCCTCGGTGAGGCCATAGGTCTGGAGGGCCAACAATCCCACGGCCCGCGCCCGCTCCAGCAACGGGACCGGCACCGGCCCGCCGCCAATCAACGCCAGTTGGAAGGTCTCCGGGACTCGCCGCCCCGCGCGCATGTCGAGCACACGCTCCAGCGTCGTCGCGACCAGGCTCGCGTGGGACACCGCCTCTTCGTCGATGGCCCGGTTGGTGGACTCGGCATCGAAGCGCTCGTGGAGCACCAGGCAGCCGCCCTCGTAGGCCGTGCGAGTCAACATCGCCAGGCCGCCCACGTGGAAGAGCGGCAACGTCCCCAACCAGCGCGGCGCGGCGTGCGCACCGAGATTCGCCGCCGAGGCACGCGCGGAGGCTCGAAAGTTCCCCTCCGTCAGCAGGGCCCCCTTGGGCCGGCCCGTCGTCCCGCTCGTCAACAGGATGACCCGAGCCGTGGCTTCATCCAACCCGCGCGCTGTCGACGATGGAGTCGATGCCCGGAAGTGCTCCAAGGACTCGGCGCCAGCAATCCGCTCACCCAGCGCCCCCAGGGCCAACACGAGGCCCGGTGCCACGTCCTCGACCAACGGCCCGAGCTCGGCGCGTGTGAGTCTCGCGTTGAGCGGAGCCAACACCGCGCCCAGTCTCCCCAAGGCCCAGAAGAGGAAGACACACGCCGCATGGTTCGTCGCCAGCAAGGCGACCCGGTGGCCCGCGCCAATCCCTCGGGACTCGAGCGCGGCCACCCAGTGATTCACCTCGGCGTCCAGCGCTCCGTAGGTCCACGAGCGCCCCGCGAAGGTGAGCGCCTCCGCGTTCGGGAAGCGAGCCGCACCTTCGCGGATGGGACAGCCGTACTTCGTCACATCACCACTCCCGCATCCAATCCAAGCCCCGGCGTCTCCGGAAGCCGGATGCGCCCATGGACGGGCTGATAGGGATGCATGGGGGGCTCCCGCGCGAAGAGGTGCCCCACGGCGAGCCCCGACGCGAGCGCCCCGGAAGGCAACGCCGCGGCCAGATGCGCCGCTCCCGCCCGGGCCACCACGCCATCCAGCGAGCTCGTCACATACGCCTGCATTCCCAGGCGCGCGGCGCGCATCGCCACCACGAGCCCCGGGAGCAGGCCTCCCAGCACCATGGGCTTGAGCACCACCGCCCCCACCGCCGGGCCACCGCCCAGGAAGGGGTCCGCCGAAAGCAACGCACGCAGCGTCTCCGGCGAACCGAGCGACTCGTCCGCGGCCACCATGCACGGCGCCCGGCGCTGCACTCGCCACAAGGCGGACAGGTCATCCGCGGGCGTCGGCTGCTCCACGAGCTCCAGGCCGTACCACCCCAGCTTGTCGAGCGCGCGCTTCGCGTCGGGCTCGGACCAACCGCCATTCGCGTCCAAGCGCAGCTTCACGTCCGGCCCCACGGCCTCGCGCACCGCCTTCACCCGGCGCTCGTCATCCTCCAGCGAGCCGCGCGCCACCTTGAGCTTCAGCGTCCCATAACCTTCGGCCACGGCCTTCCGGGCCTGCTCCGCCAAGGACTCCGCGCTCTCCTCGCTGAGCAGCGCGTTCACCAGCACCTCGGGACGCGCCTCCTCCGCCAGCAGCCAACACAACGGCACGCCCTGGCGCTTCGCGAGCAGGTCCAGCAGCGCCAGCTCCAGCGCATGCTCCGCCGCGGGTACGGGGCCCGGAGGAGCCGGGTGACGGGCACGGATGCGCACACCCTCGCCTCTCGCCACCGTCGGTGGGAAGGGAGACAGCGTGTCCTCGACGGCGCGCACCGTGTCGCCCAGGAACTGGCCCTTGAGCGAGGACAGCCACGCCCCCAGCACCTCGCCGCAGACCGACAGCGGCTCCGTGCCGAACTCAGGCAGAGGCATCGCCTCTCCGAGCCCGACCCGCCCCTCTTCGTCCTCCAATCGCACGATGAAGCCTTCGCGCGTGGAGTAGGTGCCTCGGGATGTCTTCAGTGGCTGGAGCAGCTCCAACCGCAGCGGGGTCAATGTCGCCTGGACGATGCGCATGGACTCACATCATCGCAGGTACAGGCCCACGCCGAACAGCACGCCGAAGAAGAGTTGGAAGCGCGCGGTGCCGCCCAACGCGGGGTTCAACGCGGCCCCCTGCTCCCGCAGCACACGCTTGAGCGGCGCCACCACGAAAGGAAGGCTCAGGAACGACAGGAAGACCCAGGGTCCCGCAAGTCCCAGGGTGTACATGGCCACTGGCGTGGCGAATGAAGCCGCCATCAGCAGCACATACTCGGCCTTGCCCGCCGTCGTTCCCCAACGGACCGCCAGCGTCCTCTTGCCCGCCTTCACATCCGTGGTCACGTCGCGCAGGTTGTTGACCACGATGAGCATCGTCCCGCTCGCTCCCACGGGGACCGCCGCCCACCACGCCGCCGGATGCACCGTGCCGGCCTGCACGTAGAAGGTGCCCGTCACCGCGACCAGCCCGAAGAAGATGAAGACGAACAGGTCGCCCAGGCCGTTGTATCCCAGGGGGAACGGCCCGCCTGTGTACGCGAAACCACAGAGCAGCGACGCCAGGCCGATGGCCACGATGGGCCACCCGCCCACCACGACCAGGTACACCCCCACCGCCGTCGCGAGCGCGAAGCAGACGCCCGCCCCCAGCAACACCGTGCTCGGCGCGATGAGCCCGCTCTGGGTGACCCGCACCGGGCCCAGCCGCTCGTGCGTGTCCGCGCCCTTCTTGAAGTCGTAGTAGTCGTTGATGAAGTTGGTGCCGATCTGGATGAGCACCGCGCCCAGCAACGCCGCGAGCGCCGGGAGGACTCGCCCCACGCCCAGGCCGAACGCCAGCGTCGTGCCCACCAGCACCGGCACCAACGCCGCCGTCAGCGTCTTCGGACGCACGGCCATCAGCCACGTCTTCACCGTGGGCCGAGGCTTCTCCATCCCCACCGAGACTCCAGGAACCGACGCGCTCACGGACTCACCCTCCCCGGGCTCGCCGCCGCCGTGGCGGTGGTGCCCTCGAACTGGGGCGCCTCGTACCAGGGCGTCTGGAGGAAACCCAGCACCTCGCGCACGTACTCCTCGGGGGCCTCCAGGTGCGGCGCGTGGCCGCAATCCGAGAAGGCATGGCGCCACACCACCGGAAGCTCCGCCGCCATGCGGCGCGCGGTCTGCGTGAACTTCTCATCGCGCGCGCCCGTGAGCAGCAACGTGGGCAGGCGCTGATGATGCAACTCCGACCAGTAATCAGGCTGCACGCCCAACCCCAGGGTCTCCAGCGCTCCGGCGAGCCCCTCGGTGGTGCATGCCCGGCGGTGCGCCCGCAACGTCTCCCGGCGCTCGGCGGACATGGAGCGCAGGCCCTCGAACAGCGGCAGCGCCTCCCAGCGTTCGACGAACGCGTCGACGCCTCGCGCTCGGATGAAGGCGGCGAGCTGTCCATCCGCCTCGCGACGCGCGGCCCGCTCCTGACGGCGATGCAATCCCGGCGAGCCGCTCTCCATGATGAGCCGGCCGAACCGGTCCGGCGCACGCACCGCCGCGGCCAGCGCGACCCGCGCGCCCTGCGAGTAGCCCAGGAGGTCCACCGTGCCCACGCCCAACCTGTCGACCAGGGACACCAGCGCGTCCACCGTCTCCAGGAAACCGTCGCGGCCCTTGCGCTCCGGCAGCGGCGTGGCGCCATGTCCCGGCAGGTCCACCGCGATGGCGTGCACGGACCGCCCCATCAACGGACGCAGCCCCTGGAACGACGCGCGGTTCCCCGTGAAGCCGTGGAGCAACACGAGCGGCCGGCTGCCTTCGCCCCACGTCTCATACGCCAGCGTCACACCCATGGTCCCTCCCCGAGCGCGGCGGCCATCCGCGCGAAGAGCTGCCGGTGGTCATCCACGTTCGCGGCCCGGTCCACCGTCACCTCGACCAGATGCAGGCCCCCTTCGAGCCCCTCGCGCACCGCCCCACGAAGCGCCGCGGGCGTCACCGGCCTGTGCAGGCGCGCGCCACCCAGCGCAGCGGCGTGAGCCAGGTCCACGCCGTGCGGCGTGCCGAACAGCGACTCGAACTCGTCCGGCTTCGCCACCTGCGCGATGGGCAGGAACGAGAAGATGCCACCGCCGTCGTTGTTCACCACGACGACCGTGAGCGGAACCTTCAAACGGGACGCCGTGACGAACGCGCCCACGTCATGCAAGAGCGCCAGGTCACCGGTCAGCAGCACCACCGGACGCGAAGCCGCCGCGGCGACGCCCAGCGCGCTGGAGATGATGCCGTCGATGCCGTTGGCCCCGCGATTCGCCAGCACCCGCAAGGGCACCGTGCCCGCCGGAGCGAACGCATCCACGTCGCGAATGGGCATGCTGCTGGAGACGAACAACGCGCCTCCCGCCGGGAGCGCGGCCACCACTTCGCGTGCGACTCGCGGCTCCGTGAGTGCCTCGGGCTTCTCCGCGAAGGCCGCCTCCAACGCCCCTCGAGCCATTCGCTCCGCCGAGAGGAAGCCCTGTGCCCACCGCCCGCTCCCTCGGCTCTGCCCCTTCGTCAGCGCGGCGCACGCCACCACCGCCGAGCCCTCCACCACCGTGGCCGCTCGGTGCGCGGGGTCGAACAACGCGCCGCCATCACTGAAGAGGACGACCTCCGCACCCGACGCATCCAACCACTGCTGCGGCACCTTGGGCGTCAGGCCCCCCCCGAACCGAAGCACCAGCTCCGGCCGATGCGTCCGGGCAAACGGCGCATGGCGCAAGAGCGCGTCGTAATACGAAAGCGTCAGCGGCCCGCCTCCGTACCGCACCTGCGAAGTGGCCTCCGCCAGCACGGGGTAGCCCGTGGCCTGGGACAGCGCAGAGATGGCCTCGGAGAACCCATCCACCTCGTCGCGCGGGCCGCAGACGATGACACCGCGCTCCGTCGAAGCGATGCGCTGACGGACCGCCTCCAGCACCGCCGCATCCGGCGCCGGCATGGGCGGAACGATGCGCGTGAGCGGAACACCCGGACGGCCCGCCTTCGACAGCGCGGACAGGCGCTCCTCACCGAAGGCCTCCGCCACCGGCGCGAGCGGCTCGCGGAAGGGCACGTTGAGCTGAACGGCGCCACGCGGCGCACGCATCGACGTGGCCACGGCGCGAGCAGTGGTGGCTCGCAGGTGCGTCAACGCCGCGTCACTGGCTTCCGGCACGCCCACGTCCGTGAAGCTGCGCGCGTGCTCGCCATAGAAGCGCGCCTGCGGCACCGTCTGCGCCGCGCCCCACCCCTGGAGCTCGAGCGGACGGTCCGCCGTGAGCACCACCAAGGGGACCTGGGACAGCGAGGCCTCGATGACCGCGGGGTAGAAATGCGCGCCCGCGGTGCCGCTCGTCGCCACCAGGATCACCGGCGTGCGCGACTGCTTGGCGAGCCCCAGGCCGAAGAACGCGGCGCTGCGCTCGTCGATGACCGACCAGACACGCAAGCCCTCCGCGCGCGCGCACGCCAGCGCCAGGGGCGAGGAGCGCGAGCCCGGACAGACCACGGCGTGCCTCGCGCCGCCGCGCACCAGTTCCTCGACGAGGGCTCGAGCCCACAACACGTTGAGGTTACTGTCGCCCGACATCCACGCCTCCCAGCGCACGCAACACGGCCAGACTCTTCATCTCCGTCTCCCGCCACTCCGCCTCCGCGATGGAGCCGGCCACGATTCCGCAACCCACGAACAACCGAGCCCTCGCGCCCCGCACCCTCGCCGAGCGCAGCGCCACCATCAGGTGCGCACGCCCAGGCCCCATCCACCCCACCGGCCCCGCGTACCAGCCGCGGTCCAGGCCTTCGTGCTCCACCAGGAAGGACAGCGCGCGCTCACGAGGCGTGCCTCCCACCGCGGGCGTGGGATGCAGCGCCCCCACGACCTGCGCGGCCGAGACACCTTCCTTCAACTCCGCGCGAATGCCCGTGCGCAGGTGCACCACGTTCTTCAACGTCAGCAAGCGCGGCTCGGCGTCCGCCTGGACGTCCGCCACCAACGAGCGCAGCGTCGCGAGGATGTAGCGCACCACCGCCTCGTGCTCGCGCACTTCCTTGTCCACCCCGCGCAGCCCATCGGCCTGCTGGGGCGAGGCGGTCCCCGCGAGCGCCTCCGTCTCGAGCACGCGTCCGGACACGCGGCACAGCGTCTCCGGCGTCGCCCCCAGGAAGCACGTGCCATCCGGCGCCCGGAACAGGAACGTGGCGCAGCGAGGATTCTGTTCCCTCAGGCGCGCGAGCACGTCCACGACATCAAAAGCCGCCGGCCCCTCCACATCCACGGCCCGCGCCAGCACGACCTTCTGGAGCTGCCCTGCGTTGATGGCCTCCAGCGCACGCTCCACCCGCGCCTCGAACTCCGGGCGCGACGATTTCAGCGACAGCTCGACCTGGCCACCGCGCGCGTGCCGATAGCCCTCCGCGAAGCGCGCACGCACCCGCTCCAACCGCGAGCGCACCGCGTCCTCGCCCCCCCTGCCCTCCGGGGCGAAGGCCGCCACGGACACCCCGGTCACCGTCCGCCACACCAACACCTCGGGGAGCGTCCAGCGCGCCACGCCATGGGCCGCCCACTCTTCATCCGGAAGACCCGTCGCTCCGAAGCGAAGCCCACCAAACCAGGGACCGGGCATATCGTTGGGCGGCGTGTCCAACCAACGCAGCGTCCAGGAGCCCAGCGTGGCCATGACGCCAGGGACCTGCGCGGACTCCGTGGCCACCACCACCGCCGCCTCGCCCCACCCCGCCGCCGCCTCGCGCTCCAGGGGCCGCTCCCAATAGACCGTTGGAACGCCCAGCGAATCCGCTCCGGAGAGTGGATCCACCGCGGCCAGGGGCATCATTCCGGCCACCCAGCGCTGGCCCTCAACGGGATTGAGCGTCTTCATCAGCGGTCCTCATCCGCGACTGCCCTGAAATCACCTTCGGTTGTCTTCTAAGCCATCTCGGCTATACATGCACCAAGGAGTTCAAAACCTCTTGAACTCGGTGGATGGGAGCGCTCGTGGGAGGCAAGCAGCCAGACGAATCCGCGCCGGCGGTGGCCCGGAAGGACACGGGTGCGCGGCGTGTGCTGCGCGCGTCCCGCCCCGAGGGAACCCGGGTGCGAGCGGGCTCGGTGGAGGTCGGTGGGCCAGGGTTCGTCGTCATGGCGGGCCCCTGCGCGGTGGAAGGCGTGGAGCAGGTGGACCGCACCGCGGCGGCGGTGGCGCAGGCCGGAGCGCATGTCCTCCGCGGCGGCGTGTTCAAGCCCCGCACCAGTCCCTACGCGTTCCAAGGAATGGGTGAGCCCGGGCTGCACCTGCTCGCGGAGGCCGGGCGTCGCCATGGACTGCCCATCATCAGCGAGGTGATGGAGACCTCACAGCTGCCCTTCATGGTGGAGTCCGCGGACATCCTCCAAGTCGGCGCGCGCAACATGCAGAACTTCTCCCTGCTGCGGGCGCTGGGCAAGGTGCGGCGCCCCGTCCTGCTGAAGCGGGGGTTGTCCGCCACGCTGCAGGAGTGGTTGCTGGCGGCGGAGTACATCCTCGAGGGCGGCAACGAGCAGGTCCTGCTGTGCGAGCGGGGCATCCGCACCTTCGAGACGGAGATTCGCAACACGCTGGACCTGGCCGCGGTGGCCTGGGCCAAGCAGCGCACGCACCTGCCAGTCATCGTGGACCCGTCCCACGCGACAGGCCAGGTGGACCTCATCCTGCCCATGTCGCTGGCGGCCGCGGCGGCCGGGGCGGACGGGCTGCTCATCGAGGTCCACCCCCGGCCGGAGCAGGCCCTGTGCGATGGGAATCAAGCGCTGACGCCCGAGCACTTCCAAACCTTGATGCAGCGTTTGCCAGCCGTGCTAGACGCAGTGGGTCGACACCTTTGGAGGCCGGAGAGCCCGGCCCAAGTCGTGAGGGCACGATGAGCGCCGAAGTCCGCCAGATGTTCTCCTCCATCGCCACGCGGTACGACGTGACGAATGAAGTCCTCTCGTTCGGCGTCCACCGGCTGTGGCGACGGACGGCCGTGCGGCTCAGCCAGGCGAAGGCGGGCGAAAGCGTCCTCGACTGCGCGTCCGGCACGGGCGACCTGGCCCTCGCCTTCAAGCGCAAGGTGGGCGGCACGGGCCGCGTGCTCGGCACCGACTTCTGCGCGGAGATGCTGGAGAGCGCTCCCTCCAAGGCGGCCAAGGCGGGCCTCCAGGTGGACTTCCAGGTGGCGGACGCCATGGCGCTGCCCTTCGCGGACAACAGCTTCGACGTGGCCTCCATCGGCTTCGGCATCCGCAACGTGGATGACCCGGTGAAGTGCCTCCAGGAGATGGGTCGCGTGGTGAAGCCCGGCGGCCGGGTCGTCGTGCTGGAGTTCGGCCAGCCCGAGGGTGTCTTCGGCGCGCTGTTCCGCATCTACAGCAAGACGGTGATGCCGACCATTGGTGGCCTGCTCACCGGCAACCGCGCGGCGTTCGAGTACCTGCCCCGCACGTCGGCGGCGTTCCCCGCGGGAGAGCGGTTCCTGTCGCTGATGGACCAGTCCGGCGCCTATTCGGAGCGCAGCGCGTATCCGCTGACGTTCGGAACGGCCAACGTCTATGTCGGCCTCGTCCGCTGAAGCACGACGGTCCCGCGTCGAGCATGTCCTTGCCTCGGTGGATCCCCGGCTCGCGCCGGCGCTGAGAGAAGCCCTGGCGCGTCCAGGGCCCGTGCCCCGGCCGGACGCCGGGCAGACCGTGGTGCTGTGTGGCCACCGGAGCGCTGGCAAGTCCACGCTCCTGCCTCGAGTCGCTGGATTGCTCGAGCGGCGGGGCGTGGACCTGGATGCCCACCTGGAGCATCTCCACGGGCGTCCGCTGAAGACCTGGGTGGCGCAGTCCCCCGCCGAGTTCCGCGCCGCCGAGCGCCGCGCCCTGCTGGAGCTTCCACGCGGTGGACTGGTCGCGGTGGGAGGTGGCTTCCTGTCGCACCACCCGGACGCGCTCGCGGGAATGTTCACCCTGCTCATCCCGGTCACCTTCGAGACCTACCGGGAGCGATTGATGGCGGACCGGACGCGGCCTCGGCTGAGACCGGACGTCACGCTGGAGGAGGAGATCTCCTCCGTCTTCCATGAGCGCGAGGCCCTGCACGCCCGCGTCCCCACCATCGCCCTGGTGGACTTCCTCCGGGGCTGCCTCCACCCAGAGGAGTCCCCGTGACACCCGCCCGGCGTGTCGTGACGTTGCCTCCCACCCTGCTCGGCTCCGACGCCGTGCACTTCGCGCGGGAGTGTCAGCGTCGCGGCGCCGAGGTGCTGGAGATCCGCACCGACCTGCACGCCCCCGACGCGGTGGACCCGGCAGCTCTCGCGAAGGTGCTCCCGCTGCTGGTCTCCGAGCGCGGCAAGCCGCTGCCCTCTTCCTGGGTCTCCGCGGCGTGGCGCGTGGACCGGGACTTGATGGACGCCACCGGGCACCATGGCTCGCTCGATGCGCCCTCCGGCAAGCTGCTCGCGTCCCACCACGCGGAGCGACAGCTCAGCACCGATGAAGCACTGCGCCTCTGGGAGCGCGACCTGCCGGCCGATGCCCTCGTGAAACACGTGGAGCCCATGGCCCATCCGGACCACGTCCGCACGCTGCTGGAGACGCAGCGGAGGATGATGGATCGGTTCGGCCCGACACGTGTCACAGTGCTCGGCATGGGCTCCATCGCGCTGCCCGCGCGCGCGGTGCTGGCCCGGAACAACGTGCTCGACTACGTGGCCGCGGGGGGTTCGTGGGCCGCGGCTCCGGGTCAGCGGCTCCTCGACGACGTCGTGCGCGAATGGCGCGGCGCGGACCGAACCACCCTGCCCGCTCCCCTGCGGCTGGGCATCTTCGGCACGTCCATCACCCACTCGCGCTCGCCTCGCATCCACCGCCAGCCCTTCGACCGCATCGACATTCCCGAGGACGGACCGGTCGAGGCGCTCTTGGACTCGCTGCTTTCGAGCCACGCGGGCTTCGCCGTCACCAGCCCGTTCAAGATGCGGTTGGCCCGGCACACGGGCTCGTCGCTCGATGCCATCAACACGCTGGTGCGCCGAGGCAACCGGTGGGAGTCCTTCAACACGGACACCGAAGGAGCCCGCAAGGTGCTGGAGCGCCTGGGCGCCGAAGACGTGTTCGTGTTGGGTGACGGCGGCGCAACATCCGCCCTCCGCACCGTGGCCACCGAACGAGGCCAGGCGCTGCGCATCCTCCGGCGCGCGGACATACAAGGCCCACTCACGGGGGCCGGCGTCTGGACGTGGCCGGACCGCGTGGCCGCCCCGGATTCCCTGCGATTCGAGCGAGCATGCGTCGCGGTGATCGCATACGGTGCCCCCGGCCGGCGCATCGCCGCGGAGATTTCGCGGCGCGGAGGCACCCCTGTCCTGCTGGGCGCGGCGTGGTTCGTCGCACAGGCCCGGCGTCAACGCGAACTCTGGGAGACAGCGACATGAACACCTTCGGCACCCTCTTTCGCGTGACGACATTTGGCGAGAGTCACGGCCCGGCGCTTGGGGCGGTGGTGGATGGCTGCCCCGCGGGCGTTCCCCTCACGCGCGAGCGCATCCAGGCCGCGTTGGATCGCCGTCGCCCCGGACAGTCGTCGCTCGTCACGCCGCGCAACGAGCCGGACCAGGTGGAGATCCTCTCGGGTGTCTTCGAGGACAAGACGCTCGGCACGCCCATCGCGGCCATCGTCCGCAACACCAACCAGCGCTCTGGCGACTACGAGCAGCTCAAGCAGGTGGACCGGCCCGGCCACGCGGACGCCGTGTGGCGCGAGCGCTACAAGCACCGCGACCACCGAGGCGGTGGCCGCACCAGCGGACGTGAGACGCTCTGCCGCGTCATCGGCGGCACCATCGCCGAGGCCTATCTGGAGCGAGACCTGCCCACCGTCCGCACCGTCGCGTACGTGTCCCAGGTAGGTGAACTCGTCGCCGCCGTGCCCGCGCTCGGATTGACCCGGGCGATGGTGGACGCGCACCCGACGCGCTGCCCGGACCTCGCCGTCCGAGAGGAGATGTCCCGCCGCATCCTCGCGGCCAAGGAGGCCGGGGACAGCCTGGGCGGCTCCATCGACGTGCGCGTCGAGGGCCTCCCCGTGGGGCTGGGCGAGCCCATCTTCGGGAAGATCAAGGCGCTCATCGCCCAGGCCCTGGGCAGCGTGGGCGCCATCACCGGAGTCATGTGGGGCCCGCCGGATCTGCTCGAGCGCATTGGCCAGCCCGGCACCCAGTTCCACTCCGTGAAGGACGTCTACGGCGGCATCCAGGGCGGTCTCACCAACGGCGAGCCGCTCCAGGTCCGCGCCTACTTCAAACCCCCAGCGACGCTGGCGGACCACGCGAAGGGTGGCCGTCACGACCCGTGCATCATGCCCCGCGCCGTTCCGGTGCTGGAGTCCATGGTGTCGCTGGTCATCGCAGACCTCGTCCAACAGATGAACGCACGCCCCCACAGCCTATGAACCCCTACCCTCCCGGCGCCTACCGTCCTCCCAACGACCGCTGGGGTCCGTTCTCCCGTCTCGCCCGGCGCCTGCCCGAAGGCAGTCTCGCCGTGGTGGACCGCACCGTCGCGCGCCTCCACCCCGACCTCATCCCCGCGCTGGAGGCTCGCGCGCCTCGCGCCATCGTCCAGTTGGTGGGCGGTGAGAGCGCCAAGAGCTTCAAGGCGCTGGAGAAGGTGCTCGCCGCGGGGCTGTCCCTGCCGCGCTCGGGCACGCTGTTGGCCGTGGGCGGAGGCACCGTGGGCGATGTGTCCACCGTCGCCGCGCACCTGCTCAAGCGCGGCGTGCGGCTGGTGCAGGTCCCCACGACGCTCCTGGCCGCGGTCGACAGCAGCCTGGGTGGAAAGGGCGCGGTGGACCTCACCGTGAAGGGGCGCGTGGTGAAGAACCCCGCGGGCGTCTTCCACTACGCCGAGGAGTCGTGGGTCTGTCCGGAGCTGTTCTCGACGCTGTCGCCCACCCAGGTGCGTGAGGGCTCGCTCGAGGCCTGGAAGATGGTCATCAGCCTGGATGCCGCCCTCTTCCGCCGCTACGTGCGCAAGCCGCCCCCGCTCGAGAAGCTGGTGAAGGACGCACGCGGCCTCAAGGAGCGCGTCTGCGCCAAGGACCCCTACGAGCACACGGGCCTGCGCCGGGTGCTCAACTTCGGTCACACCTTCGGCCATGTGTTGGAGAGCGTGTCGCGTTTCAAGCTGTCTCACGGCGACGCGGTGGGCCTGGGAATCCTCCTGGCCCTCGACGTGGGCCGCCACCTGGGCGTCACCCCGGAGCCCGTGGCCGCCCAGGCCGAGTCCGCGCTCGCCGAAGGCCCCGGAGTCCTGGGCCGGGAGCGCGTCGCCTCGCTGCTGCGTCCCGCCTCGCTCAAGGACATCGCCACGCTGCTCGACGCCGACAAGAAGGCCGGCGCGAAGGGGGAGCTGCGCATGGTGCTGCTGACGGCCATCGGCTCCACCGAGGTCCGCGACGTCGCGCCCGAGACCTGGCGCGCCCTGTGGCCCTCCTGGACGAAGGGAGTGCGCCCATGAGCACCAGCACCCGCCGCATCCTGCTGGACCCGACGGGACTCAAGCCGTCGCCCCTCACGCCCCCTGTCTCCAAGTCCGATGCCCAGCGAGCCCTGGTGCTGGGACACCTGACCGGCGCCTGGCCCCTTCCCTCCGTCCAGGCCGAGTCGGACGAGGACCTCCCCGCCGACGTGCGCGTGCTTCGCCGAGGCGTGGACGCCCTGCGCCTGCCCCCAGGCCCCGTGCGCGACGTGGACTGCGCGGACGGCGGTGCCCCCTTCCGCATCCTCGCCACCCAGTCGGCGGTGACCCCTGGGGCACGCGTGCGCCTGACCGGGACACCTCGCCTGGGCGAGCGTCCACACGGCCCGCTCTTCATGTCGCTGAAGGACGCCTTGGGCCCCGCGGGCTTCACGCTCGTCGAGGGACACCCCTGGCCCGTGGAGCTCACCGCGCCCACGGACACCGCCCATGTGTCACCCGTCTTCCGAGTGCCCGGCTCACAGAGCAGCCAGTACGCCTCCAGCCTCCTGTTGGGCTGCGCCGCGCTGTACCTGCGCGAGCGCCGCGCCTGGAGCGTGGAGATTGAAGGCACGCTGACGAGCGCCGGCTACCTGGACCTCACGGTGACGTGGCTGGAGCGCTTCGGCTTCGCGCTCCAGAAATCCGACGCCCGATACACGGTCTCTGGATACACACCGCCTCCAAGCGTGCCCTCACTTCCGGGGGACTGGTCCTCGCTGGGATACCTGCTGCTCGTGGCCTGGAAGTCGGGAGGCGTGGTGGAGCGAGCCGACGCCGACAGTGCCCACCCGGACCAGGCCATCCTCCGGCTCATCGAGCAGGTGGGTCTGCGGACGGAGCCCACCGGACAGCCACACACCCTGAAGGTGACGGGCCGACCCGAGCGAGGCCTGCGGGCTTCGGGCAAGGAGTGCCCGGACCTGCTTCCGACCCTGGCGGCGCTCGCCTGTGTCCTACCCGCGCCGTCCACGCTGCTGGACGTCGGAATCCTCCGGCTGAAGGAGAGCGACCGGCTGGAAGGCATCCGCGCGATGATCGCCGCCTACGGGGGCTCAAGCGACCTGCGGGGGGAGAGCCTCCACCTGACGCCGCCCACCGCCCCGCCCGCCCGCTTCGAGATGGACAGCCGGGGAGACCACCGCCTGGCGATGACGGCGGCCACCTTGAGCGTGTTGTCGGGTGCGCCCCTCGTGCTCACCGGCCCCGAGTGTGTCGAGAAGAGCTTTCCTGGCTTCTGGAGGCAACTGTCGCGCTCGGGAGCGCGTATTTCCGAGTCACCGTAGAACCATCAGTGTCACCATTGCCGACTTATCGTTCTTTTTTGTTGAAAGCGATCTGCGCCCTGTGAAATCTCCGCCCATGCCCAAGGACACGCTGACGATCACCGACAATCGGACCGGCAAGACGTACGAGGTCCCGGTCGAGAACGGCTGTATTCGCACCAACGCCCTACGCCAGATCAAGGTCTCGGACGAAGACTTCGGTCTGATGGGCTATGACCCGGCGTTCCTCAACACCGCGAACTGTAAGAGCGCCATCACCTTCATCGACGGCGATAAAGGCATCCTGGAGTATCGCGGCTACCCCATCGAGCAGCTGGCCGAGAAGTCCAGCTATCTGGAGGTCGCCTACCTCCTGCTCAACGGTGAGCTGCCGACCCCCAAGGAGCTGGAGCAGTTCATCCACCTGGTGACGCACCACACGTACGTCCACGAGAACGTGAAGACGTTCATGGACGGGTTCCGCTACGACGCGCACCCGATGTCCATGCTCGGCTCCACCGTGGCCGCGCTGTCCGGCTTCTACCCGGACGCGAAGAACACCAAGGATGAGCGCAGCCGCCGCATCCAGATCACCCGGCTCATCGCCAAGATGCCCACCATCGCCGCGTTCTCCTACCGGCACTCGATGGGCCTGCCCTACATCTACCCGGACAATGACCTGTCCTACGTCGCCAACTTCCTGGCGATGGTGAAGCGCATCGGCACCAGCACCTACAAGGTGCACCCGGTGCTCGAGCGCGCGCTCGACGTGCTCTTCATCCTCCACGCGGACCACGAGCAGAACTGCTCCACGACGTCCGTGCGGACGGTGGGCTCGTCGGAAGTGGACCCGTACTCGGCCGTCACGGCTGGCATCGGCGCCCTCTACGGCCCGCTGCACGGCGGCGCCAACGAGGCGGTGCTCCGCATGCTCCGCGAGATTGGCCACATCTCCAAGGTCCCGGACTTCATCAAGTCCGTGAAGAGCGGCGAGGGCGAGAAGAAGCTGATGGGCTTCGGCCACCGCGTCTACAAGTCCTACGACCCGCGCGCCAAGGTCATCAAGCGCGTGGCGGACGAGGTCTTCGACGTGACGGGCAAGAACCCGCTGCTGGAGATCGCCGTGGAGCTGGAGCGCATCGCCCTCCAGGACGAGTACTTCGTCAAGCGCAAGCTGTACCCGAACGTGGACTTCTACTCCGGCCTCATCTACGAGGCGATGGGCTTCCAGGTGGAGATGTTCCCCGTCCTCTTCGCCATTCCCCGCACGGTGGGCTGGTGCGCGCAGTGGGAGGAGATGGTGCTGGACCCCGAGCAGAAGATTGCTCGCCCGCGCCAGGTCTTCACGGGCCACAAGCGCCGCGACTACGTCACCATGGACAAGCGCACCGCGAAGTAGTCCCACAGCACCACCACACCCCTTGGGCATGAAATGAGAAGGGGCGAGGAACCGCCGAGGTTCCCCGCCCCTTTCTCATTGCGGGCCAGCACTCAGCCGGTATGCGCCGCGCTGTTCTCCGCGTAGAGCGACTCGATGAGCCCCGCATGCTTCAGCTCCACCGCCTTGCGGCGGACCTTGAGCGTGGGCGTCAGGTCCCCTTCGTCCACGGAGAGCTCGCGAGGCAGCACCCCGAAGCGCTTGATGTTCTCGAAGCGGGAGAGCTTCGGGTTCACCTCGCGGTCCAGCGCTTGCTGGAGCAGTTGGTGCAACCGCGCGTCCCGCGAGAGTGCGCCCAGGTCCTCCGGCCAGCCCTTCTCCCGCGCCAGCGCGCGGACCTTCTCGCCATCCAGGGCCAGCAGCGCCACCAGGTAGTTGCGGCGATCTCCAACGACCACCGCGTGGCCCACGCCGGGCAAGGCCTTGAGCATCTCCTCGATGTTGCCAGGCGCGGTCTTCTTCCCGCCCGAGGTGACGATGATCTCCTTCTTGCGGCCGGTGATGTGGAGGTAGCCCTCCCCGTCCAGCTGCCCCACGTCACCGCTGTGCAACCACCCGTCCTGCAGCAGCTCCGCGGTGGCCTCCGGGTTCTTGAAGTAGCCCATGCACACGTTGCCGCCCCGGATGAGGATCTCCCCGTCCTCGGCGATGCGGACTTCAACGCCCAGCATCGGCCGCCCCACGGTGCCCAGGTGCGTGGACTCCTCCGTGTTCACCGTGCCCGGGCCCGACACCTCCGTCATGCCCCAGACCTCGTGAATCAACATGTCGATGGACGCGAAGAACTCCAGCACGTCCCGGCCGATGGGCGCGGCGGCCGTGGCGAAGAAGTCCACCCGCTCCATGCCGATGCGCGTCTTGAGGGGCTCGAACACCAGCCGCTGCGCCAGCCGGTACTGGGCCGCCAGCGTCACCGGGATGCGCTCATGGCGCTGGGCCCGCGAATGCATCTCCGAGGCGACCCCCCGAGCCCAGTCCACCAGGCGGCGTTTGAGCGGCGGCTGCGAGCGCAGGCCCTCCTCCGCCTTGGCCTTGAACTTCTCCCACACCCGGGGCACGCCGAAGAAGAACGTGGGCCGCACGTCCTTGAGGTTCGCCGGCATCGCATCCACCGAGTCCGCGAAGTACACCTGGATGCCCAGCATCAGCGGACAGTGGAGCGAGATGACCTGCTCGGCGATGTGCGACAGCGGCAGGTAGGACAGGATGAGATTCTCTGGCTTCTTGCCGAAAATCACCGCCTGGCTGAGCTGGCGCGTCGTCCACGTCAGGTTGTGGTGACTGAGCATCACTCCCTTGGGGTGCCCCGTCGTCCCCGAGGTGTAGATGAGGGTGCCCAGTGACTCGGGCTTGAGCGCGTTGACGCTGTCCCAGAAGGGCTTGTCGCCCGCGCCCGCGCCTCGCGCCATGACGTCGTCGTAGCGCAGGACGCCCTCCGGCAGCGGCGAGGCTGGCGGGTCCAGGACGATGATGTGGCGAAGCGTGGGCAGCCGCTCACGCAGGAGCAGCGCGGTGCGCAGGTGCTTCTCGTTCTCCACCACCAGGATGGAGGCCTCGCAGTGGCGCAGGATGTACTCCAGCTGCTCCAGCGCGCTGGTGGTGTACAGCCCCACGGGGACGCCGCCCATCGCCATGGAGGCCAGCGCCGCGACGTGCCACTCCTCGCGGTTGAAGCTGATGATGCCCAGCGGTTGACCTTCCCCGTACCCCAGCGTCCTCAGGCCCAGGGCGAAGTGTTTGACCCGCTGCGCGTACTCGAACCAGGAGGTGGGGACATAGGCGCGCCCACGGCGCGTCCAGAGGGCCGGCCGATGCTCATGCTGCGCGGCCCGCTCATGAAGGGCATGCACCATCGTCTTCGGGAGGTCCATCCGATGAACGCTAGCGGATGTAGGGGCCTGGCCACCATGGCCCCAGTTCGCGGACGTTGACAGCTGGTTGGAGGGCTTTGTATGCCGCGCCCGACCATGAGCATCGACTTCACCTGCCAGAAGTGCGAGGCAAGCTTCGAGCTTGACGTGCAAGACCTCATCGAGGGGACGGAGAAGATTGTCTGTCCCCACTGCGACGCGAAAGCGCCCGCGAATCTCTCGGAGGACTTCGTCGCCGCGCTTTCGGAGATGCGCGCGCAGATCGCCGTGCTCGACAAGAAGTTCGCCGTCTCCATGACGCTGGAGTCGGAGGACGTCGAGGACACGCTCGACGACGAGGACGAAGACGAGGATGAGGAGTCCGAGGACGAGGACGACGACCTCGACGAGGATGAGGACGAGGACGTCGACGACGAGGAGGACTACGACGACGAGGACGAGGACGACGACCGTCGTTGACGTCCGCTCCCTTGCCCTCCGGGCGGCCAGCTCGAGCCCCCGAGGGCAACCGGGCAGAAATGCCGCCCTCCCGAGAGGGTAGCGGGTGCGTAGGTTCAGGGTGTGAGAACACCCAACCGCGCCACTCTCTTCGTCGCCCCTCTCTCGGCGCTGTTGCTGGCGCTGGGAGGGCTCCTGCTGCTCCCTGGCTTCCGAGCCCCAAGAGCCATCGCGGCGACACTTCAGGGTACCTCCGACGAGCAGCCGTGTGTCACCGAGCACGGAGGCGACCCCAAGGCATGCACCGAGCTCGTCGAGTTGGAGGTGAAGGACGTCATCCCGCTCGTGGAGGCTCAGACACACGCAATCGTCCTCACCACGAAGGACCAGGAGATGCTCCTCCCCGTCTTCGTGGACGAGGCCTCCGCGGTCTCCATCGCCTTCAGGCTCGCGGAGCGTGAGCCACCGCAGCCGCTCGCGCAGGACCTGCTGGATGACGTGGTGGACCAGCTGGGCGCCAAGGTCACCGAGGTCCGCATCGACGACCTGCGAGACAACGTCTACTCGGGCCGCGTCTTCCTCGAGCAGGGCGCGAAGAAGCTGACCCTCGAGGCGCGTCCCTCCGACTCCATCGCCATGGCCCTCTCCAGCCACGCGCGCATCCGCGTCACGCGCAAGGTGCTGACGCTCGCGGGCATCAGCCGCGATGAAATCGAGGCGCTCCAGAAGGGCGGGCCCGGCGTGGGAGGCAGTGGCCCGGGTGGAGGATTGATGGACGAGCCCGGTGCGCTGCCGCCCCCGGGCATGCCGGCGCCGGGGAGCCCGTCCGATGACTCGGGCGCGGGGGACTTGCCGCCAGGGCACCCGCCCGTGGGCTCACCGAAGGGTGCTGGCAAGAAGATCGAGCTCTAGGCCTCGCCTCTTCAAGTGGAGCGGTGGAAGCGAAAAGCCCGGCCCCCCCTCCCAGGGATGCCGGGCTTTTCCTCGCGAGTGCCCATCCCCGAAGGGTGAGCACCCCGCCTGAAGTCAGAGTAAGTCCCCTGGGGACGGAACTGTCAAGCCACGGGCCGAGCCGCCTAGGATGCGCGCGCATATGCGCAAGGCGAAGATCATCTGCACCCTGGGGCCCGCTTCGAGCTCGCTGGAGGCCATCGAGGGCCTCATCCGCGCGGGGATGAACGTGGCGCGGCTGAACTTCTCTCACGGCACGCACGACGAGCACCGGGAGCGCGTGGCCCTCATCCGGAAGGCGGCCAGGCGGCTGAAGCTGCCCGTGGCCATCCTCCAGGATATCCAGGGCCCCAAGATCCGCCTGGGGAAGTTCGAGGGTGGACAACTCGCGGTGAAGGCAGGCGAGCTCGTGACGGTGACGACTCGCGCGGTGCTGGGGCAAGGCACCGTCATCCCCACGCCCATCAAGTCGCTGACGAAGGACGTGAAGGCCCGCGACGCCATCCTCCTCGACGATGGCCGGGTGCGCCTGCGCGTGCGCAAGGTCTCTGGCCAGGACGTCCTCTGCGAGGTGGAGGTTGGCGGGCTGCTCAAGGACCACAAGGGGCTGAACCTGCCGGGCTCGCCCATGTCCGTGCCCACAATCACGCCGAAGGACGAAGCGGACCTGGCGTTCGGCCAGGAGGTGGGCGTGGACTACGTGGCGCTGTCCTTCGTGCGCACGGCCGAGGACATCCACCGCGCGCGCAAGCACGTGGCGAAGAACAAGACGCCCCTCATCGCCAAGATTGAAAAGCCGCAGGCGGTGGAGGCGCTGGAGGCCATTGCCCGCGCCGCGGACGGCATCATGGTGGCGCGAGGAGACCTGGGCGTGGAGATGCCGCTGGAGCAGCTCCCCGCCATCCAGAAGCACATGGTGCGCGCGGTGAACCAGTTGGGCGGGCTCGTCATCGTCGCCACGGAGATGCTGGAGAGCATGGTCAACAACCCGCGCCCCACCCGCGCGGAGGTGTCCGACGTGGCCAACGCGATTCTGGACGGCGCCGACGCGGTGATGCTGTCCGGTGAGACGGCGGCGGGCCGCTACCCCATCGACGCGGCCGCCACCATGGCCCGCATCGTCGAGGAGACGGAGCGAGGCGTGACGCGCCACCAGCACCACTCCCCTTTCGAGCGCTCCGAGGACCTGGGCACCGGCGTCGCCGCGGCGGCCGTCGCGGCGGCGACCCAGCTGGGCATCCAGATGATTGTCGCGTACACGGAGAGCGGCCACACCGCGCGCCTCATCTCCGAGTTCCGGCCCCACGCGCGCATCATCGCGCTCACGCCCAATGAAGCCTCCATCCAGCGCATGGCGCTCTACTGGGGCGTGACGGGGCATCAGGTGGCGCGGGTGAGGTCCACCGAAGCCATGCTGAACCAGGTGCGCAAGCTGTGCCTGCGCGAGAGCTTCTGCCCACCGGGGACCCCGGTCATCGTGGTGGCCGGAGTGCCACTCAACGTGCCGGGCAACACCAACATGATGAGCATCCACCGCGTGTGAGCGCGGTGGACAACTTCGTCAGAGCACCTTCTGCTCGAAGTCGTAGATCTTCTCGACGGCGAGCTGGCGGTAGCGGTCCATGTTGAGGGCTCGGCGCGCGCACTCCCAGACGAGCTCGTTGGGGGCGCGCTCCGGCTCCTTCTTCTTGCGGCGTTTGACCTCGGCCTTGATGGGCTTCACCGCCACGCGCGGGTGGTAGCAGAACGCGGCGGAGAACAGCAGGTGCCCACCGAACGGGATGAGGCGGGCCTCCAGGATGTCGCCCGTCTCCAGGCCGGCGATGTGGCGCCGCTCCGTCACGTCGAAGTCCTTGCCCGAGTATAGCTCGCGCAGCCGGACCAGCCCCTTGCCCAGCTTGCGGACCTCGAAGAGGCCGTGGACCGTCTCCGTGAAGCTGCGGAAGGCGTTGGACTCCTCGGGGGGCGCGTTCGCCAGGCGCTGCTCGTAGAACTCCGCGGCCGGCGTCCTGCCCGTCAGGGGCGAGACCCGGTCGTAGAGGTAGAAGTCGAGGAACGACGCCATGCGCAGCTCGAAGAGCTTGTCGTCCTCGAAGACCTCGCCCGTCAGGCGGAAGTACTCCGCCTTGGCTTCGAGCAGGTCTGCCTTCCGTGACTCCACGCTGCCGAAGGCGATGAGCTGGTCCAGGTACGGCTGGTAGGAGAGCGGTGACAGCGGGGAATCCATAGGGGGAAGGGTATTCTACCCCGCCATCAGCTTCGCGAAGCGGCCAAAGAGATAGCGTGCGTCATGGGGGCCGGGAGAGGCCTCGGGGTGGTACTGCACGCTGAAGGCCCGCGCGTCCGGGACGGCCAGGCCCTCCACCGTGCCGTCATTGAGGTTGATGTGTGTGACGACGGCCGTGCCCTTGAGGCTGGCGTCGTCCACGGCGAAGCCGTGGTTCTGGGCGGTGATCTCCACCTTGCCCGTGGTGAGGTCCTTCACCGGCTGGTTTCCGCCGCGGTGGCCAAACTTCATCTTGTACGTCCGGCCGCCCAACGCCAGCGCCATGATCTGGTGACCCAGGCAGATGCCGAACACGGGCACCTTGCCCAGGAGGGCCGCCACGGTGCGGTCCGCGCCCTTCACCGCCGCCGGGTCTCCGGGGCCATTGGCCAGGAAGATGCCGTGGGGCTTGCGGGCCAGCACCTCTTCCGCCGTGGTGTGGGCCGGAACCACCGTCACCCGGCAGCCGACGTCCACCAGGAAGTGCAGCATCGACTTCTTGAGGCCGTAGTCGTAGGCCACCACGTCGAAGCGCGGGTCCGCCAGGGGCTGGGCGCTCTGGCCGGAGAACACGTCCGGCGAGGGCGTGGTGAAGGTGTACGGCGTCTTCGTCGACACGCCGGTGGCCAGGTCCAGGCCCTCCATGCCGTGGGCCGTCTTCGCGCGCTCGGTCAGCGCGGCCGCGGACAGGCCCTCGCTGGAGATGACGCCCATCTGCGCGCCGTGGGTGCGCAGGTGGCGCACGAGGCGGCGGGTGTCGAGCCCTTCGATGCCCGCGACGTTGTGACGCTTGAGGTACGCGTCCAGCGACTCCTTCGCGCGCCAGTTGGAAGGCTGGCTGGCGAGGGCACGCACCACCATACCCACCGCGTGCGGCTTGCCCGCCTCTTCGTCCTCGGGTGTCGCCCCGACGTTGCCCATCTCCGGGTACGTCATGGTGACAATCTGCCCGACATACGAGGGGTCCGTGAGGATCTCCTGGTAGCCGAACATGGACGTGTTGAAGACCACCTCACCCACCGTCTCGCCGACCGCGCCAAAAGCGCGGCCCTCGAAGGTGGTGCCATCCGCCAGGGCGAGCACTGCCCGCTTCGTCATCACCGCGACTCCTTCACCTGACCGTCGGCGTACACCTTCCGGCCAGAAACCCAGGTCTGCACCACGCGGCCCTTCTGCTTACGGCCATGGAAGGGCGTATTCCGGCTGCGGGAATAGAACCGGTGGGCATCCACCGTCCACTCCTCCAAGGGGTCCACCACGGTGATGTCCGCTGGAGCCCCGGGGGCCAGGTGGCCGCCCGGAAGGCCGAACGCCTTCGCCGGGCCGTGCGTCAGGAGCTCCACCGCGCGCTTCGCGTCGAGCAGCCCCGCGTTCACCAGCTCCAGCGTGAGCCCCAGGGCCGTCTCCAGCCCGACAATCCCGTTGATGCCCTTCTCGAACTCCACCTGCTTGTCCAGCACGCCATGGGGCGCGTGGTCCGTGGCGATGGCGTCGATGGTTCCATCCACCAGCGCCTCGCGCAGCGCCTCCACGTCCCGGTCCGCGCGCAGGGGCGGCGCCATCTTCGCGTGCGTGTCGTAGTCCCCCACCGCCCGGTCATCCAGGATGACGTGGTGGGGCGTCGCCTCGGCCGTGACGAACAGCCCCCGGCGCTTCGCCTCGCGAATCAGGCGCACGCTGCCCTCGCAGGACACGTGGGCGATGTGCAGCCGGCCCTTCGTCTCCTCGAGCAGCACCAGGTCGCGCGCCACCATCGCCACCTCCGCCGAGGCGGGGATGCCGCGCAGGCCCAGCCGCGTGGAGACCGCCCCCTCGTGCATGGCGCCACCCGCGGACAGCGTCAGGTCCTCTTCATGGACCATGACGGGCACGCCGAACATCGTGGCGTACTGGAGCGCGCGCCGCATGAGCGACGCGTTCATCACCGGGCGCCCGTCGTCGGTGATGGCGACGCAGCCGGCGGACACCAGCTCGCCCGTCTCCGCCAGCTCCTCGCCCTTGAGGCCCTTGGTGATGGCCCCCGCGGGGTACACATGGCAGAGGTTGGCCGCGCGGGCCCTCGACAGCACCAGCTCCGTGACGAGCCCGCTGTCGTTGACCACCTTCGTGTTGGGCATGGCCACGACGGCGGTGAACCCACCCGCCACGGCGGCGCGGCAACCGGTGAGGACCGTCTCCTTGCCCTCCTCACCCGGCTCGCGCAGGTGCACGTGCAGGTCGATGAAGCCCGGCAGCACCCAGCGGCCCGCGGCCTCCACCACCTCCGCGCCCGGCGGCACCGGCAGCGGCGCGTCGGAGACCTCGGCCACCTTGCCGTCGCGCACCAGGACATCCCGCACACCGTCGACGCCGTTGCGCGGGTCGATGACGCGGCCTCTTCGGAAAAGGACCGGAGCGCTCATGACGTGCACACCTCGAGGATGGCCCGCCGCACGGCGACGCCGTTGGACACCTGCTCCAGAATGACGCTGCGAGCCCCATCCGCCACCGCGGGCGCCAGCTCCAGCCCCCGGTTGATGGGCCCCGGATGCATCACCAGCGCCCCCGCCTTCATCCGCTCCTCGCGGGCGGTCGTCAGGCCGAACAGCCGCGAGTACTCCCGCGTGGAGGGCAGGAAGGCCTCGCCCATGCGCTCGAGTTGGAGGCGCAGGCACATCACCGCGTCCGCCTGGGGGAGCACCGCGTCCAGGTTGTGCGTCACCTCCGCGCCCATCGCCTCCAGGCCGGGAGGAATCAGCGTGGGAGGACCGCAGACGATGACCCGCGCGCCCAGCGCCTTCAGGCACCAGAGGTTGGAGCGAGCCACGCGGCTGTGGAGGATGTCTCCGACGATGAGCACCGTGCGGCCGTCCAGGCTGCCCCAGCGCTGCCGCAGGGTGAACGCGTCCAGCAGGGCCTGCGAGGGGTGCTCGTGCGTGCCGTCACCGGCGTTGATGACGACGCAGCGGACATGCTTCGCCACCAGGTGAGGCGCGCCCGACGAGCGGTGGCGCATGACGATGGCCACCGGCCCCGTCGCCTCGATGTTGCGCGCGGTGTCCAGCAGCGTCTCCCCCTTCGAGGTAGACGAGCCGGACGGGCTCCAGTCGAGGACACCCGCGCCCAGGCCGCGAGCGGCCATGTGGAACGAGGTGCGCGTCCGGGTCGAGTCCTCGAAGAAGAGGTTGGCGACCACCTTGCCGCGCAGGAGGTGGGTGGTGTCTGGACCACCGGGCAGGTGCGAACGCGCCCTGTCGAGCACCGCTTCGAGCTCGTCCCGGCGCCAGCCTTCGATTCCAAGGAGGTGTCTCATGGCCGGGGCCGCCGCGTACCCCGGGCGGTCCGGCGCGTCAAGCACCGTCGCAGATCAACCAGGCCGCCTGCCCGCCGGGTGTGGGTCAGCGAACCGGCTCGAAGAAACGGTCCACCCGCAGGCCCGTGCCACCAAACAACCCGTGCAGCAGGCCGTGGTAGCCCAGTGACAGCCACACGACCATGGCCTTGCCCTTGATGTGGCCGTAGGGCACGAACTCCGTCTTGCCGTAGCCGGTGACGCCCAGGCCGTGGCGGCTGTCGGAGCTGTTGTCGCGGTTGTCACCCATGACGAAGACGTGGCCCTCGGGCACCACGTAGGGCCCCTCGCGGCGAGGCATCCGGGCGGGCGTCTGGAGCACCTGGTGCGGCACGCCGCTCAGGTTCTCCTCGTAGAGCGCCTCCTGCTGATCGAACCACTGCCCATCGTCCATGATGTTGTGGACGATGTACTCGCCGTTGACGAGCTCGCGCTGCTGCGTCTGGCCGTTGATATAGACCACGCCGTCGATCATCTCGACCGTGTCGCCGGGCACGCCCACCACGCGCTTGATGTAGTCGGTGGCCTCGTTGACGGGGTTGTTGAAGACGATGACGTCGCCGCGCGCGGGAGGCCGGACGATGACGAACGGCACCACGTTGGCGAACGGGACACGCACCCCGTAGATGAACTTGTTGATGAAGACCTGATCGCCAATCTGCAGCGTCGGCAGCATGGAGCCCGAGGGGATGCGGTACGGCTCCACGATGAAGGTGCGGAACACCAGCGCCACGAGCAGCATCTTCACGAAGCCGCCCACGAAGTCCGCGGGGGACTCCTTGCGGAACGCGCCCAGGTGCTGGGCCGTGAGGGACTCCAGCGCCCTCACCTCTCGCACCAGCACGTCCGCGTCGCCCGCCGCCGAGGCCGCCTCCACCTTGAGCGCCTGGTCGGTGATCTGCTCCGTCACGGACGCGGAGAGCCGCTCGCGCACCTGGGGCTTCTGGAGGATGCGCTGGTTCTCGGAGATGAGCTCGTGCGCCTCGTGGCGCAGCCGGCGCAGCTTCTTCTCCTTGGGGAACACGTTGCGCCAGACCAGCAGCGCGACGAAGTACGCCACCATCACCAGCCCCAGCCCCTTCATCGCGGGCTGAGCCCAGGACGCCGCCGTGGGCACGTACTCGATGAGCATCGTGTACGGGAACATCACGATGGCGACGATGCACAGCGGGGCCCACAGGCTGGTGAGCATCTCCCGCCACAGGAGCGCGCGGCGCGCGCGCACCTGCTCGGGGGTGCGCCGGGCCGCCATGGCCGTCGCCAGCTTCGCGGGGGGAGTAGCGGAAGGACTGGCAGCGTTCATGGGCTACTGCTCCGTCTTGAGGACCGCGAGGAAGGCCTCCTGCGGAATCTCCACCGTACCCACCTGCTTCATGCGCTTCTTGCCCTCCTTCTGCTTCTCGAGGAGCTTGCGCTTGCGGCTGATATCGCCGCCGTAGCACTTGGCGAGCACGTTCTTGCGAATCGCGGAGATGGTCTCACGCGAGATGATCTTCGCGCCGATGGCCGCCTGGATGGCCACTTCGTACATCTGCTTGGGGATGACTTCCTTCAGCTTCTGGCACACCTCGCGGCCGCGCAGGTAGGCGCGCTCGCGGTGCACGATGACGCTCAGCGCGTCCACCGGGTCCCCGTTGATGAGGATGTCCAGGCGCGCCAGGTCCGCTTCCTGATAGCCGGACAGCTCGTAGTCCAGGCTCGCGTAGCCGCGCGACACGCTCTTGAGCTTGTCGAAGAAGTCGAAGACGACCTCGGCCAGCGGCATCTCGTACGTCACCTGCACGCGCTGCCCGCTGCTGCCCAGGTACTTCATGTCCTTCTGCACACCGCGGCGCTCCTGGCACAGCTTCAGG
This sequence comes from Myxococcus stipitatus, assembly GCF_037414475.1. Next base: position 9,114,100 of record NZ_CP147913.1, on the reverse strand, counting down.
ATGGCGCCCAGGTGGTCATTGGGGACGTGGATGTGGCAGGTGAGAACCGGCTCCTCGAACTTCTCGATGGTCTGCACCGCCGGCAGCTTCGCCGGGTTGTCCACCAGCAGCGTCTCTCCCTTGCTGGTGGTGATGCGGTACACCACGCTGGGCGCGGTGGTGATGAGGTCCAGGTTGTACTCGCGCTCCAGGCGCTCCTGGACGATCTCCATGTGCAGCAGGCCCAGGTAGCCGCAGCGGAAGCCGAAGCCGAGCGCCGTGGAGGACTCGGGCTCATAGGTGAACGCGGCATCGTTGAGCTTCAGCTTCGCGAGCGCATCACGCAGGTTCTCGTACTGGTCGGAGTCCACCGGGAAGATGCCGGAGAACACCATCGGCTTGACTTCCTGGAAGCCGGGGAACGGCGTCTCCGTGGGCCGGGCCTCCTCGGTGACGGTGTCGCCAACCTTGGCGTCCTGGAGTTCCTTGATGTTGGCGACGAGCACGCCCACTTCGCCCGCCATGAGCTGCTGCACCGGGCGGGAGAACGGGCTGAACACGCCCAGCTCCTGGACCTCGAAGACCTTGTTGTTGCTCCAGAGCTTGATCTTCTGCTTGAGCTTGAGCGTGCCCTCGAGCACGCGCACCAGCGTCACCACGCCCCGGTAGTTGTCGTACCAGGAATCGAAGATGAGGGCCTTGAGCGGCGCGTCCGGAGACCCGCTCGGCGGCGGCACGCGGGCGACCACGGACTCGAGAATCTCGTGGATGCCGATGCCCTCCTTCGCGGAGGCCGGCACCGCCACCGACGCGTCGATGCCGATGACGTCTTCAATCTCCGCCCGCGTGCGAGCCACGTCCGCACTGGGCAGGTCGATCTTGTTGATGACCGGGATGATCTCGAGGTTGTGGTCCAGCGCCATGTAGACGTTGGCCAACGTCTGCGCCTCCACACCCTGCGACGCATCCACCACCAGGAGCGAGCCCTCGCACGCGGCGAGGCTGCGGCTCACCTCGTAGGCGAAGTCGACGTGTCCCGGCGTGTCGATGAGGTTGAGGACGTACTGCTTGCCGTCCTTCGCGGTGTAGTTCATCCGCACGGACTGGGCTTTGATGGTGATGCCCCGTTCGCGCTCGATGTCCATGTTGTCGAGGAACTGGGCCTGTGCCTCGCGCTTGCTCAGCGTCCCCGTCTTGTCGAGGAGGCGATCAGCGAGCGTCGACTTTCCGTGGTCGATATGGGCGATGATGCAGAAGTTGCGGATGTGCGCGTTTTCAGCCGGCATGTTCGGGGCGCTCGTCGGAAGAAGCGGGCGTGACTAACATCGAACCGCGCGAAAATCTACGCGCGAACGCCCACCAAACGAGCAACCCACCGGGGGAGCCCGATTGTTCCCCAACCATCATGCCCCGAGGGGACATACGCGGCCAAGGCAAGACGGGGGCCTCTAAGTCCCCGCCCAGGAGGGCGTTCCCTCCCGGACTCCCCTGCCCTCCGCCCGGCCTTCAGGCCCTAGCCGTGGGCCCGCTCCGGTGAAGCCAGCTTCTGGCGGAAGTAGGCCAGGGTGCGGCGAGCCCCCTCGCGCAGGTCGGCGCCGGGCTCCCACCCGAGCACCTTCTTCGCGAGCGAGTTGTCGATGCATGAACGCAACTGCTCCCCGGGCTTGCCAGGGGCATGGGCCGCGGGAGCGGACGAGCCCGCCGCCTCGGCCAGCAGCGAGTAGAGGCGGTTGATGTCCGTCTCCACGCCCGTGCCGATGTTGATGGCGCCCACATAGTCCTTCTCGAACGCCAGCCTGTTGGCCCGGGCCACGTCGGGCCCGAAGACGAAGTCGCGGGTCTGCTTGCCCTCGCCGTAGATGGTGCAGCCCTGCCCGGAGAGCAGGCGCTGGCAGAAGATGGCCACCACGCCCGCCTCGCCGTGCGGGTTCTGACGGGGGCCGTACACATTGGCGTAGCGCAGGGCCACGTACGGCAGGCCGTATTGCGCCCGGTAGTAGCCCAGGTACAGCTCGCCGGCCGCCTTGGACGCGCCATACGGCGACACCGGACGCGTCGCGTGGGACTCCGGCGCGGGGAAGACGTCCTGCTCGCCGTAGATGGCGCCGCCAGTCGAGCTGAAGATGACCTTCTTCACCCCGGAGACACGCGAGGCCTCCAGCAGGTTGAGCATGCCGCGGATGTTCACGTCCGCGTCGAAGCTGGGGTCCTCCACGCTGCGACGCACATCCATCTGCGCGGCCAGGTGACAGACGACCTGCGGCTTCTCCGACTTGATGAGCTCGGCGGCCTCGCGGCTGCGGATGTCATGAACCGCCAGCCGGACGCGAGGGTCCAGGTTCTCCCGCTTGCCGCTGGAGAGGTCATCCAGCGCGATGACCTCATGCCCTGCCCCCAGGAACTCATCGCACACGTGCGAGCCGATGAAGCCCGCTCCACCCGTCACCAGGACTTTCACGCTTCCGTCTCCCCGCCACCCGGCCGTGGCCAAACCTGTCTTTGATTACTTGGCTGTCTCGCGCGGCAACCTATGCCGACGCACGGCGCACGGCAACCTCGCGGAACCACGCGATGGTCTCCCGCAAACCGTCCTCCAGCGGCACCTTCGGCTCCCAGGCCAGGATCGAGCGCGCGCGTGTGATGTCCGGCTGCCGCTGCTTCGGGTCGTCCTTGGGCAGGGGCTTCTCGATGATTCGCCCGCCCCCACCCGCCGCGGCGCGCACAGCCTCCGCGAACTGACGGATGGTCATCTCCCGCGGGTTGCCGATGTTGACCGGATGAGGCTCGTCCGACAGTGCCAGCCGGACCAGACCATCCACCAGGTCCTTCACGTAACAGAACGAGCGCGTCTGGCTGCCGTCGCCGAAGACGGTGAAGTCCTCGCCTTTGAGCGCCTGACCCACGAACGCGGGCACCACGCGGCCATCATTGAGCCGCATGCGCGGTCCGTAGGTGTTGAAGATGCGAACGATGCGGACCTGCACGCCCTTGCGCCCGTAGGCCGCGGTGATGGCCTCCGCGTAGCGCTTGGCCTCGTCGTACACGGAGCGCGGGCCGATGGGATTGACGTTGCCCCAGTAGTCCTCGCGCTGCGGGTGGACCAGCGGATCTCCGTACACCTCGGAGGTGGAGGCCATCAGGAAGACCGCGTTGTTCGCCTCCGCCAGCTTCAGCCCGTTCTCCGTGCCGATGGAGCCCACGCGCAGCGTCTCCAGCGGGAGGTTCGCGTAGTCGATGGGCGATGCGGGCGAGGCCAGGTTCAACACGTAGTCGACCGGCCCCTGCACGGGGATGCCCTCGACGATGTCCGCCTTCACGTAGCTGAAGCCCGGACGCCCCTTGAGCGTGCGCAGGTTCTCTTCATTGCCCGTGATGAGGTTGTCCACGGCCGTCACGGAGGCCGCGCCGTCGTCCAGCAGGCGCTCGCACAGGTGCGAGCCCACGAAGCCCGCGCCCCCCAGAACCACCACTCGCTTCCCCTGCATGCTTTTCACGTCGCGCCTCGTGTCTTTCAGATTTCGTCGAAGGTCGCCTGCCCTGGCAGCTGCGCCTTGTACTTCTCCAAGACCAGGTCGATGCCCTGGCGGATGTACTCGGCCACGGGCACCTTCGTCTTCTGGTTCAGCGCCTTGAGGAGCTCGTTCTGCTCCGGGGTGATGTAGATGGTGGTGCTGATCTTCTTTCGGGCCATGGCGATATGTGAAAATATATGGAATGACGTGGCGCGCGAAAGCATCTCGTGCACACGCGACGGCGGTGACGCTCCGGCGTCCCGGGAGTACCGCATGACCGGAAGCAAACGCTGGATCTCCCTCGGGTTGGTGACCTCGGGACTGCTCGCGGGGTGTGCCGGAAGCAAGGCCTCCCAACCCTCCCCCGGCGCCCCGGGTGACTCCTCACCCGCCCTCTCCGAGCGCATCCGCCCAGAGCCCACGAAGGGCGAACACGTCACACCTCAGGACGTGAACGGCGACGGGAAGCCCGATGTGTGGACGTACACCGTCGCGGACCGCGGCCCGGATGGCGAGGAGCGGTTGCGAAAGGTGCGCCAGGAGCTGGACCTGAACTGGGACGGCCGCGCGGACCTTGCTCGTTACTTCGACGAGACGGGCGCGTTGATGCGCGAGGTGATGGACCTGGACTTCGACGGCAAGGTGGACGCCACCTATCTCTACGAGAAGGGGGCCAACACGCGCCGCGAGCGGGACTTCGACGGCGACGGCCGCGCGGACAGCGTCTCCTACTACGAGCGCGGGGCGCTGGTGCGTAAGGAGAGCGACACCAACAGCGACGGCCGTGTCGACTATTGGGAGTACTGGGAAGGCGGTCAGGTGGACCGCATCGGCGAGGACCTGGACGGCGACGGCACCGTCGACAAGTGGACTCGCAACCCCAACAACGCGGCCCGCGACTGAGCGGCGAGCCGCGCCTTCATCACCTGGCGCCTACGGCTTGCTGGTGCCGGTCCGGCCGTAGGAGTCCTCCAGGCGCACGACATCGTCCAGCTCGGGGGTGCTGACCTCGAGGATGTCGCAGTCGGTGATGGCCACCATGCGGTGCTTGGTGAGGGGCTTGATGTGGTAGCTCTCGCCCGGGTTCATCTCCCGCTCGATGAGCCCCTGTCCCTCGTCGACGACGAAGAGCAGCCGGCCGCTCTGGACGTGAATCGTCTCGTCCTTCTGGTTGTGGTACTGCAGGCTGAGCTTGTGGCCCTGCTTCACGTGCAGCAGCTTGCCCACATAGCGTTCGGTGTGGGCCCAGATGAGCTCATGGCCCCAGGGCTTCTCCACCCGCCTCGTCGTCGTCATGGTGCTTCCTGTCTTCCTCGCCCGAGCCTCAGTTCGTGCCGGCCACGAACGCGTCGAGCTGGGTCTCACGCTTGAAGTCTGACAGATACCGCGCCGCCGCGTCCTTCGAGGCGAACGTTCCCATGCGCACGCGGTACCAGGTGCCCTTCCCCGCGACCTCCGCGGAGACGATATAGGGGGCATAGCCTCTATCACGCAACCGGGCCATGAAGCGGTCCGCCTCCTGCTTGTCTTGGAAGGCCGAGAGCTGGAGCGTGAAGGCCCCACCCTTCACCGCCGGGTCCGGAGGCTGCGCGGTGGCGCGAGCGATGGCCTCCTTCATCCCCCCGCCCTCCTTCTGCATGGTCCGCGTCGGCACGGGCGCGGACTCCACCTTGCCTGACACCGTGGCGGGCTTGGCGGCGACGGCCGTCGTGGGCTTCTCGGGGGTGGTCGGCTTCTCCGGAGCGGGCGCGGGCTTCTCGGCCGCGGGCTTGGCGGCGGCGACGGGCTCGTCGGAGGGCTCCTCGGGAGGAAGCTCACCCGTGTCCGGGTCTGGCGTCGGGGCCAGCGCGGCGGTCTTCACCGGCTCGGACGGCTTGGGCGCGGGCTTCTCGGCCGCGGGCTTGGCGGCGGCGACGGCGGGCTTGGGCGCGGGCGGGGCCACGGGCTCGGCGGAGGCCTTGCGCGTGAGCTCATCCTGGAAGGTGAGGTGCGGCTCCTTCTGCACGGCCTGGAGCGCCTGCGCGTTGGCATCCAACGCGGAGAGCAGGTCGGGAGCGCTGGACGCGTGCGCGTCGCCGGCGAGCTTCTTCCCCACGACGACGCCCAGCACGAACACGGCACCGAGCACGACAATGCCGGCAATCAACAGACTGACAATCTGCCGGTTGTCGAGCGAGACATCGAACTTCTCTTTCATCCGGTGTGCGTCGCGCATGACTCAGGGTTCCTCGTGCGCGGACGGCACGGGCCACACGAGTCCGTGTTGCGGCCTGTAGCGTCGGCGTCGAGGCAAAGTACGCCCCACCCCCCCACGGGTCAAATTCACGGAAACGCGCTCGGGAGCACCGCTACGACACGAGGGACGTGGGGGTTTCCGCGCGCGGTGAGGAAGCGAGCGCCACGGTGGGAAGCACCGCGCCCACGGGCTCCTGTCGAGGCGCCGGTGCATTGAGCCTCGCGCGCAGCTCCTTGCCCGCGGCGAAGGTCAGGGTCCGGCGCTCGGGCACGGCGACGCTCTTGCCTGTCTTGGGATTGCGCCCCGTCCTCGCGCGACGGGTGCGAAGCGCGAAGACTCCGAAGCCGCGCAGCTCGATGCGCTTGCCGGCCACGAGCGCCTGGGCCATGCAGTCGAAGACAGCGTGGACGATGCCTTCCAACTCCCGGCGCGGCACGTGGGGCGCACGCTCCGCGACGCGCTCGATGAGCTCACTCCTCGTCATGGCACACCTCCGCAGAGGGACGGTGGACTCTACAGAAGGCGCGCCCGCGAGGACAAACCGCCCTCTGAAACGAGGTGTGGGAGTGGCTCAGCGCATGCGCAGGTCGACGGGGCCCTCGACCGTCACTTCGGCGCCGTTGGTACCCTTGAGGATGACCTCCGAGCCATCCGGCACGAGCAGGCGGACGGTGCGGCCCAGGGGCACCTCGCGGCCTTCGAGCAGCACGGCGGTGGCGAGGTCATCGGTCTCCGCCACGGCGAAGCCATCGTCGACGACGGCGACCAGGCCCCCCTCGCCCAGGTCTCCCGCGTGGATGAAGGGGACCTTGGGGCGGAATGGCGGCGGGGGCAGTGGCTGGTGAGGCCCGTCGTGCTGGGTGTCGGAGCCCAGGTTCCGCAGGCCGTTGGGCGTGAAGAAAGCGACGAAGTACTGGGTGGAGGTGTACGCGTCTTCGTGTGCGCTGGCGGGCGTCACCTGCACGTTGGTGTACCGAGCGGCGACGATGCGCGGCACTCGCTGGGCATCTTGGATGCCGCCATCGACCCAGCGGCGAGGAGGGAGGTTGGAGCCGTGGAGCTTCGCCTCGCCCGCGTCGCCAACCTCCAGCGTGTCACCCTTCTCGAGGAAGCGAAGTCCTCCGCCGAAGTACTCCAGCACGGCGGGGCCGGTGGCGGTGAGTGTCACGTCGCCCAGGAGCTGGGCGCCCACTGCCACGGTGCGCTGCTCCTTGCCCTCGGTGCGGAGGACGGGGGCACCGGCCGCGAGGAGGCCCGCGATGGGCTTGTCCGAGCGTTCCTTGCAAGCGGTGGCGAGGCTCGCGATTCCCGCAGCGAACAGACATCCCACGAGGCGCTGCGCCATGTCCCGCTTCCTCCCTGAAGACGACTCGAACTCAGACGATCCAACCGCCGCCCAGGACCCGGTCCTGAGCGTAGACCACCGCGGCCTGACCTGGCGTGACAGCTCGGGCTGGAGCATCCAGCTTCACCGAAACGAGCCCGTGAGGGGAAATCTCCACCCGGCCCGAGGCACCCGCGTGACGGTGGCGGATGCGGACCTCCACGGGGGTCTCGGGTGACGGAGGGGCGTCGACCCAGTGGGGCTGGAGCAGGCCGAAGCGATCTCTTCCGGTGTCCTCGGCGGTGCCGACGACGACGCGGTGGGTCTCCGGCTCCAGGCGCTGGACGTAGCGCACCTGGCCACCACCGAGGTTGAGGCCCTTGCGCTGCCCCACCGTGTAGCGATGGATGCCCTGGTGGGTGCCGAGCACCTGTCCGTCACCGTCGACAATCTCGCCAGCGGGCTGGGGGCCGGCGACCTTCTCCACGAAGCCGGCGTAGTCGCCGTCGGGCACGAAGCAGATCTCCATGCTCTCGGGCTTGTGGCTGGTGGGGAGGTTGTGGCGCTCGGCGACGGCGCGGACCTCCGCCTTGGTCATGTGGCCCACGGGGAAGTGGATGTCGCGTAGTTCGTCCTGGCCGAGCGTGAAGAGGAAGTAGCTCTGGTCCTTCGCAGAGTCCACGCCCCGGCGGAGGACGTAGCGTCCGTCGGTCTGCTCGACGCGGGCGTAGTGGCCGGTGGCGAGCTGTGCGCCAAGCGCCCGGGCCCGCTTGAGGAGGAAGTTGAACTTCACGTCGCGGTTGCAGGCGACACAGGGGATGGGCGTCTTGCCGCCGAGGTAGGACTGGACGAACGGGTTGACGACGCGGTCCTGGAAGATCTCCTCCGCGTTGGCGACGTAGTACGGAATGCCGAGCGCCTGGGCGACCGCGCGTGCGTCGTCGATGTCGTCGGGGCTACAGCAGCTTCCGCACTTGGCCTTGCCCTCGTAGGACCAGACGCGGAGGGTGATGCCGATGACCTCATGGCCCTGCTCCTTGAGCAAGGCAGCCGCGGCCGAGGAATCCACCCCGCCGCTCATTGCAACGACGACTCGCATGGTGCCCCTTCCTACACGCCTGGACGCCCGGGCGCACGCGGGAGGACGCGTGGGTGTGCCGGAACTGGACCGTGGCAGAGGACCCACTGGGGCCACTGACGTGGCGGGAGAGGCCCGGATTGGGTCCATCCAAGAGGGTCAGGAGGAGGTCGGGCGCGCGGAGTGCCAGGACTGAAGCTGGCGCTTGAGTGCCTCGGCGGTGTTCAGGGAGGGGTCGTCGAGCACGGACTCCATGAGGAAGCGCGTGGCCTCTCCGACGACGGGTGAAGGCCCGACGCCGAGGGTTGCCATGATATCGCCCCCCGTGAGGGCGAGCTCCTTCGGAACCAGAGGGGGCTTGGCGGCGGCGAGCGCCTCCAGGCGTGCACACAACTGCTCCAGGGCGGACAGTCGCTCTGGGGCGCGGGCCTGGACGCGGGCGCGGGCCACGGCGAGGAGCGCGGGGAGATGAGCGAGGCTGACTCGAGCCAGGAGCCTGCGCAAGGCGGGGTCCGCGTCCGAGAGTCGCGCCTCGAGCTTCGCGTTCTCGACAAGGAGAGCAACGAGGTCGGCGGACTTATTGGGGAACTTGAGCCGCAGGCCGACCTCGCGAGCCAGGGCACGGTCGACGAGGTCCGCGAGCAGCACGGCCATGCGGATCTCGATGTCCAAAGGAGCAGCCTGGACCGCGGCGCGAGCGAGTCGGGCCTCCTCTGGACTCGCGCGAGCGACCTCGGGGAGGAACACGTCGAGCAGACCTGTGTCCGAGAGCAGGACAAGGCCGCCTTCGGCGCGGGGAGACAGCAGCAGCTTGACCAGTTCCTCACGGACGCGCTCGAGGGCAACCTTGCGGAAGACGCCGAGGGTCGCGGGGATGGCGGCGCGAGTGTCCGGGTCGAGCGAGAAGCCGAGGACGGCGGCGAAGCGGACGGCGCGCATGGGGCGAAGTCCATCTTCGGAGAAACGCTCCAGGGCCGAGCCGACGCAGCGGATGAGTTGCGCCTGGAGGTCCGACTGACCGCCGAAGGGGTCCACGAGGTCCCGGTCCAGCGGGTTGTAGGCCATCGCGTTGATGGTGAAGTCGCGGCGGGACAGGTCCTTGACGATGTCGCGCTCGAAGGCGACGGAGCTGGGCCGGCGCCCGTCGAGGTAATCCCCTTCCGAGCGGAACGTCGTGACCTCGACGTGGGTGCCCCCCTGGACCACCGTCACGGTGCCATGCTGGATGCCAGTGGGGATGACCTTGCGGAAAGCGCGCTGGACCTCTTCGGGGAGCGCGCTGGTGGCGACGTCAAAGTCCTTGGGGTGGACCTTGCGAACCATGTCCCGGACACAGCCGCCGACGAGGTACACGGCATGACCGAGCTCGCGCAGCCGGGCAATGACGTCGAGAACGGGCCGCGGGATGTCGGCGTTGTGGAGGTTGGCGAGCATGATGGGGACGAGGGGCAAGTTGCATGCTCGCCCTGGTGTGAAGAAAGTCGCAACCCTCCGACACCTGCCGGTGGAACTCACCAGTGATTTCGGAGGGTTGCGCAGTGACCCCGACAGGAATCGAACCTGTGGCCTGCGGTTTAGGAAACCGCCGCTCTATCCAACTGAGCTACGGGGTCCTCTGAGTACGGTGTAGTCAATGCAGCAGGATAACTCAAGGGCGCTTTTCGCCTCCGAGCGCGTCCCCCTCAAGAGTGAAGCCGAAGAGGGGCGTTCGGAGCCATGCGGCTCGATGCACATGGCCCCAGCCCGTTCACCACCTCACAGCTTGCGAAGGCTGAGGCGGATGCTGCCAACCTGCTGCGAGTGCGACCCATCAGGCGAACCAGGGCGAATCACCGCAAGAGGATAGGCCCCGTCACTCCGGGCGATGCCGCGCTCGCAACAAAAGACACGGCCATACAAAAAACAGCCAGCGCAGCCCGAACCTCATTCCATCTCGAGCAATCCACTTCCCCTCCAACCCAAGCCTACTTCGGGTGGCCTGATACTCCCAGAACCACCGGCACCCAATCAAAACAACAACCCAGCGCCAACCACCTGCCCCAAACAACAAACCCGCCAAACACATCAACCCTAAACCACTCACCACCCATCACTCACACCCGCCATCCCACATCCAATCAATCCTTCGGCTCCGGGATGGCGCACCCTGCGCCTCGGAGCAACTCAATCAACTCCCTATCCACATACTCATCACGCAGACCTGCCCGACCGCCAGGGCGCTGCCAATGTCAAATAATTTACCTAGCAAGACTATCAACATCCTCAAAGCAATTCAAAAAACATCCCAGCAATATCCACATTCTTCAAACTAGAATTAACTTCCACCAACCTTCGAAAAACACTCGTGGGGCGATCACCGTCGAAAATTCGATCAAACATCACTCCTCCCTGCCGAAGACGGCAACAATACGACTTGTATCCTGCCCAACAAATTCCACCCTAATACGACTTGGTCACTTCAAGAATGCGTGAGGGAGGGCGGACTGTTCCCCAGGCATGACTCCGATGTAGCTGAAGCGACTGGAGGGAGAGCTGGCGAGCTTCCTCGAGTCGATGTTCTCAGGCCTGGGCCGTGTGGAGCGGCGCCGAGCCATGGACTGGTACGTCAAAGGACTGCTGCTCGAAGGCGAGCGCAAGAGCATCGAGCCGATGGCGGGGCGACTGGTGGAGCAGCCATCCGAAAAGGAGACCATGCGCCAGCGCCTTCAGCAATGCATCGGCGGTAGCAGCTGGGCTGCCCCCACCCATCGGAAGGCAAGCCACCAGGCAGACCAGCCACGCCAAAGGCATCACCCTATTTTCTCATCCTACAGAGGCTTAAACACTCGCTGCCCTTCAAAGGCGCCAATTCAAGAACAGCCGCACCAAACACACCTCGCAGAAACTCAAACGCATCACCAAACGCAGAAAACCCCTGCACAACCTCTACCGCAGCCTCCTCCATTCCCATTTGCAACTCAGGAATCTGAAAATAATAAGCAACCACTTCGCCACTTCCTGCTCGCTGAATCGCCATTTTCCGACACAGACTCTCCCCCTCAACTAAAATAAACCCCCGCCAACCTACTTGCACACCCTCGTCGACAAGTCGCCGCATCCGCTCAATCTCCACGGTTCCCCTCCTCGACAATGTCAATCAGAACAAGAACCCTATCCTCACGCTTAATACGGGAATGAGCCCCATGCGGATTGCCTTCTTGATCATGCCCCCGAACCCCGGAGGGCTGGCCTTTGCATCGTAAGCAATGGTGAATGGTGCCCCCTGTGTGGAATCAGGACCAATAGGGACGGCTGATACCGTCAGCGCACCATCCTCGGGAAACGGAGCCCTTAGTGGGATAAGGGCATGTAATGGCAGAGCGCTGGCAAGGTCGCGCTCGACGCGCAGTTCCGATAGAGAGGCGAAGTTGCCTTGTGTCAGAGAACCCCCTCCAACGACACAAGAATCTGCGACACCTGGTTCTCAATGCCGAAGCCAATCTCAACGGCTGTGGCGCCAGGGCGAACGGAGGCGAGCGGATAGGCTCCCGTCATGACGAGGGATTCTGCGTTCGCGATCAGAGCAAAGCCAACACAAACGGCCGCAAACGCCGTCCGAACTTCCTTCCACTTCAACCAATCCACATGCCCTCCAACCTATGCCCGCCCTGGGCACCCAGAAACACCCACACACCCCGGCTCCACCTCGACAACCAGCCGATCAAATCTAAACAAGCCCCCCAAGCCACGCATCCAGACCACCCTTTGCCGGAGCTCCATACAATCCAACATCATCAACATCACATCAACAAATCAACCCCTCCATCACCACAACCAATCTCCCCAAAAAACCACAATCACTCCACACGGCCTCTTGAATCAAAACAAACATGCATCCCACCCTTCGTCGTCACAATGTACCGCCCATAGCAAATCGGACATTTTTCGTCGGAATAGAGAAGCCCATGAACCTCGCAACGCTTTGAACAAGACCGGGGACTACAGCCAACCACAGAAATCACCCCAGAACCCCTCTCAAAAAACCAGGCAACTCTCCCAATATTTCCTGAGCATCTATCCACCCACAATACGAACGAACCATAACCCACCCGTCCCCCACCTTCATGCGACGCGACTCCTCCATTGCTTCCGACAGCTGAAACCCATGAAATCGCATAACCCATTTAACAACATCAGAAGGTCGCCACGCCCTCAGCCTACACCAAACATCAAAATATACGGACAACTCCATAACGCCCCCACACCTACCGAATAGTCCCGCGCAAATCCCCACCTCGCCGCTATATCGACGCACACATACGGCTGCGTGTACCGGACCATGGTGAGCACCGATTCCGGTCCATGCTGAGCACCCGTTCCGGCGCAAGGTGAGCACCCGTTCCGGGCATGGTGAGCACCGATTCCGGCCCATGGTGAGCACCGATTCCGGGCATGGTGAGCACGGGCGGGGGCGGAACACGGAGTGCTGACGGCACTGGGCAGCAGGGTCTCGCCTCCATCTCCTTCGAGGAGATGGAGATGGCCCAAGAGAGGCTGGCGGTGCGCAAGTTGAGAGAGGTGTTGCGATTGAGGTTCGCGTCGAAGCTGTCGACGAGGAACATCGCCACGAGTCTGGGCATGGGGAATGGGACGGTGTGCGAGTACCTGGGGCGAGCGCGGGTAGCAGGAGTGGGAGGCTGGCCGCTGCCGCCGGAGCTGGACGACGACAAGGCGCTCACCGCGCTGTTCTTCCCAGGCGAGGGCAAGGCGATTGCGCACCGGCCGGAGCCAGACTGGGCGCAGGTGCATCGAGAGCTCAAGCGCAAGGGGGTGACGAAGCTGCTGCTGTGGGAGGAGTACCTGGCGGCCAACCCGGGTGGGTACCAGTACAGCCAGTTCTGCGTGAGGTATGGGCGCTGGCAGTCCGTCCTCTGTGTCACCATGAGACAGGAGCACCGGGCGGGCGAGAAGCTCTTCGTGGACTTCAGCGGGGACGGAGTCGAGGTGGTGGACGTCGACACCGGAGAGGTGAGGGTCGCGAAGCTCTTCGTCGCCACGTTGGGGGCCAGCAGCTACACGTATGTCGAGCCCGTCTACTCGGAGGACCTGGCCACCTGGGTGGGGTGCCACGTGCGCGCCATGGCCTTCTTTGGCGGTGTCCCGGAGTTGGTGGTGCCGGACAACCTGAAGTCCGGAGTCACGCGCGCGCACCGGTACGAGCCGGAGGAGAACCCCACGTATGCGGACCTGGCCCGACACTACGGCTTCGCGATTCTACCGGCACGTCCTCGCCGCCCACGGGACAAGGCGAAGGTAGAGGCGGCGGTGCTGGTGGCGGAGCGGTGGATTCTGGCCGTCCTGCGCAACCGCCGCTTCGGTGGCCTGCACGAGGTGCGCGAGGCCGTCCGGCCGCTGCTGGAGAAGCTGAATGAGCGTCCGATGAGGCATGTGGGCCGCTCGCGTCGCCAGTTGTACGAGGAGCTCGAGAAGCCCGTGCTGAAGGCCCTGCCGGTACACGCGTACGAGCTGGCCTACTGGAAGAAGGCGCGCGTCCACCCGGACTACCACGTCGAGGTGGAGGGGCACCTGTACAGCGTGCCGTACTCGCTGGTGCATAAGCAGGTGGAGGCCCGCTACACGGACGGGAGCGTCGAGGTGTTCCTCGGGGGGCGTCGGGTAGCGAGCCACGTGCGCAAGCATGCCAAGGGCTACACCACGCTGAAGGAGCACATGCCCCCAAGCCACCGGGCCCACGCGGAGTGGACGCCCGAGCGGCTGCGGGCGTGGGCGGAGAAGACGGGCCCTTCCACGGCCGCGTTGGTGCAAGGCCTCATGGAGCGAAAACCCCATCCGGAGCAGGCCTTCCGCGGGGCCTTGGGTGTCATGAGATTGAAGGACAAGTACGGCGAGGCGCGGCTGGAGAAGGCGTGCGCCAGGGCCGTGCGCCACCGGGCCTACAGCTACAAATCCGTGGCAGCCATCCTCCAGCACCACCTGGAGGATGCACGGGAGGAGCGCGAAGAGAAGCCGCCCCTGCCCGCCCATGAGAACGTGCGCGGCCCCGACTACTACCACTGACGTACCTCGTGCATGCAGAGGGGAGCATCGCCGCCATCTGTCGCGGTGGACTGCCTTCCGTGCGCGGACACTTCCCGTCGGGTGCGAGGCCTCAGTCCCTCGCACTCGGAAGGGGCCCGCGCGCGCCTTGAGAAGCTGGCGCGCGCGGGCAAGCCCCCACATGACTGACATGAGGAACAAACCCGATGCTGGTGGAACAGACGCTGGAGAAGCTCAACGGGATGAAGCTGCACGGGATGGCCTCCTACCTGCGCGACTGGTTGGCGAAGCCAGGAGAGCGAGACGTCAGCCCAGCCGACCTGGTGGGCCTCTTGGCCGACGCGGAGTGGATGCACCGGGAGAACAAGAAGCTCTCCTCGCGGTTGAGCGCCGCACGCCTGCGCCAGGCCGCGGCCTTGGAAGACATCGACTACGGGCACGCACGTGGGCTCGCCAAGGCGCAGGTGATGGAGCTGTCCACCTCGAAGTGGGCGGCGGACAAGCAGAACGTCCTGCTCACCGGGCCCACGGGCGTCGGCAAATCCTTCCTCGCATGCGCCCTGGGACAGAAGGCGTGCCGGGATGGCTACTCGGTGGTGTACCGCCGCGCCTCACGTCTCTTCGATGAGCTCGCCCAGGCGCGCGCTGATGGAACCTATGCGCACGCACTCAAGCGCCTGGCCAAAGCCCAGGTGCTCATCCTCGACGACTTCGGCCTTGAGCCCCTCGGTGCACCAGAGCGCAAGGAGCTGCTCGAAGTCCTGGAGGACCGCTACCGACTTTCGAGCACGGTGGTGACATCCCAGCTCGAGCCGAAGGACTGGCACGCCGTCATCGGTGACGCGACGCTCGCCGATGCCATCCTCGACCGCCTGGTCCACAACGCCCATCGCATCAAGCTGGGCGGAGAGTCCATCCGGTACGCGGAGACAAATTTGACGAAGGGTCGGAAGCAGGCCAAGGGATGAACCACCCAGCGTCGCTGACACTCCGACCGCTCGCCATCAGCCGGAATCGCCGCTCGGCTTGAGCCGGAACGAGTGCTCACCATGACCGGAATACGCACGGCCGCGACAACAGCATCCACACCAGTCAAACCCATCAGACACTAGCGATACTGCGGAGGGACCATTTCCTCACTCAACTCAACCACTTCGACACCACGCCCATCCCCCACCAAGACAAAGCGCAGAAAGCCATTAAGAGAATTTGCCCTAAGGCAGGCAGACCACCACCCATCCAACACGCACCAAATCCCGTCTCGCGATACAAAACAGATCGAAGTTTCAGTTCGCGCAACCGGACAGGCACTCTCTGAGATACCCCGAGCAACAAACGACATTACCCCCGGATCGAGCCACGACCACGCCTCGACAGCATCAAACATCAGCAACTGCGACCACCGCTGCCCAAACTCAATCCATTCAATGCACGCATTACCTCCACCGCAACATGGTGCACCTCGATTCCATCACGCATCAACACCTCGCAAGCAGCGTCAATCGAGACAACACGCCCCTCAAACCAACCAGCCTCTCGCAAACCAGCCTTCATTTCAGCATCCATTTCCCAATTCATTGCCCACCCTCATCTTTCAGCACCGGACTCCTCAATGAGCTCGGCCTCCGTGATGACCCCGCCCCCATAGCGGCCTACGACCCGGGCACTCTCCGCTGACAGCGTCGGGGGCGGAATCTCTGGTGCGGGCTTGGAGCAGCCACACCAAAGAATCCACGCAGCCAACGCGGCGCTTCCACTCTTGATCTTCATCTGAGGATTGAGCCCCCTCTTTACGTCAAACCCGCTGACTCAAACGGCTCACAGGTCACGATGCGCCATATTGGAGTTGCAATTCAAGTGCATGTTTCACTTTCTTTCACCACTACATGTAGCAGCATGCTGCAAGCATTCACCGCCAGCGCCCCTCGCAAGCACAGCCCTCTCTGCCAACGTGAGTGAGACAGTTCGTACCCAGCAGTTTAGTGTGCAGGGCGACCCAGGCAGGGACGATGAATCCGGTGGTGAAAGAGGCTCGGGTTGGGGAGACCGAGGTGGTGGAGAAGGCAAAGCGTCGTCGCTTCAGCGCGGAGGACAAGCGGCGCATCCTCGAGGAAGCGGACCGGTGCACGAAGCCCGGAGAGGTGGGCGCACTTCTGCGCCGTGAGGGGCTGTACTCCTCACTGTTGAGCGTGTGGCGACGTCAACGCGAGGCCGGAGGACAGGCCGCCCTGGAGCCAGTCAAGCGAGGCCCCCCGGCGAAGGTGCCCGCGCCCGGGGTCCGGAGAATCGCCGAGTTGGAGAAGGAGTTGGCGCGTGCCCAGGCGAAACTCAAACGCGCCGAGGCCCTGTTGGACCTCCAAAAAAAAGTATCGGAAATCCTGGGAGTGGAACTGCCCAAGCCAGACGAGGAGCCCTGATGGCGGCGGCACGAGAGGCCGTGGGAGAGCTGGGAGTCTTTCCGGTGTGCCAGGTGATGGGCCTGTCGCGAGCCACCTTCTACCGGAGCCTGCGGCCGACGCAGGGGGCGGCCCGTGGACGTCGCCAGCCAAGGGCCTTGTCCGCCGAGCAGCGGGCCGAGGTGCTCCGCGTACTGCACGAGCCGAGATTCGCGGATGCGGCGCCCGCGGAAGTCTACGCGCAACTGCTCGATGAAGGGCGCTACCTGTGCTCGGAGCGGACGCTGTACCGGGTGCTGGCCGAGAACCAGGAGGTACGAGAGCGCCGCAACCAACTGCGCCACCCCAACCATCCGGTGCCCCAGGTGCACGCGACGAAGCCGAACGAACTCTGGAGCTGGGATATCTCCAAGCTGCACGGCCCAGGAAAGTGGACGTACTTCTACCTCTACGTCGTCCTCGACGTGTACAGCCGCGCTGTCGTCGGTTGGATGGTGGCGCACCGCGAGTCGGCCGCGCTCGCCCAGAAGCTCCTGGCGCAAACCTGCGAGCGCCAGGGCATCCAACCTGGCCAGCTGACGATTCATGCGGACCGTGGCTCCTCCATGACGTCCAAGCCCGTGGCTCTGCTGATGGCGGACCTCGGCGTGACGAAGACGCACTCCCGGCCCCACGTCTCCAACGACAACCCCTTCAGCGAGGCCCACTTCAAGACGCTGAAGTATCGGCCCGACTTCCCCCGCGTCTTCGGCTGCCTCCAGGATGCACGCGGCTTCTGTGCCGACTTCTTCCGTTGGTACAACGAGGAGCACCACCACTCGGGACTGGGTCTGCTCACCCCTCACGACGTCCACCACGGCCTGGCCCACGCGCGCCTCTCGGCCCGCGCCGTCGTCCTCGAGGCAGCCTTCGCCGCTCATCCCGAGCGATTCCCCCACGGACTCCCGAAGCCCCAGGCCCTTCCGAACGCTGTCTGGATTAACAACCCCGCGCACCTCCCCAACTCAAAGGCGGCTGCGCACTAATCTCTCAGTTTCACTGTCTCATTCACGTTGACAGGTTCCGCAGGCCGTAGGCCCCTGAGGACGCCTCCGTACGAATGCTTGTGATTCGGCCGGTTCTCCTCGAACCTGCACAAACTGAACAGAGAGAAAGCATGCATCCCCAGGTAAACCCAATTGCGGCCCCTGACCGGTCCAACGACTTTGACCTGACACGCCTTGGCCTTCACAGATTGGGCCAACCCTGATCGTTGTCTGGAATACGGAGTGCATCACGCACTCCCCACGTTTCAACGCAGGTCCCAAATCAACGCGACACGCGTGGAGCTCCCACTTCGAGCCGCGTTAGAGATACACTCCACACCGTCGTCCATCTTCGAGACGCCTGCGCAAGATGGAGCCCCTCTTCCTGATTCCACCCATGCCCACACGCACCACCCGAATCCTGTCCTCGGTCCTCGCCGCCATCGCCCTCTCCGCCTGTGGCAACAGCTCCTCCCGCCCTGCGGCGCAGAGCACCCTGGACTCCGGGCCCGTCGTCGCGGTCATCAATGACCGGTCCCTGTCCGCCCAGGAGGTCAAGTCGAAGCTGGACGAACAGCCGCTCTTCGTCCGCAGCCGCTACGCGACGATGGAGAAGAAGAAGGAGTTCGTCGACAACCTCATCCGCTTCGAACTCCTCGTGCAGGAGGCTCGACGACAGGGGATGGAGAACGACCCCGACGTCAAGGCAACCCTCGAGAAAGCCATGGTGCAGAAGCTCCTGCGCAAGCAGCAGGAAGCCGCCGCCGCGGCCCCTCTCGACGAAGTGGAGTTGCGCAAGTACTACGACGAGCACCGCTCCGAGTTCATCAAGCCCGAGCGGATCCGCGTCAGTCATATCTTCCTGGTCGCCCCCACAGCCGACGCCGCCCTCCGCACCAAGGCCCGCGCCGAAGCCGTGAAGCTCCTCGCAGACATCAAGTCCAAGGAGTCCGATCCCCTCAAGACCGCCTTCGAGGTCGCCGCCACCAAGACGTCACAGGACACCGATTCCAAGTCCAGCGGCGGAGACCTCGGCTACCGCAGTCGCGAAGAGCTGACCCAGGCATGGGGCTCCGCCTTCACGGACGCGGCCTTCGCCCTCCAATCCGCGTCCGAGCTCAGCCAGGTCGTCGAGACCGACAAGGGCATCCACCTCGTCAAGCTTCAAAGCCGCCAGGCCGGCATGGACCAGTCCCTCGAACAGGCCAAGCCCCGCATCGAAGCCCGCCTCCAAGGCGAGCGCCGGTCCAAGTCCATGGAGAGCCTCCTCGAGCGCCTGAAGTCCCAGGCGAAGATCGAGGTCAAGGACTCCGCCCTCGAGCAGATTCAAATCGAAGGCGCCGAGAACAAGCCCGCCGCCTCCCAGCCCCACCCCTGAGGGAACCTCACCCCTCCCTCAAGACTCCACCGAGCCGGCGCACCGCTTCCTCGATTCGCGCCGGCTCACAGTGAGAGAAGTTCAAGCGCATGCAGTGGGACGCCGAACGTCCCCCGCTCACCCTGAACGCCTGCCCCGGCAGGTAGGCCACTTGCTGCGTCTCCAACGCACGCGCCAGCAACACCGTGGTGTCACGCCCCTCGGGCAGCTCCACCCAGACGAACATCCCGTAACTCGGCCGAGTCCACTTCGCCCCCGGCGGCAGGTGCGTCTCCAACGCTCGCAGGAGCGTGTCGCGCCGCGTCCGATACTCCCGCCGCAATCTCTCCAGGTGCCCGTCCAACCGCCCGGACTCCAGAAACGCCAGCACGATGCGCTGGGTGAAGGTCGCCGTGTCGATGTCACTCGACTCCTTCACCGTCGCCAACCGGAACACCATCGACTCCGGCACCACCACCCAGCCCACCCTCAGCGCGGGCGCCAGGATTTTCGAGAACGACCCCACGTAGAACACCCACTGCGAATCCAACGCACGCAGCGGCGGTAGCGCGGCCTCCTCCTCGTACCGGAGAAAGCCATACGCATCATCCTCGATGACCGGCATGCGGTACTTCCGCGCCAGCCCCACCAGCCGCTCCCGCGCCTCCATCGCGAGGCTCGTCCCGAGCGGGTTGTGCCCATCGCTCATCGTGTAGAAGAGCCCCGGCCTCTCTCCCGACGCCAGCAGCGACTCGAGCCCATCCAGGTCCAACCCCCGCTCCGCATCCCTCCGCACCGTGAGGCGCCTCGACTGGAACGGGTCCAAGACCTGCTGGAAACCCGAATACACTCGGTCCTCCAACAACACCGCCTGCCCCGGTTCCAGCAGCAGCCTCGACAGCAGGTTCATCCCCTGCTGCGCCCCAGTCGTCAGGAACACCTGCCCCGGCGAACACCGCACACCCCGCCGCGCCATCAGCGCGACGACCTGCTCCCGGAGCGGCTCCAGCGTGGGCGAGTACTGCAAGGCCCCACCCTGCTCCGCCAACACCCTCGCCGCCGCCTCCGCCATCCCCTCCGTGGGGAACAGTTCCGCCGCGGGAAGCCCCAGCGCCAGCGAGTAGACGCCTGGCCGGGTGATTTTCTGGAGCATGTCTTGGATGGCCGAGGGCGCCAGCTTCCGGGCCCATCCCGCCAATGACGTTTCGAAGGATGCCGAGGGTGAAGTCATGGTCGTGAGCCTCCGCGTGCCGCCGCGCAAATCCTGCGCAACCGCCAAAACCCTCGGAAACTGTAGCGCATGTACAAGGCGCACAGACAAGAAGACCCGACAGGTGCCGTACCCTCGCTCTACCAGGGACGACTGCATCATCGTGCTTCCCTGACTCTGAACTCTCCAAGATAATCGAGCCTCGCTTGGAGAACCCGATGCTCGACCGACCGATGTACCTCAAGCCGAACGTGGCTATCGAGCCCCTGTACAACCAGTGGTACGCGTGGTGGTTCCTGCTGTCGCCCGCCACGGCGCCCATGTTCGTGACGAACCTGCATCTGAAGCTGATGCAGTCGTTCGTCGCGAATCCCGATGTACACGTGGCCGCGCTGAAGAACCCCATGTTGATGGGGGGCCCCTTCATCAACCACCCGGCCGCGCGAGCGCCCCGGGTCAAGGAGTTGCTAGAGCGGACCCAGCGCGAGCAGGCGCACATGCTCGCGTACACCAAGGCCGTGGGAGAGCTGGAGCAGCTGCTCGCGCCCAACAACGGCGCGTCGCTGGAGCACCTCTACTCCAAGGTGCCGGACATGCTGCGCGGCTACGTGGAGCTCACGTACGACCTCAGCAACCGAGCCAGCGCCCGCTACATCGAGCCCCTGCTCTACAAGAGCCGCTTCTACCAGGAGTCCTCGCAGAGCGTGACGCTCATGCAGGTGGACAAGGACTGGCGCCCCTACATCTTCAGCACGCCGCGGCTCGAGGAGGACGCGCCGCTGTGGCTCAAGGTGCCCTACCGCCACGAGGGCCTGGACGCGCTGTTCCGCATGCGCCACACGCCGGGCTCGCCAGGCCAGGTGGCGGAAATGCTCGGCGTGCCGGCCTCGGCGTCCGCCGCCTTCGCGGACCTGTTCACCGACACCGTGCCTCGCAAGGCGCCCCGCTATGACGGCGAGGGTGTCCGGGTGCGCTACTTCGGCCACGCCTGCGTGCTGCTGGAGACGAAGGACGTCAGCATCCTCACGGACCCCGTCATCAGCTACGAGTTCCCCACGGACCTGCCGCGCTTCACGCACGCGGACCTGCCCGAGAAGATCGACTACGTGGTCATCACCCACGGCCACGCCGACCACCTGATGATGGAGACGCTCATCCAGCTGCGCCACCGCGTGGGCACCATCATCGTGCCTCGCAACAACGGCAACTCGCTGGCGGACCCCTCGCTGCGGCTGATGCTGCACCACACCGGCTTCAAGAACGTGGTGGAGATCGACGACCTGCAGGAGATTCCCGTGCCGGGCGGCTCCATCACCGGCCTGCCCTTCCTCGGCGAGCACAGCGACCTGGCCGTGCAGGCCAAGACGGCGCACCTCGTGCGGCTGGATGGCAAGTCCATCCTGATGGCGGCCGACTCCAACGCGTTGGAGCCGCGCATGTACCAGCACCTGCGCGACATCATCGGCCCCATCGACATCCTGTTCCTGGGCATGGAGTGCGAAGGCGGCCCCATGAGCTGGATGTACGGCCCGCTGCTCACCAACCCGCTGCCGCGCAAGATGGACCAGACCCGGCGCCTCAACGGCTCCGACTGCGCCCGCGCCATCGAAATCACCAACCACCTGACGCCCAAGGATGTCTACGTCTACGCCATGGGCCAGGAGCCCTGGCTGCGCCACGTGATGATCCTCGTCTACGACGAGACGGCCCCGCAGCTCATCGAGTCGAACAAGTTCATCGAGCACTGCCGCGGCAAGGGCATCCCCGCCGAGCGTCCCTACGTGAAGATGGAGCGCGTCCTGCGCTAGGCCGCGCGATTCGCCAGCAAGCCCCTGGACTGGAGCGCCTCCAACACGCGCTCCAGTCCCGCCTCAACCGGCTCCTCGGCGGAGCGGACGACGACCTCGGGGGACTCGGGCGCCTCATACGGGTCCGAGACTCCCGTGAAGTTCCGCAGCTCCCCCGCCAGCGCCTTCTTGTAGAGCCCCTTCACGTCCCGGGCGATGAGCGCGTCCAGCGGCGCCTGGATGTAGACCTCGACGAACGCAAGCCCCGCGTCCGTCGCCAACTGGCGCACCTCCGCACGAGAGCTCCGGTACGGCGAAATCGCGGCGACGATGACGCCCACTCCGTGACGGGCGAGCAGCCGCGCCACATGTCCGATGCGGCGCACGTTCTCCTCGCGGTCCTCGCGCGAGAAGCCCAGGCCCCGCGTCAGCCAGGTACGGACCTCGTCGCCATCCATCACCTCCACGGACCGCAAGGGCTCCAGGTGCGCGCGCAGCGCTCGCGAGAGCGTGCTCTTTCCCGCGCCCGACATGCCCGTCAACCAGAGGATGAATCCGGAGTCTCGCGGCACCATGCGCACCTCAGACAGCGGGGCCGTTGATCATCCCAGCGCCCACCGTCGCGTTCGTGGCTTCGTCGATGAGGATGAAGCTGCCCGTGTGGCGGTTGCGCCGGTACTCGTCGAAGAACAACGGCACCGTGGTTCGCAGCGTCACCCGCCCGATTTCATTGAGCCCCAGCTTCGGGCTCTTCTCGTCGCGGCTGAGCGTGTTGATGTCCAGCCGGTAGTGCAGATGCTTCACCTGCGCGCGCGCCGAGCGCGTGGTGTGCTTCAGCGCGAAGCGTGAGCCCGGCTGAAGGGAGACGCCCTCCGCCAGCCAGCACACCATGGCGTCCAGGTCCTGCCCCATCATGGGCGGATTGCCCGGCCGGCACAGCATGTCGCCCCGGCTGATATCCAGCTCCTCCGACAGCGACACGTTCACGGACATGGGCGGAAACGCCTGCGCGACCGCACGCCCCGCGAGCTCCAACGTCTTCACGCGCGTGGTGAAGCCCGACGGCAGCGCCATCACCTCGTCGCCCGGCCGCAGCACCCCGCCCAGCACCTGTCCCGCATACGCCCGATAGTCGGGGTACTTCGTGGACATGGGCCGGATGACACTCTGCACCGGGAAGCGCACGTGGATGAGGTTGCGGTCCGACGCGATGTGCACGTTCTCCAGGTGGTGCAGCAGCGTGGAGCCCTCGTACCAGGGCATCCGCTCCGAGCGCGTCACCACGTTGTCCCCCCCCAGCGAGGAGATGGGGATGAACGTCAGGTCCGCCACGTCCAACTTCATGGAGAACTTGCGGAACTCGTCGCGGATGGACTCGAAGACCGCCGCGTCGAAGCCTACCAGGTCCATCTTGTTCACGCAGAGGACCAGGTGCGGCACCCGCAACAGCGAGGCGATGAAGGCATGGCGCCGCGTCTGCTCCAGCACGCCCTTGCGCGCATCCACCAGGATGAGCGCCAGGTCCGCCGTGGACGCACCCGTCACCATGTTGCGCGTGTACTGCAGGTGCCCCGGAGTGTCCGCGATGATGAACTTGCGCCGCGCCGTCGCGAAGTAGCGGTAGGCCACGTCGATGGTGATGCCCTGCTCGCGCTCGGCCTTCAGGCCATCCAGCAGCAGCGCCAGGTTGACGTACTCATCGCCCCTCGCGCGGCTGGTGCGCTCCACCGCCGCGAGCTGGTCCTCCAGAATCGAGCGCGTGTCGTGGAGCAACCGCCCGATGAGGGTGCTCTTGCCGTCGTCGACGGAGCCCGCGGTCGCGAATCGAAGAAGTTCCACTAGAAGTAGCCCTCCCGCTTGCGGTCTTCCATCGCCGTCTCGCTGAACTTGTCGTCGGCGCGGCTGGCCCCCCGCTCGGTGATTCGCGAGGCGGAAATCTCGGCAATCACCTCGTCCACCGTGGACGCGGTGGACTCCACGCACGCGGTGCAGGTCATGTCCCCCACCGTGCGGAACCGCACCGAGGCCGTCTTCACCTCCTCGCCCGGAAGCAGCGGCAGGTAGGGCGACCACGCCATCCACATCCCATCCCGGCGGAACACCTCGCGGCGATGGCTGAAGTAGATGGACGGCAGCGCCACACCCTCGCGCGCGATGTACTGCCACACATCCAGCTCCGTCCAATTGGACAGCGGGAAGACCCGCAGGTGCTCCCCCCGGCGATGGCGGCCGTTGTAGAGGCTCCACAACTCCGGACGTTGGTTCTTCGGGTCCCACTGCCCGAACTCGTCGCGGAACGAGAACACCCGCTCCTTCGCCCGCGCCTTCTCCTCGTCCCGGCGCGCGCCTCCGAACACGGCGTTGAACTGATGCTTCTCGATGGCCTCCAACAGCGGCACCGTCTGCGCCCGGTTGCGCGAGGCTCGAGGCCCCTTCTCCTCCGCCACCCGCCCCGCGTCGATGGCCTCCTGCACGGACGCCACCAGGAGCTTCGTGCCCAGCTCTCCCACCCGCGCGTCCCGGTACTTGAGCACTTCCGGGAAGTTGTGCCCCGTGTCCACGTGCAGCAACGGGAAGGGCAGCGGCGCCGGTGCGAACGCCTTCACCGCGAGGTGCAACATCACCGCGGAGTCCTTGCCACCCGAGAACAGCAGCACCGGGCTGTCCAGCTCGGCGACCACCTCCCGGATGATGAACACCGACTCCGCCTCGAGGGCGTCCAGGTGCGACAGCTCGTAGCTCACGGCGCTGAAAGCTACCACGGCCACCACCGAGCCCCGCGAGCCCACTCACTCACGAATACCAAGTCAAACACGTCAGTCATGCATGTCCAACGGAAGTCTCCAGCCCTCTCGAAGCCGCGAGGGCTTGACCCGTTTTCCTCGGCTGTGCGACAGAGCCATACGTCATGCCCAGTGCGCCCGCCTCGAACCCGAACGCCCCTGACCGCTGGTTTCCTTCCCGCAAGCCCCAACCGGACCCGCGCCTGCGCTTGTTCTGCCTGCCCTTCGCGGGCGGCAGCGCATCCATCTACAGCAGCTGGCAAGGAGGTCTTCCGCCGGGCGTAGAGCTCTGCGCGGTGCAGCTCCCCGGCCGTGAGCGCCGGTTGATGGAGAAGCCCTTCGACAACCTGCCCGCGCTGGTGGACGGCCTGCTGCCCGTGCTGGCGCCGCTGTTGGACAGGCCCTTTGTCTTCTTCGGCTACAGCATGGGCTCGCGAATCTCGCTGGAGCTGACGCGGCGGCTGTACGCGCGCAACGGTCCGCTCCCCCGAGGCCTGGTGCTGGCCGCGGCCGGCGCGCCTCGCGAGTCGGACCGCAAGCCCATCCACCACCTCCCGCAGGAGCAGTTCATCGAGGAGCTGCGGCGCTACGACGGCACGCCGGAGGAGATCCTCCAGCACCGCGAGCTGCTGGAGCTGCTGGTGCCCACGCTGCGCGCGGACTTCGCGCTGGCGTGGTGGGAGAACGGCCCGTCGCCGGTGAAGCTGGACGTCCCCATCTCCGTGATGGGCGGCACCGACGACAAGCACGTCCCGCTCGCCCGTCTGGAGACGTGGCGCGAGGAGACCCGCCACGCCGACTTCCGAGTCCGCCACTTCGAGGGAGGTCACTTCTTCCTTCGCCAGCAGCAGACCGCCCTGCTCGCGGCGCTGGGCGAGGACCTCACTCGCTGGATGACGACCCCCGCCTGACGCTCAGGCCGCCTCGAAGCGAGGAGGCGCGTCCGAGGCCAGCGGGACGGTGAACTGCCAGCGCACCCGGAAGGGGTTCGTCCGGGCGCTGCGCAGCGCCACCGCCGCGTGGTGGCGCTCCGAGGGGCACCACTGCAGGAACCGCCACGTCTCCGGCGTATCGGCCATCCGCGCATCGAACGAGATGCGCGGCTCCTGCCCCCGCGCCAGGTGGAAGGCGAACTGGTCCAATGGCAAGGACAGCCCCGCGCCTCGCGCCTTGATGTAGGCCTCCTTGAGCGTCCAGTACTCGAAGAAGCGGCCTCGCTGCTCGGCCACGGGAAGGGCCCTGAGCGCGGCGACCTCGGAGGCGGCGAAGAAGCTGTCGGCGATCTCCACCGTATCCCCGGGCCGCTGGCTGTCCTCCACGTCCGCCCCCAGCTCCGCGTCCAGGCCCACCGCCACCAGCGCCATGCCATCCGTGTGCGAGAGGTTGAAGCGCAGGCGCGCGCCCCACTCGCCTCGAATCTCCGGCCGACCATAGGCGTTGGTCGAGAAGGTCCACGCGGTGGGCGCCACCGGCGCGTAGCGTGACAGCGTCACTCGCACCAACGCGTGACTCACCAGGTACTGCCGTTGGTGGCGCTCGAAGCGGAAGCGCTTCTGCTTCTCGCGCTCTGCCGCGTCCAGCAGGCCCCAGTAGGCGTCCAGGAGCTTCTGCTCCTGGATGCGCTCGGGCTCGACAACCCACACATGGACTTCGTCCGGACGTAGCTCCAGTGGCTCGCCAACAGTCGACATGCCCCTCATCTACCACGGCCCACGGTTGCCCGCGTAGGCTGCGAGGTCCATCTCCGGCCCCGCGCCGGAACGGGGGGAACAGCATGGATTCGCACGCCGCGACGAAGAAGCTGGAGACGCTGCGCATGCTCATGGCCGGGCACACCGACACGAGCGAGGAGCGCCGAATCCTCGACCTGCTGCGAGACTCGAGCGCCGCCGAGCTGAACTTCCTGCTGGCCAACATCGACCTCGAGTCCCTGCTGGGCGACCTGGACGACGGCATCTTCGGACCGGACCACCACACGCAGTTGTTGGACATGCTCTGTCGGGAGCGGGCCACGCAGCTGGCCCTGCCCTTGCGCGCCAGCCTGGTGACGGCGCTCCAGCGCGGCTCCACCCCCACCCTGGCGGAGCGGTGCATCCGAGACCTGTTCCTCGGCGTGCGCGGCCGCGAGCTGACCGCTTTCAAGAACCTGCTCGACGCGGGCAACAACCACCAGGACCTGGAGAAGCTGCTCTTCGACGACATGGACGACCCGGCGGTTCGCGAGGACATCCTCGCCCACATCCGCCGCGAGGCCGAGTCCGCCCCCAGCGGGGAGAACAAGATCCTCAGCGACATCGACGACACCTTCTACGTCAACCTCAAGGACACGCGGTACCCATCCAAGACGGTGTACCCCGGGGTGCTGGCCTTCTACGCGGAGCTGGACCGGGGCCCGGGCATCATCCCGGGCCGCGAGGGGGACCTCACCTTCGTCACCGCCCGGCCCATGGACCCGCTGGGCGCCGTGGAGAACCTGACGTTCGACAGCCTGCGCAAGCACGGCGTACCGCCCCACGTCGTGCTCTCCGGCAGCCTCACCCATCTGCTGGGCAACTCGCGCATCGCCGCGAAGAAGTTCGACAACTTCCAACGCTATGCGCGCATCTTCCCCGAGTACGGCTTCGTCTTCGTGGGCGACAGCGGCCAGGGGGACGTTGAGTTCGGCGACAGGATGCTCTCGGCCGCGCCGCACAGCGTGCATGCCGTCTTCATCCACGACGTCGTGGAGACCCCTGAGACGGCTCGCCGCGCCTGGCGGGACAGACACATCTACTTCTTCGACACGTACGTGGGCGCCGCGCTGGAGGCCTTCGCGCTGGGCCTCATCTCCCGCGACGGACTGGCGCGCGTGGCCATTGCGTCGCGCGAATCCATGGAGGGCATCGCCTTCACGTCCGCGGCCCAGCGTGATGCCCGCAAGGCGGAGCTCACCCGGGACCTCCAACGCGCGGACGCGGTGACGTCTCCCTCGCCCCCCGCGGCCCACTGACGCCTTCGGGGCGTCCACCTCACGACGAAACGGGCGCCCTCCTGTTCCAGCCGCTGATGACGGGCGGACACGCACTGAGGCGCGCTGACGTCAGAGTGGGCAACCCCGTTCCACCATCCTCGGGGGCAGTTGGCGTGGGCCCCAGGCCCGCCAACTTTCCCACCGCTCCCCCACGGGAGAAGCGGAGCGGCACAGCCGCTAGGGGCAAGGAGTGGCGGCGTGATGGGGGGCGAGACCTGATGGAGCTCTTTCCCATCCATCTGCTGTTCATCGTCGTGTTGATGAACCGCTACATCCTCGGTCCGTTCCTGCGGCGGGTGCGCGGCGGCGGCATCGACCAGGCGGACGACACCTTCCAACCCCGCGTCGCCATCGTCATCCCTCTCTTCAACGAGGGCAAAGGCATCTTCCACGCGGTGCGCAGCCTGCTGGAGCAGGACTACCCAAGCCACCTGCTGCAAATCGTGGTGGTGGATGACTGCTCCAACGATGACAGCTACGCGTGGGCCCTCAAGGCCGCGGAGGGCACGCCCAATGTCCTGGTGATGCGCAACCCCGAGAACATGGGCAAGCGCAAGGGCATCAACCGGGGCGTCAAGGCCGCCGTCGACGCGGAGATCATCGTCTCGGTCGACTCGGACGTCATCGTCGACAAGTCCGCGGTGCGCCACCTGGTGCGCCGCTTCGTCAGCCCTCGCATCGCCGCGGTGGGCGGACGCACCTATGTGACGAACCGCCATCAGAACTGGCTGACCCGCATGGTGGAGATCAAGTTCCACTTCGCCCAGCAGTGGCTGAAGGACCTGGAGCGCAGCTTCCGTCAGGTGATGTGTCTGTCCGGCTGCCTCACCGCGTACCGCCGCCACGTGCTGCTGGAGCTGGAGCCCATCCTCGAGGCCCGCGCCATCGCGGGCATCCCCATCAAGTACGGCGAGGACCGCTTCCTCACGCGGCAGATCGTCAAACACGACTACGAGACCGTCTACACGCTGGACGCGTTCTGCTTCACCGCCGCACCGGCGACGCTCGCCGGCTACTTCTCCCAGCAGCTCCGGTGGCGGCGCTCCAACCTGGTGGACCTGCTCGGCGGACTGTCCCACGCGTGGCGGCTGCACCCGGTGGTGACGGTCCACTACGTGTCCCAGCTCGCGCTGCTGCTCGCCTACCCGGTCGTCATCGTCCACAACGTCCTCACCGGAGAGTTCCTGGACATCCTCTCGTTCCACTTCCTGGTCATCGGACTGCTGGGAATCGTCTACCGGCTGGAGACGCGGCACCTGCCCGAGGACCGGCGTGTGCATGGTGCGTGCTTCCTGCCCATGGCGCTGCTGATGCCCGTGACGTACGCGCTCTTCACGCCGCTCGCCCTGCTCACCCTGGACTCAGGGAGCTGGGAGACACGCGGCAGTCCCAGCGCGGCGAAGGCGCCCTCCGTCGCGGGCGAGGAAAGCCGCCTGCCATCCAATCCCGCCGGTGAGAGCGCCCCATGAATCAACGCGTCGCGAACCGCATCAACTCGGCCGCCGTCTCCGCCTACAAGCTCATGGGGTCGGTGCTGCTCGGCCTCATCCTGTTGGCGCTGGTGTCCTTCCTGTCGGTGCAGGGCTTCTTCCTCCTGAGCCGCAGCTGGGCCACCCCCGCGGTGATTTCGCCCACGGACCCGCACATCCTCACGCTCAATGCGCAGGTCGCGGCGCAGACCTCGTCGAGAGACCACGTGCTCTCCGAGCGTCGCGCCGTCGAGAACCGCATGATGGACGCGGAGCGCACCGCCGCCGCGGAGCATGCATTCCAGCAGCGCTTCCTGGTGGCCTTGAGCGATGAGCGTGCCTCCAAGAGCCGCACGGCGAAGCGGCTGGCCGCGCTGCGCTTCGAGTACAACCACGCTCGCGACGAAATCCTCAAGTCCAACCGCGCCTATGCCGGGCTCACCCGCGCGCGCACGGATGCGATGTACGGCGCGCGGCTGCTGCAACAGGAGGACAAGCTCACGCTCAACCACCACCTAGCCCAGCTCGCGCAGAGCAACCTCTCCCTGGCGCAGACCACCGTGGAGCTGGAGACCCGGACGGAGACGCTGCAGCGCGAAATCGCGGGTCTGACGGCGGTGCAGGACCGGATGGGCAAGGACGGCATCCCCGAGGGCATCACCTCGGACGTCCTGCTGCTGGAGCGCGAATACACGCACTCGGTCCTGGAGCAGGCTCGCGCGGAGGCGACCATGCGGAGCCTGCAACAGGACCTGAAGGCCCTGGAGGACGTGACCCAGCGCTACGAGTCGCTCATCACGTCGCTTCGCGCGTCTCCGTATCTGCGGGCCATCGAGAAGGACCTGGCCGTGGCCTTCGTTCCGTACGAGAACCTGAACAACGCGGGGGCCGGCACGCCGCTCTTCGCATGTGCCGCGAAGGTCGTGTGGTGCCGCGAAGTCGGCGTGGTGGGCCAGGTGCTGGAGGGGGAGGTCTCCATCAAGCACCCCATCCGTCAGCACATGCTGCGCGGGGTGATGGTGGAGCTGAAGCTCACGGACGCCACGTCGGCCCGCGAGGACCTGCTGCACCTGGGCCGCGCGCCCCTTTTCCTGTGAGGAGCCCCATGCGGAAGACGCTCACTTGCGGCGCGCTCCTGTATCTCGCCGCGCGAACACCCTCGGCCCTCGCGGCGAACCCCGACACCCAGGTCGACGCGCGCGCGGAGGGCTATTGCGAGTGGGTGCGCGGAGTCGGCGACGCGGAGGCCGCGCTGGAACTGGCGCCGGAGGTGTTCGGCAGCTTCGGTGTGGTGAACACGGGCCAGGCCGAGGGCGGGACGGACCTGGGCAAGCCCAAGCCTCGCGCCACCGCGGGCGTGAGCTACGACGTCGTGGGCCTCTACCGAGGCCGGGTGATTCACCAACGCGCCGCCGCCGAGTGCCGCCGGCAAAAGGCGCTCTCCTCGCTCCAGGCCGCCGTGAGACAGGGCGCGGGGCTGGGAGAGGACTCCGCGCTGGAGGCTCGGGCCCGAGTGCTCGCGGAGGCCCTGCCACGGGCGGAGGCGCTCGTCACGGCGCTTCGCTCGGACCTGCGTGAGGGCCGGGCGACCTTGGAAGAACTCAACGCGGTGCAGGTGCGACTGGACAACCTTCGCGCGCTACACACGGACACCGCCATGGCGCGGGAGCGGCTGGCCGCGCGACCTGGCTTTCCGCGAGGCCAGCGGCTCGAATCCTTGCTGGAGGAGTTCCGCGCGGCGGATGACGCGGTGGAGGCCGCGTCCGCGGGCCTGCGCCGCGCCAAGGGTTGGGAGCTCAGCCTCCGCGGTGGCTACGACGAGGTCTTCGACCTGGACCAGGACGTCCCGCTCTTCGGGCAGGTCCTACTGTCGTATGACCTGGGCCATCTGTGGCAGGGAAAGGCCAACGCCCGGGCGCGAGAGGGCCGCCGTCGCGCGACGAAGACCGACGTGGGCGGCGTGGACCAGCAGGTCTCCGAGTTGCTGGCGGAGCTGCGCGCGCGACATCGGACGGAGGAGGCCCGGCTGCGAGAGGTGTCGGCGCTGGTGACGGACCTGGAGGGACAGCTTCGGGAGGTGGAAGCGCTCCAGACACGCGAGGTCCGCCGGTTCCGGGACTACCTCCTCCTGGAGCTGGCGAGGCTTCGCGCGGAGCAGGCCTATCTGACGGCCCATGTGGAGGCGCTCGCGTCGCTCCTGGGACCCACCCCTCCGTGACCTCCCTCTGGCGGGTCTTCGCCGCTTGCCTGGGATGGGCCGTGCTGGGTGGGTTGGGATGTCCGCGCACCACGCCCCCTGAGCCACCCAGGCCTCCCGCCAGCCAGCAGGTCAACTCGCACATGACCCCGCTCGAAGTGGTGCCCCTGCCCCGGATGAAGGTGACGCAAGGGGAGCTGGGCGAACAACCCGATGGCTGGCTTACCGTGCGGACCGCGCGGATGAGGGCCGTGGTTCCCGGCTCGAAGACAGCTCAAGCTGTGCTGCGATTCAAGCTGTCGGGGCCCTCCACCGAGCAGCGGGCATTCGAATCCGGAGAGCTGCGTCAGCAAGTGGGTCTCAAGCTGCGCGCCATGGATGGCTGCAATGTGCTGTATGTGATGTGGCGAATCGCTCCAAAACCCGGTGTCGTCGTCAACTACAAGCGAAACCCAGACATGCACCACAGCAACGACTGTGGAAACGCGGGCTACACCACCGTTCGCCCTTCCCAACAAAGCCAGGCGAGTGCCCCCGCTCCGGGACTCGAAACAGAACACACCCTGCGCGCGGACCTGGACGCGGGAGTGTTGCGTGTCTGGGCGGATGACGCCCTGGTCTGGGCAGGGAAGCTTCCTCCCCAGGCGCTCGAGCTCGAAGGCCCCGTGGGGCTGCGCTCGGACAACGTGCGGGTGGCCTTGCAACTCGCGGTGCCTCGCCCTTGAGGCGGGTCTGGTCTAGTTGATGGGGTACGAGTGGACGAAGAGGAAGACGAGCATGCCCTGGAAGAGAGCGAAGCCCAGCACCATGGGGCCTCGCAGCGCGGGCTGCCGGCTGAGCCAGGCCCCCAACGGAAGGAACGCGGGCCACACCGCCGCGCTGTAGCGCCCCAGACCCACCAGGCCCACGCTCCACAGCACGAGCATCAAGGGAATCCCGAAGGCAGCCAGCGTCCACCAACGGCGGTGCCTCGCCAGCAACAGCGCCCCCACTCCCGGGACGAAGGACATCGCCACGTAGAGGTTCACCTCGGGCGCCCAGTTTCCTCGCCACCAGTTCACCAATCCCGCCCACGCTCCCGCCCACTCGCTGTCACGAACCTTCCACCAGAGCTGCGGGTCCCCGAACCGCCGCCCCAGGAAGAGGAAGTAGAGCGACACCATCACCAGGGGCAGCGCCAAGGCGAACAGGTCTCGCTGGAACCACGCCCTCCACCCTCCACCGCGCGAGCGGAGCTGCTGGAAGAGCAAGCCCAACCCCGCCACGAGCGACAGGTGGCGCGCCAGGCCCCCGAACCCCAGCGCCAGCGCCGCCGACCAGGGTCTCCCTCGAAGGCCCAGCAGCAGCGCGAGCGCGGTGAAGAACACCATCCACGACTCGGGGTAGCCCGCGGATTGGAAGAACGCGAAGGGATAGGCCATGAAGAGGAGCAGCGACACCCGGGCCACCTCCTCTCCCTCCAGCGCGCGAAACAGCCGGTA
This sequence comes from Myxococcus stipitatus, assembly GCF_037414475.1. The sequence continues at coordinate 9,081,220 of NZ_CP147913.1, read as the reverse complement.
CAGGACGACGAGCGCCAGCAATCCCCCCACGTTCGCCATGAGCACCAGCGACTCCGGGATGCCCAGCCCCGTGACCTCGCTCACGAACCTCGCCGTCAGCGGCAGGAACGGAAAGAAGTTGGTGGCCTGGGGGCGCACATAGCCCTGCCGTGCAATCTCCGCGTACCAGCCACAGTCCCATCGGCAGAACGCGTCCAGCCCCGCGAGCCCCTCCTGATGGAACGGCCCGCGATGAAGCCTCGGGTCGAACAGCAGGGAGACGCGCGCGAGCAGGAACAGCGCCAGCCGGCTGAAGAAGAAGAGCCCCACCGGAAACGACAGCTCCACGGCCAGGGCGCGCAGCCGGGACTTCCAGGTGGCCGAGGGCCGAGTCTCTTCAGAGACAACGACTTCTGTGGACATGTGGCGGCCGGCCCTACGGTTCGAGATGGGCCACCACCCTACCCCACCCCGCACCTCCGCGCAGCGGCGGACCGGCGCGGCAGGGCCCGGAGCCTCGACGCCCCGAGCCCACACCAGGCTGGAGGACTAGAGCACGGTCCTCACCGTGCGGTCCCCGGCGATGTACTGGTTCAACGTGTACCCGAAGTCCGAGGTCGCCCCTCTGCGTAGCAGCGAGTAGAGCACCCGGCCCGCCGGCAGGGATTCAGTGCTCGAACCCGGGCTGAAGGCCTCCTCGTGCGAGACAATCCGGAGGTCGCCATCCAGCACGAACTTGTGCACCGCCTGGAAGGTGACGGTGTCCCCCAGCAACAGCTGCCAGGGCCTCCACGCGAGGAATCGCTTGTAGACGAGCGTACACATCACGTCCGTCAACACCACCCGGTAGCCATCCGGACGGGCTGTCTCGGCGATGTCGCTGAAGCTGAGCTGGCAACCGGCGAAGAAGGTCCGATGGACATACACCAACCGCCTGACATTCTCGAGCCCCTGGACTGTCACCCACGGCCCCTGAAACGTGGCATCCGGATGGTAGTGCTCCGTCACGGTGGCCCGGGGCTGCTGCTCCTCAACGCCATACAGCTTGGGCAACATGCCGCGGATCAACTCCGAGGCGCTCCGAGAATCCGGGAGAGGCAAGGTGGAATGCGCGACATCCCTCATGTGGACGGCCTCCAGCTAGGGTGATGAAGTTGCGTCGAGGTCAGGCGCCCACACAGTCAAGCCGAACTCCCCACCTGCTCCCCCCCGCGTCAATGACAGTCGCGAGGAGTCACCGGCGGGGAACGCGGCCCTTGGGAATGGCACACACTCGATGGCCCGATGGTGTCCGTTCGAGCGGGGGGCCGTAATCGCCTGTCAGTCGCGGGGGCCTGTCCATTCCCTGACGAAGCGCTGTCCGCGACCGGCGCACATCCACCCATGACAGCGAGGCCCCGGCGCTGGAACGGCCGGGGCCCCTCGCTTCAACAGCGGATCACTCTCACGGCAGCGGAGGCAACGTCAGCACGCCATTGCACTGCCCCGGATTGGCGGGAGCACCGGTGCCGCCCCAGGGCGCCCCCGTGTTCACCGTCACGCTGCTGCTCGGCGGCGGGGGGCAGCCGAAGCCCGCGGCCTGCCGGACCGTGATGTTGGCGTTGGAGGGCAGGTTGTAGAGGATGTCCGTGCCCGCGCCCACGCAGATGTTGCGCGTCTGTGAGCCGCCGGAGGGGATGGGAATCTCCAGCTCCAGGCAGATGGGGAGCACCGTGCCGGGCGGCAGCGCCGCGGCGTTCACGTCGATGCGCAGACATGCGGGGTTGGTCTTCTCGATGTCGGCGTTGATGAAGCCAATCTCGTTGGTGTTGCCCCGGAAGCCGCTGGTCGAGATGCGGTTGCAGTCATCCACGTTGCACGTCACCGTCTCGCGGCTCGAGCACTGGTTCTGGTTCGCCGAGCGGCTGGCGTTGGTCGGCTGCTGCGCCCACTGGTTGCTGCCCACCGGCATGGACCACAACGCGATGTTCGCCGGCGCCGTACCAGCCATGTCGCGGGTCAGCGGGATGAACACCTGGGCCGTCATGCCCGGGCGCAGCTTGAGCAGGCTCCCCCGCGAGTCACGCACCTCCGTGTAGATGGCCCCTCGCGTCTCCAGGAAGACCTGCTGGCCCGCGAGATTCACGGCGCCATCCGTGCCGGGCATCGAAAGGAAGCCGGTGTCGATGAAGCGCACGCCCACCGTGTAGGGCGGAACCGGCTGCTCAGTCGGGGTGCCCGCCTGGAGCGACGCCAGGTTGAGCGTGATGGACGCACCACTGCGAGGGTCCGTCACCGTCGCGGTGCCCCCCGAGAACGTCTGCTGATGGAGCGGGTGGAGCACGAAGCGCGCCCCCAGCACGTTGCGAGTGACAGCGCCCACATGGGGCATGAACCCCGGGGCGGTGATGGTCAGCGGCGCCCCGACCGGCACCGACGCCGAGACCGAGAACGAACCGTCCGCAGCCGTCACCGTTCGTACGCCACGCAGATCCACCTGGGCACCCCCGAGCGGAGCCCCCACGGCGGTGGTCACCATGCCACAGACCGTCATCCCGCTCGAGGATGGGACACAGGTCGCCAGAGAGGTCGACTGCTCCACGACGGGTTGAGGCTCGACACTCGCGTCAGGTGCGCCACAGGCAGCGCCCATCATCGCGGCGCCACCGAGCAGACCGCACAACCACAGCCACTGCCTACCAGCAATCCTTGACAGCCGCATCACATACCCCCGGTTCGAGATAGGCGGCGCCGAAACAACGCCACCCACACCGATAGTATGTGAACCATCCGACGTCTTCAGCGTCTCGGATGTGATTCCATTCTCAGCATCAATATCTATTCAATCACACCCCGTCGACAATGACCCAAGACAACCAGGACTCACCGTGTGACACGAAATGCCACAGGGGACGGCTTTGTGACCCCCCTTTGTAGCGTGGGGTGTCACAGGCCCCCTTCCTCACCGCGCCTTGCGGCCCGATGCAGGCTTTGCGTCGGGTGTTGCCCCCAGGAGGCGGGCGAGCTGCGGGAACTCGCGCTCCATCGCTTCCTGGGCGGGAGTCTTGCCTTGGGCATCCTTCAGGCTGGCATCAGCGCCCGCGCGGAGGAGGAGCTCGATGACGGGCCCTCGGTCCATGAAGCACACCATCTGGTGCAGCACGGTCCACCCCTTGCCCCCGTTGGGGTTGGCCCCCACATCCAACAGGGCCTGGGCTGTCTGAGGCACCCGGGCGTCGAAGAGCGGCGTGCGGCCGTTCTCATCGAGCGCCTCGACGGCGGCGCCCCCTCGCACCAGCACGGGCACACACGCCACCGCGTCGTTCTCGACCCCTCGGTGCAGCGCGGTGGCCTTCTCGTCGTCCACCGCTGCCGGCGAGGCCCCCAGCGCGAGGAGCTCCTGCACCAGGGCCGCGTCATCCACCATGGCCGCCACGTGCAGCAGCGTCTGCTGATGGTCATTGCGGACGTCCAGGTTCGCCCCCAGTGCACGCAACGCCAGCACTCGACCCACCCGGCCGGCACCGCTGAATCCCGGCCCGACGAAGGGAGCCGCGTCCTCCCCCGCCGCGAGCAACAGTCCGGCATCCAGTTCCTTGCCCTTCTTCCCCTTGGGGCGCGCCGCGGGCTTCTGCTTTCTCAGCCACGAGATGAAGCCCTCGTCTGAAAAAGCCCCCTCCAAACCGCCGAAACAGGAGTCGTCATCGTCGGGCACGTCCAGGATGCGCCGCTCAGGTGCCTCAGACATCGAGGCGAGCAGCGCTTGATATCCCTTCACGCCCTGTCGAACACAGCGCCAGGCCTCGAGCCCCCTGCGGCCGCGCGCGAGGTCCACCAGCTCCCGGAGCCCCTCCGCCTCGTCCAGGGCCGCCTCCACCTCATCCAGTTGGGCGTCGGTGGGCGCGCCTCGAACCACGTCCTCGGCCCACAGGCTCAGCGCCAGGGTCCGCGCCCGCTGGGCATCGCTCAGCTTGCCGCCTGACTTCGTTCCTTCCGTCAGCGCGAGGACCTGGTCGCGAAGCTTCCAGTGCTCCGCCTTGAGCTCCCGCGCCCAGCGAAGTGGATCCGTGCGCCGGTAGGCATCCAGGCACCAGCTCAGCGAATGCAGGGCCATGAGCCGTTTCGGCTCCGCCTCCAGCACCTGCCGCAGCAAGGGAATCGCGTCGTCGAGCTGCGGTGGGGTTTCGTCGAGAAGCGCGTCCACCTTCTTCATCAGCTTCGCGACATCCACCTTCTTCTGGCCATCCTGAGCACGCGTCATGTCGCCGCGACTCTATCCTGCTCCTGGGACGGAGTCCCCCACTCCGTCAGGCGCTGATTCAGCCAAGGCCGGCCCCTGACGCGCCTTTCGCCGCGCGGCCGCGGTGCCTGGCGAGCAGTGAATATCTCGGTGTTCAACTCAGCGGACGGGGCTGTCGACACGCTCCCTTTGATTTCACCGCGCCGAGGGAGACGCGGCATCGAAACACGTCCAGGAATGTCAGACCGGCCTTGTATGAATATCCCCGCTCGGCGCCATCGATGGCGTCGGCAAAAAGGAACTCCTTCACAATGAAAATGTCATTGATTCCCATCGGTCTTCTGGTCGGCATGGCAGGGGTCGGCTGCGCGGGTCTCGACGAGGCCGAGGCGATGGGCTCCGAGGCGTCACCGGACGAGTCCGCCCAGGTCGACCAAGGCCTGACCACCCAGGTCACCGGTACCAGCCCCCAGACGTTCATCGCCACGTCAGGCAACGTGACAAAGCCATTCGACCAGTCCACCACATCGGTGGTGGCATACACGCGGGATTCAACCACGGGGGCCTTCACGGCCTATCCGGGCACGGGTGCCGCGGATGGCACCATCTCCGTGCCAAACGTCCCCTCCGGCCGCATCTACCTGAAGCTGGGTTCGCGCTACCTGGTGAGCACCGGGCGCACGTTCGATCTGGGCTCCACGCAGTGGGGCCGTGATGGCACCCTCGTCTCGCTGCCGACCCCCGTGAGCGTGTCCGCCACCGGCCTGTCTCCCTGGCAGACGGGGGACTTCCTGGACATGTATTCGGTGAACGCGGGCGCGTTCGGCTACGTCGACCCCATCGCCACGGGACGCCCCCTGGCGGGTGCCACGTCGCTCTCCGGATTGAGCTTCGATTACGCCAACGTGAACAATCCCTTGCGTGTCCAAAGCAGTCTCGGGGATGTGTTCTCTCTGGCTCAGATGCGGTACCAGACGACCACGAATGGAGTGCCCTACCGCGCGATGCACAAGGTGCTCGACGCCAACGTGACGCAGGTGGCGGGACAGCCCGTCACGGTCAACGGAACCTTCACCCAGCCTGCCGCGACCGGCACCTTCGCCGTGGATTGGAGGCGCTCGGCCTTCGAGGCCCTTCGCACCCAGGTGAACCCGGACGCGGTCAGCACGCACAACGAAATCTGGATGTCCGCCCGGCCGGCCGCACTGAGCTCGGCGCTCGCGTCCATCAGCGGGCCGCCCCTGCTCATCAAGCTCAATCCCGACGCGCTGAAGACCGACATCGTCACGGGGAGCATGGCCTACAACAACCCGCTCCCGGCGACGTGGCAGAAGGTGGCGTTCGCAGTCGCCGGCTTCACGAAGAGCTACGCGCTGGGAACGGCGACGCCCTACATCATGAGCACGGACATCCGCGTGGAGCAGGAGGCGAGCGCGTTCACCGCCGGGCCCGTGGAGCCCCTCGTCGGGCCGGTTCAGGCGCCATTGGTGAACACGCGTGGCGCGTTCCAGACCCTCACGGGCGTGGGGACCGATGCCTCGCTTCGCTGGTCGAAGCCGCTCATCGGCACGGCCACGAACTACGTGGTGAACATCTTCCGGCTCGGCACGAGCAACGGCGCCACCACCGTGACGCGCGTGACGACGCTGCACACGGATCTCCAAAGCGTGTACCTGCCGCCTGATGTGCTGCAGGCGGGCCAGACGTACTTCGCGGAAATCCAGAGCTGGTACCAGCCCGGCTCGGATCTGGCGCTCAGCCCGTTCAAGCGCGCGCTGCCCCGCGCTCGCGCCAGCGTGCTCACCGGGACCTTCAGCCCGTAACCGCTGAAGTCATGGGAAGGAAGGGAGTCCGCTCCCTTCCTTCCTCATGAGTCGCATCGTTTCAGCAAGGCTCTGACTCGACTTTCCGCCGCGGAGCAAAGACCCACGGCGAAGGTCGAGTCAGAGCGCGAGAGGTTCCTGGACGGGAAGAGGCGGCGACTCGGGTTCGGACTCGGATGGACCCGACAGTTGGGTCGTGGGCTCCGCGCAGAGCGTCGAGCCATTCGTGGGACACCGCCCGCCATCCTCCAGGTCGAACCGCCAGCGGTGCCGGGGACACACGAGGTAGCGCCCCTCCTCCACCCAGCCTTCCGACAGGTCCGCGCCTTGATGTGGACAGAACCGTTGCACGGTGAAGCGCCGTCCCCCCGCCTCCACCACCGTCCGTTCACGTTGGGACTCCGTCGAGCGGACTCCCTCACAGAAGGCGCGGAGGTCCTCGATCTCCACGCCGAGGAACCCGTGGAGGATGGGCTCATAGACATCCGGCGACCGGCTCAGCTTCAACCGGAAGGACAGCAGGAAGTCCTCCCACGTCAGCTTCCGATCCAACACCCGCACCAGGTCCACGGCGCTCACCTTCATCGAGTAGCGCGTCGACTCATGAATGGCGGGCACCTCGTCCACCCGGCGCGCCCTGAAGTCCACACGCAGCAGCCGCTGCGGCAGCTCCGTCAGCTCCACATACAGCGGCATCCCCACGCGCTCGTGCAGCTCCAGGAGGTCCAGCTTGCGCTGGAGCTCCACGCGCAGGCGGGCATGAATCTCATCGACCTCCGCGCGGAGCATGTTGCGGCGGCGCTCGCGGAACAGATGCGCCATGTCCGCCGCGTAGGCCCGCAGGTACGACTCGAAGCGCTCCGCGGTGAGGCGCTCTCCATCCAGCGAGACGTAGTCCAGCGTGCCCGCGTCCAGCACATCCCCTGGCATCGGCTCCAGTTTCTTCAGGCCCGAGGACGGGAGCCGCTGGTCCAGGAAACCAAAGAGCTGCGTCGCGTTCGGGAAGATGTTCACCTTCTCGAGGTTGAGATGGAACAGGGCTGGGTCCAGGAAGCAGGCCGGCCCCGCGGACGCCAGATAGGCCCTGGGACGCAAGGCCTCCAACGCGCGCGCCACCGCCTCGAACTTGCTCTCGCGCTTCTTCAACGAGATGGCCGCGTACGTCTCCGGCGAATACTCGTAACAGGTCGGATGCCAGATGGCGCCGGAGAACTGGGCCGTGAAGACATCGACGGGCCCCTCCTCCTCCGCGATGCGCGCCAGCCGGTCATGCAGCTTGCAGTCATTGAGGTTGAGGAAACACTGGCCATCACCTCGCACCATCACCGCGGAGTCCCGATTGGTCCCCTGCTCCGAGACGAAGAGCTTGATGTAGCCCCCCTTGATGGGGACCTCGCGGCCGTCCTCGCAGGCGATGACACGCTTGCAGCCGTACTTCGCGAAGACGTCCTGGAGCTCCGAGCGGAGGAAGCGCGGAATCACCACGGTGAAGTCCCGGCGCTGGAGCGTCGCGAGGAACTCCGGGTCGAAGTGGTCCTTGTGCTCGTGGCTGACGTAGAGGTAGCGCTCGCGACCCGGTGTCTCCAGCAGCGCGCGCACTCGCGGCGCCAGGTGGTGATTGCGCGGAAGCTGCATCCACGCCGAGTCAAACGCCCCTCGCTCGGACAACCACGGGTCCATGACGACGACGCTCGACGCCGTCTCCACGGCGAAGCCCGCATGGCCCAGGAAAGTGATTCTCATGTACGCCGCCCCTTACCCGAAGCGGGCCCGCAGCATGCCGTGCCCGCTCACACCCATGCCGCGTGCTCTCGCACCGGCGCGAAGTAGGCTGGCCTGCCACCGGAGTACCGGCCACCTGCCTCCCAGTCGGAAGCCCCGTCGGAGTGACGACAGGCGCAGCCTCCGTACGCACGAAGGGCGCGGAAGAGTGTGCCTCCCGCGCCCTTCTTCCCCGACGCGCGGCGTGGACCGCGGTCAGGGCGTGACTACGGCTGGATTTCGCGGACCGACATCCACTTGAAGTCCACATCCTCCGCGTTGTCCCAGCGGAAGGTGGCGATGGGGCCTCCCCAGGTGATGGGCATGGGGCCCGTGGCGCCGCCGCAGTGCTGCGCGTCCCCGCCCCAGTCACCCGCGTCCACCATGTCGTGGACCTTCTTCCACGTCACCTTGTCGGCGTTCTCGTTGACGTACATCTCCAGGCGCACCGCCTCCTTGCCGTTGACGGAGGTGTTGCGCATCACCGCCTTGAAGCCCACCCAGCGGCCCCTCAACGCGGACGTGGCCGGCTTGTAGGGGGCCTGCTCGTAGGAGACGTGCCACGTCTCCTTCTGCCACCGGGCGCGGCCGTCGTAGTGCAGACCGCCCTTGTAGCTGCTGCCCTCGCAGCCGGAGTTCTTGTCGTTGTGCTTGCCGCCGCGCGCATACCAGTCGAAGTTGTCCGACGTGTCCGACGCGGCGTTGAGCTTCACAAAGCCTGTCATCTCCACGTTGCGCCAGTCATTGGGCGCCTGCATGTAGCCTCGGCTGGCCAGTACATCCCGGTCATAGGTGGGAATCTTCGCCGCCGAGTAGCCCGTGGACGTCGTGACGCCCATGCGAACCTTCGCACTCTTCATCTTCCAGGAGCCATCCGCGTTGCGGGTGACGGTGCCCTGAGGATCAAAACGAGGGTCCGCGTTGGGATTGTCGGCCAGCATCCAGGACTCGCCCCCGGACTTGGACGGGTACAGCATCTTCACGCCGAACTTGTCCGTGCTCGACGGAGTGGGCGTGGGAGTGGGCTCTGGTGTCGGCGTGGGTTCTGGCGTCGGCGTGGGTTCCGGTGTCGGCGTGGGTTCCGGTGTTGGCGTGGGTTCTGGTGTCGGCTCGGGGTTCGGCGTCGGCTCCGGGACAGGCGTGGGGTCGGGCGTTGGAACTGGCGTCGGCTCGGGGTTCGGCGTCGGGTTCGGCGTAGGAGTGGGCGTGGGGTGCTGTGGCTGCTCGGAGGGGGACTGGGAGTCACCAGGGGAAGTCGCTCCGTTGGAGTCCGACCCAGCACTGCAGGCCGTGGCCGACAGCGCGAGCAGGCCCCCACACAACGAGGCAAGAAGACGATTCCGGATCAAGTGGCGGTCCTTCTTCGAGGGGCCGGGAGAGAGACGAGCGCCGCGGACGACGATCGCCCTGCGAACCCTCGCCGCGCCCACCGCGCCAGAGGCCAGAATTGCCTCGGCGAAGGGACGCCTGGTTGGTCTCAACGGCCCGGTGTTTGTCGATTTTCCAACCGGACGGAGGCGAACTGCCCGCCCCCCAATCCCCTTCCCCAACCCGTCACGCCCGCTCGGCCGCCCCTCTTTCGGCCCGCGACAGGGCCCACACTTCGGTTTTCCGAATGGAGCGCGACCGGAATCCCTATTTGTCGAAGAGAACGGTGGCTCTTATCTGAGTCCCACCTATGGAACCCCTACATACCGTCGGAAGTCCCGTCCTCTGGGGCGGCTTCGTCGCTTTCGTCATCGCCATGCTCGCATTGGACCTGGGCGTCTTCCACCGGAAGGCCCACGTCGTGGGCTTCAAGGAGGCGCTTGGCTGGAGCACGGTGTGGATCAGCCTGGCGCTGGTCTTCAACGGGTTCATGTGGTGGAAGTTCGGCAGCGGCCCGGCGGTGGAGTTCCTCACCGGCTATCTCATCGAGAAGTCGCTCTCCATCGACAACGTCTTCGTCTTCGTCGTCATCTTCTCGTCGCTGCGAATCCCCCAGGTCTACCAGCACCGGGTGCTCTTCTGGGGCATCCTCAGCGCGCTGGTCCTGCGGGCCATCATGATCTTCGCGGGCGTGGCGATGCTGGAGCGCTTCCACTGGCTCATCTACGTCTTCGGCCTGTTCCTCATCATCACGGGCGTGAAGCTCTTCATCCAGCGCAACAAGGAGGACCACCCCGAGGACGGGTGGATGATGAAGACGGTCCGCCGCGCCATCCCCTCCACCACGAACTTCGACGGACACCACTTCTTCACCGTGGAGAACGGCCGCAAGCTGGCCACGCCCCTGCTGATGGCGCTGGTGCTGGTGGAGGCGTCGGACATCCTGTTCGCGCTCGACTCCATCCCGGCCATCTTCGCCGTCACGCGAGACCCGTTCATCGTCTTCACGTCCAACATCTTCGCCATCCTGGGCCTGCGCTCGCTGTTCTTCCTGCTGGCCGGGGCGGTGGAGAAGTTCAGCTACCTGAAGGTGGGCCTGTCGGGTGTACTCATCTTCGTGGGCACGAAGATGGCCATCATCGACATCGTGAAGATCCATCCCATGGTGTCGCTGGCCGTCATCGCCACGATGCTGGGCGCGAGCATCGTCGCGTCGCTGCTCAAGGCGCGGCACGCACCCGCGCATCCGCCGTCCGAGCCACTGGCCAAGACGTCCGAGAGCTGAAGCCGTCTTCTTGAGCCGTCCCCCCGAGGCGCGCCTTGGCCATCGAGCCGGGCGCGCCTTCTTCATTCCAGGAGACACGAGACGGGCGCCGGGGCCGCGAGCCCCAAAAGCGAAGAGGCCGTGAATCTTCGGGTTTCCCCTTGGATTCACAGCCTCTTCTTGTTGGGCGCAGCAGGGTTTGAACCTGCGACCCCTGCCGTGTGAAGGCAGTGCTCTACCGCTGAGCTATACGCCCCTGCTCTGTGTGCCGCGCCGTCCGTGTGCGACCGGCGGCGGCGACGGGGAGCTAGATGCCATCTGCTCCCTCAGGTGTCAACGCAATTTCTACGAGAGGTCATCCAGCTTCTCGTCCAGTTCGCGCAGGCGGCGCTTGAGACCGGACAACTGCTTGCCCACGGCCTTGAAGTCGCTGCGCGGCGCGAAGTGGAACGCCTTCATCAGCTCCTCCTGGCCACGGTCCAACGCCTGCTTGCCCCGCTGGACCCTCCCGATGGCATTGGCGATGGCCATGGCGCGCTTCTCATCGGCCATCAGCTTCTCCATCGCCTTGCTGGAGACCTCCAGCGCCTGCCTCTTCAAATCGTCGCGGATTCCCATGGTGTGTTCCCCCCGGCCTACGGCTCGTCGACGAACTGCGTTTGCAGCCGCGCGAAGACGCGGTCCGCGATGCCCTTGTACTTCATGCGCTCGATGAGGGGCTGCAGGTCACCCTTCATGGTGATGCGGCGCTTGAGCACCGCCTCCACCGGGTCCAGCGTCCCCTGGAGCAGCTGCTTCCAGACGGTGTACGGCGCGCGGGCCAGGTAGATGGGCTCCAGCTCATCCAGGTCGTCCGGATCCGCCAGCACCCGGGCCTTCTCGATGCGGCAATCCCCAGGGACGACGTGCACCACGAAGGACTTGGGCAGCTTGCCCGGCTCGGCTTCGATGATGGCTCCGAAGTCGCCCTTCCAGCCCTTGCCGGCCACGGCGCACTCGGGGTCCTCGTTCGTGAGCCGGACGGCCTCGTCCAGCCACTCCTTCGACGGAAACTTCGGCATGACCTACTCCTACTACCCTCTCCGGAAGATGCTCTTGATGCTGGAGAAGAGGCCCCGGTCATCGCTGGCGCCGTTGGAGCTGGGCACCTGCTGGGAGTTGCGCGCGGAGACCTCCTGGAGCGCCCGCTTGAGCTGCTCCGGGGTGTCTCGCGTGGCCAGGTCCACCTTCCGCATGCCGCTGGCGTCTTCCACCGCCACCTGGAGCAGACACTCCTCGGTGAGCCGGAAGTCAATCTTGCGGCCCGCCGCCGCAGCCGACACGCGCACCGTCCCCAGGTACTCGTTGTCCACCATCAGGTCGCTGTCCCCCTGGAAGATGTCCAGCTCGATGAACTGCGAGCCGGGCTCCTTGGGCGGGGGAAGGCGGAAGCTCTTCACCATGGGGATGAGGGAGTTCTTCTCGATGATGCGCTTCACGCGGCCGTTGGGCAGCGCGTAGCCGATGGGCATGGACACCGCGTCCAGCAGCGTCACCGCGTCGATGCTGCCCAGCGAGTCACCCAGGAGCGCGGCGCCCAGGGCCACGCACTCGTCGGGGTGGACGCCCTTGCGGGGCGGCTTGCCGAAGTGGGCCTGGATCTTCTGCTGCACCAGCGGCATGCGGCTCTGGCCGCCCACCAGGATGATTTCGTCGATGTCCGAGCGGGAGATGCCCTTCTCCGCCAGCACGCGATCACAAATCTCGAACGTGCGGTCCACCAGGTCGCCGGTGAGGCTGTTGAGGAACTCGCGCGTCAGGGGAATCCGCAGGTCCAGCGGCTTGCCCTTGCGCTCGTCGATGAAGGGCAGGTCGATGACGACGTTGGGGATCAACGTCAGGTCGATCTTCGCCGCCTCGGCGGCGTTCTTGATGCGCTGGAGCGCGATGGGGTTCTCCGAGATGTCGACCTTGGTCTCCTCTCGGAAGCGCTCCAGGACGTACTCGATGATGCGGTTGTCGAAGTCCGCGCCGCCCAGGAAGGTGTCGCCGCCGGTGGCCAGCACCTCGAAGACATTGCCGGCCAGGTGGAGCACGGAGACGTCGAAGGTGCCGCCGCCCAGGTCATAGACGAGGATCTTCTGGTCCAGTCCCCGGTTGAACCCATACGCGAGCGCCGCCGCGGTGGGCTCGTTGACGATGCGCTTGACGTCGAAGCCGGCCAGCCGGCCCGCCTCCTTCACCGCCTGGCGCTGGTTGTCGTTGTAGTAGGCCGGGACGGAGATGACGGCCGCGTCGATGGGGCCGCCCAGGAACTGCTCGGCGATGGTCTTGAGTTGGGCCAGCACGAAGCCGGAGACCTGGGGCAGCGAGTAGAGCTTGCCCCCCATCATCACCGCGGCGTCGCCGTTGGGCCCCTCGACGATGTCGTAGGGGAACGAGCCGCGCAGGTCATCCACGGACTTGGAGTGGTACTTGCGACCGATGAGCCGCTTGGTCCCCCAGAGCGTGTTGCGGGGGTTGGTGATCATCTGGTCCTTGGCCACCCCACCCACCAGCAGGTCGCCCTTGCCCGACAGGGCCACGACGGTGGGGAGGATGAGGTTGCCGCGGTCCGTGGGGACGATCTTCGGGATGCGGTTGCGCACGGACGCCACCAGCGTGTTGGTGGTGCCCAGGTCAATCCCGACGATGCGAGGTCTGTCCGCCATGAAGTTCACGGGCGCGGGCAACAGGGCACGCGCCCCCGTCCCCCACTCTGTATCACGTCGCGCCGTTGTGCGCGCGTTTCTGGGCGTCCGGCGTCAGTCCTCCACGGGGGAGACGAGCGCCACCGGGCCATCGGACCCCAGGGAGGGTCCGGCCCGTACCGCCTCGGTGGACGCCAGGACGAGCCGCTCGTAGGGCGCCCCCTCCCCAGCGGGGAGTTCCTCCAGGAACCGGGACGGACGCAGCAGGATCCGCTCCCCGTCCCGAGGCAGGACCGACAGGGGGTACACCAGCGCCAGCGAGTCCCGAGCGCGGGTGGTGGCGACGTAGAAAAGCCGCCGTTCTTCCTCCTCCTCCTCGGCCGTACGAGCGGCCTGGGACATGGGGAAGCGCCCATCCACCAGCCAGAGGACGAAGACGGCCCGCCACTCCAGCCCCTTGGCCTGGTGGACGGTGGAGAGTGTCAGGACGTCCCCGGCCGCATCGGCCCCCAGGGCCTCCTTCGCGGCGAACTCCGCGACCAGCGCGAGCTCCGACAGGAACCGGGGCAGGTCCTCGAACCGCCGGGCGAACGCGGCCAATTGCCGCAGGTCCTCCTCCCGGTCCTCCCCCTCGGCGTCCTCCGCCGCGAGCGCCTCCGCGTACCCTCCCGCCAGGACGTCCTCGATGAGCCCCCCTGGGTCCGCCAGGGCCCCCGGACGTCCCATCCGCCCCATCAATCCCGCGAAGCGCTCGAAGGCGGGCCGGGACTTGCGAGACAGGTGGGATTGGACCTCGTCGCGCGCCAGCCCCTCCGCCAGGGAGAGCCCGTCTGGGAGTGCGCGCAGGGAGGTCCACAGGTGCTCCGCCGTCGTGGGTCCCACCCCAGGCACCGCGCGCACCACGCGCTTGAAGGCGAGCTCGTCGCCGGCGTTGTTCACCAGTCGCAGGTGGGCCAACACATCCTTGACATGCGGCTGCTCGAAGAAGCGAACGCCGGAGCGGACCCGGAACGGGATGCCCCGGCGGGTCAGCTCCAGTTGGAGCTCGAGCGAGTGGTTGTGCGCGCGGTAGAGGACCGCCGTCGACTCCAAGGGGAGGCCGCCCTCGCGCAGCTCCGCGATGCGCCCCGCCACCCACGCCGCCTGATCCGCCGCGTCCAGCGCCGGGACGACCACGGGACGGGGGCCCGGGGAGCGCTGGGCCATGAGCACCTTGGGGAACTGCCGCTCGTTCCGGGCGATGACCGCGTTGGCGAGGTGGAGGACCTCCGGAGTCGAACGGTAGTTGCGCGTGAGCGTGAAGACGGCGCAGCCCGGGTGCCGCGCGGGGAAGTCGATGATGTTGGAGAAGTGCGCGCCCCGGAAGCTGTAGATGGACTGACAGTCGTCGCCCACCACAGTCAGGTCGCCGCGCTCCCCCGCGAGCAAGTCCACCAGCTCCCCCTGGAGCTTGTTGGTGTCCTGGTACTCGTCCACGAGGACGGTGTGGAAGCGCTCGGCGAGCTGGGCTCGCACCGAGGGCTGTTCGACGAGCAGCCGCTTCAGGTTGAGCAGCAGGTCGTCGAAGTCCATCAGGTGCAGCTGCGTCTTGCGCTGCCGGTAGCGCGCCGCCGTGGCGAACACCTCCGGGGCCACGGGCAGGAACTCGGAGCGGCGGTCGACGAGGACCTCCGAGACGGGCTGCTGGAGGTTCGTCGCCAGGGAGACGAGCTCCAGCACCAGGTCCGGCCGGGGCAGGCGCTTGTCGCTCTTGAGCTTTCGCTCGGCCAGGCACGTCACCATCAAGTCCCGGGCATCCTCCCGGTCCAGGACGGTGAAGCGCTCTGAATATCCCAGCGCGCTCGCGTGCTGACGCAGCAACGTGTGCGCGGCGTGGTGGAACGTCCCGCCGAGGATGCGCCCCACGTCCACGAAGGAGCCGACCAGCTCCCTCACGCGCCGGGACATCTCCCGGGCCGCCTTGTTGGTGAAGGTCAACAGGAGCAGGTGCTCGGGAGCAACTCCCCGCTCCAGCATGCGCGCCACCCGGAAGGTGAGCGTGCGTGTCTTGCCGGAGCCCGCTCCGGCGATGACCATCACCGGCCCTGCCCCCGCCTCCACCGCCGCCAACTGCTCCTCGTTGAGTTGCCCGGCGTAGTCGATGCGCGGCGAGGAGCTCGCCGGAGCGAGCGTGGGCGAGGTGGGCATGGGGCCGGGGACTCTAAGGCACCGGCTTGAGCGCGGTCAGCCTCGCCGACGCCGCCTCGCGAACCTGGGGCGAGGGGTCTCGCTCCCGGGCCAGCTCCAGCAGGACCCGGCCCACCTGCGGCAGCTTCGCGCCCACCGTGGCCAGGGCCTGGGTGCGCTCCTTCACCCCACCCTCCAGCCGCTCGGCGACACCCCGGTCCGAGCACGTGCGCACGCCCGGCGTCTGCTCGCGGAGGATCAGCTCCGCGTCCGCCAGCCGGGCCTCCGCCAGCCGCCGAGCCTCCTCGGCCCGGCGCTCGAACTCCGCCAGGTCCTCGGGGAACTCGGTGGAGACCGCGCGGGCCCGGGCGATGGCCGCCGCGGCGAAGCGCGCGTTGACCGCCGCCGCGCAGAGCTGCCGGGCCGAGGCCAGGGGCACCTTTCCCTCGGGCGACACCGTCTCCTCGCGCGCGACGCCCAGCGCCCACACCGCGAGCTGGCGCGCCGCCACCGCGGCCGAGAAGGGCTGCTTGCGCCCCTCGCGGATGTCCACCCACCGGCGCAGCACCACCGGGTCCGGCACACCGGCGTCGAAGGCCCGCTGGTACTCCGTGGACGCCTGGGGGAGCTGACCCGAGAGGTCCAGGAGCACCGCCACCGTGAGGTACATCTCCGCGCTGCTGGCCTTCTCGCGCAGGGCGTCCAGGCGGGAGGCGACCTCGTACTCCGCCACCGGCTTCGGCAGCGCGGCCAGCACCGTGCGCAGCGACTCCAGCGCGTTCTGGCGGATCAACGGGTTGCGAGCCGCGCGCAACGTATCCAGCAGCGGATCCAACGCACGCACGGAGACGTGTTGCCCCAGCTCCTCGGCGGCCTGCCAGCGGTCCAGCGCATCCGGAGCCACCAGCGCGCGCTTCAGGTCGTCGAGGTCTCGGAGGTAGTGCCCCACATACGCGGCCCGGGCGATGGGCTCGGGGTGGCTGAGCGCGGCCCGTTCGGCGCGGGCCCGGGCGAGGCGCTCGGGGAACGCGGTGAGCTTGCTGCCCAGCGGATGCGCCTTCACCCGCGCCTCCGCCTCATCCACCAGACCCGAGACGAGGAGCCCTTCCACCTCGAGTTCCAGCAGCAGCACGCGCGCCTCTTCGCGATGCGTGCCGGCCGGGAAGTCCTTGAGGTAGGCGAACAGCTTCGTCGCCCCCGCGCCCTTCGCCTGCTCGAACGCCTGCGCGTCCAGCCGGGACTCCACTTCCAGGCGCCGCGGGTCGTCCGGCTTCTCACGCAGGTACTCCGCCAGGCGCCGAGGGTCCTGCGTCGTGGCGAGCTCGCGCGACTCCACCTCGGCCATCAGCCGCTTCGCCTCGTCGCGCTGCACGCCGTCCGGGTGCTCCTGGAGGAACTGGCGCCAGGCGGCCACCGTCGCGGCCTCCTTCGCGGCGTTGAAGCGCAACCCCTCCAACAGCGTCCTCGCCGTGCGCGAGTGCGGCGCGTCCGGGTACGCGCCCAGGAAACGCTTGTAGGCGAGCACCGTGTGCAGGCGCTTCGCCTCCTCGAACTCCAGCTCCTCCATCCTCGCCTCGGCGGCGTCGGTGTCCGGGTGCGTGGGGTAATCCCGGATGAAGGCGCGATAGGCATCCACGGTGTCCGTCCTCGCGGCGCGGTCATACGGGGACGGCATGCAGCCAGCGGACAACACGAGGACCACGAGGGCGCGGCGGAGGGAGACCATTCCCCTGGAGCAATACCGCACCCGAGCGCACCCGGAAACCCGAGCCGCCATGGCCGGTTGCCTGGGTAGGTTTTTTGACGACACAGTCGTGCGGGGGGAGCATGGGTGCCTCAGGACGCTACAGGGAGGTCGCGCATGCGGTGGCTCACGCTGATGGGATGGCTCGCGATGATGGCGACCGGATGCGCCACCCCATCCAACCGCCTGGAGCCGTGGCTGGATTCATATGCCCTGCGCTACCGGTCCGCGTCCCCGCCCGCGTTTCCCCGCGAGTCGCTGTCCAGTTCGGTGGCGTCTTCATCCGAGCCCAAGGCCGCCCCGGCCCGTCGCACACCCGCGCGAGCCACGACGTCGAAGCCGCCGAAGGGCAAGCCCGTCACCGTGGCCACGAGCACGCGCCCCGCCCCCTCTCCCCAGGCCCGAGCGACGGTGCTCTCGGCGGCGCGCTCCGTGGTGGGCAAGCCCCAGGTCATCTTCGATGGGCGCAAGTACCCGGCCGACTGCACCGGCCTCATCGAGGGTGTCTATGCGCAGGCGGGACTGTCCTTCCGGGGGACCCTCAAGCCGGGCGACAACGGCGTCACCGCGCTCTACCGCTACGCCCGGGCTCACGGCCGCGTGTACGAGGACGGCCGCCCGGTGCCCGGAGACCTGGTCTTCTTCCGCGAGACGTATGACCAGAACCGCGACGGCCGCCGCAACGACGGGCTCACCCACGTCGGCATCGTCGAGGACGTGGATGACAAGGGCACCGTCACGGTCATCCACCGGGTGAACCGGGGCGTCGTGCGCTACCGCATGAACCTCGACCGCCCTCACCTGCCCCGAGACCCGAAGACGGGCGAAGTCCTCAACGACATGCTCCGCCACTCGGGCCCCAACCGGGCCCCCGTCCTCACCGGGCAGCTCTTCGCCTCCTTCGGAAGCGTGCTGCCCGCGTCCCCCGCGACGAAGAAGCCCGCCCCCGTCCCGGTGGCGGCCTTGCGGTAGTCCCGCGTCAGGAGGCGCGCGCGGTGCGGTCCCAGGCGGCGCGCTGCGAGTTACGCAGGAAGCGCCAGAACCCCACCACGATGGCCAGGTTCATGGTGACGAAGTAGTACGCCACCGAGGCCACCCGCTTCGCCGTGCCCCGCTTCAACGCGCCGACCTTCCCCAGGTACGCCAGCGCGTAGAACAGCCCCTGCGCCAGCAAGGTGAAGCGGTAGAACACGCTGTCGAGCAGGAACAGGTTCGCGACGAGCGCGGTCCCCATCAACGCCGGCGCGAACCAGCGCAGGAGCTTGTGGGACCAGAACGCGAACGCCGGGAAGCCCGCGGTGGGGAGCAGGAGCCCCGGCACCATGCGAAGGCTCTGGAAGTTGCCCGCGGCGATTCTCGCGCGGCGGCCAAACTCCTTGCCGTAGTCCTCCGTCGTCTCCTCGTGGGCCACCGCGCCCTCTTCGTAGACGACCTTGTAGCCCTTCTCCAGGATGCGCAGCGGGATGACGAAGTCATCCACGATGGTGGATGGCGGCAGTTGGGTGAAGAGCGTGCGGCGAATGGCATACAGCCCTCCGTTGGCTCCCACCACGGCGCCTCGACGCCCCTCGTACATCTTGATGAGGGATTCGTAGCTCCAGTACGCGCTCTCCTCGTAGTCCTTCTTCGTCGGGTTGAAGAGCCGCAGCTTTCCGCAGACAGCCCCCACCTCCGGGTTGTCGAAGTGACTCACGAGCTTCCGGACGGCATCCGGCTCAATCATCGTGTTTGCGTCCGAGAGCACCACGATGTCGCCTCGAGCCGCGGGAATGCAGCGATTGAGCACCGTCGTCTTGCCCGCGCGCGGCGCTGGCGACAGACGGACCCGCTCGTCCTTGCACCGCAGCACCTTCTCGTTCGTCCCATCCGTCGAGCCGTCCGAGCCGATCAACACCTCGAAGCGCTCGGCGGGGTAGTCGAACGCGAGGCTGTTCTCCAGCTTCTGCTCGATGCACGACGCCTCGTTGTAGGCGGCTACGACCAGGCTCACCGAAGGCGCCGGCACCCGGCCCGCCGTGAGGCCCTCACTCGCGTCACCGCCCCGCATCGCCCGGATGTTCTGCGCCACCTGAGCCACTCCATCCAGCACGAAGAGGCTCAACGGGTACAGAAAGTATGTGTGCGCCAGCAGCAATGCGGCACACCAGAAGAAGACTTCCGCCATCGACCTTGCCTCCCAAACCCAGTCCCCGAATCCACCCGGGGGATAGCAAGAGGCATGCCCCGCGCTCCGCCCGTGAATCAGGGCCTCGCGTGCTCATCCGGCGACAAGACTGGAATTTCTCCAGCCTCGGCCGTGCGCTTCTTCAGGGTCTGGAGCCGCTGGCGTCGAGCTGCTTGAGCAGCTTGCGCGCCACGTCATGACTGGGATTGAGCGCCTGGACGACGTCCAGCAGTGAACGCGCCGACGCCTTGTCGTCCTGACGCAGGGCCATCCGGGCTCCCAGGACGTGGGCTCGAAGCAGCGTCCCGTCCGCATCTCGGAGCGCCTCCAGGTCCTGCTTGGATTGCTCGACGGATGAAGGTGGGGAGCCAGAGCTGAGCACGAATTCGGCTCGGGCGAGGGTGCTCCAGACCTTGGGCGCGCTCTCGACGTTGCGCAGACGCTCGGCCAGGGCCAGCGCGTCGGGAGACGCCCGCACGGCCGCGTGAAGAGCTCGCGCCTTCACCCGGGCCGCCAGGGCGGGAGCGGGCTCGACTTCCGGGGCCGGTTCGAGCGTCGAGGCCAGGGCGTCCACTTCGTCTCGCAGCCGGGTGACGTCGGCCTTCAAGGGGACACCGAGGCGACTCACTTCGGTGAGTTCTTCGCCACGCGCGACGAGTTCGAGGGAGTCCGGGGGAAGGACTCCCATCTCTCGTTGGATCTGCTCGGCTCGAAGGCGCAGGCCTTCGGATTCGGCCTGGAGTTCACCCAACCGCAGACACAGTGCCACCAGGAGCTCGGCACGGGCTTCGACGTACTTCGGATGAGAGGCGATAAGGCGCTTGAGGCTCTCGATGGCGGTGGCGCGAGTGCCCTCATCGTCTCTTCGCAGGAGCGCGGCTGCTTCGTCCTTGGCGGTGACCGCGGCGGCCGGCATGTCGGCGTTGCGATCTCTCCAGGCCGGATAAGCGAGGACTCCGGCGAGGAAGACTCCACCGATGATGAGCAGTCCCCATCCGAACCGCGATGCACCGCTCGGCGGCCGTGCGTTCGGGACGCCTCCGACGTCGTCCCGCATCGCGGCGAGAAGCTCAGGAGGAAGGGCCACGGGGCCGCGGAGGTAGGCGGGTTGGTTCGGGTCGCCGCTCACCTTGGGGACCACGGCTCCAGCGCCGAAGGCGCTTCCAGCGGGTGGGTCCTCCGCGGGCCGCAGCATTCCTGGGGGGCTCTGCTCCGCGCCCGATGCGGCACCGTAGAGCGACGTCTTACGCTGGACGACCGCGGTGGCGGGTTCAGGGGTGGCGCCGAAAACCTGGGTCACCCGAGATGCTCCCGCCGGTGCATCGAGCTCCGCGCGCGGGGGAGCTTCGCCCGGGAGTGAAGGGACGACGCCTGCATCGTGGGCGGCTGTCGCCACTGCCCCGAACGTCATGGTCCGCCCGATAGGTGCCGGTGCGTTCCCAGGGAACACGGGCGAACTGCTCGCGAGTCCCCTCGATGGAGCTGGCTCCGAAGGGCCCGAGGTGACAGGGGCCACCGAAAGTGGCGAGGACTGCGCGGGCGTCACGGCCCCGAAGACCTGCGTCGTATTCGAAACACCCTGCGCCGTTGCACCCACCGCACCAAAGGTCTGCGTCACGCTGGATACGGGCGAGTGTCCGCCCGCTCCGCTCGACACGGCGCCAAAGGTCTGCGTCCTATTCGGAACGGCCTGCGCTGCCGCGCCCGTGCCGACGGCCCCGAACGTCTGCGTCGTGTTCGGAACGCCCTGACTCGTTGCGCCCACTGCTCCGAACGTCTGCGTCGTGTTCGGAACGCCCTGCGCCGACGAGCCCACCGCGCCGAACGTCTGTGTCGTGTTCGAAGCCACCGCGCCCTGCCCGCTCGGAGCCTGGCCAGAGCCGAAGATCTGCGTCTTCATCGACGCGGGTGTGGATGCCCACGACCCGCTCGGCAGGCGTGCACCCGCGCCTTCATCCCGCACCGGGCTCGGAGCCTCCGTCGGAGGCACCACCCTGAACACATGATTACAGCGTGTGCACTGCATCGACGCCCCGCTCGGCGGCAGCAGCCGGGCATCGAGGGCGTACTCCATCGAGCACTGAGGGCAGGCGATCTGCACGCCGCGTGCTTACCACACCGCCCCCGTATCGGGCGCCGCCCCCAACACCGTGGCCGACTGGAGGGTCTTCAGGCGGGCGGCCCCCACTCCAGGCACCTCGTCCACCGCGTCCCAACTCCCAAATCCACCCGCCACCTCGCGAGCCTCCACCAGACTCCTCGCAAGCGAAGCCCCTACCCCAGGCAACAACGCCAACTCCTCCGCCGTGGCCGCGTTGAGGTCCAACCGCCGCCCCAACGCCAGCGCCTGGGCCCCCGTCGGCCGCGCGCCCTCCCCACACGTCGCCACCCCATCCGGACGCAGCCTCACCACCTCGCGAGGACAATCCAGCGCTGACGCGGAATCCGGCCAGCGCCAGCGGGCCACCGCCCCCAACCCCATCACCCCCAACGCCACAACCGCGAGCGCCGCGGTACGCCCCGTCACCAGATCAGACCTTCTCGCCCTTGAGCGCCGCCGTCTCCGACACCGCCACCACACCCTCCGGAGGCAGCGGCTGATCCAACCCGAACGCCGTGTGCAGCGCGCGCACCGCCAGCTCCGTGTACTTGGAGTGGACGACACACGAGACCTTGATCTCCGACGTCGAAATCATCTGGATGTTGATGCCCTCGGCCGACAGCGCCGCGAACATCCTGGCCGCCACACCCGAGTGGTTGCGCATGCCCACGCCGACGATGGAGACCTTGGCGATGTTGTCGTCCGTCTCGATGCCCAGCGCCTGGATCTCCGCCGCGGCCTTGCGCACCACCTCCTGCGCCTTGGCGAAGTCCGACTTGCCCACCGTGAAGGTCAGGTCCGTCCGCCCGTCCCGCGACGGGTTCTGGACGATGAGGTCCACCACGATGTGCTTCTCATCGAGCGGCCCGAAGATCTTCGCCGCGATGCCCGGCACATCCGGCACCCCGCTCACGGTGATCTTCGCCTCGTTCCGGTCATACGCCACGCCGCGGACCAGCACGTCCTCCATGGACTTGTCCTCCTCACAGACGAGGGTGCCAGGGTCCTGGGAGAACGACGACTTCACCCAGAGCGGCACCTTGTACTTCATGGCGAACTCGACAGAGCGAATCTGCAACACCTTCGCGCCCACGCTCGCCAGCTCCAACATCTCCTCATAGGCGATGCGCTCCAGCTTGCGCGCGGCGGGAACCATGTTCGGGTCCGTGGTGTAGACCCCGTCCACGTCCGTGTAGATCTCACACGCATCCGCCTGGAGCGCCGCGGCCACCGCCACCGCCGTCGTGTCCGAACCTCCACGCCCCAGCGTCGTGACGCTCCCCTCCTCGTCCACGCCCTGGAACCCCGCCACCACGACGATGTGTCCCTTGCTCAGCGCCGAGCGGATGGGCTGCGCGTCGATGCTCTTGATGCGCGCCTTGGAGAAGGTGCTGTCGGTGACGATGCGCACCTGGTGCCCCAGGAAGCTCGTCGCCTTGCCACCCTGCGCCTGGATGGCCATCGCCACCAGACCGATGGACACCTGCTCACCGGTGGCCACCACCACGTCCTGCTCCCGCTCGTCTGGCCGGTCGGTTATCTGCGCCACGAGTTTGAGCAGCCGGTTCGTCTCCCCGGACATGGCGGAGACCACGACGACGACGTCGTGCCCCGCACGCTGAGCAGCCAGACACCGGCGAGCGACGTTCTTCATCCGCTCGGTGTCACCCACGGAGGTACCACCGTACTTCTGGACGATGAGTGCCACGGGCTCCATGACCTCCCTGCGTCAATCGCGCGGAGCTATACGAGCACCGCTCCCGGGTGTAAAGCCCCGCTGCCGCTGACCTTTGACCCCGCCAACTCTTGGAGCCCCAATGTCGCGCCCTCGCATCTTGATTGACGGTGACACCCTGTCGCTGGAGCAGATCCTCCAGGTCGCCCGAAACGAGGTCACCGTGGAGCTGGCCCCCGAGGCCGCCGCCCGCGTTCGTGCCTCTCGTGCCCTCGTGGACCGGGTCGCCGCGGGAGACACCCCGTCCTACGGCATCAACACCGGATTCGGCACCCTGGCCGAAGTGCGCATCGACAAGAAGGACCTCCGGGACCTGCAACGCAACCTCATCCTCTCTCACGCTTGCGGTGTCGGCACGCCCCTGCCGCTCGGCGAAGCCCGCGCGTTGCTGCTGCTTCGCTGCAACGTGCTGGCCAAGGGCTACTCCGGCATCCGGCCCGAGACGCTCGCCCTGGCGCTGGACATGCTCAACCGGGACGTGGTCCCCGTCGTCCCCGAGCGCGGCAGCGTGGGTGCGTCCGGTGACCTGGCGCCCCTGGCCCACCTGGCGCTGGTCTTCATCGGCGAGGGCGAGGCCTTCCACCAGGGTCAGCGGCTCCCCGCGCGTCAGGCGCTGGAGCGCGCGGGTCTGCAGCCCGTCATCCTCGAGGCCAAGGAGGGCCTGGCGCTGGTCAACGGCACCCAGGCCATGTGCGCGGTGGGCACCCTCCTCCAGCTCCGCGCGGAGTCCCTCGCGTCGCTCGCCGACGTCGCCGGCGCGATGACGCTGGAAGGTCTGCTCGGCAGCCACAAGCCTTTCATCCCCGAGATTCACGACGTCCGCGCCCACCCCGGCCAGAAGGATTGCGCGGCGCACCTGCGTCGCATCCTGAAGAACAGCGAACTGGTGGAGACCCACGTCAACTGCAGCAAGGTGCAGGACCCGTACTCGCTGCGCTGCATGCCCCAGGTGCATGGCGCGGCGCGCGAGGGCCTGGCCTTCGCCCGGCGCATCCTCGAGGTGGAGGTCAACAGCGCCACGGACAACCCGCTCGTCTTCACGGAGACGGAGCGCATCGTCTCCGGCGGCAACTTCCACGGCCAGCCCATCTCGCTGGCGATGGACGTGGTGGCCATGGCGCTCACCCAGCTGTCCTCCATCAGCGAGCGGCGCGTGGAGCAGTTGGTGAACCCGGCGCTGTCGGGCCTGCCCGCGTTCCTGGCGAAGAACTCGGGGTTGAACTCGGGCTTCATGATCGCGCAGGTGACCAGCGCGGCGCTGGTGGCCGAGTCGCGCGTGCTCAGCCACCCCGCCTCGGTGGACTCGATTCCGTCGTCCGCGGGCCGCGAGGACCACGTGTCCATGGGCATGACGGCGGCGCTCAAGGGCCGGCAGGTGAGTGACTTCACCCGCTCGTGCCTGGCCATCGAGATGCTGGTGGCGGCGCAGGCCCTGGACTTCCGCCTGCCGGTGAAGCCGGGCAAGGGCGCGCTGGCCGCGTACGAGCTCATCCGCTCGAAGGTGCCGCACATGGACCGCGACCGCGAGCTGCACAAGGACATCGAGGCCGTCAGCCAGCTCGTCGACTCGGGCGCCCTCATCGAGGCCGTGCGCTCGGCCACCGCCTGACCGGCGCTCTACCGCCGGCTCCGACATGACAACGGCCCGCTCCGGAAGCACCTCCGGGCGGGCCGTTTTCATTCACCCGGAGGCCAGCTCATCACACCGCCCACGAGCTTCCTTGCGTGCATGGGTGCCTCCAGGGACCAGGTCCAGCCTTCACGGCACGCAAGGAATAACACACAAGAAATTCAAGAAGAACACAGCCACGATGCGCGATGGATGTCGCAAAGTGTCACGGTTCATGGCCTTGCGTCATCTCGAATGACACACGGTGACGTCAGCGAAGCCAGGAGAAGGCACGCTCGAGTGGAAGCGGGGCTGGACGCGCTCAGGGGCGAGCGCGAGGACCCTGTCCGCGACAATCACCGCCGGCGCCTCTCAGGGATAACGCGGCACGTTCGGCTCGGCCTCCGGCAGCGGAATGAACTCCGTCTCACCTGGGACTTGTCCCATGCGGCCGGCCTTCCAGTCCTCCTTGGCCTGCTCAATCCGCTCCTTCGAGCTCGAGACGAAGTTCCACCAGATGTGACGCGGTCCGTCCATGGGCTCGCCGCCAAAGAGCAACAGCCGCGAGCGAGCCGCACCTCCGCCCTTCGCCACCACCTGCGCTCCCGGACGCAGCACCAGGAGCTGGCCCGCGCCATAACCCTGTCCTCCCACCTCCACCTCCCCCTCCGCGACGAAGAGACCTCGCTCCTCGTGCTCGGTGGGCACCTGGATGCGTGTCCCCACGTCAAGCTTCACATCCGCATAGAAGAGCGGCGACTGCGTCTGCACTGGAGAACGCGCGCCATACATCTCTCCCGCGATGAGTCTCACCTCCAACCCTGGGTCTTGAACGACCGGCAGCGCCTCCGCGGGTGTATGGACAAACGAAGGCGCGACCTCCTCATGGCGCCCTGGCAGCGCCACCCAGAACTGAATCCCAAACAGCCGGCCGCCGTGAGCCCGCACCTCGGGGGGCGTGCGCTCCGAATGCGCGATGCCGCGCCCCGCCACCATCCAATTCACCGCGCCCGGCCGAATGGCCTGCACCTTCCCCAGCGTGTCGCGGTGAAGAATCTCTCCCTCGAAGAGATACGTCACCGTCGCCAGTCCAATGTGGGGATGAGGCCGCACATCCAACCCCTTCCCCGCCTGGAGCAGCGCCGGCCCCATCTGGTCCATGAAGATGAACGGCCCCACCATCCGACGCCGCGACGAGGGCAACGCCCGGCGCACCTCGAACCCATCCCCCAAGTCCCTCGTCCGAGGAACAATCACCGTCTCCAGCGCGGACCCTGGATCTCCATCAATAAAAGGCTCCTCAGGCATCTTCCAAGCCATTCGTACACACCCTTGTAAAAGTACGGCTTGCCCGCACAGGTCATCGGTTCTCGCCGAAGTCCCCCGAGCCTGTCCATCCCTCTGAATGGGGGGAAGCCTAAAAAGAGATGTCAGCATTTACGCCTTACCCTGAATCCAAGGATGATTCCGCGTTCCCTTTCGCCCAGCGCCGTTGGCGGAGGAAGGGAACCGCAACTCTCCCTGGAGGGTGTCTTGAGAATCACACACACGTCAGTCCATCTTGGTATCTCGAGAGTCATTGTCACGGCGCTGCTATGGGTGGGGGGCCTCTTCGGCGGCGAGGCCTCCGCTGCCCATTTCACCGTCTTCGAGAGTGGTCAGGTCCGGCCCCTGGCCCTCTCTCCGGATGGCAAGCTGCTCTTCGCCGTCAACACCCCTGACAATCGTCTGGAAATCTTTCGCATCGGCAACAATGGGCTGAGCCATCGAGGCTCCGTGCCCGTGGGCTTGGAGCCCGTGGCCGTCGCCGCTCGCACGAACGAGGAGGTCTGGGTCGTCAACCACCTGTCGGACAGCGTCAGCGTCGTTCGCGTGAACGACGAGGGCCAGGGTGGGACGGTGACGCGGACGCTGCTCGTGGGCGATGAGCCTCGCGACATCGTCTTCGCCGGCCCTGGCCGCAGGCGCGCGTTCATCACCGCCGCGCACCGTGGACAGAACGCGCCGTTCAACCCGCAACTCACCACGCCGGGCGTCGGCCGCGCGGACGTCTGGGTCTTCGATTCGGACAACCTGGGCAACAGCCTCGGCGGCACGCCCCTCAACATCCTCACGTTCTTCGCGGACACGCCCCGCGCGCTGGCGGTGACGCCCGACGGTGCTCGCGTCTACGCGGCGGCGTTCCACTCCGGCAACCGCACCACGGCGCTGCACGAGGCCGCTGTCCCGAATGGTGGCGAGGCCGCGGGCGGCGTTCCCGGCCCCAACACCAACTCCGCGGGCGCCCTCGCCCCCGAGCACGGCATCATCCTCAAGCACGACGGCCAGGACTGGGTGGACGTGCTGGGCCGCCCGTGGACGTCCAAGGTCCGCTTCACCCTGCCAGACAAGGACGTCTTCGCCATCGACGCCACCGCGAACCCGCCGGCGGCCGTCACGGGCTCCGGCGGCGTCTTCTCCGGCGTGGGCACCATCCTCTTCAACATGGTCGTCAACCCCGCCAACGGGAAGGTGTACGTCAGCAACACGGAGGCCCGGAACGACCTGCGCTTCGAGGGCGCCGGTACCTTCTCCGGCAGCTCGCTCCGCGGCCACCTGCACGAAAGCCGCATCACCGTGCTGGGTGCCGCTGGCGTCACGCCGCGCCACCTCAACAAGCACATCGATTACTCCACGTGCTGCGTGCCCACCCCCAACCCCGAGAGCGAGAAGAGCCTCGCGCAGCCCACGGGCATGGCGGTGACGTCCGACGGCGCGACGCTGTACGTGGCCGCGTTCGGTTCGTCGAAGCTGGGCGTCTTCCCCACGGCCGCCCTGGAGACAGACACCTTCGTGCCCAACAGCGCCAATCACATCCAGCTCACCGGCGGCGGCCCCACGGGCCTCGTGCTGGATGAGTCCCGCCGCCGCATCTACGTGTTGACGCGCTTCGACAATTCCATCTCCGTCATCAACACGACGACGCGCCAGGAGATTGCCCACCTGCCCATGTTCAACCCGGAGCCCGCCAGCGTGGTGGAGGGCCGCCCGTTCCTCTATGACGCCCGCAACAGCTCCAGCCACGGCGATTCGTCCTGCGGGAGCTGTCACATCTTCGGCGACTTCGACAGCCTGTCATGGGACCTGGGCAACCCAGACCTCGCCGTGAGGGCCAACCCCAACCCCATCGTCCCGAACCTCCCCGAGTTCGGCGACGACCCCACGTTCGGCCAGGACACGTCCTTCCACCCGCTGAAGGGCCCACTGTCGACGCAGAGCCTTCGCGGCATGGCCAACCATGGCCCCATGCACTGGCGCGGCGACCGCAACGGAGGCTTCACCGCCCCCAGCCTCCAGCCCAACAGCGGCGCCTACAACGAGTCGGAGGCCTTCAAGCAGTTCAACCCGGCGTTCATCGACCTGCTGGGCCGCAACACGCAACTCCCGCCCCAGCAGATGCAGAAGTTCGCCGACTTCATCCTGCAGGTCGCCTACCCGCCCAACCCCGTCCGCAACCTGGACAATGTCCTGACGCCCTCGCAGCAGGCCGGCCGGGACTTCTTCATGAACACCACGTCGTTCTTCCACGGCGCCTGCGCCTCCTGCCACACCATCGACCCGAACGGGAACCCGGGCGAGGGCCCGTTCAAGGGCTTCTTCGGCTCGGACGGCAGGTCGTCCTTCGACGTGTCGACGTTCTTCCCCCGCGTGCCGCATCTGCGAAACGCCTACCAGAAGGTCGGCATGTTCGGCATGCCCGTCGTCGCCGGCAAGCAGCCCATCGACCCGTTCATGGGGGACCAGATTCGCGGCTTCGGCTTCAACAGCGATGGCACCATCCCCACCCTGTTCAACTTCACCAGCGGCTTCGACTTCGACCCCATCCAGAACGCCGTGGGCATTCCCAACACCCCCGAAGGCCACGCCATCAAGAAGAACATGGAGCAGTTCATGCTCGCCTTCGACACCAACCTGGCCCCCATCGTGGGCCAGCAGGTGACACTGACGGCGGGACTCGCCGCCACCGTCGGGCCGCGCATCGACCTGTTGGTCGCCCGCGCCAACGCGGGTGAGTGTGAGCTGGTCGCCAAGGGCCGGTTCGGCCCGCATGAAGCGGGCTTCCTCTACACGGGCGGCGGCCAGTTCACCGTGGACCGCCACGACGTGGGCCCCGTGTCCGACGCGAACCTGCGCTCGGCCGCCACGTCGAACGGAGGGACGCTGACCTACACCTGCGTGCCTCCGGGCTCGGGGATTCGAATCGGAATCGACCGGGACCTCGACGGGGTGCGCGATGGCGATGAGCGGCAAGCGGGGACGAATCCCGCGGATCCGCTGAGCCACTGAGCCACCCGTGCGTTGAAGCACGTTCCGTGGCGCGGATGACCACCACCGTCCGCGCCACGGACACCCACCCCAGGTCCAGGCCTCGCGCCCGCTCGCTCCCCGGGTATCCGGACACCCAAATCGCGAGGAAAGTCGGGAAGTTGAGGGACCGGGCGAGCGCGTGTTACGACCGCTCCCGGCCATCCTCCCTCCTTACGCCGTGGCCCCTGGAGCGGGCCTTCCATGAGCGAGCGCAACGACATCCCGCGGCCCCCCGTCACGGCTGCTGCTCCGCTTCCCGGAGCGCCCGTGAAGTCCGCCCCCGCCGCCACCGAGGTCCTGGCCCAGTCCGTCCAGGCCACACCCGCGGCGACCCCTTCGCCCAGCATGGAGGACGAAGCCCGTGAGCGCATCGCCTCGCTGGAGCGCGAGGCCCGCGCGCTGAGCACCACCGATGGCCAGGCGGCCGCGGTGCTCTTCCACGAGGTGGGCCTGCTCTGGGAAGAGCCTCTCAAGAATCCGCGCAACGCGGCGGTGGCCTTCCAGAACGCGTACAAGCTGGCGCCCCGCTTCCTCGTCAACATCCGCGCCGCGCGCCGGCTCTTCGCGGACGTGGGCAACTGGCAGATGGTCCTCCAACTCCTGGACGCGGAGCTGGCCGCCACCGAGGACACCCGACACCAGGCCGCGCTCCTGTTCGAGAAGGGCATCGTCCTCCAGGAGCGCCTGTCCCGGGACGATGAGTCCTCCGCGTGTCTGCGCCAGTGCCTGGAGCGGCGCCCCACCGACGTGGTCGTCCTCACGCAGTTGGAGTCCGTCTACGCCGCGCGCAATGACGCCGCCGCGCTGGTGGAGGTCTACCGGCTGCTCGCGGCCGCGGTGCAGCAGCCATCGCTGCGCGCGCACTACCTCACCTCCGCGGGTCTGCTGTTGGAGGAGCGGCTCAAGCAGCGCGAGCCCGCGGCGGCCCTGCTGCGAGAGGCCTTCACGCTGGACCGCACGGACCCGCTGCTGCTCGCCGCGCTCAAGCGCGTGTCGGAGCGCGAGGGCCGCACCGAGGAGCTGCTCGAGGCGCTCACCGCCGAGGCGTCCCTGTTGGGAGCGCAGGCGGCACCGACGTATCTGCAGATCGCCAAGGTGCACGAGCGCATCGGCCAGAAGGAGGAGGCGCTCGCCGCGCTCCTGGATGGCCGCCGCGCCGCGCCCCATGAGCCGCTGGTGCTCAGCGAGCTGGCCGGCATCTATGAGACGCAGGGCCGCTACGAGGAGCTGGCGGACGTGCTGCTGGCGCGCGTGGGTTCGCTGAACGACGAGAGCGAGCTGGTGGCCACCAACCTGCGGCTGGCCGCGCTCTACGAGGAGGTCCTCAAGCGCGAGGCGGACGCGGCGGCGCGCTATCAGGCCATCGTCGCGCGCATCCCCGGCCACGCGGCGGCGCTCGCGGGCCTGGGCAAGCTGTACTACCGCATGCAGAACTGGGAGGGCCTGGTCTCCGTGTTCGACGCGGAGGTCGCCGCCGCCGAGGACGCCAAGCAGAAGGCCGCGCGCATGTACAAGGCGGCGGAGATCCTGGAGGAGCGGCTGGGACGGCAGGAGGACGCCATCTCGCGCTACAACGCGTGCCTCCAGTTGCAACCCGGTTACCTCCCCGCGCAGAAGGCCCTCACCCGCCTCTACGAGCGGCAAGGCCGCTTCGCGGAGCTGGTGGCCATGTTCGAGCAGGACCTGCTCCAGACGTCGGACCGGGACCAGCTCATCACCACGCTCAACAAGATGGCCGGCGTGTACGAGGACCGGCTGGGAGACCTGGACCACGCCATCGAGTGCATGAAGCGCATCCTCGACCTGGCGTCGGACCACCTGCCCACCATCCGCAACCTGGCGCGGCTGTACGAGCGCGCGGGCCGCTACCGTGAGCTCTTGGAGACGCATGACCTGGAGGCGTCGCTCGCGGGTGACACCAAGCAGGTGCTCTCGCTCTTGCACCGCAACGCGGAGATTCTCGACGAGAACCTGAAGGACCGGCCGGGCGCCATCTCCGCGTATGAGCGCGTGCTGGCGCTGTCTCCTTCGTACCTGCCCGCGCTCAAGGCCCTGGGCCGGCTGTACGCGCAGGACGGCCGCTGGGAGAAGCTGGTGGACATGTACCGGGCGGAGTCGGAGAGCTCGACGTCCACCGAGCAGGCCGCCGCGCTCATCTACAAGATTGGCGAGCTGTACGAGCAGCGGATGGCGCGTGAGCACGAGGCCATCGCGTCGTACCAGGAGGCGCTGATGCTGGCGCCCAGCTACTTCCCGGCGCTGCGTGCGCTGGCCCGCATCTACCGGGCCCAGGGCGCGTGGGAGAACCTGGTGGAGATGCTGCGCGAAGAGGCCGCCAACCGCACGGACCCGCTGGAGCGCGCCAACGCGCTGTTCCAGGCCGCGGTCATCTGGGAGGACTCGCTCCAGCGGCCCGAGCTGGCCATCGAGACGTACCAGGAAGTGCTGCGCCTCACCCCGGGCCATGCCGCCACGCTGCGTGCCCTGGAGCGACTGTTCCTGGCGCAGGACAACGTGAAGGAGCTGGTCGCCATCCTGGACCGCGAGACACAGGTGGGCGGCACGCCCGCGGCCAAGGTGACGGCGTACCTCAAGCTCGCGCGGCTCTACCTGGACCGCTTCCAGGAGCCCTCGCGCGCGGCGCTGTGCTGCGAGGCCGTGCTGGGCCTGGACGCGGGCAACCTCACCGCGCTCACCCTGCTCGAGCGCATCCGCGCATCGGACCGGCCGCGCCGCGCGGAGCTGCGTCAGCGCATCGCCGAGCGCGTGAAGGACCCGCGCCTGGCCACCGCGCTGCGCCTGTCCGCGGCGGTGGACCTGGACAAGGGCCCCGCCGAGGGAACACTGGAGGCGTACAAGCGCGCCTTCGAGGCGGACCCGGCGGACGCGCGGCTGGCGTTCGCGCTGGAGCGCTCGCTGCGGCTCGCCGGGGACATGGCGGGTCTGGCGCGCCTCTACACGCTGCGGCTGGCGCACGCGCGCGACGCCGACGAAGCGCTGGAGATGCTCCTGCGCACGGGCGAGCTCGCGGAGGTCCGCTTCGGAGACCTGGAGCGAGCGGCGGCCCTCTACAAGCAGGCGCTGGAGCTCCAGCCGCACTGCATCCCGGCGCTCCAGGGGACCCGGCGCGTGGCCATGCGGCGCGGGGACGCGGCCGAGGCCCGGACCGCGCTGGAGACCGAGGCCCGGCTCAGCAAGGACCCTCGCGGCGCCATCGACGCGTTCATCGGCGCGGCGCGACTGGCGTCGCTCGTCCAGAAGGACACCGACGGCGCGGCGGCGCTCTACAAGCAGGCCCTGGAGAGGGACCCGCTGCACCCCGCCGCCCAGGCGGGATTGGAGGAGCTGCTCGCCCAGCGCGGTGGCTCCGCGGACCTGGCCTCGCTGCACGAGCGGCGCGCCGAGGCGAAGCTGGCGCAGAAGGACCACGCGGCGGCCGCGACGGGCTTCGTGAGCGCGGCGCGCCTCTACCACGCGGCCCTGGGAGACAGGACCCGCGCGGTGGCGCTGCTGGAGAAGGCGCTGACGGCACAGCCGGGGCACGTCGAGGCGCTGGAGCTGCGCGGCTCGTTGCTCCTGGAGGCCCAGCAGTACGCGGAGGCCGCGGTCATGCTGAGCCAGCGCGCGCAGCAAGGCGGAGACCCGCGGACGCTCGCGGCCATCCACCTCACGCTCGGCGGCCTGTACCAGACTCATCTCCAGGACCCGACCCGCGCCACGGCGCACCTGATGACCGTGCTCTCCACGCAGCCCCGGCACCTCGAGGCGCTGGAGCGGCTGGCTTCGCTGCATGCCCAGGCGCGCAACTGGACGGGCGCGGTGGACTGCTTGCACAAGCTGTTGCAGCAGGAGCTGCCCGCCGACGCACGCGCGCGCTTCACGTTGGACCTGGCCCGGACCTATGACGAAGGCCTGGGCGACGCGGCCGCGGCCACGCCGCTGTATCGGCGCGCGATGGAGCTCTCTCCGGGGGACCCCGCGCTGGTGGATCGACTCGTCGCGCTCTACGAGCGTGCGCGCAACCTGCCGGAGCTGGCGCAGATGCTGGAGGCGCAGGCCCAGTCCGCGGCTTCGGGGGCGGACCCCAAGCGGGCCTCCGCCCTGCGCATGCGGGTGGCGGAGCTGTACGCCGGCCCGCTGTCCGAGCCCGCACGCGCCACCGCCCTGTACCGGCAGGTGGTCGAAAGCGATGGCACCAACCTCACGGCGCGCTCGGCGCTCGCGGGGCTGTACGCGCGGGACACCTCATCCGTACCCCTGGCCATCGAGGAGCACCGGCAGATTCTCCGCCAGGAGCCGACTCGCGTGGACAGCCTGCACGCGCTGTTCAAGCTGTGGGAGGGACTGAAGCAGCTCGACAAGGCGTTCTGCGTGGCGTCGGTGCTCCAGTTCCTGCGCTCGGCGAACGAGATGGAGCTGGCCTTCTACACGGAGGGCCGCTCGCGGCTCGCGCAGGAGGCTCGCGAGGCGCTCACGTCGACGGATGTCGACTCCGTGCTGCTGCACCCGGGCGCCCGGGGCCCGCTCCTCGATGTGCTGCGGGCCATGGGAGACCAGCTCGAGAAGGTGTATCCCCCGAGCTTCGACATCGTCGGCGTCAATCCGAAGACGGACAAGCTCAAGCCGGACAGCGCCGTGTACAAGGCCATCCGTGGCGTGGCGCAGGTGTTCGGCGTGGAGGAGTTCGACGCGTACCAGTCGCGCCGTGGCCTCGCGGTGCTGGAGACCACCGAGCCCCTGTCGGTGTGCATCGGCCAGGACGTGGTGCGGCGCTTCAACGCGCGGGAGCAGAAGTTCCTGCTCGGCCGCGCGGCGCTGGGCCTGCTCAACAAGGCGGCGGTGCTCGAGAAGCTGTCCCAGGGAGAGACGGCGGACCTGCTCGGCAACGCGGTCCGCATCCACGCGCCACAGTTCGCGGCGCTGGGACGGCGCAACGACGAGACGGTGAAGCAGCTGAGAAAGGCATTCTCACGCAAGGCCATCAAGGCCCTGGAAGGCCCGGCGATGGCGCTGGGCGATGTCCAGAAGCTGGAGCTGTCGCCCTGGCTGGATGCGCTGGACTCCTCCGCCGACCGGGCCGGGTTGCTCATCGCCGGAGATGTGTCCGTCGGCCTGGGCATGCTGCTGCGCGAGGACCCGAACTACGCGGGCGCGAAGCTGGACGCGCCGGAGCCCGTCATCCAAGCGGTGCGGGATGGGACGCGGCTGCGCACGCTGCTCGCGTGGTCCTTCACGGATGACTTCTTCCGGCTGCGTCAGCGGCTGGGAGTGTCGCTGTAGTGTGACGGCTGGCGGCGGGAGGTCCCTACTCCCGCCGCAGCACCGCGCCCTCGGGAAGCCCCCCGATGATTCGGGCGACGGCCTCCTCCACGGGGCCACGCTCGCCGCACTCGACGGTGACCTTCACCCGGTAGTCCTTGGCGGGGTCGAACTCCGGATACGAGCCGATGGCCACGTGCGGCATGCTCAGGGCCACGGCGTCCAGCACGGCGGCGATTTCACTCTCGCCCAGCCGCAGGAACAGGCTGTTGAGCACCACGGGCGTGCCGGTCAGCCTCGCGAGAACGGTCTCCAACTGCATCCGGAAGAGCTGGGGCACTCCGGGCAGCAGGAACACGTCCCCCACGGTCAGGACGGGGAACCACGTCCCCGCTTGCGGCAACAACACCGCACCCTCGGGAGCATCCGCCAGGCGCATGCCCTCCGCCGTCACCTTGCCACCTGGGGCACGGGCCTCGATGAGCGATACCATCTCCGGCAGCCGCACCACGGACTTGCCCAGGGCCAGCGCCACCGCGCGCACCGTGACGTCGTCGTGGGTGGGCCCGATGCCGCCGCTGGTGAAGACGTAGCGGGCCTTCTGACGGGCCCGGCACATCGCATCCACGATGGCGTCCACGTCATCCAGGATGGTCTCCACCGAGCGCAGGGCGATGCCCACTTCGCGCAGCCGCTTGATGAGGTGTGGACCGTTCTGGTCCTGGACCTTCGCGGTCAGGACCTCGTTGCCGATGATGATTGCCGCCGCACCCGTGCGCTCCATGGAGCCGCGGACTCTACCGCATGGGTGTGAGCCGCGCCGCGCGAGTCTCTGTCCATGGGCCAAGTGTCGGATTTCCGTGCCAGTCCGACGACGACGCGAAAAAGGCTCCGCGCCCGATATGAGCCTCGGCGCGGGGCGTTGCCCCTCCTGGAGTCTCCATGATGACGAACCCCTATCTTCCCACCATGCCCACGAAATCACCCATGCTCCGCCGGACGCTGTCTGTCCTCCCCTTGGCGATGGCGCTGTCACTCACCGCCTGCGGCGATGAACTGGACCCGGAGCGTGTGCCACCCGAATCGGTCTGGGTGACCGACCGCATTGGGAGCAATCAGGTCCTCATGACCCAGTCGTACGACCTCATCCCCCGCGGGTATCTGGTCATGCGAACCGAAAACGAACCCTGGCTCATGGCGTGTGCCACGCGTGCTCCGAACGGCAGCATCGGGGCCGATGGCGACTCGACCGCCTGCATCAACCTGGTCCTCGAGAAGGGGCTGCTCGCCAGCGGCCCCAAACAGCTCAAGCTCGCAGGGCGCAACGACATCTCGGACGATCCGCGTACTTCCGTCTTCACCCCTGACCCGGGACACTCCGCGGAGATCAAGGCAGCTTATGCATCTGTCTCTTGTGATCGCGCGGATCCAACCCCGGAAAATACCCAACAAGTGTCGGGCCGGCTCGTGCTGGACGAGAACAGCGACACGCGACTGCGCGGCCACGTGGTCGTAACGAGCATCGGGAAGACCATCGGCGGCTGCTTTGGCAACAAGACCGAGGCCAACCTGAGCTTCGACATCGCTCGCTGACCTTTCCGTATCAGGATTTCATCATGGGAATCCGTGACGGGCCCTGGAGCTGACGGGGCTCGTCACTCCTCCGTCAGCGCTTGCGGCCCAGGAGCTTGCGAATCTCCACCAGCGAAGCCGCCGTCACCGCTTCGATGCCCTGCTCGCCATCGATGTGGACGATGCGCTCCTTCTTCGCTCGGCGGCGGATGGCGGCCAGGTACTGCTTCGCGATTCGCCGCTGCGCCTCATCCGCCTCGAACAGCTCCTCCGCGCCGCCCCGCACCGCGCGCCGCTTCGCCGCGACCTCGGGTGCCACGCCCACGAACAGCGTCAGGTCCGGGGACACCGCGTGGCCGTTGATGGCCTCCACCCAGGCCATGGGCAACGACGCCCCTTGATAGGCCAAGGAGGACAGGACGTACCGGTCGCAGAGGACTAGCTTGCCCTCCGCCAACGCCGGCAGCACCCGCGCGGCGAGGTGGTCCGTGCGGTCCGCCGCGAACAGGAGCGCCAGCGTCTCCGACGTCAGCGGGCCCGCCCCGTGAGGCAGCCCCAACCGGCCCGTGAGGGCCTGGCGAATCAGTGTTCCGACAGGGCCATCGGAAGGCTCGCGGGTGGTGACCACCGCGTGCCCTTCCGCGCGAAGGGCCGAGGCCAGCCGCTCCACCTGCGTGGTGGTGCCGGCGCCGTCGAGTCCCTCCAGGACGATGAACCGCCCCTTCCGGGCGGACGTTCGGGCGGCGCTCACCGGGGCAACAGCGCCGCGGGTTCGTCGAGCCGAAGCTGGCTGCGCAGCTCCAACATCGCCTGGTAGCCCTTCAGCTCCTCCGCCAGCACGCGCCGGCCCAGGAAATAGCGGCGCAGCGCGTATCCCAGCAGCACCGCCGACAGCAGGGCCACGCCCCACGCCAGCAGCGGCGTGCGCAGGGAGTCATAGAACAGCTTGCCCGCCGCTCCCGCGAACATGAGGGCGACCATGGTGGCCACTCCCGTGTGCGCGAAGTGCGTGGTGCTCTGGCGGACGGACAGGCTCTCCTGGAGCCGGTCGAGCTGATTCCTCAAGTCCTGGGTATCGGCGCTCATTTCGGAGCCGGGCACCCTACTGCAGCCCGTCCCACGCGTCGAGTCGCGCACCTCAACCCCTGCCCCACCCACCGGCCTCCTGGAAATTTCAACAACATCGCAACGAGGGAGCAAGGCAGCCCTCGCGATGGGCTCATCCGCCCCATCACTCGGGCGCACGGCGGGTCGCGGGTTGGCTTGCCAGTCCGAAACGCAGACGCTACATGCGCCAGCACATGCAGACCCGCGAGCGGACAGAAGCCACCCCACGCCACGACACCCAGCTGTCCTCCATCGAGGACGCCATTCGCGACATCCGTGACGGCAAGTTCGTCATCGTCGCGGACGACGAGGACCGGGAGAACGAGGGCGACCTCATCATGGCGGCGGAGAAGGTGACGCCGGAGCACTTGGCGTTCATGGTGCGCCACACCAGCGGCATCGTCTGCATGCCCATGCTGGCGGACCGGCTGGACGCCCTGCGGCTGCCGCAGATGGTGGCGGACAACAACGAGTCCCACCGCACCGCCTTCACCGTCTCCGTCGATTACCGGCACGGGACGACCACGGGCGTGTCCGCGGCGGACCGCGCGAAGACCATCCTCGCGCTGGCGAACCCGGACAGCCAGGCGGGCGACTTCCTGCGCCCTGGCCACATCTTCCCCCTGCGCTACCGCGAGGGCGGCGTGCTGCGCCGTGCGGGCCACACCGAGGCCACCGTGGACCTGTCCCGGCTCGCGGGCCTGGGCCCCTCCGGCATCCTGTGTGAGCTGGTGAAGGACGACGGCACGATGATGCGCATGCCCGACCTCCAGGTGTTCGCCCGGGAGCACAAGCTGTCGGTCATCACCATCGCGGACCTCATCGAGTACCGCCGCCGCAAGGACCGCCTGGTGCGCCGCGAGTCCGGCCAGCACACCGTCACCACCCGCTACGGCGAGTTCACCGCGCTCACCTACTCGTGGCTGCCCGACGGCGCCAAGTCGCTGGTGCTGGTGAAGGGTGACCCCGCCGCCCGCCCCAGCACGCTGGTCCGCCTGCACGCCGCCTGTACCCTGGGCGATGTCTTCGGCTCGCCTGCGTGCAACTGCAACGTGCTCCTGGACCAGTCGCTGGCCCGCATCGCCCGCGAGGGCCATGGCGTCCTCGTGTACCTGCCCGGCATGCACGGAGACGACTTCGGCATCCAGCACAAGCGCAACACGGACGGCAGCGCCTCCCTGGGCGCCGGCCCGCGCGAGTCTCGAGACCTGGGCATGGGCTGCCAGATTCTCAATGACCTGGGCGTACGCTCGCTCCAGGTGATGACGAACACGGACATCACCTACCGGGGGCTCGCGGGCTTCGGGCTCACCATCGACAAGCGCATCCCGCTCATGGCGGACTGAGCGCTTCGTCCCGAACACTCGCGGGAGGCTCCTCGAAAGAGGAGCCCTCGCGCCGCCGTCCCCTCAGCCCAGGTCCTCCAGGGCCTTCTTCACCGCGTCCAGGTTCGCCGGGAGCGAGACGGGCGGGTTCGCCAGGCGACTGGTCACATCCGCCAGCGTCCCCCGGTGATAGCCCACCTTGAAGTCCGCGAACTTCAGCCCGTGCGCGGTGGAGACCACCGCCACGCGCGAGCCCTTCGCGATGACTCCCTGGGCCACGAGCTTCTCCAGCGCCGCCAGGGCCACCCCCGTCTGCGGGCACGTGAAGGTCCCCTCGCGGTCCGCGCGAGCGGCGGCGTTCGCCAGTTCGGACTCCGTGGCCTCCTCCACCACGCCGTCGAACGCCTTGAGGATTCGCACCGCGCGCCGGAAGGACACGGGGTTGCCAATCTGGATGGCGGACGCCAACGTGCTCTGCGCCTGCATGGGCGCGAGCTCCTGGAAGCCGCCCCGGAAGGCTCGGGCCAGGGGATTGGCGCGCTGAGCCTGGGCCACGGCGATGCGCGGCCTGCGGGTGATGAGGCCCAGCTCCAACATCAGCTCGAAGCCCTTGCCCAACGCGCTCGCGTTGCCCAGGTTGCCGCCGGGAATCACCACCCAGTCTGGCGGCTCCCAGCCCAGGTCCTGGCACAGCTCCACGGCGACCATCTTCTGCCCCTCGATGCGCAGCGAGTTCATCGAGTTGGCCAGGTACAGGCCCGTGTCCGCCGTCACCGCCTGCACCAGCCGCATGCAGCCGTCGAAGTCCGTATCCAGCGACAGCACGCGCGCGCCATTCGCGATGGGCTGCACGAGCTGCGCGAGGGAGACCTTGTCTCGAGGCAGGAAGACGACCGCGGGGATGCCCGCCGCCGCGCAGTAGGCGGACAGCGCCGCGGAGGTGTCTCCGGTGGACGCGCACGCCACGGCCCGCAGCGGCACACCCTTCGCGCGCATGTGCTTCACGGCGGAGACAAGGACCGTCATGCCCCAGTCCTTGAAGCTGCCCGTGGGGGAGACACCGCACTCCTTCAAGTCGAGCGCGGCCAGCCCCAGCTCCGCCCTCATGCGCGGCAGCGGCTTCAATGGCACACGGCCCTCCCCCAGCGAGACGATGTCCTCCACGGGGAGCTGGGGATAGGCCCACTCGCGCTTGCCCCAGACACCCGAGCCATCGGGCAGCCTCGCCGACCCGAAGCGCGACTCGAAGCGCCGGCGCCACTCTTGCGCGGGCACGGAGCGCAGGGCCGCCACGTCGTGACGCACCTCCAGCAGCCCCTCGCAACGAGGGCAGCGATAGACGACCTCCAGCAGCGGCGCGCGGAAGTCACAGCCCTCGCTGCACGCATACTCCGCCCGGAACGCGGGGCCCTGGGCGCTCATGAGGCCTCCGAGAGACGCGTGCCGCACTCGGTGCAGTTTCGTCCCGAACGGCCGGGGGTATGGCACGTCGGGCAGGGCATCCACCCCTCCGCATCACCCGCGGGCCCCACCACCACCGCCTGCGCCACGCGCGCTCGAGGCAATCTCATGCCGCAGTTATCGCAGAGCAGCCCGCTGGCTTGGACCTGCTTGCAGTAACGGCAGGCGACTGCTCCCAGTGGAGCCTCGGTGCGCACGCCATCATCCGGCGCACGCCCGGTGTCCAGGCCATCGAGCCCACCCACGGGTGCATCCCCCGTGGGCCCGGAGAGCGTGAGCTCCAGGTCCTGGACCACCTGGGCCGGGAGGTCCGGGCCGCCGCGCAAGCGCGTCGCATCCAGCTCCGGAAGCGTGGGGGCCACCACGGCGTCACGGCCTCCCGCGTGCGGGGTGAGCTCCAGTTCCGGCAGCCGGGCCACGGGGGGAGTCGCGGTCGTCACGGTGGTAGGAAACCGCTTCCCGCAGACGTCACACTCAATCCCTTCAGGCTGTACGTGGTCGCAGACCGGACAGATGATCATGATGCCCGACGTTAGCGGGCGCCCACGCTCGGGGGCAACGCGGCCGCGACCTCCTGGAGGACTTCTTTCCCTTCCGACCTCAGGGGGCGGGCGGCGGGGACCCACTCGTCAAGGGGACGAAGCGCACGGGGAGCAAGGACTCCACCCTGGGGAGCGCCCCCGGTTCCCGGGCCCGGCGGATGCGCAGCAGCTCCTGCGTCCCCCAGGTGGGGCCCACGGGAACCACCATCCGGCCGCCCCGCTGCAGTTGGGAGAGCAACGCGGTGGGCACCTCGCTGGGCGCCGCGGTGACGATGATGGCGTCAAAGGGGGCCTGCTCGGGCCAGCCCTCCGCCCCATCCCCCTGCCGGAAGAACACATTGTCGAATCCCAGACGCCTCAGCCGCTCACGCGCCGAGCGGGCCAGCTCGGGGATGATCTCCACCGTGAACACCTCGCGGCAGAGCAGCGCCAGGAGCGCGGTCTGGTAGCCGGAGCCCGTGCCAATCTCCAGCACCCGTTCGTGGCCCTGGAGCTGGAGCGCCTGCGTCATCAGCGCCACGACATAGGGCTGGCTGATGGTCTGCCCATGGCCAATGGGCAACGGCACATCGGCGGCCACCTCCGCCCGAGCGTCCTCGGAGACGAAGTCCGCGCGCGACAGCCGGGCAACGGCTTCCAGCACCCGTTCGTCGTGAATGCCCTCGCGGGACAAGTAGTCAGCACGTGCCTGGTCGCCCATTGCTGAAGCCTAACGACGCGGCGAACCACCCGCTCGAAGGCCCCGCGTCAGCGCCAGGTTGGCCGCATGACACCCGGACGGGTGCGAGCTCCGTCATGCCCCAACGGAGCGGCGCTTGCGCTAGCCCACCCGCGCGAGCGCGAGGCGGCCTTCCCATCGCTCTTCCAGCGCCTTCACCAGGCCGTGATGCTCGGGGGATTGCATCTCCGGGTCCCTCGAGAGGATGCGCCGCGCCTCCACCTGGGCCATGGAGAGGAGGTCCCCATCGCGCGCGAGGTTCGCCACCGCCAGCTCGGGCAGGCCGCTCTGGCGCGTCCCCAGGAACTCTCCAGGCCCTCGAATCTCCAGGTCCTTCTCGGCGATGACGAAGCCGTCGCTGCTCTGCTCCATCACCGCCAGACGCTCGGCGGACTCCCACGAGCGCGCGCTCCCGGCGACGAGGTAGCAGTGACTTGCCGCCGCGCCACGGCCCACGCGGCCACGGAGCTGGTGAAGCTGGGAGAGGCCGAAGCGCTCGGCCGACTCCACCACCATCACCGACGCGTTGGGCACGTCCACGCCGACCTCCACGACGGTGGTGCACACGAGGACGTGGATCCGCTTCTCGCGGAAGTCCTCCATCACCGCGTCCTTCTCCTCCGCCTTCATCCGCCCGTGCAGCAAGCCGACCCGCGCCTCGGGGAAGACGCCGCTGAGCTTCTCCACGCCGCGCGTCGCGTCCTCGAGGTCCAGCTTCTCCGACTCCTCCACCAACGGGTACACCACGTACGCCTGATGCCCCTTGGCCAGCTCCGCCGCGATGGACTCGTAGACGCGGGCGCGCTGCTTGTCGTTGAACACGCGCGTGTTGATGGGCGTACGCCCCGGAGGGAGCTGGTCGATGATGGAGAGGTCCAGGTCGCCGTACAGCGTCATCGCCAGCGTGCGGGGAATGGGCGTGGCCGTCATCACGAGCACGTCCGGCTTGAGGCCCTTGCTCATCAACGTGTGACGCTGGAGCACTCCGAAGCGGTGCTGTTCGTCGATGACCACCAGGCCCAGCCGGTCGAATGCAATCTCCTGCTGGATGAGCGCATGGGTGCCCACGGCGAGGTGGATGTCACCCCGAGCCACCGCGTCACGAACCTGCCGCTTCGCCTTCGCGGGTCCCGACGCGCTCACCAACCCCACCTGGAAGCCGAGCGGGCCCAGGACCTTGCGGAAGTTGCGCTCGTGCTGCTCGGCGAGGATCTCCGTGGGGGCCATCACCGCGACCTGATAGCCGTTCTGCAATGCGACGAGCGCGGAGACCATGGCCACCGCCGTCTTGCCGCTGCCCACGTCTCCTTGCACCAGCCGGTTCATCGGCTCCGCGCGCGCCATGTCCCGGCTGAGCTCCTCCACCACTCGCGCCTGGGCGCCCGTGAGCTGGAAGGGAAGCGCGGCGCGCGCCTTCTCGAGCAGCGTGGGCGAGACATCGAAGCTGATGCCCTGCTCCGCCTTGATGCCCTGTCGCTTGAGCGCCATGCCGAGCTGGAGGAAGAACAGCTCGTCGAACGCGAGGCGGCGATGGGCGGGACTCTGGTGCGCGTCGAGCGCCTCCAGGTCCGCCTCGTCGGGGGGGAAGTGGATGAAGCGCAGCGCGTCCGGCAGCCCCATCAGCTCCAGGCGCCTGCGGAGCTCGGCGGGGATCGGATCCTCCAGCTCGTGTGCGTACTGTTCGCCCACCCGAGAGGCCAGCTCGCGGAAGGAGCGCTGCTCGCCCCGCTCGAAGCCTGGGTACACGGGGACGATGCGATTGAAGTGGACCGAGGTGACTGACTCGAGGTCCTCGGCGGGCTCGATTTCAGGGTGGGCCATCTCCCGGCCGCTCATCGTCGCGCGCACTTCTCCGGAGAGGACCAGGCGCTTGCCCACCGTGAAGCGGCTCTTCAACCAGGGGCCCGCGTTGAAGTACGTCGCGGCGATGCTGCCCGAGCGGTCCCCCACCACCGCGCGGAACATCCGCCGGCCCTGCTTGCCGGGAACGAAGTCC
Organism: Myxococcus stipitatus; assembly: GCF_037414475.1. Next base: position 9,038,291 of record NZ_CP147913.1, on the reverse strand, counting down.
GCGACCTTCACCGTGCCCACGGTGACGCCGCGCTCACCGGGCTCGAGCTCCGCGATGGTGAGCAGCCGCCTGCGGTCCTCGTAGCAGCGCGGGAGGAGGAAGAGGATGTCGCCCATGCGGCGCAGGCCCTTCTTGTCCAACGCCGAGACGAGCCGAGGCCCCAAGCGCTTGCCCAGCGTCTTCAACGGAGAGGACAAAGGACCGGAGCGAGGCGCGATGGACAGGAGCTTCGCTTCGGAGCGCGAGGCCTCCGCGGCGACGGCCTTCTTCTTCTTTCTCTGCTCCTTGCGTGCCTTGGCCGGGGCCTGGGACTCGGCTCCCGTGTCGAGCGAGGCCTGACGTGCGCCACGTCCTGTCGAGCGGGCCTCTCCTCCTCGCGCGGGAGGAACAGCACCGGGCCGAGACAGGCCCGCGTGCGCGCCATAGGATTGAGCTTCGCTCCTGGCGGGTTGAGCGGGCGGGTGTGATGCCGGGGTCTTCGCGCGAGGAGCGGCGGGTGCGGGCTCGCTGGACCGCCACGCCGGAATCCGCACGTAGCCAGGAGGCGGAGCGACCGAGTCGCTCGCCGTGGAGTCCCCCCGAGCACGGCCGCGCACCGCGGGCTCCAACAGTCCCTCCTGCCCCCCTGAGCGAGGGGGCCGCGCGGAAGACGCGGAGGGACCTCCCGCTGCCGAGCCACCTCGTGCGGGCGAAGAACCGGCTGATGCCGAAACTCCTACCGGTGTGCCACCGCGACCATCCGGCGCACGCGAGGTCGCGGTCTCGCGAACCGCCGGTGACAGTCCCGCCGAGTCCTCTCCAAGCCCCTCCAACTCCGCGGGCAGCACCACGCCGCCGAGCTTCAACCCCATGACCACCCGCCGCAGTGCGGCCTTGCGACGCTCGGGGACCGGGTGGTCCACATCAGGCAACGCCGCGCGCAGCAAACGCAAAGCCTCGGCGTTCACGCCGCTGGCTGTCGCCAGGGCGCGCTCGAGGACGGGCGTCAACCCCTTCACGGTCGCGAGCATGGCGAAGTCACGCTGGCACGCGTACCGGAGGGGTCCCACAAGGCTGGTGAGCGGATGGTTCACGCGCGATTCACACCATCCATCCTACGGAACGAGGGTGACGTCTCCCAGAAAACGCAACCGGGGAAGCGAGCCGTGGCCCGCTCCCCCGTGGTTCTCGTCCGTGAATGGCCTGACGCTCAGCCCTCGCCGGGGATGGCCTCGGGCTCGGGGTCCTCGAAGCGAATCTCCTGGACCTCCAGCTCGCGCACCCCACCTGGACTCTGCACCGTGGCGACGTCCCCCACGCGCTTGCCGATCAGCGCCCGAGCCACCGGCGACGTGACGGCAATCCAGCGCTTCTTCAGGTCCGCCTCCAGCTCCCCCACGATGCGGTACGAGACGGGCTTGTCCGTCTCCGTGTCCAAGAGGTCCACCGTCGCCCCGAAGATGACCTTGTCACCGCCCAGCTTGCTGGGGTCGATGACCTCGGCCCGCGCAATCCAGTCGTTCAGGTCCAGGATGCGCCCTTCGATGTGCGACTGCTTCTCTTTCGCCGCGTGGTACTCGGCGTTCTCGCGGAGGTCCCCGTGAGCCCGGGCGACCTCGATCTCCCGCGAGATCTTCCCGCGCTCGACGGACTGCAGGTGCTTCAGCTCCGACTTGAGCTTGCGCAGCCCGGAGGGGGTCATCGGGATGTTGTCGCTCCCGCTAGCCATCGACACAGCTCCTTCCACCACTCCCAGGTTCACTAAAGATTGAGGGCCGGCACCCCTCCCGGAGCCCGGCCCCCACCATGATGAAGGGCTCAATGTAGGGAACCCGAGTCGTGAAGGTCAACGAAAGCCGTACATGCCCTCTCGCATCCGCTGTGCGCACGCGGGGTGAGCCGCTAGGCTGCCCCTTGTGCTGTCCGTCCAGGAATTACGCGCGCTCGCCGCGTCTCTGCCCGCCGAGGACTTCGAGCGGCAACTGGGGCCCTTCGCCCTCATCCAGCGTCCCCCCTCGGAAGCCTCCTCCGCGGTGCTCGCTCCCACCCGCATGGCCGACCCCGAGGACATCAGCCTGGGCATGATGACGCTCCTGTTTGAATTCGAACACCTGCGCGTCGCCACCCTCCCACCCCTGCACGCGACGGACCGCCTGCGCATTGGCCGGCGCATGGACTGCGACCTGGTCATCGACGACGCGTCCGTCTCCAAGCTGCACGCGGAGTTGCGCTGGAGCGAAGCCGACCACCGCTGCACCGTGCAGGACCTGGGCTCCACGAACGGCACCTTCCTCAACGCCGGCACGCTGGGCCAGCGCGAGGCCACCCTGCGCGACGGCGACATCCTCAGCTTCGGCAACGTCCAGTACTGGTACCTGGAGGCGAAGACGCTGCATGAGCGGCTGCGCTCGGGCGAGGCCACGGGCCTGGGCTCGCGCAGCGGCTGACACTCGCCTCGACCCCGGGCCCATGGATAGGTTGCCTCCAGGAGCCAGGACACCATGACGCAGAGCCCCCGCGACGAGCACGACTACTTCGAACGCATCTACACCGCCACCGAGCAGGTCCCCTGGGGCAAGGTGGCCACCTACGGCGACATCGCGGCCATGGTCGGCGACGGCTGTGATGCCCGCGTCGTGGGCCATGCGCTGGGGGCCCTGGGCGCTCGCTCCGCCACCGTGCCCTGGCAGCGCATCATCAACCGCACGGGAGGCATCAGCCTCACGGGGCACGGGCAGCGAGAACGGCTGGAAGCCGAGGGCGTCACCTTCGACGAGCGTGGCCATGTGAACATGGACGCGCACCACTGGAGCGGGCCCAGTGAAGAATGGGCGCGCGCGAATGGATTCCAGACGCTGCCGCGCGCGCCCGACAAACCGGCCTCCGCGCAGCTTCGGCTGTTCTGACACGTCACATCCCGCACCAAGGGCTCGGCCTCCAGGCTGCTTGCCTGCGGGAATAGACGCGAGAGAGTCAGGCCCTTGCCCTCGGGCCGGATTCCGCCATGTCGCTCGCGCTATTCCGCTGGAGTGTCGTCCTGTTGCTGTGCCTGTTCACGTCGGCCGCCTTCGCGAATGAAGCGCGCGGTCGAAAGAACAAGGCGAAAACCCCCAAGCTGGTGAGCCTCGTTGGAGGCCAGCAGCTCCACCGTGACACCGCGACGGCGTTCCAGCGCATGTCCCAGGACGCCGCGAAGCACGGCATCGAGCTGACGGTCACCAGCGGATATCGCTCCCTGCACGAGCAACAGTGGCTCTACGAGGAGTACCAGCGCGGACGTGGAAACAAGGCCGCGCGGCCCGGCTACTCCAAGCACCAGTTGGGCATCGCGGTGGACCTCATCGTGGGCAAGCGCACCTCGAAGCGCTACCGGTGGCTCGCGGCCAATGCCTGCCGCTTCGGCTTTCGCCGCACCGTGCCTTCGGAGCCGTGGCATTGGGAGTATCACCCTCGACGCACCTTTCCTCCCGTGGCCGGCTTCAACTGCCTGGGGCGACGGACACGTCCGCCCGAACCTCCCACCCCCGTGGCCATCAAGGACCCGAGCTGAGTCACGCGCGCCCCAGGTGAGCGAGCCCGACGTCACAAAGACGTCACGATCCGCGGCTATCATCCGGGTCCGCGCCCCGTTCATGGGTGGGGGAACTCACAGGGAGGTCGGCGCGATGAATCCGATGGATTGGACGGGCCCGCAGTTCCTCCGGGTCTACGCCGTACTGTTCGTGATTGCGCTGATATTGGGCATCACGCTTCGCCGGTGGCTGACCGGGCCTGGTGGGCCTCTCATGTTCACGCATCAACAGCTCGGCCCATATGAGGTCGCGCTGTTGTCGGGTCCCAAGGAGGTCGTCCACACCGCCCTCGCCCGGCTGCTGCACATGGGAATGATTCGGATGGACGGCCCGAACATCGAGGCCACCGGAAAGCACCTGAACAGCAACTCACCCATCGAGCGCGCCGCCTACGGCGCGGTCTCGAGCGAGTCCATGACACTCCCGGCGCTGCACTCCCGGGCCGAGCCCGCCATCGAGGAGCTCAAGGACCCACTCGTCGAGCAAGGCTGGCTCGTCGACACGCAGCGGGCCCGCCATGCGCGTTGGCTGCCCACGCTCTTGTTCTTCGCACTGCTCGGACTGGGGTTGGGAAAGATCGCCGTGGGCATGTCTCGAGACAAGCCCGTGAGCATCCTCGCCCTGTTCAGCCTCTTCACCTTCATCGCCCTCCTCGTTTCCTCGCGGAAGGTCTGGCGCACCCGAAAGGGAGAGACAGCCCTCAGGGCACTGCGAAGGGAGCAATCCGCCCTGCGCGTCACCGCGCGCAGCGCGAAGTCTCCCGACGTGATGAACAGCCACGACCTGGCCCTCGCGGTGGCCCTCTTCGGCCTCGGCGTGGTCACCTTGAATGACTTCGAGCTGCTGCGCCGGCAGGTGGCGCCCGAGGTCTCCAGCGGAGGCGACTCCAGCTCCAGCGGCGGCAGCTGTGGAAGCAGCAGCAGTTGCGGCAGCAGCAGCAGTGACAGCGGAGGCAGTAGCAGCAGCTGCGGCAGCAGTAGCAGCTGTGGGAGCAGCGGCTGCGGCGGTTGTGGGGGTGGAGGTGGTGATTGAGGACGATCTCACTCCAGGGCATGGGCATCGGCTGGAGGAGGGAGCTGGCGCTTTTCATCGACCGGATGCCCGCCCCCGGCTTCGTGGAAGTGCTCGCCGAACACTTGCCACTCACAAGCCCCATCCCCGAGCCTCTCCTGCGGCTTCGCGAGCGAGGTGTCCCGCTGGTGTTGCATGCCGTCTCGCTGGGGCTCGGCTCCGCTGAGCCCCCCTCCCCTGAGCGGCTGTCATGGCTCGCGCGCCTGGCGGAGAGGCTGGGCGCGGCGTGTATCACCGAGCACCTGGCCTTCGTTCGCGCCGGCGGCATCGAGTCAGGCCATCTGTTGCCAGTGCCCCGCACCGAGGATGCGTTGGAGGTGCTGGCGGAGAATGTGCGGCGGGCCCAGGACGCCTTGCCCGTCCCCCTCGCGCTGGAGAACGTGGCCTCGCTGTTCGAGTGGCCAGACCCGGCCTTCACGGAGGCGGAGTTCCTGCGCGAGGTGCTCGCGCGCACCAGTGCTTCCCTGCTGCTGGATGTGGCCAATCTCCATGCCCACGTGCTCAACCACGGCACCGACGCGGACGCCGTCCTGTGCTCGGTGCCTCGTGAGCGGCTGGCCTATGTCCACGTGGCCGGAGGCATTCAGCACGGCGGCCTGTATCACGACACACATGCGCACCCGGTGCCGGACGGACCGATGGCGCTGCTGGAGCAACTGGCCGGGAAGCTCGGCCCCGTGCCGGTGATGCTCGAGCGGGATGACCGCTTTCCTCCCGAGGCGGAGCTGTCCTCGGAGCTCACCGCGATGTCCAGCGCGCTGGAGCGCGGCGCCATCCGCTGGCGTGGAGCGGCTCACGGATGAACGCGCGAGAGCGGCTGGCCCAGGCACAAGTGGAGCTGGTGCGGGCGCTCGGCGTTGGGGCCCCCGTGCCCGCGGGCTTTGACGAAGCTCGGGTCCAGGCCGCGGCGCAATCCTTGATTCACAAGCGCCGCCGCGCCGTGGAACACGTCTGGCCCAAGCTGGTGTCCGCGCTGGGTCCAGACTTCGCGGCCCGCTTCGACCCCTGGGCCCGAGCCCACCCCATGTCCGTGGAACCCGACCCACGCATGGAGGGACGGCGCTTCGCTGAAACACTCCGCACAGAAGGACACCTCCCGGCGTCGATGTCCGGGGTCCTGCTCGACTTCGATGCACGCTGGCGCTGGACATCTACAGGGGAAGCGGTGAAGCGCCGCGGGTTCGCGCTCATCCTCCGGCGAGACACCGTCACCCGGCGGTGGCAAGTGGCCCTGAGGCTCCCCGGCGAGCGTGTGATGCGGTGGGTCTGACCGCCCCTCTCCGATGGGGGCATGATTCCAGAGCGCATCTCGATTACCGTTATCACTTCTCTTCGAGCCGAGGGGGCGCATGCTCGTCGTGCCATCCATCCTGGATGCGGTCACTGTTCACGCGGAGGGGGCGTTGTGTACACGCATCGCCACCCTGCCATTGCTGGAGGACCGTGTTCCGACCGAAGTCCAGCTCAACGGTCTTCCCATCTCCCTGCGACCCGGGACACTCCGCGCCAGCGTGAGACAAGGGCCACCGGGTCTCACGGTCCGCGCCATCCGCTCGACCTTCGACGTTCAGCTCCCGCCTGAAGTCGACGTGCCCAGCGAGCACCAGGCGCTGGAGGCGGCCCGCGCGCGTGTCTCGGATGTGACGACACGGCTGGGGGGAATCCAGCGCGAGCTCCAATCCGTGGGCACGCTCAAGCCCGCGTTCGCCCCGAAGACCAAGGACCACTACCAGCCCCATGAGGCACCGCTCGCCGCCATGCTGGCGCTGACGTCCTTCGTGGACTCCGAGCTGGCCGCGCTGCACGCGCGCCGACTGGAGTTGGAGCGGGACCTGCGCGACGCGGAGGCCGACGTGCAGCTGCGGCAGCAGCGTCTGTTCGAAGCGTCCAGTGCGGTGCGCGGTGAACGCGCCCGTGTGTATCGCGCCGCCGTGCTCACCTTGTCTGGAACCCCATGGCCTCGCGAGACACCGGCGCTCATCGCGCTCGAGTACGCCGTGCCCGGTGCGCGCTGGGTCCCCACGTATGACCTGCACCTGCCCAGGACGTTGGAGGAAGGCACGCTGCGCATGCGCGCCTCCATCATTCAACGCACCGGCGAGGACTGGACCGGCGTGAAGCTGGCCGTGTCCACGGCCGCGCTGGACCGCAGGGCGGAGGTCCCCGAGCTCAAGGCCTTGCGCATCGGCCGCAAACAACCTCCACCGCCTCGCTCCGGCTGGCGTGAGCCGCCCCCCGGGCTGGATGAGCTCTTCGCCGGCTACGACTCGCGCCCTCCCGCGCGGACCTCCAAGCCACAGCCACCGAGCAACGGGCCCGCGTCCGCTCCGTACGCGGTCGCCATCGCTGGAGTAGCCCACGAAAGCGTGGCCGCCGCGGGCATGGAAATCATGCTCGAGGAGCCCGCCTCTGGTGGCAGACAGCAAGCGCCGCGAAAAGCCATGGCTCGAGACGCCGTGGATTCCCTCGGCGCCGCCGCGCCTTCGATGCCTCAGGGGATGATTGCCGTACCGGGTGGCGCCGCGCCCGCGTCGCCACCTCGTGCCGCGCCAGCCCCCGCGGTTTCTCGGCCCTCGATGAACCGCTCCCGTGTGGACTCCGAGGAGACGCTCTCGCGCAAGCGAGCAGGAGTCCGGCGGGCCGGCGCGCCGAAGCAAGACGTGTCCATGGATGATGACTCCCCCAAGGACGGCCTGTTCGAGGAGTCCGCGGCGAACCTGGCCGACCTGCCCGAGATGGAGGATGGATACGGAGGCTCGGCCGACAGGCCCAGCCCGGTTCCACGTCTGGAACCCTCCGACTCGTGGCTGGACTACGAGCGGCTGGCGCTGGCCCCAGCGGATGCCGAGTCCGTGAGACGTGGCCGCCTCCAGTCGCGCCCGTCCCATGTCACTCGCGAGTTGTTGGCCCTTTCGGCCATCCAGGTCCAGGTCAATGTCCTCTCCTTCGTCGCGGTGAGCGAGCGGGAAGTGGCCAGCCTCTGGAAGGTCCCCGCCCCCGCGTGGACCCTTCCTCCGCGCGAGTCGGCGATGCACTTCGACGCGAAGTTCGACGTGGAGACCCGCGCGGGTGTGCCCTCCGATGGGAGCTGGCACACGCTGCCCGTCGTGGCCGTCCCCGTGGGATTGTCACCCGAGTACGTCTGCGTACCCTCCGTGGAGCCGCGTGCGTTCCGCACGGTGCGCATCGAGAACCGGACGCCCTACCCTCTCCTCGCGGGCCCGGTGGATGTCACCCTGGGCGACGAGTTCTTGATGACGTCGCCCTTGCCCACCATGCCTCCAGGCTCGACGCAGCGCCTGGGGTTGGGCGTCGAGGAGTCCATCAAGGTCGCGCGCAACACGCGCTTCGACGAGGCCTCCGGCGGCATCTTCGGCGGAGCGACGATGCTCACGCACCACGTCTCGGTGGAGCTGGCCAACCGGCTCAGCAATCGCATTCTCGTCGAGGTGTGCGAGCGCGTGCCCGCCGTCCCCGCGAACTTCGAGAAGGAAATCAAGGTCGAGGAGACGGAGGTGGCGCCGCATTGGCAGAAGCGCACGCCACTTCCAGGAGAAGTCCCGGTGGAAGGAGAGCGCGCGTGGCGCGTGGTGCTCCAACCCGGTGAAGCGCAGACCCTCAAGGCCACATGGACCGTGAAGATCTCCGCCAGCAAGATGCTGGACGGCGGAAACAGGAGGACCTGATGAACACGCCCTTCACGCTACCGGTGGTCAAGGTCACCCTCCTGGAAGACCGCGCGCTCGTCGAGCGTCGAGGCGAAGTCCCGCTCGTCCCAGGTGCCCAGCATCTGGTCATCGCGGGGCTGTCGCCCCTGGCCGTGGACCGCTCCCTCCAGGCGAAGCTCGCGGGAGGCACGGTGTCCCAGGCGCGAGTGCGCCGCGTGCGCAAACCCCAACCGCCCGAAGCCCTGCGCGAGCACCACACGCAACTGGACCAGCGGGTGGCGGACCTCGAGAAGGAGGAGCGTCAGCTCAGCGCGGACGTGAACCGGCTGGCCATTCGACATGGCTTGCTGGTCACCGCGCACACGGATGTGTATCGCGCCATCTCCGAGCAGGCCGGCGGAGGGTTGTCGCGGGCCGAGACGTGGAAGCAGCAACTCGACACCGTGCGCGAGGAGCTGGAAGCGGCGGGCGAGGCGCTGCGCGGCACGATGCGCGAGCAGCAGCGGGTGCAGCAGGGCCTCGAGGAGGCCCGTCGCGCGCGCGTGGGGACACAGCAGGAGGAGCCCCGGCTCGACGTACACGCCGAGTTGGAGGTCGGGCACCCGACGGGAGGAACCGCGCTCCTGTCCGTGACCTACCTGGTGCCCTGCGCGGCCTGGCGGCCCGCGTACCGCGCCACGCTGGAGTCACCCACCGACGGCTCGAACTCGACGGTGAAGCTGGAGTGCGAGGCCGTGGTGTGGCAGCGGACGGAAGAGGAGTGGAAGGACGTGGAGCTGGCGTTCTCCACCGCGCGTCCCACGCTGGGCGCCTCACCGCCGCGACTGGAGACGGATTGGCTCTTCCTTCGCGACAAGACGGAGCGAGAGAAGCAGGTCGTGGAAGTGGCGGTGCGCGAGGAGGTCATCCAGACGACAGGCGAAGGGGGTGGCGCGAAGCGCGAGGACGGCCTTCCGGGCATGGATGACGGAGGAGAGCCGTTGACGCTCGCGGCGCCCCACCGCGCCACGGTGCCGTCCGATGGTGAGCCCCATCGCGTCCCCCTGTTCCAGTTCAACGCGCCCGCCGCGTCCGAGCTGCTCGTGTGTCCCGAGCTGTCGCCGCTCGCTCATCGGGTGGCGCGGTTCGACAACCTGGGCCCCGCGGTGCTGCTCGCGGGGCCGGTGGACCTGGTGCGACAGAGTGGCTACGTCGGACGCTCTCAGCTTCGCTTCACCGGGAAGGGCGAGCGGTTGCGCCTGGGGTTCGGGAGCGAGGACTCGCTGCGGGTGGCGCGGCAGACGGACCTGCAGGAGGACGTGAGCCGGCTGATGGCGCGCAAGGTGAAGACCCATCACGTCAAGATGTTCGTCTCCAACATGGGGCCTCGGCCGGCGGCGGTGGTGCTCGAGGAGCGGATTCCCGTCTCGGAGGTGGAGTCCGTGGAGGTGGTGCTCCAGAAGGACGCCACCCGGCCCTCCCCCACGCGCGTGAGCACGGATGGCATCGCTCGGTTCGAGCTGACCGCGCCACCGCGCTCTCAGCAGGAGCTGACTCTGGTCTACACGGTGACCAGCACGTCGAAGGTCGCGGGCTTGTAGGCCGCGGTGGAGTCTCGCCCGCGAGGCAGCGGGCGAGACTCTGGGCTCAGTGCTGGACGACGGCCACGTAGTTTCCGTAGCGCGTCTGGATTTCGGAGACGTACTTCACGGGCTCGGAGCCGCGGCAGTAGCCGTGCCGCGCGCGGCGGTAGTACTGGGGTTTCTCGAGGAGGAGCATCGCCTTCTCGACGTGACCGAACCAGCGGTTGGGGTCCAAGCCCTTCTCCTGCGCCAGGCGCCGTGCGTCCAGCACATGGCCGAGGCCCGCGTTGTAGGAGGCCAGGGCGAAGCGCAGCCGTTGCTTGAAGGGAATCTCCGGCGCGATGCGGCCGATGAGCTGGTGCATGTACTTCACGCCCGCGTGGATGCCTTGCTCGGGGTCCTCGAGCTTGCGGAAGCCCAGCTCGGTGCCCGTGCCAGGCATGACCTGGAAGAGCCCTTGCGCACCCACCCAGCTCCGGGCGCGAGGGTCGAAGCGGCTCTCCTGGAACATCTGCGCGACCATCAGCCGCCAGTCCAGGCCGTAGCGAGCCGAGTACGAGCGCACCAGTCCGTCATAGGGCGAGATGGTGCCGGCGAGCACGGCGGCCTCGGTGGTCGCTGGGGCCTGCTCCCTGCGTCCCTCGAAGTAGCGGCGGCGGGCGATGTTGTACTCGGTGCTCTTGTAGGTCTTCTTCACGAAGTCATCGAGGAACCCGCGCAGCTTCGGGCTCTGGGAGCGCACGGCGAAGGCGATGCCGTAGTGCCCGTCCTTCCCCGCGGGGGTGCCCTGACCGGGCACGGTCAGCGCGGCCTCCACGTCATCGCGATACACGAGCTCGGCGGCGAGGATGTGGCTGTCCGTCACGGAGAAGGGAATCTCACCGCGTGCCACACGCTCGATGAGCGTCTCCGCGTCCTGGTCCTCGGGCTCCTCGACGAGCGTGAAGCCGTGCTGGGACGACAGCGCGCTCAAGGTGGCGTAGTGGCTGGACGAGCGGCGGACATGAATCGCGCGGCCCTTCAAATCCGCGAGTGAGGCGAGCTTCTGCGCACCCGCGCGCTGGACGAGGACTTCATCCACGAAGAGATAGGGGCGGCTGAAGGAGACCTCGCGCTGGCGCTCCGGGGTGACGGTGAGCGCGGCGGCGACCATGTCTCCCCTGCCCTCCTTCAGCCAGGAGACAAGCGCCTCGTAGGAAGGAGGGACGACGATCTCCAGCCGAACCTTGAGGGCATCCGCGGCGAGCTTCGCCATCGTGTAGTCGAAGCCGGCCTGCTCCCCTCGGTGGAGGTAGTAGGTCACCGGGCTGTTGCGGGTAAGGACTCGCAGCACGCCGCGTTTGCGGATGCCGTCGAGGTCGCCGGTGAACAACTGGTCGTGGTGTTCGGTGAGCGCACGCTCCACGAGGAAGGCGTCCAAGGCTCCGCGCAGTGCGGGGTTCTCCAGCCTGACGCCCCACGCGAGCGGACGCTTCTCGGCGATGGGAAAGAGCGCTTCGACCTCTGGGTTGTAGGTCTCGATGGCGGCCAGCAGGTGACTGTCCACGACGGTGAGCGGGAGCTCACCTTGGGAGACCTTCCAGGCCAGCTCCTCGGAGTCGAGGCTCTCGGCCGCGGGCGCGACCACGAGCCCTGGGGCCTTGTCTTGAGCGAGCGTGGCGAGCGACACCGCGAAGGTCGAGCTGGCGCGAACGTGCACGGAGCGGCCCGCGAGCGCCTCGGGCTTGCGAGGCAGGTCCGAGGAGCCGCGCTTGCCGACAAGGACTTCATTGACGAAGGCCAGTGGCCGGGTGAACGAGAGTTCCTTGGCGCGCTCGGGGGTGATGGTGAGGTCCGCGGCGATGACGTCTCCGCGGCCCTCGCGCAACATGGGGACGAGCTGGTCGAAGCGCTCGACGGGGATGAACTCGACCGTCATTCCATGCTTGTCGGCGAAGCGCTCCAACGAGGCCCGGTCCTGAGAGCGCGGCAGGCCCTGGCGCGGCAGGGAGCGCTCGTCGGTGGTTTCTACGAGGACGCGCAGGACACCGCGGGTGCGCAGTTCGGGGAGGTCCCCCGTGAATGGGGGCTCGGGCGGCTTCACGGGGGCGGCGTGGGCTTGCGTGGCTTCGACCGGCAGCGGCAGGGCCTGCTCGGGGAAGGGAGGGTCCTCCGGTTCGACGGCAGCGGCGACGGGAGGAGCCGGCGGAGGAGCGGGAGGCTCCTGCTTGCAGGCGGTGCCACACACAAGAAGCACGGCGACGAACAACCAGCGGGAACTGCACTCCATGGGGACTTCCCCCTCCTACGAGGCGCATCCGACGTCGCGGCGTCGCCCCCCGCCCTCCTCTACCCGAATTGCCTGGGTGAAATCACGCGCCCGGCGGCTTCCGTGCCACGAATCTCTTGCCGACGGGGTCCACCTTGAATTGGGCTCTCAAGTCCCTCATCCGCTGGTGGATTTCCGTATCATCCAGATCATCGCGAATCTCTGGTGCGTCGATCTCAACCCAGTGCTGGTGTGGCGGCAAATCGGGAACAGATGGACGCAGTCCGCCCCCCGTGGCCAGCCTGCTGTCTGGCCCGAGGATGAAATAGAGAATGCCATCGAGCGGAATCCAAACATACATGTTGTTCCTGAAACACTGGACACCCATCTTGAGCTCCTCGAGCCAGACATGGACATCCCACCCCTTTGATACACGGTTCCCCACGCGCCTCTAGTGTTGGAGTGGGACGCGATTGCGCGCAGGGACCACGATCAAAGATAGACAACCGCAGCCACAAAAGACAGACACCCAAACCCCTCGACACCTGGCATTTCCAGATCTGAACCTAGCGACCTCTGACGCACATGGGGCTCAGGACTCTGCCATCCCCCCAGGCTGGGATTCCGGAGATGAGCCCACATAGGCGCCACGGGCGACAAGCGGTGACAAGCCATCAGATGACAAGGGATTGCACAGCGGGCACCACATCCCTGGATGCAGCGCCCGACTGGCGGACGCCTCAGCGCGTCAACGCGGCGGACGCGCCTGGAGGTCACACGCCACGGTGGCGGGCATCGCCCAAAGCGCGTCTGCCCGGACATCGGAGCCAGCGCGGAAGAAGATCGTATCCCCCACCCGGGTGAAGTCTTCCGGCCACGAGCCAGCACCGGACGAGAAGTCCGCGACCGGCCCCGTTCCCTCGAGCGTGCCGTCCGTCACCCAGACCACCTGGCCCGTCGTGTCGTCACTCCCGCTGAAGACCAGGGTCCCCCTGCCCGTATCGAAGAGCTCCGGGAAAGTCTCATCGGAGGTGTTGAGGCCGCGGTTGAGCTCGAGTGTCCCTTGTGGAGTCCCGTCCGTCACCCAGAGAGCCACCTCACGAGGCGCAGGGCCCGAGGGAGCACCAATCGCCACCGACAGGTAGAGGTTTCCACCGGCGACTTCCGATGCCTGGACATAGGGCTCCGAACCGGGCTCACTCGCATAGCGATTGGGAAGCGTGGCAACCACCTCCTTGCCGCCTCCCGCGAGCAACAACCGGGACAACCTCACATGCCGCGCATCGGGAGCAAGCGAGGCCACGTAGGCATGCGAACCCACGATCCCCAAGAGCCGCACCCTGCCACCCAACGAGTCCACCCGCACCGTGCCCGCCGAGGTCCCATCCGTCCGCCAGATCTCCGTGATGGATCCATCGCCGAAGCTGAAGACACCCAGCCCCATCGCGGACATCATCGCGACCCCTCTGGGGATATCGACGCGCCCGGCATCCAGGCGTTTGACGAGCAGAGTGCCCTCCACCGTGCCATCCGTCCGCCACAGCCGTGTGCCATTCACCTCGTCACTGAGGATGAACAAGCGGTTCCCAGCCACCGGCAGTGATGACATCTCCAGGCTCGTCTGCGAGCCGAAATCCATCAGCCGGTACGTTCCTTCCGCCGTTCCATCCGACCGCCAGAGCTCCAACGCGCGCTGAGGAACCGTCGTCCGGACAAACGTCAGATAACTCCCCGCCGGCCCGAGTGACGAAAGCTCGGAGCTGGCGGTACCCGGCTCGATATCCCTGACAAGGCGAGTCCCCTCCCCCGTGCCATCACTGACCCACAGCTCCGTTCCACTCGGAGGGTCGTTCAGGGCAAAGAAGAGCTGAGATCCCACCGCGGAGAGCCACGACAAATCCCGATATCCTTGCCCCGTCGCGAGGAAGTCCTTCACCGGAACAGTGCCCGTGGCCGAGCCATCACTTCGCCACAAGACGCTGTGCCCCATGTAGAGGTCGGCGGCGAAGTACAGCGTCCCCTGCACATTCGTCAGCCAATCAGGGACAGGCCGCCAGGGAGACGGAAACGGGGCGTCCGGGGGGAGGATGTCCTTGACCTTGTAGACAGCGCCCGGTGCGCAGGCCCGCGCCTCATTCGCGGCGCGCTCGGACGCAACGGCCTCCCCCCACCCCATCCCCACCACGCCAACCACCACGCACAATGACTTCCATTGCATGCTCGCATCTCCTTGCCCACGAGAGCGAGACACGGTGGAAAGCGATGCAGGATGCAGCAACGGCCCGCGCCTTGGCGAATAGACGCCTGTGCAATACCAGACGTCCCACCCGTGTCATTTCCCACGGTCCTTTGCCAGACACCTCTCCGCGCCCCACACCGCCACGCGGTGCTACTTCGCCTTCTGCTGCTGCTCCAACTCGGCACGCAGACGGTCCTCCTGCGCGCGAAGCTCGGGGGTGAACTCCTCGCCGAAGTCCGCCGCCTCGAACACCGGGCGCAGCTCCAGCACACCCTCTTCGCCCGGCATCGGGTTCGGGCAGCGACGCGCCCACTCGAGCGCCTCGTCCATGGAGCGCACCTGCCACAGCCAGTACCCAGCCACCAGCTCCTTGGTCTCCGCGAACGGGCCGTCGATCACACTTGGCTTCTTCCCGTCGCCAAAGACCACTCGCTTGCCCTTGCTGCTGGGGTGGAGCCCCTCACCCGCGAGCATGATGCCGGCCTTCACCAGCTCCTCGTTGTACTTCCCCATCGCCGCCAGCAGTTCCTCCTTGGGCATGATCTGCTTCTCGGAGTTCTGGGTTGCCTTCACGATGACCATCACGCGCATGTTCGTCTCCTCGTTCGGAGGCGGGACCGTTCCCGCCCTTCAACCTGGCAACGAATATCCCGGCGGCAGATCGACACGGGCCCGCGACTTTCCCAAAAGCCGCGTGATTTCAAGCGGTTGCTCAGCCGAACCAACGGCCTGAATCCGGAGCGAAGATGCGGACCCGCTCCAGCAGCGATGCCGGGAGGCGCTCGCGAATCATCGCGTGCACCTCCTGAGGGCCCAGGGACTGGCTGAAGTGCATGAGCACCAAGGTCTCGTTCCGGAAGCGGTCCGCATGGGCGAGGAGCTCGTCGAGGTGGAGGTGCGCGCGGTCCCTGGCGTCCTGCACGGAGCGCTTCGGGTCGACGAAGGTGCATTCGAGGACGAGGACGCGGGAGTCGAAGAGGGACGGCTCGGTCTCCAGCACGCGCGCCAAGGTGTCGGTCGCGTAGGCCAGCTCCAGGTGCTCCACCTCGGTGAACAGGTCCTCCCCCGCCTTGCGGCGCTGCGCAATCTCCTGCGGGGGGATGCCCAGGTGCTCGGGGCGCAACTTGGTGACGCGCCGGAGGAACTGGTAGCCAAGGGACGGCACGGGGTGGTGAGTACGAAACGCTCGAACATGGAGCCCCTGGCCGAGCGGCCGAACATCCCCAGGGAGCATCGGGACGGTCGTCGCCTCCATCGAGGTGTGGTGAAGCCGCGAGAGCACCGTGAGGGCCTCGCGGACCGTGGGTTCAATCTCCGCGGGGAGGAAGAGCTGCGGCGCGCCCTTCCCCAACAAACGGCGGATGCCTAGCAACGCACCGAGGGCGCTCGCATGGTCGGGATGCGCGTGGCTGAGGAAGATGCGCTCGGTGCCCGCGAAGGAGCGGATGGGGATGCCCACGTCGAGCACCACATCCAGCTCCGGCACTTGAAGCGACGTGTAGACACCACCGACGGAGATGCCGCGAACGGTGTAGGGGCCAGCCTGGACTTCGGTGAGCGTCATCCGTGTGTTTATGGCGCGCCTGCCCCACTGTCGCAACGCTCGTTCGTCTGCATGACGCAACGCGAAGCGCGGGCCCTGTTCGTCGGCGCGCGGCGAATCACGTATCGAAGCGGAAGGACGTCCCGGCGCAAGAAGGACGGGCCCCGAAGCGCTGGCAGAACTCCGTCAGCGCCGTGTACGGGGCCATTGGCAACACCTCTCGGAACTCCAGGTGGGTCGCGAGGCAGAACAGCGAGACCTCCAGGAAGCTCAGGTCGCGCTCCTCGGGCAGCGCGGCACAGAAGGACGCCGCGTTCGCATTCAACCACCCGACCATGTTTCCCAGGCTCTGGCGCATCTTGTCCTGGTGAACCCCTCCGTCACCCGCGCCGCCCACTCGCGACATGACCAGCGTCACTTCCGTCGCCATCGACTGGAGGACCAGCTCCTGAGCATTCGCCAGCACCGGCTCCCCGAGGTCCTCCGGCCACACGATTCGCTGTTTGTGATTCGACTGCCGCCAGAGCTCCCGGCAGATGTTGAGCGCTCCGAACCAGGAGCCTCGCGACGTCCTCAGCACGGGAATCTTGAGCGCGGGGTTGCCACCATAGTCCTCCGGCCGCGGAGACAACATGTCTCGCAGGACCTGGAAGTCGTAATCGACGCGCAGCTCATCCGCGAAGATACGAACGATCCGCGTGAAGTGAGAGCTCGAGCGGCCAATGAGGACCGGCTTCGAGAGGTCTTCGTTCGCTTCAGTCATGTGGACACCCCGGCGGCAAGCGTTGCGTTCAGTCGACTTTCTTCCCAACCCCGGCGGGCAATCCCAGCGCGGCCCGAACCTCAGTGGTTCCGCGCCCTGCCCAGTGGCGGCGATGATTCTCCGCGGTCGCAAAGCTGCGCGACTCCATCCGGTCCACGTAGAGCGTGCCGTCCAGGTGGTCCAGCTCGTGCTGAAGGATGCGCGCGTACCAACCTCTCGCGCGGATCGTCACGGGCCTCCCTTGTTCATCCAACGCATCCACCCGAACCCCTCGCGCCCGCGCCACCAGCCCCGCGAACCCCGAGACACTCAGACACCCCTCGTAGAACTCCGCGGGCGCCGCATCCTCCACCGTCAATCTCGGATTGATGAGCACATGGAAAGGGACTGGCGTCCGCTCGCGCTCCGCCAGGTCGGCGGGAGCCACCCCCGCCTGGTACTCCGCCCGGTCTTCCACCACCACCAGCCTCAACCCAACCCCCACCTGCGGCGCGGCGAGCCCCACCCCGGGCGCGTCCCGCATCGTGTCCCGCATCAACGCGATGAGCCGCTGAATCTCCGGACTGCCAACTTCCTCCGGCATCAGGTCTCGCGCCTTCTGCCGCAGCACCGGCTCTCCCGCCTGGACGATCTTGAGCACCATCCCACGAGCGTAGCAGGCACCTCGATGGCGCCTCCAGCACCACCCGAAGCCACGCGCCCTCGCGACGTGCGACGAAGCGTCAAGCAGCGCACGCTCCTACACCCCGTCGAACCACCCGGCCCCACGTGTCCGTGACAACCTTCCACTCCAACCCCACGTCCCGAACCAGAGGTACTGATACACTTCAATGGCGATAACGAAGACCAACACACACAAGGAGCTTGCAGGTCGCGATGTGGCGGTCTCGACGCCTCGGGTGGGCCGCCCTGGCCTCACTCGTCATTCATGCGCTGCTCTTCGTGCTCCTCGCGCACACGGACCAACCCGCGCGTCCACCACCCCATCCATCGACTCCACGCTCCGCTCCGTTGTTCGTGGAGATCGTCCCCTCAGCGCCTGAGGCCACCGCGGCTCCCTCCATCAAAGAGGACTCGAAGCCAGCACGAGACACTTCAGCGACTCGCCCTCCACGCCGCACCGTGACTCCGTCGACGAAGCCTCGCCCCACCCGCGAAGGCCCCGCGGTCTCCGCGCCACGTCCACCTAGCCACGTTGAGGCCTCTCTTCCCACCGAGTCCCCACCAAGGCTCGACGCACCACACGCCGCCCCAGGTCAAACACCCAGGACTCGCGGGGAAGAAGCCTCGCCTCTTGCCACGCGCCCGCCTGACGACAGGTCCCTGTTCGCCCTTCCGAAGTCCCTCACACCTGGCGGCGGTCCACTCACTTCAGGTCCGTCCCTCCAGAGCGGACACACGCTGCGCCCCGGAGATCCCGCGCCTTCTCGCGAGGCACTCGTCGCCGAGGAACGCGAGCGCGTCAGCGGCCGGGTGCAGGGCTTCATCGAGGACCAGCAGGCGATCCTCCGAGTGGAGAACGGGTTGATCGACCCGTACTTCACGCACGTGCGCAAAGCCCTCGAGAAGGGCTTCGATAACGCCCCTGTGTTCGGTGGGAATCCCCTGGGGAAACAGGCCGCGACGTCCTGGGCCTCCAAGGCCGGGCAGTTCGGCGCCTCGGGCAACCCCGGCGGCCCTGTGCCCCAGGCCAGCACCGCGTCCGAACAACTCAAGGCCCTCCAGGGGCGAGCCGGGGACAAGCCCCTGAACCACCTGCGCAGCCGCGTCCAGGCTGGCGCAGAGCTGCAACAGCTCGCCGATGGCGGCGGCGGCAAGCTCGTCGTCACGCTCGAGCTGCTTCAGAACGCCGATGGCACCCTGCGCGACGCGAAGCTCGTGTCGGTGAGCGGCATTCCCGCCTACGACGCCTTCGTCCTCAATGCCGTGCCGAGCGCAATCGCGAAGCTTCCCCCACCTCGCGGCGGCGCGCGGGGCGTCAAGCCCGAGGGCATCCACACCCTCTGGGCCGTGGAGGGACGCGTCGTCTACTTCCGCAAGGCCAAGGACTTGAAGGCCCGGGGCGGGCTGTATCTCGCCGCCGCATTCGCCGCGGGCGTCATGGCCGGCCGCTTCGAGGAGACCACGGGCGAAGTCGAGGTCATCGACTTCACCAACCCCCGGTTCGTCTGCCAGCCCAAGCTGCTGCGCGTCTACTGAGTCCCGAGCGACACGGGGCCCCATTGGCCTCGCTCACGCCATGGCGCTAGGCTGCCCGCCCATGGCTCGTCGCAAGAAGGCCGATGAGATGGCCGCTCGCGTCCGCAATCTGCTGGCGATGGATGCCGCGAGCATCATGCGCCGGCTGGAAGCTCGGCGTGACGAGATGTTCAACCTCTTCTCGCGCCTGCGCAGCCGCGAGCCCCTCCTGGAGACCATCGCCTCGCGTTATGCCGACGGTGCCTTCGAGCACCTCCTCCACCTGCCCGAGCAGGAGCAGGCCGTGGTGGACCGCTACTACGCCACCCTGGACGAGATGCGCTGGTACTTCACGTACACCGAGGACATGCCCGGCACCGCGCACGTGAACTTCATCAAGCTGCACAAGCGGCTGGAGGAAGCCTACCGCGTGCTGGTGGTGACGCTCGGGCCGCCCGTCTCCGCGGATGGCGCGCGCGTCGTGGATGCCGAGGTCCTTCGCCGCGAGGACACACCGCGCCCCGAGGAGAAACCACTGGCCCGCGCGGCGCTCTCTCGCCCACGCCGCGCTGCTCCTGGCTGAGGAGGCTTCGGGCCGTCAGGCCCCGTGCGCCTGGAGCACTTCGGGCGCGGCCGGTGCCTCCACGCTGGCGCGCGGCTCGAGCTTCCGCATGGAGCGCTTGCCCACCACCACGTCCACCATCTTCCGGACGCGGGTCCAGACACTCTCCTGCACGTAGGGGATGCCGTACTTCTCGCAGAGGGCGCGGACCTTCGGCTGCACCTCGCGGTACTTGAGCATCGACAGGTCCGGCCAGATGTGGTGCTCGATCTGGTAGTTCAGCCACAGGTGCGCGAAGTCGTTCAGGTCTCCGCCCGTCCGGTAGTTCGCGCTGCCAATGACCTGCTGCACATAACGCTCGCCCTTGTTCGCGGGCGACGTGTCGAAGCGATACAGGTCCTCGCCCGTGTGGTTGGGGCCCACCACCAGGAACGTGTGAAGGCTGGTGAGCACGTCCGCCATCACCGAGTTGCAGAACGCGCTGAACGCCGCCCACGGCCCCACGATGAGGAACAGCGCGGGGAAGAGCACGAACTGCACCAGGGAGTAAGGCAGGTAGCAGTGGAGGAGGAGCTCCTTCCACTCCGCGCCCGTGAGCGCGCCGCCGTCCCGGCGTCCCTTGCGACGCAGCGCGCTCAGTGTCTCGGGTGCGTAGTACGAAGCGCGCCAGGTGAGCGCCAGCAACCCGAGCTGGAGATACCGCAGCGCGAGCGGCCGTTCGGGGTTGCGCAGCGTGCCCTCGGCGTTGCGCTCCAGGAGGTCGGGGTCCGCGTCCTCCCCCGTGAACGAGTGATGCAGGACGTTGTGCTCGTAGACCCAGGCATCGGGCAGCATCCAGTCGAGCCAGTCGAGGTAGCGCCGTCGGCCCTTCGCGAACCCCTTGCCCGTCCGGGACGCGGGGACACCGGCGACGCGGTCATAGCCGCGATGCCCCACGTGGTGCATCAAGAGCCACCGCGTCGAGCGCCCCACGCTGAGCGCCGCCGCGCTGAACGGATTCGGAGCAATCCAGCAGGTGGCGATGCCCAGCAGCGTCCCGAGGCGTCCCCAGCGTTCGATCTTCCGCAGGTGCTTCAGGTCCGCCTCGCCCACGTTGGCATCCAGCTCCGCGCGCAGCGCCTTCAGCTCCCGATGGAAGCCCTCCACGTCCACGGAGGCGATGTTGAAGGCGGGGGGAACGGGCGACGACATGCGTGGAGCTCCTCGAGCAGGGATGAGGGAGAGCGGAACGGTAGTCGTGCTCGGAGACCACGCAAAGCGATTCCGAGCCCACCGCCCCGGGCAGGCACGGAGCCCCCGGACTCTCGGTTACTTTCGCCGGGCGGGAGGCGCCTTCTCCTCCGGCCCCGCGGCCGGGGGCGCCGGCGGGAGAATCTCCATCAAGCCGTTGCACACCGCCGGGAACTCCTCGGTCTGGTCCATCTGGGCGCAGATGAGCTGAACCATCTGTGCCTCCTGCGACTTGACACCGGAGAGGACCCGGAAGCGACTCTCCCCGATGGGAATCAGGAACTGAGTGCAGGTCCGCGGCTCGCCCATGACACGACAGTCCACCTCTTTCTCCGTCAGCACCGAGCCCTTCGTGGCCGCGATGGCCTCATAGGTCTTCCGTTGCGACGCCAGATTCTCGTCGCGGAACTTCTTCATATTGGGGAGCTGCGGCACCACCATCCAGGACAGGAAGCTGCTGGGGCACTGAATCTTGCCCGCATCAACGGGCCCGGTGGCGGTGCAGCCTCGAGGGACGACCAGCTCGCGCGTCCCCAAGACGGGTTTCGCGGCCTGTGCCTGGGACTTCAAGTCGATGGGCTCGGGCACGCCGTGAATGGCGAAGAACTCGAGAATCTGCCGACAGCGCTTCGCCGCGCCGGGCGCCGAGGCCTCCACCACACAGGAGAGGTACCAGACCCCTTCGCCTTGACGCACGAGCGTGGCGCTCCCCTTTCCCACCACCGTCCCGCCCTCGGTCTCGCGAACCAGATACTCCAGACCGTCCCGCTCGACTCCCGCCAACCGCAGCTTCGCCAACTTCGACTCGACCACCCCGGCAGTCGTCGCGGAGATGCCCGACCGAAAGTGCTCGAGCATCCGCGCGTCCGTGAACCCCGGGGGCGCCACAACCCAGGCGATGGTCGCGGCCAGCCCGGGACACAGGTAGATCCGCTCCACCGTGGACGGAGCCTGGGGCCTGCATGAGGCAAACACGGTCCGCGCCTCGGGGCGGTACGTCGTCTGTGCGAACGCCGCCGTGCTCGACAGCAGCACCAGCGCCATCCCCAGGCGGGAGGAAGCCAGACACCACCGTGCGCGTGAAACCAACCAGGGGGACGTGGGCATGAGGCTCATTCCTTAGCGAAGCGGCGCGAGGCAAGTCCAGACACCCACGCCGCACTGCCTCTCACGCCAAAGCAAACGGCCCCGCTCCCGTGAGGAAGCGAGGCCGTTCATGACGTCAGGCGCGAAGCCTGTCGACTACCGGCGCGCCCGACCCGGCACGGTGCTGGTCACGCCCAGGTACTCCTGGAGCGGCTTCACCTCGAGTTCGGTGCGCTTGAGCGCCTCCAGCGCGCCCACCGCCATCCGCGCCGCCTGCACCGTCGTGTAGTACGGCACCGAGTGCATCAGCGCCTCGCGGCGGATGGAGAAGCTGTCGGCGATCTCCTGCTTGCCGAACGTGGTGTTGATGACCAGGACGATCTCCCCGTCGACAATCTTGTCGACGATGTTCGGCCGGCCTTCCTTCACCTTCTGCACCACCTGCGCCTCGATGCCCTTCGTCGCCAGGTACTTGTGCGTCCCCGCGGTGACGATGAGCGAGAAGCCCATGGCGCGCAGCCGCTTGGCCAGGTCCACCACCGCCGGCTTGTCATCATCCTTCACGGAGATGAAGACCTTGCCGGACTTGGGCAGCTTCACGCCCGCCGCCAGCTGGCTCTTGGCGAAGGCCGACGCGTAGTCCTGCGCCAGGCCCATCACCTCGCCCGTGGACTTCATCTCGGGCCCGAGGATGACGTCCACGCCCGCGAAGCGCGCGAAGGGGAACACGCTCTCCTTCACCGCGACGTGCCGCATCTCCGGCTCCTGCGTCGCGCCGAGCTCCTGCAGCGTCTTGCCCACCATGCACAGCGCGGCGATCTTCGCCATCGCCACACCCGTGGCCTTGGAGATGAACGGCACCGTGCGGCTGGCGCGGGGGTTCACCTCCAGGATGTAGATGACCTTCCCCTGGATGGCGAACTGGACGTTCATCAGGCCCACCACGCCCAACTCCCGCGCGAGCGCAATCGCCTGGTCCTTCATCCGCTCCACCAGGTCCGGCGACAGCGAGTGCGGAGGCAGCGTCGCCGCCGCGTCACCCGAGTGCACCCCGGCCTCCTGGATGTGCTCCAGCACGCCGCCAATCATCACCGCGCCGGTCCGGTCCGCGACCAGGTCCAGGTCCACCTCGATGGCTTCCTTCAGGAAGCGGTCGATGAGCACCGGGTGCTCCGGCGACGCGCTGACCGCCTCGCGCATATACCGCTCCAGGCTGGCCGCGTCGTAGACCGTCTCCATCGCCCGGCCGCCCAGCACGTAGGACGGACGCACCATCACCGGATAGCCGATGCGCTCGGCGACCTTGAAGGCCTCGGCGTGGCTGCGCGCCACCCCGTTCTCCGGCTGCTTCAGCCCCAGCTTCTCGATGAGCGTGCTGAACCGCTCGCGGTCCTCCGCCCGGTCGATGGCGTCCGGCGACGTGCCGAGAATCGGCAGGCCCGCCTTCTCCAGCGGCACCGAGATGCGCAGCGGCGTCTGCCCGCCGAACTGCACGATGGCGCCAATGGGCTTCTCACGCTGCGACACCTCCAGCACGTCCTCGATGGAGAGCGGCTCGAAGTAGAGGCGGTCCGACGTGTCGTAGTCCGTGGACACCGTCTCCGGGTTGCAGTTGACCATCACCGTCTCGTACCCGGCCTCGCGCAGCGCGAAGGCCGCGTGAACGCACGCGTAGTCGAACTCGATGCCCTGGCCGATACGAATGGGGCCGCTGCCCAGGATGAGCACCTTCTTGCGGTCCGTCGGAGGCGACTCGTCCTCTTCCTCGTAGGTCGAGTACAGGTACGGCGTGAAGGCCTCGAACTCCGCCGCGCAGGTGTCCACGCGCTTGAACACGGGACGAATCTTGCGCGCGTGCCGGTGCGCCCGGACCTCCTCCTCCGGGTAGCCCAACAGCTTGCCCAGATACTTGTCGGAGAAGCCGTGCGCCTTCGCCAGGCGGAGCACGTCGTCCGGGAGCTGGTCCAACCGGCCGTACTCCTGGATGGACTGCGCCTCGCGCACCAGCATCTCGATGTAGCGCAGGAACCACGGGTCGATGGCGGACAGCGCGTGCACGTCCTCCACCGTCAGGCCCTCACGGAAGGCCTGGGCCACGAACCACGGACGCTCGGGGCGGGGCACGCGAAGGCCCTCGCGCAGCACCTTCTCGCGCTCCTCCTTCTCCGTGGGCAGGTCCGGCGACTCCAGGCCCACGCGGCCCAGCTCCATGGAGCGCAGCGCCTTCATGTACGCCTCGGGGAAGGTGCGGCCAATGGCCATGACCTCGCCCACCGAGCGCATGCTCGTGGTCAGCGTCCGGTCCGCGTGCGGGAACTTCTCGAAGTTGAAGCGCGGCACCTTCACCACCACGTAGTCCAGCGTCGGCTCGAACGAGGCCGGCGTGTCGCGGGTGATGTCGTTGCGCAGCTCGTCCAGCGTGTAGCCCAGGGCCAGCTTCGCGGCGATCTTCGCGATGGGGTAGCCCGTCGCCTTCGAGGCCAGCGCGCTGGAGCGGGACACACGCGGGTTCATCTCGATGACGACCATGCGGCCGTCCTTCGGGTTGATGCCGAACTGGATGTTGGAGCCACCCGTGTCGACGCCAATCTCGCGGATGATGGCCAGCGAGGCCTGCCGCATCCGCTGGTACTCCCGGTCGGTCAGCGTCTGCGCGGGCGCCACGGTGATGGAGTCACCCGTGTGGACCCCCATCGGGTCCAGGTTCTCGATGGAGCAGACGATGATGACGTTGTCCGCCGTGTCGCGCACCACCTCCAGCTCGTACTCCTTCCAGCCCAGCACGCTCTCCTCGACGAGGATGGTGGACGTGGGGCTCGCCTTCAGACCGGAGCGGCAGATGGTCTCGAACTCGTCGCGGTTGTAGGCGATGCCACCGCCCGTGCCGCCCAGGGTGAACGAGGGGCGGATGATGGCCGGGAAGCCAATCTCGTCCACCAGCGACATGGCCTGGTCCAGCGTGTTCGCATAGCCGCTCTTGGGCAGCGTCACGCCGATCTTCTGCATGGCCGCCTTGAAGAGCTGGCGGTCCTCGGCCTTGTTGATGGCCTCCAGCGACGCGCCGATGAGCCGCACCCCGTACTTCTCCAGGATGCCCTGCTCGGCCAGCGCCTTCGCCAGGTTGAGCGCCGTCTGGCCTCCCATCGTCGGCAGGAGCGAATCCGGCTTCTCGGCCGCGATGATTCGCTCGGCCGCGTCCACCGTGATGGGCTCGATGTAAGTACGGAAGGCGAATTCGGGGTCCGTCATCACCGTGGCGGGGTTGCTGTTGAGCAGCACCACCTCCACGCCTTCATCCCGGAGAGCCTTGATGGCTTGAGTACCGGAGTAGTCGAACTCGACGGCCTGCCCGATGACAATCGGGCCCGAGCCAATCACCAGAACCTTGCGGATATCGGTACGCTTGGGCATCGGGGCGCCCCCATACCAACGTCTGACGCCGCATGCACGGATGTTATGTGGCACGTGCCTCTCGGCCGTCGGGACGCTTGGACGCCCAGACGCCCCAGGACCTGGGTGCTGGAACATTCGGGCCTCCGGGCGTGGGGTTGACCGGAGCCCCGGCCCTCGCGCACCGACAGGTGGCACCCGGCGCCCACCGGGTCTGGTACGCTCCGCCCCTTCTCGGAGGTCGCATGCGTCGCTGTTCCCTGGCCCTCATCCTCTCCCTCTCCGCGCCCGCCTTCGCCCAGGCCCCCGCGACGACGCCCGAGCCCTCCGCCGCCCCGCCTCCCGCCGAGCAGCCCGCGCCCGCCCCGGCCGCTCCACCCAAGGCCGAGGAGGCCCCCGCGGAGCCCAAGGCCTCCGCCGAGGAGCCCAAGGCCTCCGCCGATGAGCCCGCCGCCCCTGTGGCCAAGCCCCGCCCGGCCCGGCAGAAGCCCACCGTGACGGCCGCGCCAAGCGCCGAGCCCAAGCCCGCGAGCCCCGCTCCAGCGGCGGTGGCGCCGAGCCCGGCCCCCGCGGCGGCCCCGCCGCGCGTCGAGCCCAAGCCCGCGACGGCCGCCGCGCAGCCTGTGGAGCTGAATCGGCCGGAGGTGCCGCCACTCCCGGAGGACGCCCCTCGCACCCCGGAGGAGATTCGCCTCGCCGACATCAAGACGAGCGCGCGCTTCCTCTTCCAGACCCTGCTGACCGGCGACGTGCGCAGCACCGCCAACGAGCTGTTCTATCCCTTCCAGCTCGAGGAGAAGCGCTACGCCACACCCGAGGAGCTGGTGGCCTCGTGGGTGAAGCAGCTCCGGCTCAAGCGCACGGACCTCGTCACGCTCTATGACGTGGAGGTCCTGTCACTCGAGGCGATGGAGAAGAAGTACGGCAAGGCCCCGGCCCGGCTCGGCCTGGACCTGCGCGGCGTGAAGGACGTCTGGGTCGCCGTGGGCAATCTCTCGGGGCGCGCGGGCGTCTTCCTCTACAAGCCCTACGGCAACGAGTACCGCGCCTTCGCCTACACGGACTGAAGTCCGCGGGTGTGTCCGGCGCCCTCGTCTCCGAGCGGCGCCGGTGTCACGCGAGGCCGCTCAGCGCAGCGCCTGCACCATCTCGCCCAGGCGCGTCAGTCCCTTGGCCAGCACCTCGCGAGAAGTCGCGAAGCTCATGCGGATGTACCCCTCCGCGCCGAACGGGTCGCCCGGGACGGCGGCCACGCGGAAATCGTCCAGCAGGATTTCGGAGAGCTGCATGGAGCCGGAGATGGCCTTGCCCTTGTAGGGGCGGCCGTAGAGGCCCCGCACATCCGCCAGCGCGTAGAAGGCGCCCTCGGGCATCCGGCAGCGCACTCCGTCCAGCGCGTTGAGCCCCCCCACGAAGAAGTCGCGGCGCGCGTGGTACTCGGCCGCCATCGCGGCGATGGTGTCCGGGGGCCCCTGGAGCGCCGCCAACGCCGCCTTCTGGCCGATGGACGACGCGTTGGAGGTGGACTGGTCCTGCACCAGCTGCATCGCGGCAATCACGGGCCGGGGGCCGGCCGCGTAGCCCATGCGCCACCCCGTCATGGAGTACGCCTTGCTCATGCCGTTGACGACCACCAGCCGGGGCACCAGGTCCGGCGCCACGTCGCTGATGCCCAGCCGCTCGCCCGTGTAGACGAGCTTCTCGTAGATGTCGTCCGAGATGATGAGGCAGTCGTGGCCGCGCACGGCCTCGGCGATGCCCTCCAGCGCCGCGCGCGAGTACACCGCGCCCGTCGGGTTGCCAGGGCTGTTGATGATGATGGCGCGCGTGCGCGGGGTGAGCGCCCGGCGGATGGCGTCCGGGTCCGGCGCGAAGCCGTCCTCCTCGCGCGTGGCGACGATGACGGGCGTGGCTCCCGCCAGCCGCACCATGTCCGGATAGCTGACCCAGTAGGGCGAGAAGATGAGGACCTCGTCACCCTCGTCCAGCACCGCCTGGCAGAAGTTGTAGATGGCCTGCTTGCCACCCGCCGTGACGAGCACCTGCTCGGGCGTGAAGCGCAGGCCGTTGTCGCGCTCCAGCTTGCGGCAGATGGCCTCGCGCAGCTCGGGGATGCCCGGGGTGGCCGTGTACTTGGTGAAGCCCCCGTTGATGGCGTTGATCGCCGCCTGCTTCACGTAGTCGGGCGTGTCGAAGTCCGGCTCACCCGCCGCCAGGACGACGACATCCACGCCTTGTGCCGCGAGTGCCTTGGCGCGGGAGTTGAGAGCAAGCGTCGGAGACGGCTTGATGGCTTGGAGCCGGCGGGCGAGTTTCATGCCCGATTGCCTAGCGCGCCCGCGCGTGCCCGACAAGTGCCGCGAGGCCGCTACGTCTTCCGCGCGAACTTCGCCTTGAGGCCCGCGTGGACGTTCGGAGGCACCAGGCCCGTGACATCCCCGCCAAACGAGGCCACCTCCCGGACGAGTTGGGAGGAGATGTAGAAGTAGTCCTCCCCCGTCATCATGAAGACGGTCTCCACCGTGGGGGCCAGCTTGCGGTTCATGTTGGCCAGTTGGAACTCGTATTCGAAGTCCGACACGGCGCGCAGGCCGCGGACGATGACGCTGCCGCCCCGGCGCCGCACATAGTCCACCAGCAGGCCGTGGAACGCATCCACCTCCACCCTCGGGTCCTGCACCGCTTCACGGATGAGGTCGCGGCGCTCGTCCTCCGTGAAGAGGGGGGTCTTCTTCGGGTTCACCGCGATGGCGACAATGACCTTGTCGAACATCTTCAGGCTGCGCTGAATGAGGCTCAGGTGCCCATTGGTGAGCGGATCGAACGAACCTGGGTAGATGGCGACCGGCATGTGCAGGGAGTCTCGGACGGGCCTGGATGCCGGTCAAGCAATGGTCAAGGCGCCCGGTAGAAGCTCACCAGGGTGTCACCGAACCTGCGCTGGTCCTCCCGGGTGAGTCCCGCATGCACCTCCGGGGCGCTCTCGCGCTTGTCATGCTCCACCACGAGCATGCCTCCCGGCGACAGCAGCCCCGCCGCCGTCACGCCGTCCAGCACCGTCTCCACCACGCGCGCGGCATAGGGCGGGTCGGCGAAGATGAGCTCGAAGCGCGCGCCCCGGCGCTTCAGCGTGTCCAGGGCCCGCACGGCGGGCTGGGCGAGCAGCTCCACCTGTCCGGAGAACCCCAGGGCGTCGGTGTTCTGCCGGCACAAGGCCTGCGCCTCGCGGTCCTGGTCCACCAGCACCACCCCACCCGCGCCCCGGGACAGGGCCTCCAGCCCCAGCGCGCCCGTGCCCGCGTAGAGGTCCAGGACCTGCTGCCCGTCGAGCATCTGGCCCAACACGTTGAAGAGGGTCTCCCGCACGCGGTCCGCCGTGGGGCGGATGTGCCGCGACGTGGGCTTGGGGCCAGCCAGCGCCCTGCCCTTGGCCGAGCCTGAGACGATTCGCATGCCGCCCTTCTACACCGCGCGGCGGCTACTCGCCCCGGTTCTCCGCGAGGAAGCGCATGGCGGCCTGCCCCGTCCCATCCGCGCCCAGCGCGGAGAACACCTCCGTGGCCTCCGCGAAGGACAGCGCCTCCAGCTTTTCCCGCGCCTGGGGCTCCAGGACGGGAAGGCTGTCCTCCAGCACGCTGACCAGCTCACCCGCGGCCATCCCCGCCGCCGCGGCCTTCTCCTCCACGCCCGCGCGAACGTCCACAGGCCAGGCGCCCAGCGCGAGCCGCTCGAAGGGCCCCACGCAGTCCACCTTCCGGGCCCCGGCCGCAACGTACGTGGGCAGCATCCGGGGGAAGCCCTCGCGCACGTCGCCCACGCTGACGGCCGCGCCATGGTCGCGCGCCAGGTCCACCAGCGAGCGCAGGGTGCCCACGTCCGGCTCCGCGCCGCCCAGGTCCCGCTCGGAGACCCGAACGAAGCGCACCGGCACCTTCCACTGGCTCAGCCCCTCCAGCAGCGTGCGGTACGCGTCCAGCAGGCCGCCCTGGGCGGGTGCGGGCGCGCTGACCTCCAGGGAGAGCTCGCGCTCCGTCACCGGGCCCGCCAGGGCCTGGAGCGCCTCCACCGCGGCGTAGGAGTCCAGTCGGCTCAGGTCCAGCGACACCAGCGAGAAGCCCGCGTCCACCATGCGGAAGAGGCCCTCACGCAGCGGCCCGAGCGACGCCTCGTCCGCCTTCGCCACCCGGACGGGGCCGGCTTGGAGGAACAGGGGCCGGGCGTGCTCGGCCTCCACCGCGGCCTCGTGGACGGCGGCGACGAAGCGCTCCGCCGCGCCCCGGTCCGCCGTGGGGTGCGCACATGCCAGGCCCAGCACCGCGTCCTCCGAGCGCGCCGCGCGCAAGAGCCCCGGCAACGCGCTCCGGGCTTGCACGGGCAGACACGGCAGGGCCACCGGCGTGCGCTCCAGCGCGCGCAGCAGCTCACGGGGGTTGAGCAACGGCACGCGCGAGCCGGGGCCCACCCGGGCCACCGTGTTGCCCGGCCGCAATGACAACACCTTGTCGAGCACGCTCATGGGCCGCGGAGAATCGTCCGCGCGCACGGGCCAGCGCAAGGCGAAGCTTGCGGGAGCGTCCGTTGCGCCACGGGAGCCCCTCCCATGAGGGCAGGTCCGCCGGACCCGCTCCTCAGTGGACCTCACCCAGATGGGCGTACGTCTCGCTCTCGATCTGGATGGTGGTGTGGTCGATGCCGAACCGGTCGAACAGGTCGTGCTTCACCGCCGAGAGAATCTCGTCGTTGTTGCAGACCATGGGGTCCAGGACGACCAGGTGCGCGGACAATGCGTACACCCCGCTGGAGATGGTCCACACGTGCAGGTCATGCACCGCCGTCACGCCGGGCACCCGCAAGAGCAGCTCCTTCACCTGGGGCATGTCGACATGGGCCGGCACCGCCTCCATCAGCACGTCCACCGCGTCGCGCACCAGCCGCAGCGCCCCGACGACGATGACCACCGAGATGAGCAGGGAGATGAGCGGGTCCACCACATACCAGCCCGTCAGCGCCATGATGCCCGCGCCCAGCAGCACGCCCACCGAGGACAGCGTGTCCCCCAGCACGTGCAGGAAGGCCCCGCGGACATTCATGGAGTGGGTGTTGTGCAGGAACCCCAGCGCGCCCAGGTTGGCCAACAGGCCCACCGTGGCCACCATCGCCATGGGCTTGACGTCCACCACGGTGGGCGCATGGAAGCGCTCCCAGGCCTCGAACAGGATGAAGCCGGTGATGCCCAGCAGCAGCACGCCGTTGAGCAACGCGCTGAGAATCTCCATCCGGTAGTAGCCGTAGGTCTTCTTCACATCCGCCGGCTTGCCCGCGAACCACAGCGCCACCAGACTCAGCCCCAGGGCGGACACATCCGTCAGCATGTGGCCGGCGTCCGACATCAGCGCCAGCGAGTGTGTCAACCAGCCGCCCACCGCCTCCGCCAGCGCGATGGCCGCCGTCAGGACCAGCGCGAAGATCAGCCGACGGCGGTCCTTGCGCCGCTCCTCCGCCAACCCACCCTTCCGGGGGCCGTGCCCATGTCCATGCCCAGGTCCATGGTGGTGATGGTGCCCGTGGCCATGCCCATGGTCGTGGTCATGGTCGTGCCCATGTCCTGCTCCGCCGCGCGTGTGAGAGAAGGTAGTCACGGGAGAGAGAAGTGAGGATACAGCCCGGTCCTGAGGTAAGAGGGACGAGAAACGCGATTCCGACGGCCCGGTCCCTCCCCGGTGCGCGGGGCCGGACGGAGGTAGGGATGGACTTCGAGAAGCACCAGAGCCTGCACACCATCATCATGCTGAGAGATGTCATCCGCAAGTGGTGGCAGATGGAGCTCTCTTTCGCGGACCGCCACGGCGTGGTGCATGACTGGCAGCGCGGGGACATCACCCCGCCCCCCAATCCGTTCTGCCGCATCTCCCTCTACTCTCGCGAGGGACTGCGGCGGTGCAGCCAGTCGGTCCGGGTGCTGCACGAGAAGTTCCGCGGCAACAAGAAGCTGCGCCGCTCGCTCTTCCACGACTGTCACCTCAACTTCAGCATCGTGGGCGCGCCGCTGTACGTCGACAACGAGTACGCGGGCTGCCTCTTCGTGGAGGGCTTCGCGCGCCAGTCGCTCCAGCCGCGCGACGTGGAGGTGCTGCACTCCCGGCTGCTCCAGTTCGCGCCCCCGCTGAGCGACGTGGAGCGCGCCGACGAGCGCGTGCCCATGCTGGACGGCGCGGAGCAGGCCAAGCTCGCCGACCTCCTGGAGTACGCGGCGCAGGAGATCGTCAACAACGAGGCAGAGCTGGCCCGGCGCGAGGATCAGCAGCCGCCCCCGTCCGCCGAGGTGCTGGAGCGCTACCGGTTCGAGAAGATCATCGGCCGCTCCGGCCCGATGATGGAGGTCTTCCGGTTGATGGAGAAGGTGGCCAACTCCGACTCCACCGTGCTCATCAACGGCGAGTCGGGCACGGGCAAGGAGCTGGTCGCCCGCGCCATCCACCACAACGGCCCACGCAAGGACCAGCCCTTCGTGGTGCAGAACTGCTCCGCCTTCAACGACAACCTGCTGGAAAGCGCCCTGTTCGGCCACACCCGGGGCGCGTTCACCGGCGCGCTGCGCGACAAGAAGGGCCTGTTCGAGGTGGCCGACGGAGGCACCTTCTTCCTGGACGAGGTGGGCGACATGTCCCCGGCGCTCCAGGTGAAGCTCCTGCGGGTGCTCCAGGAAGGCACCTTCCTCCCCGTGGGCGGCACGCAGCACAAGGAGGTCAACGTCCGCGTCGTCGCCGCCACGCACAAGGACCTGGGCGAGCTGGTCAAACGCGGTGAGTTCCGCGAGGACCTCTTCTACCGCATCAACGTCATCCGCCTTCAGCTGCCACCCCTGCGCGAGCGCCGGGACGACATGCCGGTCCTCATCGACCACTTCCTGCGCAAGCACCACCGCGAGGGACAACGCACCCGAGGCCTGTCGCCGGAGGCGCTGTCCATCCTTGGCGCCTACGCCTGGCCGGGGAACATCCGCGAGTTGGAGAACGAAATCGAGCGGCTCCTGGTGCTGGGTGGCGACCTGGAGATGCTGCCCGCGGAGCTGCTCTCCAGCCGCATCCGCGACGCCGTGGTGCCCGGCGGTGGCCCCTTCATCGCCCCGCGCGCCCATGGCCGGCTGCATGAAGCGGTGGAGGCCCTGGAGCGGGAGATGATCCACCAGGGGCTCTTGCGCACGCGCAACAACAAGAGCCGGCTGGCGCGGGAGCTGGGCATCAGCCGCTCCAACCTCATCCTCAAGATCTCGCGCTACGGCCTGGACCGCGGCATGCCCGACGGCGACGAGCCCGAGGCGGAGGCATGAGCGTGGAACCGGGCTACTTCCACCAGGACACCCTCCGCGTCCCCGACGGCGCGGAGCTGTACTACCAGGTCACCGGCGACGGCGAGCCGGGTGTGGTCCTATGCGACGGCCTGGGCTGCGACGGCTTCGCCTGGAAGTACCTGGCGCCCTACCTGTCCCGGCGCCACCGCGTGCTGCGCTGGCACTACCGGGGCCATGGCCGCTCTGGCATCCCCACCGACCGCGAGCGCATCGGCATGTTGTACACCTGCGATGACCTGCAGCGGGTGATGGACGCCGCGGGCATGGAGCGCGCCGTGCTCTTCGGCCACTCCATGGGTGTCCAGGTCGCCCTGGAGTTCCACCGCCGCTACGCCCGGCGCGCGCAGGGGCTGGTGCTCTTGTGTGGCAGCTACGGCAACCCGCTGGACACCTTCCACGACTCCAACGTCCTCAAGAAGATGTTCCCCACCCTGCGCCGGGTGGTGGAGCGCTTCCCCGAGCAGTCCGCCCGCCTCATCCACGCGGCGCTGCGCACGGAGCTGGCGGTGCAGCTGGCCATCACCCTGGAGATGAATCGCGAGCGCATCGCCCGCAATGACTTGGCCCCCTACTTCGAGCACCTGGCCCGGATGGACCCCGACGTCTTCGTGCGGACCCTCGACTCACTCTCCGAGCACTCCGCCTGGGACCACCTGCTCCATGTGGACGTCCCCACACTCGTCGTCGCCGGGGAGCGCGACAAGTTCACTCCTGGATGGCTGTCGCGGAAGATGGCCGCCCGAATCCCCGAGTCCGAACTGGTCGTCATCCCCGACGGCACCCACACCGCCCCCCTGGAGGCCCCGGGCCTGGTGGAGCTCCGCGTCGAGCGCTTCCTGCGCGAGCGGCTGGGCAAGCCCTCCACTCCTGGTGTGGACGGGGCACGCCTCCTCCCCCCAGCCGCACGTGCCTGAGACGTGACATCCGGGTTTCGGACGGCTTTCACGGAGGAATTCCCTCTGTCGGGAGGGGTGTGCTGGCCGTCTGGACGCACGCTGGCCTTCCGCGCTCATTGCAGGGGACGCACTCACGGCATATAAGCCCCGGCCTTCCGGGTTCCGGTGGGGTTCGGGAGACCTGCCCACACAGGGCATCCCCACCCGCCATATTCACCTCGGTTCCTACGCATGATTCCTCGCGAAAATATCCGTAACGTCGCCATCGTCGCCCACGTCGACCATGGCAAGACCACGCTCGTCGATCATCTGCTGCGGCAGGCGGGCACCTTTCGTTCCAATGAGCACGTCGCCGAACGGGTGATGGACTCAAACGACCTCGAGCGCGAGAAGGGCATCACCATTCTCGCGAAGAACACCGCGGTCAGTTACAAGGGGATGCAGATCAACATCATCGACACCCCGGGTCACGCCGACTTTGGTGGTGAGGTGGAGCGCGGTCTGCGCCTCGTTGATGGCGTCATCCTCCTGGTCGACGCCGCCGAAGGTCCCCTTCCCCAGACGCGCTTCGTGCTGAGCAAGGCGCTGGCCATGGGCCTGAAGACGGTGCTGGTCATCAACAAGATCGACCGTCAGGACGCCCGGGCTCCGGAAGTTCTGGACCAAGTCTACTCGCTCTATATCGACCTGGGCGCGGACGATAAGCAGTTGGAGATGCCCGTCCTCTACACCATCGCGCGCCAGGGCCAGGCCTCCACGTCGCTCGAGGTTCCGGGCAAGACGCTGGAGCCGCTGTACGACGCCATCATCAACCACATCCCGCCTCCGCCCGCGTCCACGGAGACCACGCCGCAGCTGCTCGTGGCCAACCTGGACTACGACGACTACGTGGGCCGCCTCGCGGTGGGTCGCGTGCAGGCCGGCCGCTTCACCCCGAACATGCCCGTCAGCGTCGTGCGCGAGGGCGGCAAGGTGGAGCAGGGCAAGATCGTCAAGCTGTACGGCTTCTCCGGCCTGAAGCGCGCGGAGATCCAGGACGCGGGCCCGGGTGAAATCGTCTCCATCGCCGGCATCGAGGAGGTGTCCATCGGCGACACCATCGGCGACGCCGAGTCACCCGTCGCGCTGCCGCGCATCACCGTGGATGAGCCCACGATGATGATGATCTTCAAGGTGAACGACGGACCGCTGGCCGGCAAGGAAGGCAAGTTCGTCACCTCGCGCAACCTGCGTGAGCGCCTGTACCGCGAGGCCTACCGCAACGTGGCCGTGCGCGTGGAGGACACGGAGACGCCGGACGCGTTCCGAGTCGTCGGCCGCGGCGAGCTCGCGCTGGCCGTCATCATCGAGAACATGCGCCGCGAGGGTTATGAGCTGACGGCCTCCAACCCGGAGCCCATCACCAAGATGGTGGACGGCGTGCTGCACGAGCCCATGGAGCTGGTGTTCTGCGACGTGCCGGAGAACAGCGTCGGCATCGTCACGGAGCGCCTGGGGCCCCGCAAGGGCCGCATGACGGACATGGCGAGCCTGGGCTCGGGCCGCACCCGCCTCCAGTACCGCATCCCGGCCCGTGGCTTGATTGGCTTCCGCTCGGAGTTCCTCACGATTACCCGCGGTGAGGGCATCATGAGCAGCCAGTTCGACGGCTACGAGCCGTGGTTCGGCTACATCCAGAAGCGGCAGAACGGCGCCATCGTCTCTGACCGCCTGGGCGACACCGTTCCCTACGCGCTCTTCAGCATCCAGGAGCGTGGGTACCTCTTCGTCAGCGAGGGCACCACCGTGTACGAGGGGATGATCATCGGCGAGCACTCCCACCCCTCCGAGCTCAACGTCAACTGCTGCCGCGAGAAGAAGCTCACCAACATCCGCGCCGCCGGCCGCGACGAGAACGTCATCCTCGTCCCGCCCCGCGAGATGGGGCTGGAGAAGGCCCTGGAGTGGATCGCCGACGACGAGCTCGTCGAGGTGACGCCCAAGTCCGTGCGCATGCGCAAGAAGTCGCTGTCCTCGGGCGACCGCTACCGCGCCGAGCGTGACCGCAAGCGCGAGGAGCGCGCGGCCGACAGCGAGTAGTCCCAGCACCTGGCTTGCTGAAGCACCGAGGGCCTGCTCCCATCCCAGGAAGCGGGCCCTTCGTGTTTCCACCCTGCCCCGCCCTAGCGCTCCTTCGGGTCGGGCGTGGGCATGAGCCGCTCGAAGATGGAGCGCAGCTGCTCCAGCTCCGCCATGTCGAGTTGGAGCAACTCGGGCGGCGGCTCGTACATCCCCTCGTGGAGCTGGCGCCGCACCTTGGCGCCCCGGGCGGTGAGCGTCACGCGCTTCACCCGGCGGTCCTCGGGGTCCGCGGCCCGGGCCGCCAGTCCTCGGGACTCCAGCCGGTCCACCACCCACGTCGCGTTCGACGCGTCACACGCCCACTCCTCCGCCAGCGCGCGCATCACCTTGCCCTCCCCCTGCTCGAGGCTGGCGAGCGCACGCGCGTCATTGGGCGTGAGGTCCAGGCGCTCCAGGACCCGGTCCCTCTGCCCTCGCGTTCGCATGAAGAAGTGGAAGCAGCGGCGCCACGCCTCCGCCGCCAGCGCTTCTTTCCCTCTCGGACCCGTCCCAGGCATGGGGCCAATCTGCCTCGCGAGAGGCTCGATTGCGAGGCCCCCTTCACATAATTTAACCAATTCAATCATTGAATGACTTCAACCATCTCTCAATCATGACGGGCGAACGGGGCAGGCGCGGCCATCGCCGCCCTCGAGCCCTTGGAGGTCGTCATGATGAAGAAGCGTTCGCTCTACATCCTGCTGTTCAACAGCCTGTTGTTCGGACTGATGTTGGGGGCTGGCATCAACGAAGCCCTCTTCGTGATGCCCACGTGGTTCAAGGCGCCGCCCACCTCGCTCCTCTTGATTCAAGAGCGCTCCAGCAGCGCGATGTCCTTCTGGATTCCGCTGCAGATGGCGGTGCTCGGCACGCTCATCAGCTCGCTGGTCCTCAACTGGCGCTCCCCCACCCGGCGCATGCTCATCGCGGGAGCGCTGGGCGCGTACGCCCTGGTCTGGGTGGCGACGGGGGCCTACTTCGCGCCGGAGATCATGTCTCTGTCCTCGCTGGCCGCGCAGGGCCCGTACGACGCGGGGCTGGCCGCGCGAGGGCACAAGTGGCTTCAGCTCTCCTGGGGCCGCCACGCCGTGTTGGCGTTCGGCTGGGTCCTGGTGGGCACCGCCATCTCGAAGTGGGAGGCGGCGTCATGAGCCGCCCGGGCCTGTTGGAGGGGAAGGTCGCCCTGGTCATCGGCGCCAGCCGTGGCATCGGCGCCCAGACGGCGAAGACCTTCGTGGAGGAAGGCGCCACCGTGGTGCTGGCGGCGCGCTCGGAGGATGCGCTCCACTCGCTCGCGGAGGAGCTGCGGCGCCAGGGAGGCACGGCCCTGCCGGTGCCCGCGGACCTGGCGGACGCGGACTCCATCGCATCCCTCGTCCAGACCACCGTCGCGCGGTTCGGCCGGCTGGACGTGGCGTTCAACAACGCGGCGGACGGGCACATGCCCGCGCCCCTGGCGGAGCTCTCCGTCGAGGACCTGGACCGCTCCTACCGCATCAACGTGCGCGGCTTCTTCCTGGCCATGAAGCACCAGCTCGACGCGATGCTGGCCTCGGGCGGGGGCTCCATCGTCAACATGGCCTCCACCGCCGGGCTCAACGGTGTCCGGGGCATGGGCGCCTATAGCGCGACCAAGCACGCCATCATCGGCCTCACCCGCTCCGCCGCGCTCGACTACGCGGACAAGGGCATCCGCCTCAACGTCGTGGCGCCAGGGCCCATCCTCACCGGGCGCCTCCAACAGCTCCCGGAAGAGCGCCGGGCCCCCATCGTCCGCGCCGTGCCCATGGGCCGCATCGGCACAGCGGAGGAGGTCGCCCGGACGGTGGCCTGGCTGTGCTCGGACGCGGCGTCGTTCGTCACGGGCACGACGCTGGCCATCGACGGAGGCAGGCTCGCGGGAGCCTGAGGGTCCACGTCGCGGCCCCGCTCAGAACGTGTACTTCACCTTCGGGAAGATGGCGAAGGAGGTGATGTCGGGGCCGATGACGAAGCGGGCCAGCACGTCCGCGCCCACGGAGAAGTGGTCCATGCCCGTGGAGTACTCGAAGCCCACGCCCACCCCCGCGTTGGGGGCGCTGACGGCCCGGCCCGGGTCACCCTTGTCGGGGTCCACCGGCGCCGGGTCCAGCCGCGTGTAGCCCGCCACCAGCTTGGGCGTCAGATACACGCGGTCCATCAACTTCAGGTGGTACGACGCCGTCGCATCCAGGAACTGCATGGTGAAGTTGTCGGACAGCGCACACGTCTCCGAGCCCGGCAGATAGCCCGCGAAGCAGTTCTGCGCGGAGGCGCCCATGCCGAAGTGCGCCCCCAGCGAGATGCGCTCCGTCAGGTCATAACCGAGACCCAGTTGCAGATACGTCTGCGCGTTCGAGTAGGAGTTCTGCCCGCCCACCGTGAAGAACACGCCGATGTTGGTGTCGGTATAGAAGCCTCGGCGCGGCTGGAACTCCACGCCTTCGGGCGGCGTGCCCGCGAAGGCGGGAGTCGACAGCAAGGCGAGCGCGGCAACCAGTCGGGACTTGTTCACGGGACCTCCCCACACGAGGCCCTCCCGGTCCAACCGGAAGCGGCGTGGGACGTTAGTGACGCCCCCTCGACACGGCAACGAGGGGTGGGAATGAGGGGCGTGCGCGAGTCCACTACCCCTCGCCGCCTTCGGCGCCCGCCGGCGAGAACATCCACGGATACGTCACGGCCACCACACCACCGCCCTTGGGCTCCGGGAACTTCCAGCGGCGGATGCGCGAAATCATGCACTGCTCCGCGCGAGAGTTGTTCAGCGTGGTCTCCGACACGGTGGCGTCGGACACCGCGCCCGTGGGGTCGATGGTGAACGCCACCGCCACCTTGCCCGCGAGGTTGGGCTCCTTGTTCAGCTCCGACTCGTAGCAGTACTTGATTTCGTTCTGGTGGCGGCGAATGACCTTCGCGATGACGTCCTTGTCCAGGCCGCCCACCACGGTCGTCTTGCCCGGGATGACCTTGGTGATGGACTTGCCGCGTCCTCCCAGGTCGATGCCACCCGTGCCGCCCGTGCCGCGCCCATCTCCGCGAGTGCCCAGGCCACCGATGCCCAGGGCCGTGCCACCGCCACCCGTGCCAGACCCGCGCGAGCCCAGGCCGCCCACGCCTTGAGCGTCACCCATGGCCCCGCCGCCCTTGAGGCCGCCCAGCATGTTGTTCAGGCCCGTGCCGAAACCTCCCGGTCCGAACACGTCCGAGGCGCCGCCCTTCAAGCCCTTGAACGCGCCCAGGAGGCCGACCTTGCCCACCACCTTCCGGTCCTTCTCCTTCTTGGACTTGTCCACCATGGGCGTGCCCGGCTTCGACGGCGCGGCCTCCTGCTGTTTCGCGTCCTCCTTGCCGAACTTGCCCTCTTCGTCCTTCGCCTTCGCGCCCTCTTCCATTCCCGAGAGCTGGAGCTTCTTCTGCTCGATGCGCTTCTCGGGGGTGACGAGGAACTTCGCCACCCGCTGTTGGGACTCGAAGATGTCGTCGTGCTGCGCCGTCTCCGCGCGGGGCGTCAGTATCATCGCCAGGACGAGCGCCAGGCCCGTGAGCAGGCAGATGCTGGTGATCTTGAAGAAGGTGAAGTCCGACTCCGCCAGGGTGCTGGTGGCGATGGCCGCGGAGGGTTTCACATACCGGGCCACGAACGTCACGGTCCCGAGTGTCACCTCCACCCGGTGATGCAGGCCCACCTTGAAGACCTGCTCGGCATCATCCGCGGTGCCCGTCAGTTGGCCCGAGGCGCGAAGCGTGTCCTTCGGCTTCACGTGGCCCCGCTCGGTGACGATGACACCCGAGCCCTTGGGCGCATGCACCTCCAGCAGCTCACCTCGGCCGACGGCCAACACGAAGCGCGAGCCCACCGATGGAACATGGACGAGGAAGGAGCTCTTCTTCCCATCGCCGATGGTGACGGGAACCCCTTCGGCGAAGTGACGCACCTGCAACAGCGTGTCACCCCACAACATCGCGACCTGGAGCACCTTCTCCCGGACCGTGGGCATCGCCTCGACGGGGAGCGGCTCGCGCAGCTGCGGAAGCACCACGCGGGCCTGGGCCTCGCCTCCGACGTTCCTGGCCACGGGCCGCGCGGGAGGTGGAGGAGGAACCGCCACGGGTATCACCGCGGGCCGCCCAGCGCGCTCGGTGCGCAGTCCTCCCGAGGAGACCGCGGGCTCGGGTTGAGCGCCCGTGAAGACGAACTCGCCGCGCGCCGTGCTCGCCGCCGCGGACGGGGACGTCACCACGTGAGGCCTGGGCATGGACTCCCGGGGAGGTGTCCGCTGCGTCACCGAGCCCTGGAAGTTCTGTCCGGAGACCTTCGCTCCCGCGGGTGCGGGACGCTCCGGCTCGGCCATTCCAAAGACGACCTCCACCCGGCTCCCGCCCACGCACAACACATCACCGGGTTTGAGCGCCGTGGGGATGAGCAGCCGCTGGCCGCTGATCTCCGTCCCGGCCTCGCTGCCCAGGTCGATGGCCGTCACCGAGCCATCCTTGTCCACCTTGAGCATCACATGGAGGTTGGAGACCCGCGGGTCCTGAAGCTTCACCGCCGCCTGGGCACCAGAGCCCACGATGACACTCTCGCCCTCGGAGACAGTCTCCACGGTGGAGCCATCCGGGCCTGTGATTCGAAGGGTCAAGCTGTTGTTCTTCGCCGCCGCCATGAGGATTCTTCCTTCTTCCCTTCCGCACCCGACAAACGCCTGACCGCCGCCTCTAGAGGTTGTCGACGGACTTCTGCAGCTCCGGGTCGAAGTTCTCCCGGACCTTGATGAGACTTTGGAAATCCGTCTTCTTGCGGTGGAGCACGTACGAGCCCTCGGGCTTCGTCAGCTCGCCTTCGACCGCGACATCGGTGAAGTCGATGACAGTCTTCTTCTTGAAGACAGTCCGGTCCTCCTCCTGGATGACTTTCACTGAATCATTGGGACGCTCCGGTGCCTGCGCCATCACCGCCGGCGCCCAGAGCAGCCCCACCCCGGTCATCACCGCTGCCAGTCGTCTCATCACCGCCTCCTGATGCATGGGGCGGTCCAAATCCAAGTCCCCGATTCCCATGGACCTGGCTCGCCGCCCGCTGAACAGGGGCCGGGAGGGTGGAAAAAACTTCTCCCCTGCCCCTGTCACGATTCCTGTCCTACTTCGACGGAGATGCACCCTCGTCGCTCGCCTCGGGAGCATCCGGAGAAGTCTCTCCTTCGGGCGCGGGCGCTGACTCGGGTTCCTCGGGCACACTCTCGCTCTCTGGCGCGTTCGCATCCTGAGGCAGCTGGTTCAGCATGGAGCCCGCGCCGCCCGTGGCGGCTTCCGGCTTGTTGTCCTGCTCGCCGTCCTTCTTCTGGCTACCTTCGGTGCCCGTCGCCATCGCGGCATCCGCGGGCGGGGCCTTGAGCATGTTCTGGAGACCTTGGACCTTGGCGGTGATCAACTGCTTGTCTTGTTCGGTCGTGGACGTCATCGCCTTGCAGCGGTCGAGGAAGGCGATGGCCCGCGCCCAGCCATCGCGGTCCGCGGCGAAGGCCCAGCCCGCGCCACACACCGCCTCCGGAAGGTTCTCTCGCGTGGCGAGCACCTTCTCGAAGGCCTCGCCCGCCGCGAGCCCCTTCTTGGGGTCACGCCCCTTCTGACCATCCAGCGCCCACGCGAGCGAGAGCCGCGCCTCTAGCGAGTCAGGCTCGAGCTCGAGAGCACGAGCAAAGGCACGCTCCGCGCCCACGTAGTCTCGAAACCGCAGCGCCAGCGCCCCCAGGTTGATGTACCCCGCGGCGAACTTGTCATCGAGCGACACAGCCTTCTGGAACTGCGCGAGCGCACGCGTGCGCTCATCCAGCTTGAGGTACACCATGCCCAGCAGGTTGCAGAGCGAAGGGTCCTTCTCCGCGAACTTGCGCGCGGTGCCCACGAGCAGCTCCGCCAACCGGTACTTCTCTCGCGCATACGCGACATAGGCCAGGTTCTTGTATGCCCCTGGGTTGTCCTTGTTCCGCTCCAGGACCCGGCGCGCGGTGGCCTCGGATTCGTCGAGTTTGCCCACCTGCCGATACGTCGCCGACAAGCCATTGAGCAGCAGCGCGTCGTGCGCGCGCTCCGGCGACTTCAGGGCCTTCTCGAACAGCGCAATCGCATCCGCCCCTCGCTCCAGCTTGCGATACAGCGCCGCCAGGTTGAGCACCGAGGACGTATGCGACGGGTCGCGTTGGAGCACCTGTTCGTACGCGCCGCGGGCATCCTCCACGCGGCCTTGACGCTCGGCGATGAGGCCCAGGTTGAAGCGCGCGTTGAGGCTGCCGGGGGCCTTGGCCAACACCATGTCGAAGCCATGGCGTGCGCCGTCCAGGTTCCCGGCTTCGAACGCCTGGATGGCGGCGGCGAACTCCTCGGAGGCCGAGAGGTCCTTCGGCGGTGGAGGCTGAGGTGCGACCATCGCGGGTGGAGGCGCCGTGGGCGGAGTCTTCGCTTGTGCCGCGGATGGCTTCGGTGTGGGGGCCGTCGCGCACGCGGCCATGAACGCCGCCGAGCCCACGAGGAGCGAGCGCCAAAATCCCAACCCGGGCTTCGCTCCTGAACGAGCCCTTGTCTTGTCCTGATGGATTGACCAACTCATGGCCGAACTTCCTTCGCCTCGGCGGTGGGTGCCTGGGTCCTATCCTCCGAGGCGGGAGGATTCGGTGTGCCCTCGCGTTGACCTGACGGTGATGAAGGGGCGGCGGGTGTCGTCTGGGGCGTCGAATGAGGAACAGGCGTGGCGGAGGCCGCGGTCGCGTCTCCGGGCTCGCGTGCGAGCTCCGCCAACGCCAGGGCGTCGCTGGCGCGGAAGTCCACCTGCCTCACCTGCGCGTAGGTCCCGGGATGAAAGCGGTTCACCTGGTCCTGCGCGGTCAGCGTCCAGGAACTGTAGATGCCCAGCTCGTAGGCCTTCTCGAGTGCCTTCTCCAGCGCCTCGTTGGACTTGTCCTCCAACGGCAGCGCCAGGTTCTCCAGCTCCGCGCGGTACATCCCGACTTGCTCCTCGTCGAGCCCCTTCGGGTCCGGCGAGTCCATGATGTTGCGAGCGAAGTCCGCGTACGCGAGGCCGATGCGCGTCAGCGACGCGATGCCCCACTCGCCCGAACCCGTGGCCAGCACCGCGAGGTACTCCTTCTCCACGCGCTGGATGTCGCGCTGCTTGGCGGCCAGGTCCCTTCGGATGGTGCTCACCCGGGAGAAGCGGATCTCCGAGTAGCGCCGCCACGCGGGCTCCAGCGCGAGGAAACGCGCATGCGCGTAGGCATTGAGCACCGCGGCGTCCTTGCGAGCGGCCTCGGGCAACCGGCTCCACGAGCGGACCAACTCACCCTGGAGTTGCTCCTGCTCACGCTTGGCCTTGAGGCGCTGCCACGCGAGCAGCTCGTGGTAGCGCGCCAGGTAGAGCTGGGAGGGTGTGGCGCGGGAGTCGCGGCCGAAGCCATCCGCGAAGGCGCCGAACGCCCGCGCCGCCTCGCTCCACTTGTGCTCCTTCTCCCAGACGAGCGCCGCGGAGAAGGCCACCTGCGGCACGTCCTTGCGCTCGCGAAAGCGCGACACATAGGTGTTGTAGGCGGCCACGGCCTTCTGGGCCTCGCCCGCGCCCTCCCACCACACTCCGGCATTGAACTGGGCATCCGCCACCCAGGCGCCCGCTTCGTCCACGAGCAGCTTGCGTTCGGCGGCGAGCTGCGCGGCGCGCGTCGCGACGTCTTCCTCGGTGACCTGGGCCTCACCCTTCTTCGGCGCGGGCCGGGCCCGAGAGGCCTTCCGCTCCTTGTTCTTGGAGTCCGGTGCCTCCGAGTCGGACACGGCGTCGTACGTGGCGATGAACGCCTCCGCCATGGACGCGGCCTTGCGGTATTCGGCGATCTTCTCGTAGAGGCCCGCCAACGTGTAGCGGACCTTCAGTTCGAACGGGCTGCGAGGATACTCGGCGAGGACCCGCTCCCCCGCGGCGATGCCCCGGTCCAACTCGCCCGTCTCCTGCGCGATGGACATCGCGTAGGTGAGCGCGCGGTCCGCGTTCTCCGACTTGGGGAACTCCTTGACGAACTTGAGGAACTCCTCCGCCGCCTTCTTCGGGTTCTTCTCCTGCTTGTAGACGACCTCGTCCACCCACTTGTAGTGGCTGCCCTCCACCACGCGCGCCACGCGGGCCGCGAACTCGGAGCCCGGCTTGGCCAGCTTCTTGTTCTCAAGGAACCGCCGCGACAACGTGGAGAGCTCCAGCCACTCCTGCCGACTCTCCAGCACGTACATCGTGAGGTCCGCCGCGTCACGCGAGCGGCGCTCCTCCGGGAACTTTTCGATGATTTCGCCGAAGCGGTGCGCCGCGTCCACGAAGTGGGCACGGTCATAGAGGATGACCGCCGCCTGGTAGCGCAGGTCGATTTCATCCTGCGTGTCCGGGAAGAGCTTCACGAAGGTGTCGCACGCGGACACCAGGTGCTCCTCGAAGCGCGTGAGCGGTTCGGCCTCGCGCTCCTTCGCGTCGCGCTTGACGATCTTCTGCCGGGCGACGTCACCCTTGTCCTTCTTCTCGTCGACCTTCTGGCCTTCCTTCAGGTCGCTCTTGGCGAGCT
The DNA here is from genome assembly GCF_037414475.1 of Myxococcus stipitatus. Next base: position 8,994,244 of record NZ_CP147913.1, on the reverse strand, counting down.
GGCCCCGTTCAATCTTCACCAGCTTGTCGTAGGCGAGGATGGCGTTGAACGCGGCGCTCTTGCGGTAGCTCTCGTTGGAGACCTCGCGCGCGGAGTCACGGTCCGGAATCTTGAACGCGACGACGGCGTCGTACCCGGCCGCCGCGGCCTCCCACTCCTCGAGGGCCCAGAGAATCTCCGCGTAGAAGAAGCGGAGGTTGAACGCGGAGTCCGCCACGAAGTCCGGGTTGGAGTTGGAGGCGAACGCATCCACGTATTGCTTGTAGATGTCTCGCGCCAGCCGGTAGGTCTCCACCTGCCGCGTCTTCTGCGCCTCCTGGTGGTATTCCGTCACCATGACGCGCATCGCCTCTTCCGTGACGTTGAAGGCGTTGCGCAGGACGGTGGACTTGCCCCCGTTGGCGCTCCACCACTCGCCACCGGGGCTGTAGAGGTCCACCATCCGCTTCATCTCCTTGCGGACCTGCTGGCGCTGACGCAGGCCCTCGAAGGCGCGGACGATGGCTTGCTGATACTCGGGCGCGCTGACGCCCATCGGGTCACCGTCGATGAGCGTGCGGTACAAGAGGATGGCGCTGTCGAAGTGGCCCGCGTCGACCAGGCCCGCCGCGGTCTTGGCGATGAGCCGGCCCTGCCGCGTCGCGGGAGCGTTCGCGCGGAAGTAGGCGATGGCCTGCTTGGGCTGGTCGAGCTGGACGTAGAAGACCGTCAGGTCATTGAGCGCCTCCGTGCGGAGGTCACCCAGCTCCGACTGCTTCGCGGCGTAGTCCACCACTTCATGGAGCTTCTGGAGGCCCGCCTCGTAGTCGCCCGTGTTGTAGTCACACCAGGACAGCTTGTAGACGGCGTAGCCGTAGATCTTCGGCACACGCGAGTCGCGAGCCTTCTCGTAGTTGGCCTTGGCGGGGATGAGCTTGTTGGACTCGAAGTAGTGGTTGCCCAGTTGGATGTACGCGTCGGGCACGAACTGCGAGCGGGGAAACTCCTCGATGAGTTCCTCGTAGCGGGCCACGGCCTCCTCGCGCCGGCCCAACTCGTAGAGGTTGTAGCCCATGGAGAAGAGGACTTCGTCGCGCTGCGGATAGTTGGGATAGCCCCGGAGGATGGCCGCGTAGATGTCCATCGTCTCCGCGCGGAAACGCTCACTCTCGCGATGGTCCTGCTTGGGGGCCTCCGACTTCTCGCCTCGCGCGACCGCCTCGTCGGCCCTCTTCTCCGCCGCGAGGAAGCGGTCCATCTCGAGCTGGTAGAGGTACTTCGACTTCTCCCAGTACAGCTCCGACAACCGGTAGAGCATCTCCGCCTTCTGCGGGTTGCCATCCTGGAGCTTGGGGATGAGGCGCTTGAAGGCCTCGATGGCCTCGTCGCGCTTCTTGTCCGCCAGCGCGTTCTTCCTCGAGTCCGCGATGCGCGGGACGTCCGCGAACTTCGCCGTCGCGGGCTTCACGCGCGCGGGGCCTCGCCGCACGTCCTCGGGCGCCACCCCGGGAGGAGGTTGCGGCTTCGCCTCCGCCTTCTTCGCCTGCGCTCCTTTTCGTCCGCCCTTCTCCGCCGCATTGGAAGGCTTCGACACCGACGACGCCGCGGGCTTCTTCACCGCCTTGCGCGCGGGCGCTTCCGCCGCCTCCCCCACCCCGCCCGCGGCGAGCGCCACGCTCACCGCCAGCGCACCGAAACGAAGCACCACCTTCATGCCAGCCCCCGCCTGTGAAGCCGCCCCGACCACCGCACCGCCGTTCGCCCGGCGACAAGGGACGAACGAAAGTAGACGCGCACTCCTTCATTGAGAAGTGGCGGGCACCGCGCGCTCACGGCGTCAAGGCGTCTGTGTTTCCGACGTCTTCGCCGGGCAGCCGCGCTTCAGCGTGTATTGGTAGTAACCAATCTCGTCGATCCAGAACTCGCCCTGGAACTTCCAGTAGTTCCACGCCGCCCCCGGCATCTTGGGACGATAGAGCGACTGGCGCGTGAGCAATGCCTTCTGGTCCACCCCCGCCTGCAACAGGTCCTTCTCATCCAGCGCTGTCTGCACTCGGATGATTTCCGCCTGGTCGGAGAACGTCCGCAGGTTGTCCACCGCCTCGCGCATGCGGCTGCGCGCCAGAGTCCCTCCCACCTGCAACAGCGTGCCGCGCACGTCCTCCAGCGCGGCCACCGTCTGCTTCGCCAGCGGCGTGCCGTGCCAGGGCCCCACGGCCAGGCTTCGTTTCTCCGAGTCCAGCCGCGCGAGCACGCGCATCACTTCACGGATGCGCTCGTTGTTGCGCATCCACAGGTACACCGGGCGCGGCAGTCCCTTGTTCTCCGAGGCGACCAGGTTGTACGTCTTCACCAGGTCCCCGTCCTCGGCGGCGAACGGCTCCAGCTCTTTCGCCATGGGGCCATACAGCGCATCGAAGGCCGCCAGCGTCGTCTTCACCTCGTCGTAGAGGCACGAGTAGTAATAGACGGTCGCCTTGAGAATCCAAGACTCGGGCTGGAAGGCTCCGGCGAACTGGGGCGCGTGCAGCGCCTGGAGGCTGCCGAGCGCTCCGCCGAAGTCCTCGTTCTGGAAGCGCGCGAAGCCGTTCTCGAAGAGGGCCTGGTCCCAGTAGCGCGTGTAGCGAGGCACCTGCTCATACGCCGCGGAGGCCTCCGCGTACTCTCCCCGACGGTAATGCAACCGCCCCAGCGCGATGAGGGCCAGGTGCTGCGTCGCCTGGAGCTCCACCTGCGGCTCCATCCCGGCCAGCGCGACGTTGAACGCGGCCAGCGCCTCCTTGTCCAGCGTGTCAGCCTCTCCCGGGCGCCCCGGGAAGCGGGGATCCGCCAGCACCACGCCCAGCAGGTAGCGCGCCTTCGCGTAGACGCGGCTGTCCTTCGGCACGGCCTCCAGCAGCGTCCGCGCCTCCTCGAAGCGCATGCGGCGCTGACTCACCGTGCCCACCAGGTAGTTGATGCGAGCGAGCACCTCCTTGGGCAGCGTCACCCATTGGTCCCGCACCTCGTCCGAGTACGCCTGGTTGAGGATGCTGGGGATGAGGTTCTGCTCATCGAGCTGCTGCTGCATGTCCACCAGCCCCTCCACGCCCTTGAGGTACGAGGGGTGTGAAGGCCCGGCGTTGACGATGGCCGCGTAGGAGATGAAGGCCGACACCGGCAGGCCCTTCTTCGCGAGCGACTGGGCCAGGAAGTACTCGGCCTTGCCGCGCATCTGCGCGTCGCCACCAGCCTCCGAGGCCTGGAAGAAGAGCGGCGCGGCGGTGTCGAAGTCCCCCGCGTTGAAGGCGGCCAACGCGCGGTTGTAGCCACCCGGGTCCTGCTGCGCGCCCACCGACAGCGGCGCCAGGACGACTAGGAGTCGAAGCAGTCGTTTCATCGCGAATCGTGCCCTCATGACGCGCTCACGCTCAGAAGAGGAACGAGAAGCCCGCGTAGAAGCTGATGTTGTTGAGGACGTCCGAGGAGGGTTCGGCCACCAGGTCCCGCCCCAGGATGATGTCCTCGCGGTAGTTCTTCTTCGTCTTGGGGTCCACGCCGTCGAACTTCTGGTACTTGCAACTGCTGCTCAGTTGCAGGGAGCCGAAGTCCTGCCCGCTGGTGCGCGCGGCCTCCAGCGCCTCGAAGTCCGACAGGTTGCAGCCATCCACCTTGTCCACGCGGGCCGTGTAGATGAGGTCCCGCACCTCCAGGCGCAGCGCATACGACTCGCCGAACTGGAGCCGGAAGCCGCCACCCACGGAGCCGAGGAACTTGGTCCCCGTGTCACCAAAACGCGCCGGCACGGTGTAGCGCCTGCCATCCACCTCGTTGGAGACCTCCGGGCGGATGAGGTGCCGCGTGGAGCCCACGCCCGCGCCACCGCTCAACACCAGGCTGAACTGCGCCAGCTTGTCGTCGAGGAACGCGAACTTCCCGTACAGCGGCGTCACCTCCACGCCCGCCTGCGCGCCCCACACCAGGAGCAGCGACGAGGCCGCCTGCGCCTGTTCGCGCACCTTGTCGATGAGCTCCAGGTTGAAGTCGCTCTCGTTCGTGTGCCAGTTGTATTGGCCCGTCACCTGGACCGCGAAGTTCTCCTGCAGGTGGTAGCTGTAGTGCAGCGCCGTGCCCGCGTGATTGGTGTACTTGCCATTCACCTGGATGACGGCCGGGTACAGCGCCAGCTCGTGCTTGCTCTCGTCCGCGAAGCGCTTCTTCTGGACGATGTGCAGCGACACGTTCGGGTTGTAGAGCGGCGCGCCATTCACCAACTCCTGCTGCCGTGCATCCGTGGTGCGGGGCGCCTCGTCCGTCGACGCCACCAACGGCGCGTCGTCGGGTGTCACCGGCGCGGCCACCTCGCGCGCGTGCCCGGGCATCTCCACCACCTCTGACGCGGGCGAGGTGTCCTCCATGGGCGCGAGCGCGGGCTCCACGGCAGGTGCCTCCGTGGGCGCGACGGGCTCGGGGCGCGAAGCCGGTGCCCGAGGCACCTCCGGCTTCGGCTCGGGACGCGCGGGCGGAGGAGGCACGGCGGTTTCCGCGCCCGGCGCGGGCACGGACCGCATGCCCTCCACCTGGGTGAGCACCCTCTCGGGTTGAGGAAAGCGCGGGGCGGCCTGGGCCGCCGTCGCGACGAGCAGCGCGAAGGACAGAATCGGTCGCATGGTTCGACGAGCCCTAGAAAGAGAAGGTGTAGCCAAGGTCGAACTGCACCAGGTGGGTGAGCCCCGGACTGCGCGCGGACTCTCCCGTCACGCGGCCGGCCTCCCAGTCATCGCGGACCAGATTCACGCGGTACTGGTCCCGGAAGATCCAATCGCGCAGCTCCAGCCGCAGTCCGTGCCGGTTGAGGATGAAGAAGCGGAAGCCCACGGCCGCGGACACCATGGGCGCCACGCGTGTCTCGCGCACCCAGTAGTTCTCCGACGCGGAGCCCGCGTCATTCAGGTCCGTGCGGTTGTCACAGACGCCCAGCTCGCGGTTCACCACCTGCGAGCACTGGATGACGGAGTTGCGCTTGAAGCTCCCCACGCCTCCACCCGCCCAGACGTAGGCCTGGAAGTGCGCGGGCAAGTCGGAGACCAGGCTGAGCTTCCCGTAGATGGGCGCCCAGCGAACCCCCGCCACCCCGTGGAAGTTCATCTGCCAGAGGTCTTCCAGCTCGTCCGTGACGCGCTTGTCCTCGCGCGCCAGGAAGCTCTCGGAGATGGAGCGCGCCAGCCCCGTGTGGCGGCTGGCCGCGTAGCCCACACGCGCCTCGACGGCCAACGTGTTGAAGACGTTGTAGGCCAGCCCCGCGTCGAAGAAGTAGTGCGCCGTCAGGTGCGTCTGCAGCGGCAGCCCCACCCCCAGCGAGGCCTCCAGGTGCCCTCCCGGCTCATACAGCCGGTTGCGGACAACGACGTTGTCGAGGACAGCCTCGTCCGCCTCCTGAGCCGCGGCCCCCGTGGCCGTCAGGCAGATCATCAATGGAGCAAAAACGCGAAGCGTGCGTGCGTTCATGGTTCCTGCCCGGCCCCAGTCCCATGGGCCGCCGTGTGAGGGAGTCAACGGCCTCCCGCATCCCGGGCACCTGCCACCTCACGTGCAGGCCCCTTCGTGGCGAATCCATGTGCGCACGCCTTCCACTCACGACAAGCCACGGGGCCCCAGAGGCGGAACTCTTTTCCCCCTGCAAGCTCCCGCGCCGCCCACCGGTCAACGTTTCCCGGACCGCGAATGCCCATGCCCGGGCAGGGTCCACCTCAGGGCGTCTCCACCCTGGGCACACTCATACCCACCCGCGTGACTCCCGACTTCAACCCGGAAAAAGCAAACGCCCCGCCCGGATGCCCGAACGAATCGGGCCCGGAAGCGGGGCGTCTCACGAGGGCTTCCCGAAGGAAGCCCCTCGACAGCGGATCAGGCGCGCTTGGCGGCCTTGTGCTGCTCGCGCAGCGCGACCTTCACGCTGGGACGGAGGAACACGATGCCGTTGTTGTGGCCGGGGACAGCGCCCTTGACCAGGACGAGGCCCTTCTCCGTGTCCACGTCGATGACCGTCAGGTTCTGGGTGGTGACCTGCTCCACGCCGTAGTGACCGGGCATCTTCTTGTTGGGGTACGTACGGCCAGGCGTCTTACGCTGACCGATGGCGCCCGGGTGACGCTGATACTCGTGCGTACCGTGCGTCTTCGTCTGCGAACCCTTGAAGCTCCAGCGGCGCATGACGCCGGAGAAGCCGCGACCCTTGGTCACGCCCGTGACGTCCACGAGCTGGCCCTTGGAGAACAGGTCCGCCTTGACGGCGTCGCCCACATTGAAGGAGCTGGACTCCTCCACCGTGACGCGGAACTCCTTCACGTGGCGACGGAACGGGACATTGTTCTTCTTGAAGAAGCCCCGCTCACACTTGTTCAGAATCTTCTCGCGAATCTCACCAAAGCCCAGGGTGACCGCGGAGTACTGATCCTTCTCCGGGGTACGCTTGCCCACGACCTGGCAGGTGCTCACGTCGATGACCGTCACGGGAACGAGGTTGCCCTCGTCGTTGAACACCTGGGTCATCCCGATCTTCTTGCCAATCAGACCCTTCACGTCGTCCTCACACTGCCAGCGCGCGTAGGCGCGGAAAAACCCAATAAAATCAATGATCTGGCCCGCGAACTACCCTGCGGTCCCCAGGAAGCGGCGCAATGTAGCAGACACGCCCCTCACGTCAAGCACTACGGGCGGCAGGCCGCCTCACTGTGCGCGATCAAGCCGCGGATAGAACGCCGCGAGTTGCGCATCACCGATGCGCTGAGAGTACACGTCTTCCCCGAGCAGGAACAGCGCCTGGTCCAGATAATCCTCGGCGGCCTTCACCTGTTCCTCCATGTTCGCGATGGCCTGATCCAGATCCGCCATGCGCTGATCATGCTCGGCCAGGCGGGCCTCGGCCTCATCCTCCATCTCCAGGATGCGCTTGTGCGCCAGGATGCCGGGGGCGCCGGGCTGACCGGGTTCGGGCGTGAGGGCGGTGGCCAGACGGGCCTCCAGGTCCTCGACCTCCCGTCCGAGCCGCATCTGGGCCAGCCGGTTCTTCTTGAGGTTGGTGCGCGCGACGTCGATGCGGGCGGGGTCCTGCCGCGTCAGCTCCATGTCCTCGATCTTCTTCTCGAGCTTGCCGAGGCCCTCCTGGGCATAGCGGAGTTCCGCGCGCCGGGTGGCCAGCGTCTTGCGGAGCTCCTTCACCTTGCCGTCGATGGCATCCACCGCCTTCTTCCACTTCCGGACGGTGGCTGACAGGCCGACCTTCTCCCCCGCCTGTTCGTCCTGGAACCCCTGGTAGGCGGCGTCCTCGTCGTTCATCTCCTGCTCGAGCCCCGCCAGTTCCTCGCGGCGCGCCACCACCGCTTCCTCCGCCTTGTAGACGCGGTCCATGGAACGGGGGCAGTTCGGCTTGCCCGGGAGCCTGTCCCGGGCGAGGTCGCCGAGCTGAAAGATGAGGTCGTCGTAGCTCTCCTTCGCCATGGGCGGGTTTGTACGCCCAAGCGGCCCGGACTGTCACCGGGAGAGCAAGCCTCCGGCGCGTGTTTTCAGGGGTCGGCGGGCGCGGCGGCCGCGGGAGAGCTCACCATGGCGGTCGAAGCCAGGGCGCCCTCGGCCAGGGCGAGCAGCTCCCGGGCGCGGTCCTGCTCCTCGGTCCGGTTGAGCTCGCAGACCCACGCGGAGGACAGGTCCGCCTGCTGGCGGGCCAGCTCCGCGGTCGTCTCATACCGCGCGGCCGATGCCCGGGCGAAGGCGCCCTCCCGCCGCAGCTCCAGGAGCGTGTCCGCGTCCAGTTCGATCTCCTCGGGGGGCACGGGCAGCGGTCCCCGCCCCAGCGCGGCCAGCCGCGCGAGCAGCCGCGAGGCGTGCGCGCGGCAGAACGCGGCGAGCACCATGAGCCTCGCGCGGACTCTCGCGTCCATGATTCGCTCGGCGAGCATCGTCATCCGTCGGGCGGAGACGACCTCCGCCTCCCACGCGGCCGCCAGTGCCGCGGCCAGCCGGGTATGCCTCGCACCCATCTACGTCCCCCGATCCCTACCCTCTTCGAGATCAACGTAGGGACGGGTGCCGCCATATTCAACCGAGTGCCCGCTCGACCATCCAGTACCCACCAGCTGCGAGGATGCACACGGACAACACTCGCACCACCCGGATGTGCACGGCGGGCCGGCGCTGAAGCATGCGCAGTGGCGGTAGCAACACGATGACCACCAGCGCCTGCCCCAGCTCCACGCCCAGGTTGAAGCCCAGCAGCCCCTTCGCCACCGAGTCTCCCAGGCCATAGCCCGCCAGCACGCTCGCGAAGCCAAAGCCGTGCACCAGGCCGAAGAGGAAGGTGATGAGCGCGCGGTGGCGGTGCTCGCGCAGCACCAGGTTCTCCACCGCCACGTAGATGATGGACGCGGCGATGGCGGCCTCCACCCAGCGCCCGCGCTCCGCGTCCAGGACAATCCACCCCAGCGCCGTGGCCCCCAGCGTGAGCGAGTGCGCCACGGTGAAGGACGTCACCAGGAGCAGCACGCGCTTGAGCCCGCCCCCCACCAGCAGCACCGCCAGCAGGAAGGCCAGGTGGTCCACGCCCTCGAAGATGTGGCGCATTCCCAACCCCACCCAGCCCACGAAGCCACTCACCGGCGATGGGGTGGTTTCGCCGGGACCCGGAATGGAGAGTGACGGCTGCGCGGCGTCCGCGAAGAGCGCGCCGGGCATCTCCCCTTCCGCCACGCTGCCCAGGATGACCCGGTAGCCCGCGGGGAGGAGCGACAGCAGGGTGTAGCGCTGGCCGAGCGCCCCCTCCGGGCAGGAGAAGGTGGCCGACAGCTCCACGAAGGTCTGCAGGACGAGCGCGGCGTGGGACGTGCGCGTGCAGGGCTGGCCGCCCGCGGTGAGCGGCATCGCGTCCCACACCCCCACCTCCAATGCGGCGCGGCGCAGGTCCAGGTCCGCTTGAGACACGGTTCCATTTCCATCCGCGTCCGCCGGGACGAGCAGGCCCAGCGCGGACGCGGTCATCGTCAGGACCTGCCGCACCTCGGGCGACGCGGGACCGGCCCGGCGCACCTGCGTGTAGAGGATGTCCGCGTCGTGCGCGGAGGCGGCGCTCGCGGCGAGCACGAGGATGCCCGCGAGCAGCCCGCTCCAAGGGACCTTCGTCATGGTGGCGCGCGAGCCTGCCGTCCTCGAGGGCCCGCGTCCACCCCGGCCGGCTATTCCGGGATGAGCTCCAGGTGGACCTGTTGCCGGCCGCTCAGTCCCCCATGCCGCGCGCCACAGCGGGGGCAGAAGATGAGCTGGTCCCAATCCCACAGCAGCTTCACGTCCTCGCCGCAGCAGAGCATGGGAATCACGCGCAGGAGCTCGTCCGGCTCCGGGTCCATGGGACCGGGCAATGACTCGGGCGCCACCGCGACGAACGTCGGCCTCGGGTTGAGCGACAAGGTGCGGGTGACGTGTGAGAGCTGCTCGTAGCGGACGTGGTTGCCCCACGCGCGCGCCACGGACTCCAGGTGGGTCTGCTGCGCGGGCGTGAGGAACGCGTCGGCCCCCGCGCGATGGCCACAGTAGGGGCAGCGCCAGACGGGCAACCCTTCCTCGCCCTCGTGGGCGTTCTCCAGCACGAAGAACGCCTGAAGCTTGTGGAGCAGCGCCCGGGCGTCATGCGGGCCCGGCCGGGTCTTGAAGGGGCGCAGACAGCCAGGGCACTCGCGGCGCGTGAAGCCCGCGGTGTCCCGGGGCAACTCCACGCCCTCCGCCTCCAGTCCTCCGCCGCTCATGTCGCCGCCGCCCGGCGCCCCCGCGACACCACGCCCAGCACGAGGGCCACCAGCGCGAAGAGCAGGAACAGGTGAATCCAGTCGCCCTCGGTGGAACCCGCCGTCAGTCCCAGGCACCACAACACCAGAAGGATCATCCCCATCGTCCAATACACGCGACCCACCTCCCCTCGCCCGTGGCGCAACGGGCCCAACCTAGGAACGTGGCTTCCCACCGGCAACCCGGTGTTTTTCACAGGAAGCCCGGTTCCCACTTCCGGGCATTTTTTCTGGCCCGCGTGCGGTCGCTTGGCGAGCCGGGATGTTGCCGCGGCCGTGGATCTAAGGAGGCACACTCCCCCCACACCCGCGGGCGAACTGGCATGCCGTCTGCTTGGGTGCTCCCTCGTTGGAGCCGGATGAACACCCGGCGCCATGGGCGTGGCGGCACGGGGTGCCAGGAGGGCGGGATGAGGGGCTTGACGGTGGCGGTGGCAGCGGCGGCGATGCTCATAGGTGGGGGAGTGAGTGCCTTCCCGGCGCAGGTGCCCATGGAGTCCCTGGGGGAGCCCGCAGAGATGACCCAACTTCGCGTCCGATTGGCCCAGGCCGAGGCGGAGCTGAGTCTGGCGCGCATGAAGCTCCAGGCCTACGAAGACGAGGCCATGTATGGGGAGGCGGAGCGCCTGGGGGTGGCGGAGCACGTGAAGGCGTCGGGGTTGCCGGAGCACCAGCAGCGCCGGCTGTCGGTGGCCATCCTCCGCGAGGCCCAGCGCAACAACGTCGACCCGATGCTGGTCGTCGCCGTCATCCGTTGCGAGAGCTCCTTCAACAACTACGCGGTGTCCCATGTGGGGGCCATGGGCTTGATGCAGGTGATGCCTGAGACGGGGACGTGGCTGGCGGACAAGGCCGGCTTCGAGCTGGGCCGCAAGACGAACCTGTTCGACGCGGAGACGAACGTGGCCCTGGGGACCGCGTACCTGGCGGAGCTCATCGAGCGCTTCGGCACGGTGGAGAAGGCCCTGGTCGCCTACAACGCGGGGCCGGGACAGGCCCGGCGCATCCTGGCGAAGAAGGAGGCCCGCTCCCGGTTCATCGCGGGCTACCCCACCAAGGTGGTGAAGGAGTTCCGCAAGCTGAAGGCCCAGCAGGCGCGAGCGCTCACGGCGGTGGAGCAGCAGAAGACGGCCGGCCGCGAGGGGTGATGAATGGGCGACAACCGCGCCGCCCGTCACCTGACAGTCGTGAAGTTGTTGCAGCGTGGAGGCTGAAATTCCGGCCTCTCCCAAGGCACTGTTCGCGCCCGGCTTCGGAGCCCCTGGACATTCCATGGGTTTCCGCCGCCGCGAACCTGGTCCGAAACGTGCTCCTGCCGCCAGGCCCAGGTCCGGGGCACGGCGTGCACACGGCAGCCACGGGGAGAGCACAACAATGGCGGGATTGCAGATCCACCGCGAGGACGTCGCAGGCCGAATCACCTTGCGGCTGGAAGGGGTATTGGACGGCAAGACGGCGCTGCAGGTGCAGACGTCGTTGGAAGCCTTGCGGGGTCACCCCGTGGTGCTCGACTTCACCCACCTGCGCGAGTTCAAGGACAGCGCGGTGGGGGTGCTGACGCGGAGCATCGAATGTTCCGTGACGCTGCGCGGCCTGGCCGCCCATCACGAGCGGATGTTCCGTTACTTCGGCGTGGCCACCGGCGCGGCGAGCAGTCAGCCGTACTACACCCCCGAGGACATCCTCACCCTCTGACGCCGAGGAGGAAGCGGGCGTCCTGCGCTGGACACCCGGGAGTTGGGTATGCCGGCTCCCTGGGGAGTCGGATAGAGTGTCGGCAGATGAATCAGCCCGCCCGCGTCCTCGCCGCCGCAGCCCCCTCCCCCGCTACCGCGCATACGACGATGGAGCGCATCGCCGCCGAGCTGGGGCGAGCCGTCCAAGGCAAGGAGGCCCAGGCCCGGTTGGTGACGACGTGCCTGGTCTCGGGTGGGCACTTGCTCCTCGAGGACGTGCCGGGTGTCGGCAAGACGACCCTGGCGGAGGCCCTGGCCCGCTCATGCGGGCTGACGTTCGCGCGCATCCAGTTCACCGCGGACCTGATGCCGGCCGACATCCTGGGCGCCCAGATCTTCCAGGCGCAGACGGCCACCTTCCAGTTCCGCCCCGGTCCGCTGTTTCGTCAGCTCGTGCTGGCCGATGAGCTCAACCGCGCTCCGCCCAGGACCCAATCCGCGCTGCTGGAGGCCATGGCCCAGGGGCAGGTGTCGCTCGACGGCACCACCCACGCGTTGCCCGCACCCTTCACCGTGGTGGCCACGCAGAACCCGGTGGACTTCTCGGGCACCTACCCGCTGCCGGACTCCCAGCTGGACCGATTCATGGTGCGCATGTCACTGGGGCACCCCGCCGCCGAGGTCGAGGCACGGCTGCTGACGACTCGGGGCAGCGCGCCCGCGCTCGACGCCGTGAAGACGGTGTCCAGCCCTGAGGAGGTGGCCCTGCTCCGCGGACTCGCGGCGGAGCTGCGGCTGGACGCGTCGGTGGCCGACTATGTCGTGCGGCTGGCGCGGGCGACACGTGAGCACGGCGACATCGAGCGCGGCGCATCCACGCGTGCGGTGCTGGCCCTGGGGGCGGCGGCGCGAGCCCAGGCGCTGTGGGAAGCGCGGGACTTCGTGACGCCCGGCGACGTGCGGGCGGTGCTCGTGCCTTGTTGGGCTCACCGCGTGCTGCTGCGCAGCGCGGTGCAGGGCGTGGCGGCGCGCGACGAAGCGGCGCACCTGTTGGAGGAGCTGGTCCGAAAGGTTCCGGCGCCCCGGTGAGGCGGACGCTGAAGCAGCGCTGGGCGCGGCTTCGCGCCTGGCTCACCCCGCCGCGCACCCTGAAGGTGACCCGCATCGGGCGCACCTATCTGGTGGTGACGTTCGGGGTGGGCCTGGGCGCGCTCAACACCGGCAACAACCTGCTTTATCTCCTGCTCGGCCTGCTCCTGAGCATGGTGGTGGTGTCGGGCGTGCTCTCCGAGCGGTGTCTGCGCGACCTGTCCGTGCGGCGCGTGGGCACGGACGAGGCCTTCGCGGGCGAGCCCTTCGCCTTCCGCTGGTCCATCTCCCGCAAACAGGGCCACGCCTTCGCCCTCACCCTCTCGGAGGAAGGCTCGCCCCTGTCCGGCGCGGGGGGCGTGGGCTATCTGCCCGCGGGCGTGGAGCACGTGGTGCGGGCCAACCTCACCGCGCCTCGGCGAGGCCCCATGCGCCTGAGGGGCGTGCGGGTGACGACGACGTGGCCCCTGGGGCTCTTCGCCAAGACACGGGTGTTGCCGCTGGAGGGGCTGCTGCTCGTCTATCCCCGGCGCGGCTATGCGTGCCAGGACCCGGGCGACGCGGAACGAGGCCCCGTGGGAGACGCGGGCAATCCCCGCCGCAATGACGGCAGTGGAGATGTGACGGGCCTGCGCGAGCTCGCCGAGGGTGAGGACGCCCGGCGCATCCACTGGCTCAAGAGCGCGTCGGTGGGGAAGCTCCTGCGGGTGGAGCGCGAGCGCGAGGAGCGCCGCACCTGGATGCTGGCGGTGGAGCCGGGCCTCGCGGACGCCGCGCTGGAGCGGCGCTGTGAGGAGGTTGCCGCCCTGGCCCACCGGCTGCTCGGCGAAGGCCACGAAGTGGGCCTGGACACGGGGGTGCGCCGTCTGCGCGCAGGCGCTGGCACCGCGCAGGAGCGGCGCATCCTCCGCGCCCTGGCGTGGCTGGGCTTCGAGGGCGACGGCGGGGAGAAGGACGAGGAGGCGGCATGAGGCAAGGCGCGCGGCTGCGGCTGGTGCTCAGGGACCTGGCCTCCGGATGCGCCTTCGCGTCCATGGCGGTGTCGGGACAACTCCCGCTGTGGACGTTGGGCCTCTACATCGTGGGGTTGGTGGCGGCGCTCGCGGGCAAGCGGCTGTTTGCTCGCAGGGCCAAGCTCACCGCGCTGCTGCTGCTGGGCGTCGCGGCCGTGCTGGTGGTGAATGTCACCGCGGGCACCCTCAACCTGGTGGTGGCGGCGTGTGCCTTCGCGGGCCTCATCTCCGCGCACCGGCTGCTGTCCGCGCCGGACCCGGCCACGGATGGGCAGGTCCATCTGTCCGGGCTCCTGATGGTGGCGGGCGGCGCCGCGCTGTCCGGCGACCTCATCTACGGCGTGTTCCTCATCGCGTTCGGCGTGCTGGCCAGCGTCTCGCTGGCGCTGGGCGTGGTGGAGGCCGCCGTTCCGGAGGGCGAGCCGCTCCCCGTGCGCGCGGTGCTGCGTCCGCTGTCCACCGGCGTGAGCTTCGCGGTGGCCGGAGCCATTGCCTTCTTCATCCTCTTTCCCCGGCTCAACTGGAACATGACGGGCCCCCGCGCGGCCCCGGGGTTGGGCCCGGCCAGCACGGGCTTCTCCAACACCGTGCGCCTGGGCGGCACGGGGACCATCAAGGGGAACCCTCGCGTCGTCCTGCGCGCCACGCTGAACCCGGATCCGGGCGTGGAGGCGCTGGGGGCCTACTGGGTGGGCCGCACCTACGACATCTTCGACGGCCTGGAGTGGACGAGCGCCGGCGGCGTGAAACACCTGCGCGAGCCGCTCCTGACGTTGCGCCCCGGCGGAGACAACCTGGTCCACCAGCGCGTGGAGCTGTTGCCCGCCTATGGCGGCCAGACGCTCATCGCGTTGGAGACCCCGTCGAGGCTGGGCAACGCGGTGGCCAACAGCACCACGGGCAGCCGCCGCACCCATCTCCAGGAGATGTACGGAGGCGAGGCCCGCTTCGTGGAGTCCGGGCTCTCCTACTCCTATGAGGCCTACAGCCTTCCGCCTGGCGGAAGCGGGGACTCGTTCCGTCGGCTGCCTTCGGTGGAGCAGGACGCGCTCCTCGCGCTTCCCGAGGCGCTGGACCCGCGGGTCGCCCAGACGGCGGCGCGCATCCTCAATGGCGAGCGAGAGCCCCTGGCCGCCGCGCAGAAGCTGGCCACCTGGCTCCAGCGCGAGTTCAGCTACACGCTGGAGTTGAGCGGAGACCGGGAGGACCCGCTGGCGGACTTCCTCTTCGAGCGCAAGGCAGGCCACTGCGAGCACTTCGCCACCGCGCTCACGGTGATGCTGCGCACGCAGGGCATCCGCGCCCGGCTGGCCACGGGCTTCTTCGGCGGCGAGCGCGTCAATGACGCGTACATCATCCGCGCGGGCGACGCCCACGCATGGACCCACGTGCTGGTGCCCGAGCGGGGCTTCGTCACCGTGGACGCGACGCCTCCCGCGCACCGCCCCAGCCAGGGCTCGAAGTGGGTCCAGCAACTGCTGGCCTTGTACGAGGCCCTGGAGTCGCGCTGGCGAAACTCCGTGGTCGACTACTCCTTCCGGGACCAGGTCGACGTCGCACGCGCCCTGGTGCGCCCGCCCAAGGGCTCCGAGAACCCCGAGCGAAGCAGCCTGCCCCCACCGCGCGCCTGGGGCGCGGCGCTGGTGGCGGGACTCATGGCCTACGCCGCCTGGCGCATGGTGGTTCGATGGACGGGACGGCCTCGGCCACTCGACGCCACGCGCTTCGTGGACGCGGTGGACGCCGTGCTTGCCTCGGCGCATGTCTCACGGGGCGCGGAGGAGACACTCGAGGAGCTCGACGCGAGGCTCGCGCGCGAGCACCATCCCATCACCCGCGCGCTCACCCCTGTCACGCGCCGCTACCTGGAGGCCCGCTTCGGTGGACGCCCCTTGCGCCAGGGTGAGGCCCGGCAGTTGCTGAGCACGCTGCGCAACGCGGTCTCCCAGCACACGCGCTCGATGGACCGGGCCTCGCGCGCGTCCTGAGTCACTCCACCTTCAGTCATCACCCGCACGCGCGGCCGCCTGCTCACCGGGCGTCCCCCCGCTCGCGAAAAATGCGCCCGGACAGCATCCGGCGGCGGCGTTAGCGGTTCCTCCACGGGAAGGCGAAAGCGGCCCTCGAGGTCCTCTCGCCAGAGGCCTCCATGCCTGCCAGGTGGGGGCCGCTTGCTCGCTCGGCGCCGTGGCGCAACAGGCCCTGGCGCTCCTCCCTGGAGGCGTGTCGTGC
The DNA here is from genome assembly GCF_037414475.1 of Myxococcus stipitatus. The sequence continues at coordinate 8,978,443 of NZ_CP147913.1, read as the reverse complement.
ACAGACGGGCACATTCTACAGCCGCGAAGTCGCGTCGAGTTCCCAAGCCGGCCGTAACGGTTACAGCCCTTCTTCTTTGTACATGAGCGCAGCCGACGCCAACCCCCCGCAGACATTGGGGAAGGCGTGGAGCACCGCCCTGGCACCGCGGTTGCTCCAGACAGACACCGTTCAGTCATCACGCGGTCCGAAAACCTAGCGGCCTCATCGGCGAGGCCCCACGTCGGGAGAAACCATCCATGCAGGCGTCCACCGAGCAGTCGTCCAACTCTGGCTCCCTGGCGATGTACCTCTCGGAAATCAACCACTACAACCTCCTCACCGTGGAGGAGGAGCAGGCGCTGGCGCGCAGCTTCATCCGCGGCGAGCTGGCCGCGGGCCACCGGCTCGTCACGTCCAACCTTCGCTTCGTGGTGAAGGTCGCCTACGAGTACCGCTCCTACGGCATCAAGATGTCGGACCTCATCCAGGAGGGAAACATCGGCCTGATGAAGGCGGTGCAGAAGTTCGACCCGGACAAGGGCATCCGCCTCATCTCCTACGCGGTCTGGTGGATTCGCGCGTACATCCAGAACTACATCCTCAAGAGCTGGTCGCTCGTGAAGCTCGGCACCACCCAGGCGCAGCGGAAGCTGTTCTTCAGCCTGGCGCGCACCCGCCGCGAACTGGAGAAGTTCGGCAACGGCGAGGCCGTGGTGAACGTGGAAGAGATTGCCCGCCGGCTGCACGTGAAGCCAGGCGAGGTGCGGGAGATGGAGCAGCGCATGGGCGGGCGCGACTTGTCCCTGGACGCGCCCATGGGCGAGGACGGCGGCAACAGCCACGTGGACTTCGTGGTCAGCGCCGCCGCGCCCCAGGACGACGAGTTCGCCGACAAGGAGGAGGCGGGCCTCATCAACGCCCGCGTCCGCACGGCGCTCATGCGCCTGGACCCTCGCGAGCGCTTCATCATCGAGCAGCGGGTGATGAACGAGCGCCCCATGACGCTCAAGGAATTGGGCGAGCATTTCGGGTTCTCCCGGGAACGGGCCCGTCAGCTGGAGATTCGCGCCAAGGACAAGTTGAAGGCGGAGCTGGCGGCGCTGATGGCGGAGGTGGACCCGGAGGCGGCGTCCCTGCAGCAGTGAGCCGCGCGTAACGCGGCAAGTCGGCCCTCCTCCAGGAGGAAGGCCCTCAGGCGCCCTTGCCCCTCGTGGGAGCAGGGGCGCTTGTCATTTGTGCGCGTTGGTTTCGCGGGCGGGCGGGGCCCTGCTAGAAGGGGCCCCAAGTCCCACGTAAGGAGCCTTTCGCTTGGCCCACGGTACCCCGCCGGTCGTCGACGAGCGTGTTCCGCTCGCGCAATCGCACGCGTCCCCCCAGTACACACCGTTCATTCCCCCGGACCAGTCCCCCACGGAGATGACCTTCCGGGCCCTGCTATTGGGCTCTGTCCTGGGCATCGTGTTCGCCGCGTCGTCCGTGTACCTGGCCATCAAGGTGGGCCTCACGGTGTCGGCGTCGATTCCGGTGGCGGTGCTCTCCATCGCCATCTTCCGCGCGATGGGCAAGTCGAACATCCTGGAGAACACCATCGTCCAGACGACGGGCTCCGCGGGTGAGTCGCTCGCCTTCGGTGTCGCGGCCGCGCTGCCAGCGCTCCTGCTCCTGGGCTACGACATCAGCCTGACGCACGCGTTCCTCACCGCCGCGCTGGGCGGCGTGCTGGGCGTGTTGATGATGATTCCGCTCCGCCAGGGCCTCATCGTCCAGGAGCACGGCAAGCTCCCCTACCCCGAAGGCACGGCCAGCGCGGACGTGCTCATCGTGGGCCAGCAAGGCGGCACCAACGCGCGCACCGTCATCATCGGCTTCCTGGTGGGCGGCATCTACAAGTTCGCCTACTCCGGCATGAAGCTGTTCCGCGAGGTGCTGAGCACGCCGCTCAAGGGCCTCAAGAGCGCCACCCTGTCCACCGAGGTGAGCCCGGAGCTGCTCGGCGTGGGCTACATCATCGGCCCGCGCGTCGCCGCCATCACCTTCGCCGGCGGCGTGCTGAGCTACCTCATCCTCATCCCCGCCATCTCCTTCTTCGGCAGCGGGCTGGACCAGCCGCTCCTGGTCCACAACGGGACGCTCATCCGGGACATGTCGCCGGACCAGATTCGCAACGCCTATGTGCTCTACATCGGCGCGGGCGCGGTGGCGACGGGCGGCCTCATCAGCCTGATTCGCTCGCTGCCCACCATCATCGGCGCCTTCAAGCGGGGCGTGGAGTCGCTCAAGGCCTCACGCGCGCACGGCGGCGCGCCCCAGCTGCTGCGCACCGAGCAGGACCTCCCCATCACCGTGGTGCTCGTGGGAAGCGTGCTGCTGGTGCTGGCCATCTGGCTGGCCCCGCCGCTCCAGGTCAACTTCATCTCCGCCCTGCTCATCATCGTCTTCGGCTTCTTCTTCGTGACGGTGAGCGCGCGCATCACCGGTGAGATTGGCAGCTCCTCCAACCCCATCTCCGGCATGGTGGTGGCCACGCTGCTCGTCACGTGTCTGGTGTACCTGCTGCTGGGCTGGACGAACTCCGAGGACCGCTTCATGGCCCTCACCACCGCGGCCATCGTCGGCATCGCGGCCTCCAACGGCGGCACCACCGCGCAGGACCTGAAGACGGCGTTCATCGTGGGCGGCACGCCCAAGCGCCAGCAGGTCGCCCTCTTCGTGGGCGTGTTGACCAGCGCCATGTTCATCGGCCTGGTGCTCGTGACGCTCAACCGCGGCGCCACCGTCACGATTCCGGAGGCGCACCCCGGCGTGCAGGTGACGGAGCTCACCCAGGAGACGCGCACCCAGTACACCTTCCCGTGGGCGGTGCCCGCGGGCGCGCTGGCCTCGCGCGGAATGGATGAGGCCGCGCTGCGCAAGGCGGCGTGGGCGCAGGGCTACGAGCTGGCCTCGAACGGCGGGGCGCTGGAGCTGCGCAGCTGGCGGCAGGTGAGCGCGCAGGACGTGGGCGCGGTGACGCTGAGCCCCTCGGGCGGCTCGCAGGTGAAGGTGTCGGACCTGGGCGGCGTGACGCAGGGCCCCGAGCGCACCTTCAAGGAAGGCTTCGTGCGCGGCGCGGACACCCCGGTGCCCGCGGGCAAGTACCTGGTCGATGGCGCAGGCACCATCCAGTACGTGGTGGACCCGGGCATCGGCGGCCGCATCAGCACCTACGAGGGCCAGGCCCTGACGCGCTACGCGGCGCCCAAGGCGCAGCTCTTCTCGCTCATCATCGACGGCATCCTCACGCAGCGGCTGCCCTGGGACCTGGTGCTCCTGGGCGTGTTCATCGCGCTGATGCTGGAGCTGTGCGGCGTGTCCTCGCTGCCCTTCGCGGTGGGCGTGTACCTGCCCATCAGCAGCAGCGCGCCGCTCTTCGTGGGCGGCATGGTGCGCTACTTCGTCGACCGCGTGCGCGGCGGCGAGTCCGACTTCTCGCCGGGCACCCTGCTGTCCTCCGGCTACATCGCCGGCGGCTCCATCGCGGGTGTGCTCATCGCCTTCCTCGAAATCGTCACGGACGGCGCCGGCTCACGCGCCATCAACCTGCCGGCCGTGCTGGGTCATGAGGGCATCATCGGCCGCTTCTTCAACACCGTGGGCGAAAGCGAGATGGCGCACCCCCTCTGGTCCAACCTCTGGGGCCTGCTCTTCTTCGCGGGCATCACCCTCTTCCTGCTGCGCTCCGCGCTCAAGGGCTCCAGCGCCGCGACGTCGCCGCCGCACGCGAAGTAACGCCCCACCGGACGGCGCTCCCCCGGGGCGCTGTTCTCATCCAGAGTCACCCGAGGCGGCGTGGGGCAACCCCGCCGCCTCGCTGTTTCTCCGCCCGCATCCCCGCCCGCTCAGAGCGGGGCGATGGAGGCGGGCACCTGAGGTTCGGCGCTGACGCTTTGCGGCATCTCCGCGCACACGTACTCGGTGCGCAGCGGCATGACGAGGCCCACCGTCGCCACGGTGACGAGCGCCCCCCACCACGGCGAGAACACATCCACCCGGGAGACACCGTGGCGGCACTCCGACGCCGTCACGGGGGGCATCGTCAGCCCGAAGAACAGGCTGGCCCCGGTGCGCGTCACGGGCGAGCCATCCCTGGGGGCCCCCGTCCTCACACTCGTCCTGAAACACCCCGACAGCCCCACCACCAACATCCCACAGGCCATGACTCGCAGCATGGGCTCCACGCTCCTCGCGATACACCGGGCCGTGAAACATACCTGGGAAATCCTGGACGACCGTGTCGCGTGAGCCCCAGGGCCGCCAAGCGCGCGAAGTTCCACGCGTCACCGGCTGGGGCGCGGGAGGAAATCGCGGTAGGCTGGTGATACCGCCCGAGCGGAGTGTTGCAAACGCATGGCCCAGCCCCAGAAGACTCAGGATGCGAGCACGGAGGCGGAACAGTCTCCGGAGGTCCGCGAGAAGGTGGAGATGGCGCGCACGTTCGCCTTCCACCTGCTCAAGGGCATCAAGCAGATTGGCATGTACCGCCACAACGAGGCTCGCTTCCCGGAGTTCCTCGCCAAGGCACTGGAGGCCATCGCCCAGTACACGGACAAGTTCGGCCCGCTGTCGCTGAAGGTGGAGCAGCAGAACCTGATGCTTCACGGCGAGACGCTGTTCTCCGAGGACACGCCGCTCCCCTACAAGTTCTACCGCGACGGCATCCGCCAGCTCATCTTCCGCCCCGGCCTCACGGTGGAGGAGCTGGTCACCTTGACGCTCATCGCCCTGTCGGAGCCGGAGCGCGGCGCCGACGACGTGCTGGCGCAGCTATGGCGCGCGGGCATGGAGCACGTCGAGTACGTGGTGGTGGAAGGCTTCTCCATGGAGAACGCCAGCGAGGAGGAGGTGCAGGTCGAGGTCGACAAGGTGGTGGGCTACCTCTACTCGCGGCTGCAGACGAATTCAGATGACTACCTGCGCTTCGCGAGGGTGTCCGCGGAGGACCTGGACTCGAAGCTGGATGGCGTGGAGCAGATTCGCGGCCTGGTCGTCAGCGGGCGCCACGCGTCGGACGACCTGAAGGCGAAGCTCCAGCGCGAGGTGATGGAGGAGGAAGGCTCGCGGCTGTTCCCCAAGCTGGTGAGCGCCGTGTTCCAGGTGGTGGAAGGCGGCGTGGAGGACGGCACGCTGCTCGAGGAGATCTTCGTACAGCTGCTGGACATGCTCCTCCTCCAGGACGACTTCGGCACCGTCAACCAGATTGTCCTGAAGCTGCGCGCGCTCTCCCAGAAGGAGTCGGGCTCGTCGCTCTCGAAGTTGCTCGAGTCCTTCCTCCACAGGATGGGCGAGGAGCAGCGGCTGATGCGCATGGGCGAGTCGCTCAAGGGCGCGCGGCCCAAGAACCCCGCGGACGTGACGCGCTATCTCCAGGCGCTCAGCCGCGACTCCATCATCCCGCTGCTCACGGTGCTGGAGACGCTCGAGATTCCCGAGAACCGCGCCCTGCTGTGCGACGTGCTGGCCACCTTCGCTCGCGAGATGCCGGAGCCCTTCGTGGCGCGGCTGACATCGGACCGTCCGCAGACGGTGCGCGACATGGTGTACGTGCTGGAGAAGAGCAACCACCCCGAGCGCATCAAGATGTTCGGCCAGGTGCTCAAGAGCCCCAACCTGGTGGTGAAGCTGGAGGTGCTGGGCATCATCGGCCGCGGGCGCACGGGCGAGGCGCGCCGGCTGGTCACCGAGGCCCTGGCGGACCCCGTCTCCCAGGTGCGCATGCTGGCCGCCCGGATGCTCCCCGAGTTCGACCGCGACAAGGCCTATTCGGACTTGATGCGCATCATCCGCGAGCCAGGCTTCGAGAAGCGCACGCCCGATGAGCGCACGGCCTTCTACACGGCGGTCGGCGCCACCGGGACCCCGGGTGCCCTCTCACACATGCAGCAACTGTTGTCCGTGAAGCCGTCGCTGCTCAACCGGAAGCGGGTGCTGGATGACAAGCTGCTGGCCGTCGCGGGTCTGGCCGGCGCGTGCTCCATCCAGAGCTACAAAATGATGCAAGTCCTCGTCGAGGACCGCACCCAGCCCGTGGACCTGCTCACGGCGGCTCGCAAGGCGATGTACCAGACGCGCAAAGCGCTGTTCGGCGATTCGGCGCTCCCGGAGGAGGCGTAGCCCATGGCCGACAACCTGAAAATCACCCAGAGCCAGGACGAGAGCACCACCGAGTTCGGGCGCGAGCACAACGAGAAGCTGCAAGCGCTCTCGCGCTCCATGGTGGCCGGCCTCTACATGCTGGTGCGCTCCGTGAAGATGTATGACCCGGAGAACACCGTCTTCCAGAAGCCGCTGCACCAGCTCCAGGACATCATCAACCAGATCATCGGCAAGGAAGGCCGGCTGGAGCTGGTGGGCGTCAAGGACTCCTTCTACCTGAACAGCATGCTGGTGAAGGTGGACCTGAACTCCATCGAGAACCAGCGCTACCTCCTGACGGAGATGCGCGCCAAGGACGTGGGCGGCTTCACGCTCACCAAGCCGGTGACGGTTCCGGAGCTGAAGAACTTCGTCTGGATTTTCAGCAAGGAGCAGTCGGCGACCACCGAGGAAGACGGGCTGGCGGGCCGCAAGCTGCTCAACATGCGCGTGGCCAAGTTCTCCAAGCTCAAGGAGAAGTTGGACAAGGACATGAACGACCCGGGCGACCTCAAGGTGGATCGCAAGAAGTACGCGATGACCATCTACGCCCGCTCGGTCTTCTTCCTGGGCAAGTACCTGGAGTCGGTGCGCGCCGGGAAGCCCATCAACGCCTCCAAGGCGCTGCGGCTGGTCCAGGACTTCGTGGACATCAGCTACGAACAGCGCACGCACTTCCTGGGCATGACGACGATGCGACGCGAGGACGACTACCTCGTGTACCACCAGGTCAACGTCAGCCTGATGTGCATCGTCTTCGGCGCGGAGTTGGGGCTCACGAAGCCGCAGCTGCGGGACTTGGGCTACATCGCCCTCTTCCACGACGCGGGCATGACGACGCTGCCGGAGGAGTTGGCCACCAAGCGCGGCGCGCTGACCCCCGAGGAGCGCGTGGCGGTGCAGCGCGCGCCGCTCATCTCCGTGCGCAACATCCTCATGGAGAAGGGCTTCAGCCGCTCCACCCTGCTGCGCGTGGTGACGACGTTCGAGCACAAGACGGACTTCGGTACCGCGGTGCGCGACTCACGCGGCAACATCCAGATGATCATCCCCAAGACGAACCTGGGGGTGTACGCGAAGATCATCGCCATCTGCGACGCGTACGACGCGCTCACCTCCAAGCGCCCCTACCGCGACGCGTACGGCCCGGAGGTGGCGCTGATGCTGATGTGGACGGAGATGCGCAACAAGTTCGACCCGGAGCTGCTCGAGGTCTTCATGCGCGTCATGGCCATCCAGCCCATCAAGGTGCTGTCCAAGCGCCAGCAGTCGCTCAGCGTTTCCGGGTTGTAGTCGCCGCTCGCTTCTTCGCGGCCTTCTTCCGGGCAGGGGCCTTCGACGGAGGCTCCGGCGGGGCCTGCGGGCCTCGCAGCAGTTCGAGCGCGGCGGCGAAGTCGTCCGGCACGGGCGCCTCCAACGAGAGCTGCTTGTGGGTGCGTGGGTGCGCGAACGCCAGGCGCCACGCATGCAAGGCCTGCCGCCCCAGCCGCTCCTGCGCGGCGCCCGCTTCACCCTTGGGCTTGCGGCCCGCGCCGTAGAGCGTGTCGCCCAGCAGCGGATGGCCCGCCTCCGCCAGGTGGACACGAATCTGGTGCGTGCGGCCGGTGAGCAAGTCCACCTCCACCAGCGCGGCGCCGTCGAAGGACTCGAGCACTCGGAAGAGCGTGATGGCGGGCTTGCCCTCGCGCACCTTGCCGGTGAAGCGCTGACGGTGCACGGGGTGGCGGCCGTAGAGCGTCTCGATGCGCCCTTCGGCTGGGGGCACGCCGTGAACCAGCGCGAGGTATGTCTTTGCCACCTCGCGGCCCTTGAACGACTTCTGGAGCGCGACGAGGGCCTGCTCGTTCTTGGCCACGACGAGACAGCCCGTGGTGTCCTTGTCCAGTCGGTGGACGATGCCAGGGCGAAGCTCTCCGCCTACTCCGGCCAGGTCCTTCACCCGGTGCAGCAGGGCGTTGACCAACGTGCCCGAGGCGTGACCCGCGCCCGGGTGCACGACCATGCCCGCCGCCTTGTCCACCACCACGAGGTCCTTGTCCTCGTGGAGCACGGAGAGCGGAAGCGCCTCGGCCTCCGGAACGGCGGCCACGGGCGGAGGGACATGGAGGGTGAGATGCTCGCCCCCCCGCAGACGCATGGCCGCCTTCACGGGCTTGCCCTCGACGAGGACATGGCCCTCGTCGATGAGGCCCCGGATGCGGGACCGCGTCAGGTCGGAGAAGACGGTCGCGAGATACTGGTCGATGCGCTCACCGCGTGCTTCCGGCGGGGCGCGATGCTCTCGAGTGTCGGGCGCTGCCACGTGGGCGGACTACCAGATCTTCGACTTCACGTGCGCCTTGGAGCGCAGGACGATGTCGTTGACGGCGCGCTCGAAGAAGTTCGCCGTTGTGTAGACTTCGTGGCTGACGCGGCTCTTGTAGAGCTCTCGACCTTCCTCGAGTTCCTCCTTGAGGACCTCGAAGAGGTTGTCCTGCTCGATACCCTTGATGATCTTCTGCTCGTTGTAGAGCGAGATATCCGAGGCAATCGCACGGGCGAGCCGCATCGCCTTGATCTTTTCCTCGTCCGTCATCGTCCTCCCTACATAGGCACCGCTCGGAGGGGAGTCAACTTTCCTTGTGGTGTGAGCGTCGGCTGACAGCCCACCCCGCCAGCGTCACCGCTTGCCCGACTTCTCAGAAGCCAAGGCCAGATAGCTCTTGGACACCCGGAGCGGATCCAACCCGAGCTCACGCGCCAGGTTCATGAGGATGCCTCGCAGATAGACCTGCGCCGGGAGCGCCGTGTAGCGGTCCGCCTCGACGTTCTCCAGATGACGCGATGAGATACGGGTCCGGTCGGCGACCTGATGGAGCGTGTAGCCCCGGGCCTCACGGACCCGGCGCAGCAGCTCGCCATTGAACTCGGCGTCGGAGGGGATGTCCGGGAGGCGAGGACGAACATCACGTGTCCGCGCGGAGGCCTGCCCGATGGCGCTCTCGCCCGTGGCCACGGCTGGCTCCTGCGCGAGCCCATTCGACTCCCCCAACGGGCGGGCCGAGCCCGAACGAGCTGGCGCGGAGGAGACCACGATGGACGTGGAGGGTGCGGCGGGCTCCGGGCTCTTGGGCCCACGCGGGGCGCTTGCGGGAGAGGAGCTCGACGTTCTCGTGGCCGCCGCGGCCGTGGATTTCGCGGGCTCCGGGCTCACGGGCGCCGGGCCTCCAACACCTGGAGACGAGGGGCTGGTCTGGGCACCCACCGCCTCCGGGATCATGGACGTCTCGGCGCCGTGCACCAGCGAAGGGGCCGCCGCCGCTGGGCTGGACGTCGTCTGAACGGCGTCCGCTGACTTCGGCGTCTCGGTGTCGTGAACTGGCGAAGAGGCCGCGACCGAGGCCGTCGGCGTTGCCGAGTCCGTGGACTTCGACGTCTCGGAGCCAGGGCTGGACGACGAAGGCGGCGCCACGGAGTTCGCAGCCGAGGGCTCGCTCGTCGGACCCGCCGCGTCCGTGGGCTTCGACATCTCGGAGCCTTGCCCCGACGACGGAGCCGCGCTCACGGGGCTCGCGGCCGCCACGGCCGAGGAACTGGCACGCACGTCCGCAGAGCCGTCCGAGGACATGGCTGCCCGCGTGTGCGTCTCAGCCGCGATGGAAGAGGAGCCAGGGTTCGACGCGGCGGCCTCACTCCCCTGCCCCACTTCGTTCGTGGCGGCGGCCTGAGCGCCCTTCGCACCGTCCACCGCACTGCTCGACTCGCGCGTTTCGGCCTTCGAAGCAGGCGGCTCCTCGGGACGCACCAGCGTGGCCGGCACATCGACGAGCCCGCCTCCAAGCGGCGCGACCTGCAGCGAGCTGGTCACATACGACAGCGAATAGCCGCTGACGAAGCTCGCGCGGAAGGCCTCGGGCCCGCTCAACACGGGCTCCTCGGGGGCCTTCTTCCCGTCCTTCTTCGACTCCTCGGGCGACTCCGCCACGATGCTCGCCAGCGCCTCGGCCGCTCGCGCGGTGGGGCTCGGCGTGAGGCCCAGGTCCTTGTCGTACTCGCCCCGCAGGTCGCTATCCGTGAGGATTTCCATCGCCTCGGTCATCCGGGCGCGGAGCGCATCCACCTGATCCGACTCCACCAGCGCGTACACCGCGATGGAGTCAGGAGCATACAGCTCCATCAGCCGCGCATATGCAGCGCGGATCTCCTCCATTCGTGCGGTGACGGGGACCTCCAGGAGTTCGTAATAGGTCTGCTGCGCGAAGGGCTTCATGGTGAAGAGGGGCCGGGTGTTCCGTCGAGTGCGAGCAAGCGCGAGGCGATGCGCTGGATGGCAGTAGCGGCCGGGGAATCCGGCCGTTCAATCAGCACGGGGCGCCGCTTACGCACCGCACGCCACGCCTCATCGTCATACCGGATGGCCCCCAGGTCATCCATGTCGATCCCAAAGAACTTCTTCCACGCGGACGCCACGGCTGCTCCCACGTTCAGGTCCGCGTCCGTCCGAGCCTGATTCACCACCAACCGGATGCGGAAAGCCGCCAGCTCTCGTTCGAGTCGCTGCGCACCCAGTGGGTCCTTTCGCCGCACCTGCTCGAGCACATCATGCAGCGTGCGCAGCGAGCCCTCGCGCGTCGTCAGGGCGCTGTCCACCAGGTCCTGGAGGCCGTACTCCGCCTCCATCTGCTGAAGCCTGCGGAAGAAGGCCGCCTTCGCGAAGCGGTACGCGTTCTCCACCGACGTGGGCTCCGGCAGCACCACCAACAACCCGTGGTCCGCCATGATGAAGAAGTCGATGGTGTTGAAGCTCGTGCCCGCGCCCAGGTCCAGGATGAGGTAGTCCACCGACGCGCCCAGCAACGTCTTCAGCAGCTTCTGCTTCTGCGCATACTTGAGGTTCGCCGCATCCAGCGCGTCCTGTGCGCCCGCGACGAGCGACAACCGAGGCACGCCCGTGGGGACGATCACGTCTTCAAGCCGAGCCTTGTTGCGCCGCAAGAAGTCGGACAGCGTCGCTTCCGGCTGTCCCACGCCCAGGCACGTGTGGAGGTTGGCGCCGCCCAGGTCCGCGTCCACCAACAACACGTTGGCTCCGGACTGCGCCAGAGCCACGCCCAGATTGGCGGACACCATCGACTTGCCGATGCCCCCCTTGCCGCCCCCCACCGCGATGATGCGGCGAGGCCTTCCGCGACGCCCCAACCCTGGAGGCCCTGGGACCACTGGCTCAGCAGTGGTTCCCAGGGCATGGGCATCTGCCTGGGGCGTTCGCGTCGGCTTGGACATGGGCAGTCGCATCAAAGCCCGTCCTACTGCCCGAGTCGACTCCCCGCCAATCCGCGACCGTCAGCCGATAATCACCACACACGAGCAGGGCTGGCTGCCATCACACGCCGCGCCAGACTCCGTCTCACACCGGCTGTCTCCACAGCATCGGACACTGGGCGAGCACGCCTGCCCCGTGCCCGAGCAAGTGGCTCCCGTCTGGCACGTCCCGCTCGTGCTCCCACCCGGGATGTTGCACCCCAACCCGGCGCAGCAGTCCGCGGCCGTCGTGCACACGCTCCCCTGCGGCTGACACGACTGCGGCGCCTGGCAGCTTCCCCCTGTACAAATTCCAGAGCAACACGACGTCCCAGAACTGCAGGCCCGCCCGTTGGGGACACACACCGGGCCCGCGTCAGCCCCACCGGAGCCTGCGTCGGCCCCCGCATCGGAACCTCCGACGCCGCCATCCGGGGCGCCCTGGGCGACGATACAGGCAAAGGACAACTCCCCCACCGAGAGGCAGGCCGTGCCCGCGCAGCACTTCGACTGGGACGGGTCGCACTGTGTGCCCACCGGGTCGCAAGAGGTCGGGCGCTGGCAGGTGAAGCCCCCATCGCCGGGCAGGCACAAGTTGCCGCCACAACACTGGTCGCTGAACTGGCACGTGCTGCCCTCCGCGATGCAGCATCCCGCCTGGCCGGTGTAGCCGGTGGGGCACTGCGCCGGGCAGATACCGCCCGGGCACCCACCGAAGCAGCGGGGCACACCAGACGAGTCCACCTTGCACACGGCCTTCTGGCCGTCGCAGCACGCCTGGCGGGCGTTGACGTCGATGATGCCCCCATCCGGCAGCTTGCCATCCCCGCAGATGTTGCCCACGGGGTTGCAACCGCTGGGCTTGTCGCAGCGGTTCTCACGGCAGTCCACCGCGTTGGCCACCTTCTCCCCGCCGCAGCACGCACCGTCGCTGGAGCAGTAATCCCCCGTGGGGCGGCAGCCGCTCACGGGCTGGCACACCGTGGCGCCATAGCCCAGGTCCACACAGGTGCGCGTGCAGCAGTTGCTGTCGCTCGAGCACGGGTTGCCGTCCTGGACGCAGTTGCCCGCGCCACCGCCACCCACCGCCACGCAGCGGCCCGGCGTCCCCGTCCCGTTCTGCGAGCAGACGCCACCGCAGCAGTCCTCGCCGCGCAGACACAAATCATTGTTCGCCTGGCAGGAGTACGCGGGCTTGCAGATGCCGGCCTGGCAGTTGGTGGAGCAGCACTCCGCACCGGAAGCACACGCCTGACCCGGGACCTTGCACGACGTGGTGCCCCCCGGCAGTGGCGCGCACTTGCCGTCGCCACCACACACCTTCGTGCAGCACTCCTCCGCCTTGGAGCACGCGCCGCCCACGTCGCGGCACTGGAGCGAGGAGCATGTGCCGCCCAGACAGCTCTGGGTGCAGCAGTCGATGCCGCTGGTGCAAGCCTCTCCCGCGGGGATGCACTGCTCGCTGGAGACGGGACACAGCCCCTCCTCCGTGCAGATGCCGGTACAGCAGGAGGCGCCCCCGGTGCGGCTGCACGTCACTCCGACGTCGAGGCATTGAGAGCCCGGCCCGCCGTCCGGGGTCTCGGTCCCTCCGTCCACCCCCGCGTCCACGCCCGTCCCCGGAGGTTTCGGAGAAGGTCCGCCATTGTCATCACACCCGGCCAGGGACAAAGCCACAGCCATCCCCACCAGCACCAGCCAGCGGTACGCCATCATCCGGAGTCTCCCATCCGGACCGGCGCCCTATCCTTCGGGGGAGCGGTCGCGCCGGCCACGAGTCCACGCGCGCTCGTCGCGCACGACGGAATGACCCGGTGGCCCGCCCGGCGGCCACGGCGAACTCATCACGGGGGTGAGATGGCGAGGCCCGCCCTACTCGTCCAGCAGCTCCACGTTCCAGTACGACGCATCCGCCAGGTGCAGGAAGGGCAGCCACTCCTGATACGTCACCTTGCGTGTCGCGCCTCGGAACAGCGGCGTCCAACGAGGCCTCACGGGCTTCTTGAGCAGCCTCATCTCCGCTTGCTCCGGCGTGCGGCCCCCCTTCTTCAGGTTGCAGGGCACACAGGAGCAGACAACGTTCTCCCAGGTCGTCTTGCCACCCTGGGTGCGAGGCATCACGTGGTCCAGGTTCAGCTCGCTGCGCGGCAGGTTCTTTCCGCAGTACTGACACGTGTCCGCGTCGCGCGCGTAGATGTTGAGCCGGGAGAAGCGCACCCGCCCTCGAGGCAGGTGGTCATACGCGCTGAGCACCAGCACCCGGGGAACGCGGATGGTCCGGTTGATGGTGGTGATGCAGTCGTTGGTGGCGCTCAGCGCCGCCCAATCATCGAACTCGTAGAGCCGGTACTGCGCGTCGATGGCCTTGGCGACGCCCTGATACAGCAGCGAGAAGGCTCGCTTCACCGACGTGACATGCACCGGTTGGTAGTACCGGTTGAGTACGAGGACGGCGCTGTTGATCATGGTGGTTTCCCGGGACTTGCGGCCGCCACCTCTTCGGCGACCGACCTGAGTTCCTCCTCCGCGAGACAGCGGACGTCGAGGACCACCTCGCCATCCGCAATCCTGCCAATAACCGGCGTTCCGCCGCCGCGCAGGCGTTCGAGGAATACTTCCGGCGCACCTACGTTGAGGATGCACGCGAAGGAAGGCAATCGGGCCAGCGGCATGGCGCCCCCGCCCACCTGTCCCACCACCCCGTCCACTCGGGCACTCACACCCCGCTCCCCCAGCAACCCCTGGAGCCGCAGCGCACGCCCGCGCAGCTCCTCCGGCGTCTGGACAAGCAGCCTGTACGTGGGGACGGCCTCTGGCTTGCCGTCCCGGTACAACTCCAACGTGGCCTCCAGCGCGGCCACTGTCATCTTGTCGACGCGCAGCGCCCGCGTGAGCGGATGCGCCTTGATGCGCGACAACAACGCCGCGCGTCCCACCACCACCCCCGCTTGCGGTCCTCCCAGGAGCTTGTCCCCGGAGAACGCCACCACGTCCGCACCGGCGGCCACCACCTGGCGCACCGTGGGCTCATCTCCCAGGCCCTCGCCCGTCAGCGGCACCAGCGCCCCCGAGCCCAGGTCCTGAAACACCGGCACCCCTCGCTTCAACCCCAGCCCGGCCAGCTCCGCCACGCTGGCTTCCTCCGTGAAGCCCACCACGGCGAAGTTGGAGCGATGCACCTTCAAGAGCAGCCCCGTGTCCGCGCCAATGACTCCCGCGTAGTCCGCCAGGCGCGTGCGGTTGGTGGTGCCCACCTCCACCAGCTTCGCGCCGGACTGCCGCATGACGTCCGGCACGCGGAAGCCACCGCCAATCTCCACCAACTCTCCGCGCGAGACGACACACTCGCGCCCTGCCGCCAACGAGGCCAACACCAACAACACGGCCCCCGCGCAGTTGTTGACGACCAGCGCGTCCTCCGCGCCCGTCAGCTGGCGCAACAAGTCCACCAGCGGCGCGTACCGGCTGCCGCGCTCACCTTCGTCCAGGTCGTACTCGAGGTTGGAGTAGCCCCGCGCCACCTCCGCCACCCGGGCCACCGCCTGCGCCGCGAGCGGCGCGCGCCCCAGGTTGGTGTGCAGCACCACCCCCGTGGCGTTCAGCACCGAGCGCAACCCGGGCGTCGCCAACGTGCGCAGGGCCTCGTCCACGTCCGAGTCGTCGAAAGCGCGAGCCTCGCCCTTGAGCAGGCGGGCACGAACCCGGTCGACCGCCAGCCTGAGCGCGGTCACCGCTCGAGCCCGCGGAACGCCCGCGAGGAGCGGCTCCAGCGACGGCCGCCGCAAGAGCTGTTCGATGGAGGGGAGTGCGCGCAACAGCGCGTTCTTCCCGCCGTCTACGTTGTTCGACGGTGGGCCCACGCTGGCGAGTCTAGGAGACCCGCCACCCATTCGCCAAGCGAGGGGGCGGTGTCAGACAGGTGACGACCGCCTCACGCTCGCGGGCATTCCACTTGAGTCCGCGCTCACTCCTTCGTCAGGAAGAGGCTGATATCCTCGGTGGCCCCAGGCATGCGGATGTATCGCTCGAACTGGAACCCCAGCTTCTCCAGCAGCTTGATGGAGCTGGCGTTGTCATTCGAGACGATGGCCGCGACGCGCTTCAGTCCGAAGTCCCGCCGCCCCTGCGCCAGCGCCGCGGAGACCGCCTCCAACGCATATCCCTGGCCCCAGAACGAGGGCATCAACGCGTAGCCGATATCCACATGCTCCAGCGAATCGCGCTTGAGCAAGCCGCACATCCCCATCGGCACGCCGTCCGACTTCCGCTCCACCAGGTAGAGCCCGAAGCCCTCGCGCGCGTACTGCGCCTGAGGAACCTGGGTGATGTAGTCCTGGGCGCCCTCGAGCGTCCGCACCCCCCGGTCCCCGATGAAGCGCAGCCACGACGGCTCGTTCAACAACCCAAGGATGAAGGGCGCGTCCTCCCGCACCACCTTGCGCAGGATGAGGCGCTCCGTCTCCAGGACTTTCATGTGAAGGTCTCCCCGGAAAGTTCGCGGAACCCATGAACGGAAGCGTCCAGGCAGTCTCGCCACGAACCCCTCGAAGGATGTAACACGGGCCCTGTCACCGCGCGGCCCCGAGTGAGCCGGGTGGCCAGGAGCGCCACGCCGCGTCTCTGAACGAGCGCACGCGCAGCGCCGGGAGCATCACTCCCGGCGCCAGCCCCTTCGACTATGCGTCGGCCTCTTCGATCTCCAGCTCGCTGCCCGCGCCGCTCAACAGCTCGAGCAGCTCCTCCACGCCGCCCTCGCTGTCATGCAAGGACTTGAGCTTGCCGCCACCGAGGAACTGCATGACGAACTGCTGTTGCATCTCGAACCGGCCCCCCTCGACCTCCCCCAGCACGGTCAACGTGTGCGGCTCGCCATGGCCCACCAGGCGGTCGGTGACTTCACAAGCGCCCAGCACCACCGCGCTCGCGTGAAGCTCCGCCGACGTCACCACGAGGTCGCCCAGGACGAGCAGGCCGCCCGGCCCCTTCAACTCCAGGCGCTCCACCTCCACGTCCCCCGTCACGACGACACACTCACGCGAGTTGAGCGTCAGCTGGGAGTCCTTCAACCTCTCGTGCAGCACGATGCCGTTGCGCAGCATCGAGGAGATGTCAACGGGAGCGGCCAGCAGGCCGTCCTCGTCCAATGCGGTCAGTCTCTCATCCGCGGCCTCGAGTTCTTCCGCGTGCTTCTGGAGCTTCGTGGGGAGCTGAATCATGTCTGCGACTGTCCATACACCGCGGTGCAGGCCCCCGGAAGTGTCATCCACCGGGCGCCGCACCGGGCCGGAGCCCGAAGCTATGGGCGGAGCTTGAAGTGCAACGTGTCCGAGCGGCGCGCCGTGGGCGTGTACCAGGTGCCGTCCAGTTCGAAGGTGCTGGCCAGGTCACCCGTGACCACGAGGCCCTCCCCCGCCGGCGCCAGGTGGAGGCTCGACGGGAGCGGCTCGAGCACTCGGACCCATCGCGGAGCGAGCGCCGAGTCGAAGGACGCCAGCGTCGGACGGTTCGGAGCCTGACTCTCCGGCAGCCCCACCGAGCCCATCCCCAGTTGGTCCCCCCAGCCCGCCTGTGCGGTCGCGATGCGCCCCTGGCCATCGACCGCCAGGTCCTGGAAGGCGAGACTCACCGCAGAGGCGGACTGGAAGCGGCGCAGCACTCCATCCGCGCCCGCCGCGCTCAACCGCCCCAGGATGGCATCACGAGGACCGTCCGCCACGTCGTCCGGAGCCCGGCTGGAGTACGTGGTCCCCGCGAAGGTGAGTCTCCCATCGAAGTCTCCCGTGAACACCACGCCTCCGTCCGGCAGGGACCTCACCCCTTGAATGTCTCCATGGGTCACGGGAAAGACCCGGGCCCACGACAGGTTGCCGCTCACGCCCCACCTGGCGATGAACAGACCATTCATGAACACGGGCCCCACGCCGAAATCCGTGTTGCTTCCGGTCCACCCGCCCACCGTGACGTTCTCCTCCGCATCCACCGCGATGGACGAGGCCAGCGTGCCCCGATTCGTGGACGCCACCAGCAGGCGAGCCCACGACAGCGCCCCATTCGCCTGGAGCTTCAAGACGAAGGAGTTGGGTGTCTGCCCCTGCGTCGGGAAGCTCTTGCCGGAGTACACGACGCCCGCGCCAAAGTTCGTGTAGCCCCAGAAGGTGCCCACCAGGACCGCGCTGCCGTGAGCATCCGTCGCCAGGTCGAACACCTGCATGGGGTTCTCGTAGAGGACGTTGGGGGTCTCGAACCACGCGGTGTACCCCCGAGTCCAGTCGACCTCGCCCGACGGCGTGAGCTTCGCCACGAACATGCCGCGTCCCCACGGCAGCGGGCCCCTCCCCAGGTCCGGCGCCCCGAAGTACTCCCCCGTGGCGAGCACCTGCCCCTGGCTCGTCACCGCCACCTTCCTGAACTCCACCCCCGCCTGGATGAATTCACGCGACCACACCGCGCCGCCGTCCGCCCGGTGGAGCGTGATGACATCCGTCTGCTCGAACAGGGGCGGGCCCCCCTGTGTCCGCTCCACCGCGCTCAACGAGACATAGCCCCCGTCCCGCGCGGGCGAGACGTGGCGCGCGCGCTCCGCCGTGAGGCCTCGGGACTGCGTCACCCACTCGACGGTGCCTGAAGGAAGCGCTCCGCGATAGGAACAGAATGCCTCGCTCTCGGAGACCACGAGGAGGTGCGGCGCGACAGCGAGGATGCCGCGCGTCTGTGCTTCCACGGAAGCAAAGCGCAAGCCCTCCTGAGCGTCGGGTTGGAGCGCGAAGGCGTGTCGCCCCGACGTCGTCACCGAGGACGTCACATCGAACTCCACCCACTGGTCGCGGCTCACCGCCCCCAGGTCTCCCAGCGCGCTCCCGGTGATGACCGGGCGGCGGTTCCAATTCGTCACCGCTCCATCGAAAGACCGGGCCTTGAACAACCGGGGCCCGTTCCCGGACGAATCCAAGGCATAGAGCCGGAGCAAGACGCGGCGCACGGGCCTGCTCCCGAGCTGCACATCGAAATCCAGATAGCTCTCGGTGAGGGGCCAGCCATCCACGCCCAAAGACGCCTCACGGTGAAACACCGTCGCGGGCGTCGACTGAACGACATACGTGTCATGCAGGGGGACGAAGGAGCGGGTCAGCAGCTCCTGGTGTGTCATGCACGAATCGGTGGGAGGACTCCGCGACGCCCCCGTCCAGACGAGGAGTTGGGGAGGGAAGTTGCTCACCTCACGCGAGTTGAAGCCCACCTCGTCCGCTGAATTGCCATACAGGCCCAGGGTGACTTCCCCATTGCCTCGCACCAGGTTCGTCACGTCGTAATCGACGGTGCTGGACGGGGCGAGAATCGGCGCGTGGTCCAAGGCGCTCCCCATGCGCGTGGGCCGGGAGTTCCACGTGACGCTCTCCTCGCTCCATGCGCCGCGGGTCTCGAAGACCGAGGGCCCATCCCTCGTGCCATCTCCGCCCACCGTCAACCGCAGCACCGCGCGTTGGACCGTCTCGGTCAGCCCCTGGAGGGAGAAGCGCAGGTGTGCCTCACGCTGGGGTGTGTTCCCCACCCGCAGCAACACGGACGCGCCCCCCGACGAGGAGTCTGGCGCGTTCGAGGACACAAAGGCATCCGCGCTTGGCGCGAAGGCCACGGGCTCACTCGACACGGGGAGAGGTGGAATGGACGGCGGAGGATGGTCCTCGGCGGACTCAACGGTGAGCACGAGCCGGGGACGAAGCGTGGGGTCGGCGTGCTCACGCGACGCGAAGATGACCCCATCCGGACTCTCGGGCCTGAGGAAGGCGTCGAAGGTGTCGCGCTGGAGGTTGATGGCCTCCGTCACATCCCACTCCACCCAGGTGCCACTGAAGACGGGCCCCACGTTGGCGACGACCCAGGAGCCCGGCCAGACGGGACGCGTGTTCCACGTCGTCAGCTCACTCCAGGCCCAGACACCGGGCGGGCTCTGCACCGAGGGCCCATCCACGGTACTGTCGAGCGCGTAGAGGCGAAGCCGCGCCGTCGTCAGCGTCCCCGTGAAGGGCGGAATCGCGAAACGCAGGTACGCCTCGGCCTGCGGGGAACCATCCACCTCCAGGGTGGTCGATGAGCCGTAGCTCGTCGTGGGAGACGCCGACATGACATGCGTGTCCGCCAGCGCGAGGACTATCTCTTTCCGCGTGGAGAGCGCGTCACGCCGCGGCGTGCTCACGTCCGTGGAAGCCGGGGCCCCATTCTGAGAAGGCCCACACCCACTCAAGAGCCCCAGCAGCACTCCCAGCCCGCATCCCACCGTCCTCTGTGCCCCACGCTTCATGCCGCGTCCCCCTCGCATCGACGAGCGAGGTCATCGAGCAACAGGCGCGCCATGAAACACGGGCGTGGGATGTCTCAGCGCCCCCGCGCGATTCGGGGGCACCTCGGGCTCAATACACGTTGTACTTGCGGCGCAGCGCCTCGTGCTCCTCGGCGTTGCGCGAGGGGTGCAGGGTCTTCTCGGCGTCGTGCAGGTAGTACCAGAACTCGCTCGACTTGGGCGCCATGGCGGCCTGGAGCGACTCCACGGTGGGCGCGCCAATGGGGCCCGGAGGCAGTCCCTTGCGGTGGCGCGTGTTGTACGGGTCCTCGGGGTCGCGCAGACGCTTGAGGAACTCACGACGGTCATTCCACTGCGCCAACGCGTAGCGCGACGTCGCGTCCACGCCCAACGGGAACCCCTTATCCACGCGCTTCCAGAGGATGCCCGCCACCAGCGGACGCTGGTTCGGCACGGGCTCCTCGCGCTCCAACATGGAGGCCATCACCACCACCTCGTGGAGCGTGCGGCCGCTCTTCGTGATGGCATCGCGGTTGGGCTTGTAGAAGCGCTCCGCGAAGGCGTCGATTTGACGCTGGATGAGGTCCTCGACGTCCAGCTTCCCCGGAATCACCCCGTAGGTCTCCGGGTAGAGGTAACCCTCGAGAGTGCCTCCGGTCGGCAGTGGGAACGGCGCGGTGAAGCGGCTGGGGTCACTGGCCGCGGCGATGTACGCCCCGGCGGAGATGAAGCCCGCGGCCGAGAGCGCCGCGTCGGTGTCGCGCAGACGCCAGCCCTCCACCACCACGAAGGGGATGTCATCCGGAAGCGGGTTGTCCTCCAGGGCCGAGGCCAGCTCCGCCACCGTCATGGACGGACTCACCGGGTGACGGCCCGCCTTGGGTGAGAACTTCCCTCGTCGGAAGAGGTGCCAGCGCCACACCCGCGCATCCCGGATGAGCCCCTGGGTGACGAGCAAGGCCCCCAGGCCCCGGCCCGAGGTGCCCTTGGGGACAGTGAACTCCACCGTGGGCGCGCCAGGAGCGGCCACGGCTTGATTCGCCGCCTGCTCCACCCACCAGAACGCGCCCGCCCCCGCCGCCACCAACAGCACCAGGACACCCGCAAGACCCACGAGAATCTTCTTCATCGCCGCGCACCGTAGCACCGACGCCCGGCCATGCATCCCTCCGAGTCACTGGATGTCCGCTCCCGGGCGCCGCCTCTCCGGCCGGCCGGGCGGCTCCAGGATGGAACAAGCCCTGGCCTCGGACGGCCTTGCATCCGCGCCAGTGGCCACCCGAGCCCGCTCACACTGGCGGTCCCCCTCCCCCGTTCTCATCTTCGAGGACGTCAGCCCTCCCACACTGTCCTGCGAGGAACGCCCATGCCCACACCGCTTCTTGGCGACCAGTTCATCACCCGCGACGGCACCCGCCTCTACTTCAAGGACTGGGGTCCTCGGGACGGACAACCCATCGTCTTCTCGCACGGCTGGCCGCTCACCGCCGATGCCTGGGAGGACCAGATGATGTTCCTGTCCGGACGGGGCTTCCGCACCATCGCGCATGACCGCCGCGGCAACGGCCGCTCATCCCAACCCTGGGATGGACATGACATGGACCACTTCGCGGATGACCTGGCGGAGCTGACCGCCACGCTCGACCTGCGCAAGGCCATCCACGTCGGGCACTCGACGGGAGGTGGCGAGGTGGCCCGCTACATCGGCCGTCACGGCACCACGCGCGTCGCGAAGGCGGTGCTCATCGGTGCCGTGCCGCCCATCATGATCAAGACGGACTGGCACCCCAACGGCCTGCCCCGGGAGGTCTTCGACGGCATCCGCGAGGGCGTGCGGAAGGACCGCGCCTCCTTCTTCAAGGAGCTAGCGCTCGCGTTCTTTGGCTTCAACCGGCCCGGCGCGAAGGTCTCCGAGGGACTGCGCGAGAGCTTCGTCCTTCAAGGGCTCATGGGCTCGCTGAAGTCGGAGTACGACACCGTGAAGGCCTTCTCGGAGACGGACTTCCGGACGGACCTGGCCCGGTTCGACGTGCCCACCCTGGTCATGCACGGCGACGATGACCAGATCGTCCCGTTCGAGGGCGCCGGAAAGCTCACGGCCACCCTGGTGAAGGGCGCGAAGCTGAAGGTCTACCCAGGCTTCAGCCACGGGATGTGCTCGGTCAACAAGGACGTCATCAACGAGGACCTGCTGGCCTTCATCCGGGGTTGAACATGCGTGATGTCCGGAGACTGGGCGGACGGGTGCCGCTCAGCCTCCCACGAGCTTTTGGAATCGCCGCTGCAACTCCTCCGGCGAGACCTCCTCGATGCGAGTGGAGAGCATCCAGCGGTGACCGAACGGGTCTCGCAGGTGCGCCACGCGTTCGCCGAAGAACTCGTTGGTGATGGGCCGCTCCAGGACCGCGCCCGCGGCGATGGCGCGCTGAGCCACGGCATCCACGTCGTCGACGGGCAGCGTGAGGCGGCTGGTCGCGCCGCCCCGACTCTGGGGCCCCAGGATGTCCAGCTCGGGGTACTCGTCCGCAACCGCCAACCTGACGCCACCGAGCAGCAGCTCCGCGTGGCCTAGACGACCCGAAGGCTCCACGAGCCGGAACAGCTCCTTGGCGCCAAAGACCTGCGCATAGAACGTCAGCGCCGCCGTCCCGTTCTTCATCACGAGCTGGATGCCCAGCTGAGTGTCCTTACCGATTGCCGCGGCGGTGTTCGTCATCACGAAGCTCCTGGGACAGCGAGGGTTCCCGCGAGACCTCTCGAATGCGCGAGGGATGAGGGGACCCTGATGATTCCATGATGCGGGGAAAAGTCCCGAGGAGTCTGCTGCGCCTCCTGCGACCGCCCCCCGGCCTCACGCATCCTGAGGTCAACATGCCATCCGCGCGTGTCTGGCGACGAGGCTCCGCGTGCCTCGTGGCCCTCGTGTCGTCGGCGATTCCCCCCGTCCCTCGCTTCGAAAGGGCGCCCGCCGCTCCCGTCCTCGAGTCACCGCCCCTCGACGTGGCGTCGGTGATTCGCATGGGCTCGCGGGTCTGACGCCTGTCATCTCACCGGAGGCGGAGGTCGAGGTGCGTGGGCGTCGTCGGGAGCGAATATCGCACGCCTGGACACAAGCAGGAGCAGACACGAGAGCCCGAGGGGTCCAAAGCCCGTTCATCGACGCCACGCGCCTCGGACGGGCCCGACTCCGTACAACAGGTTCAGCGCGACGCGGACTTGATGACGGGCAGCTTGGGGGCTCGGCCGTAGAGCAGTTGGTAGGTGTTGTACGAGCGCAGCACGCGCTTGATGTAGCCGCGCGTCTCGGAGATGGGAATCTCCTCCACCCACGCGTCCAGCGGCAGGTCGGGCTTGTCCGCGCGCCAGCGATTCACCGCACCGGGCCCCGCGTTGTAGCTGCCCACCGCGTAGGGCGTGTGCCCTCCGAACCGCTTCAGCAAGCCGCCCAGGTAGTGCGCCCCCATCCGGATGTTGAGGTCCGGCTGGAGCAACTGCTCCACCGTGAAGCGCTTGAGCTTCAGCTCGCGCGCCACGCTCTTCGCCGTGGAGGGCATCAACTGGGTGAGCCCCAGCGCCCCCGCCCATGAGAGCGCCTTCGGGTCCAGCGCGCTCTCCTCGCGCATCAACGCTTGGAGCAGGTCCGCCTCCACGCCCGCCGTGGACGTGTGCTTCTCGATGAGCTCACGGAACGCATTGGGATAGGCCACCTCCCACACCACCCGCGTCTCCTTCGTGATCCGCCCACTCAAATCCTTGCGCAGCGCCAGCCGCGCCACCGCGTGCGCGGCGCGCTCGTCGCCCGCCTCGTGCAGCACCAGCACCAACAGGCGGATGGCCTCCGCCGGCTGGTTCGTCCGGCTCACCGCGAGCAACTCCGACGACACCGCCTCCGGGAAGCCCAACCGCAAGAGCTCGATGCCCGCGCGGAAATGCGGGTCCTCGCCCATGGGCCCCGCGAACAGCGGCCACGGACTTGCGGCCTCCGGCACGGCGAAGATGTCCGGCGTGATTCGCTCCAACCGCGCCGGGTCCACTGACGCGAGCTGCGAGCGCGCCATCAACCCGTAGTACGTCGCGGGGTGGTCCACGGCGATCTTCTCGAACAAGTCCGCCGCGCCCTGGATGTTGCCCTGGTCCTGATACGTCCGAGCCCGCCAGTAGCGCGCGCGCTCCACGTCGTAGCTCTCGTCCGCCTGAGCGAAGCGCTGCTCGATGCGGTCCAGGAAGGACAGCCCCGCGTCCTCCGCGTTGCTGGTGCGCGCAATCCAATACGCCTTGAAGAGCGCCTCGCCCAGGAAGTCGCCTTGCGGATACAGGCGCGCCAGCTCGTCCAGCCGTGCCATCGCCTCCTTGGGGCGGTTCGTCTTCACATACAGGTCGGCCGCGTAGAACAGCGCGTCGTCCGCGAAGCTGTGGTCGGGGAACTCACGCGCCAGCCGCTCGTACGTCTCCGTCCCGCGCGAGGAGTCGACAATCGAGCGCGACGACCCCAGCACATATAGCGCCCGCGCCAGCAGGTCGCGGTCCGTGCACTTCTCCACCACCCGTGACAGGACCTCGATGGCGCGAGTGTGCTGGCGCTCCTTGCGCAGCCCCTTGCCGAAGGCGAAGTGCGCGCGGCACGCGAGCGCGTCCGGGAGGTTCAACTTCGGCAGCAGCGGCTCCAGCTGCGTGAGGCCCTGCTTGTTGCGGTGCAGCTCCACCAGCTGCTCGCCCCGAGCCACCTTCGCGTCGACGGGCGGGGTCTGCCCCTTGAGCCGCTTCTCGGCTTGCACCGCCAGGGGCGACAACGGATGCGAGCCCCACAACCGCCACAGCGCGGTGCGCTCGGCGGTGCGGTCCTTCTTCTCCGCGGCGATGTCGGCGATGGCCATCAGCGCCTCGGCGCCCACGTTGCGTCCCCAACTGGGCGCGGCGCGCGAGGTGAGCGGCTCCAGCGCGGCCATCGCCCCCTCCGCGTCCTTCTTCTTGCGCAACACCCTCGACAGCGCCAGCCGGGCATCCACGTACAGCCGCGACTCCGGAGGCACCTGCGCGAGCAGCACCGCGGCCTCGTCGAAGCGGCGCAGCCCCTCCAGCGCCACGCCCGCATGCGTGAGGCACCGGTCCTTCAACGCGGGGTACTCGGGCGCCAGCGCCGCCAGCTCCTTCGCGGCGGTCTCTTCGTCTCCGGAGCGCAGCGCGGACACGGCCCGCAGGTAGCGCACCGGAGGCGTGTCCCCCTCGGACTTGAGCAGCTCACGCGCCCGGCTGAACTGGCCCTTGTCGAAGGCCACCCGGGCCTCCTTCTTCTTCCCATCGCCGAAGTACGGCGACAGGTCCTCGAGCACGTAGCGGCGGCCCCGGTGGACGACGGGCGCGGGAGGCGCGGCGTTGGGGAACGCCGGGTTGAGGACCTCCACGAAGCCCTCGGGCAACGGAGCCTTCTCCGCGTCCGGTGGCGGCGACAGCTGCGCCTCCGAGGGAGCGTTCTCCGTGTGGGGCGTGGGGGCCTCGGAGGCCGTCTCCTCGGACACGGGGACTTGGGGCGCGGGAGCCTGCGCGGACAGAAGGACCGAGGAAGCGACGACGGCGAGCTTGGAGAAGAAGAGCTTCATACGAAGGGTTGGGGACCCTGGGAGGTGGGCGCGGGCTCGCCCCATGACAACCGGGGGTGCATGGAAAATTTCCGGAGACGGACACAGGTTAGACTGTCCGCGCTCCCATGGACATCCGGACACAGAGTGCCCTGCTGGCATCCATCATCGGGCTCGCCCTGGGCGTGTCCATGTTGTTGCGGCCGGGCCGGCCCAAGGTCCTCACCCTGTACTCCGTCTTCGCCCTGACGGTGGCCGGGTACTACCTCTCGTTCTTCTTCCACAGCCTCTTCCCCGCCGCCGCCTACCCCTGGGCGCACCGCATCTCCCTCGGCATCACCATCCTCGTCGCCTCGCTCGTGCCCGGCGCCGCCGTGGGGTTCTTCCTCGAGTTCTTGGATGTCAGCAAGGGAACACACCTGGCAGGCCGGCGGCTCGCCTTCCTGTCGGTCTTCCTGGGCCTGGCCGTGGCCGTCACCCCCCTGGCCGACAAGGTGTGGGCCCGCGTGGCCATGGGCGTCTGGGTGCTCGGCTCCCTGCTCGCTTCGGTTTCGTTGCTGCTCCACCGGGTTCGCAGCAATGAGTCCCGCATCGAGCAGCTGAGGTTGATGTACCTGGCCATCGGGGCGGGTGCGGGCATCTTCTTCTCGGCGCTCGACTTCCTGGTCAGCTTCATTCCGATTCCGACGCTGGGCCCGGTCTTCACGACGCTGTACCTGTTCTTCCTCGCGCAGACGCTGCTGCGGCTGCGATTGATGGACCTGCACGAGCTGCTGGGGAAGATTGCCTCGCAGACGGTGCTGGCCGTCATCCTCGCCGCCGTCTTCACGGTATTGACGGCGTGGGTGGGCCAGGACGCGGGGCTGTTCGTCTTCAACACGGTGGTGGCGGCCTTCGTCGTCCTCATCCTGTTGGACCCGCTGCGCACCAAGGTGGACGAGATGGTGGTGCGCCTCTTCTTCCGCGAGCGCTTCGCGTTGCTCGACGCGCTGGGGACGTTGCGGGCGCGCATGGCGAACGTGATTGAAATCTCCGAGCTCGCGACACTGGTGCTCGACACGCTCCACGAGACGGGCCGCGTGACGCACTCGTCGGTGTACCTGCTGGCCGAGGACCGCCCCGGGTATCGGCTGTTGGATTCGCGAGGCCCCCTGCCCGTGCCGTTCCTGGACACGGCGGCGGCGCGCGGGTTGTTGTTCGCGGTGGCCAGCGGACAGAAGGCGGTGCTGCTGGAGTACGTGGAGCGCCGCGGCGCGACGATGCGGCTCCAGTCGGTGGAAGGCCGGCGCTACCGCGATGAGCTCAAGCGGTTGAACGACACCCGTTCGGCGCTGGTGCAGATGCGGGCGGGCATCAGCGTGCCGCTGGTGGGCAATGACCGGGTCATCGGCTTCCTGAATCTGTGGGACGAGCGCGTGCCGGAAGCGTTCGCCTCCGACGAGATTGCCCTCATCCTGGAGGTGGCGGAGAAGCTGACGACGGTGCTGGAGAACTCGAAGCTGTACGAGAAGATTCGAGAGAGAGATCGCCTCGCCGCGCTGGGTGAGATGGCGGCGGGTCTGGCGCACGAGATTCGCAATCCGCTGGGCGCCATCAAGGGCGCGGCACAGTGTCTGGACCCTCGGCAGCTGCCGGGTGAGGACGGCGAGTTCCTGGAGGTCATCGTCGAGGAGGTCAACCGCCTCAACGGCGTGGTGACGGCGTTCCTCGACTACGCCCGCCCCATGAAGCAGAGCTTCGGCCCCACGGACCTGAACGAGGTCGTGACGCGCACGATGCGGCTCATCCAGAACGACGTGCCCTCCAACGTGTCGCTGGCGGTGGAGTTGGACTTGCTCCTGCCGCGAGTGGACGGGGACGCGGAGCAGCTCAAGCAGGTGCTCATCAACCTGGTGCAGAACGCGGTGCAGGCGCTGGACATGCGCGAAGGCCGCATCACCGTGCGCACCGAGCGCCCCGAGCGCTTCGGCGAGTTCCGCAACGCGGGCGGCGAGGTGTTGGAGGTGCGTGTCTCCGACAACGGCCCGGGCATTCCCTCGGACCAGCAGCCGCACATCTTCGTGCCCTTCTACACGACGAAGCAGAAAGGCACGGGGCTGGGGCTCGCCATCTGCCAGCGCATCGTGAAGAACCATGGCGGCAGCATCTCCGTGCAGAGCAAGGCGGGCGAAGGGACCACGTTCATCATCCGCATGCCCGCGCTGCCGCCGGAGAAGCCCGAGGAAGGGCTCGTCACCGAGGGCGCGAGCCCCCTGACCGCGGCCCGCCTCTCCCAGTCCATCCCCATGCCGGACGAGCTGCGCGAGCCCCCCTCTCCTCCCGCGCCCGACCCGAAGCCCAAGCGTGAGCGGCGGCGCAGAGCGGGCTGACGGGCGCAGCAGGAGGGGCTGGGGCACGAGTCCCCAGCCCCATGTTGTCTCAACGGCGCAATGGGCGAACCTTGCTCAGGGGAGACACACGTTCAGCAGAAGCGTGGCGCTCTTCGCCTCCGAGTCGGTGAAGGCGAGGTCCGCGAGCCCGTCTCCATTCCAATCCGCGACCAGCGCGTCCTGGAGCGACGCGCCCATGGACGGAGTGGGCCCGGGAGTCTCCCACCACGGGCGTGCCGGCATCCCCGCTGAAGCCATACCTCAACAGCGGCGCGAACGGAGGCGTGGCCGTGCTCCCGCGCAGGACACGCACATACCTCCCGCTGGCGGAAGGCCAGAAGACGTCACTCACCGCGTCGCCATCCAGGTCGACACTCCTCGGCATCCGGAGCACGGGATGTAGATGGGCGTCTTGTGACTCAGTTCAACGATGCGGTCGCCTGCGCCAGCTTCTCGTGCGCGACTTCCCACTGCGCATAGAGTTCCTCGAGCGCCTCCTTGCCCTCGCGGTGCGCGTCCATCAGCGGCTTGGCCCGGGCGAAGTCGTTGTAGAGGACGGGGTCGGCGAGCTGGCCCTCGCGCTCCTTCTGCTCGGCCTCCACCTTGGCGATGCGCTCTTCCAGCCTGGCGATCTCCTTCTTGAGCGGGCCCTCCACGACGCTCTTGCGCTGACGCGCCTCCGCCTCCAGGCGCTTGCGCTCCTTCTCCGTCATCGGGCCCGAAGAAGCCTTGTCGCCACGCCCCGCCGCCGCACCGCCCGCCGCGGCCTCCGCCTCCAGGCGCTGCTGCTCCTGGTGGTAGAGGTAGTCGTCGAGGTTGCCCGGATGCGGCGTCAGCTTCCCGTCCGCCACTTCCCAGACGTGGGTCGCCAGGCCGTTGATGAAGCTGCGGCTGTGGCTGACGAACAGCAGCGTGCCGCCGTACAGCTTCAGCGCTTCAATCAACATCTCGGCCGAGTCGAGGTCCAGGTGGTTGGTGGGCTCGTCCATCAACAGGAAGTTGGAGGGAACCAACAGGAGCTTGGCCAGCGCCACGCGCGCCCGCTCACCACCGCTGAGCACGCCGATGGGCTTCTCCACGTCATCGCCGCTGAAGAGGAACGCGCCCAGCACGCCGCGCACGTAGCTCTCCGGCTTGTCGGCCGCGAGCGGACGGACCTCCTCGATGATGGTGCTCTGCCGGTTCAGCTTGTCCGCGTGGTGCTGCGCGTAATAGCCCACCACCACGTTGTGCCCGAGCGTCACCGTGCCCGAGTCCGGCACCAGCTCACCCGCCACCATCTTCAGGAGCGTCGTCTTGCCAGCGCCGTTGGCGCCCACCACGGCGATGCGTTGACCGCGCTCCACCCGGCCGGAGAGATGGTCATACACGGTCTGCGCGCCGTAACGCTTGGTGATGCCCTCCAGCGTCACCACGTCGCGGCCGCTGCGCTCCACTTCCGGGAAGCGGAACTTCATCGTCGACCGCTCTTCCAGGACGTGGACCTTCTCCAGCTTCTCAATCATCTTGGCGCGGCTCTGCGCCTGTTTCGCCTTGGTGGCCTTGGCCCCGAAGCGGTCGATGAAGGACTGGAGCTCCGCGCGGCGCGCTTCCACCTTCTCCGCCCGCGCCTGGAGCAGCACCTTCTCCTCGGCGCGCAGGCGCTTGTATTCGTCGTAGTTGCCGGCGTACTCGCGCACGCCCTCCAGCTCCAGCGACACCACCCGGTCTATCTGCCGGTTGAGGAAGTCCCTGTCGTGGGAGATGAGCACCATGGCCTTGTTGGAGCGGCGCAGGAAGCCGTCGAACCACGTGAGCGTGGGGACGTCCAGGTGGTTGGTGGGCTCGTCGAGCAAGAGGAGGTCCGGGTCCTGGAGCAGCAACCCGGCGAGCGCCGCGCGCATCCGCCAGCCGCCCGACAAGGCCGACGTGGGCTTGGCCAGGTCCGCGTCCTTGAAGCCCAGGCCCTTGAGGATGCGCTCGGCGTGGTGCCGGCCGAAGCGGTTCTCGAAGTCGTCCAGCTCCGCGTGCAGGTCCGCCAGGGACTGGGCCAGCTCCAGCTGGTCCTCCTCGTCCACGGCCTCCGCGAGCGCCGCCTCGGTGTCCTTCAGGCGGCTCTCCAGGGTGTCGCGCCCGGGGACGGTGCTCATCACCGCCTCCACCACCGTGCCCTCCGGGAGTCCCGCGATTTCCTGGGGCAGATACCCCCAGCGGGCCCGCCGGCGGTACGTGAGTGACCCCGAATCCGGCTGGATGACCCCCGCCAAGATCTTCATCAGGGTGCTCTTGCCCGTCCCGTTGGCGCCGACGAGGCCTACACGGTCCTTGGGGCCGAGGGAGAAGCTGTCACTGTCGAAGAGGACCTTCTTTCCATAGGAGAGGCTGAGGTCCTGGGCGATGACGAGGCTCATGGCGGTGGGGGATGTAACAGCCCTGGGCCCCCTGGGAAATGGCGCAGATGCCCGGCCGGCGAACGAGGAGCCCATCGTCCCCTTTCCGGACCTGCCCAGGGCCTGCCTATACTCCGCCCCCACATGGCTGCCCCCTGTCCCCATTGCGGAAGTACCGACGGCGTCGACCACCTCTGCGCAGGCCAGAGCCTCCAGCTCATCGGCCAGGTGCTGGATGGCCGTTACAAGATCGAGAGCGTGCTCGGCCAGGGCGGCATGGGCATGGTGTTTCGCGCCACGCAGACATCCGTGCAGCGCCCCGTCGCGGTGAAGACGCTGAACCCCTCACTGGCCGCCGCGCCTCAGTTCTTCGAGCGCTTCCGCCGCGAGGCGGAGATCGCCAGCCGCCTGCGCCACCCGAACATCATCACCATCTTCGACTTCGGCCGCGCGCCCGACGGCACCTGCTACTACGTGATGGAGCTGCTGCAGGGAGAAAGCCTCAAGGAGGTCGTCAAGCGCGAGGGCCCCATGTCCTTGCGCCGCGCCACCAGCCTCCTCGAGCAGGCCACCCAGGGCCTCGCCCACGCGCACGCCGAAGGCTGTGTCCACCGGGACCTGAAGCCGCACAACATCATGGTGCAGGACCTGGGCGGCCGGGACTTCGTCAAGGTGCTGGACTTCGGCCTCGTCAAGGCGCTGGAGGCCGAGGAGGAAGAGCAGCTCACCTCCACGGGGCAGGTGCTCGGCACGCCGCAGTACATGCCGCCCGAGCAGGCCGGCGGCGAGTCCGTGGACCAGCGCTCGGACCTGTACTCGATGGCGGGTGTGCTCTACTTCTGCCTCACGGGCAGCTCGCCGTTCGGCGCGAACACCGTGCGCAAGGCGCTCACCGCGTCGCTCACGCAGCAGGTGCCGCCCGTCAACAGCAAGCGGCAAGGGGCGCCGGTCCCCGTCGCGCTGGATGCCTTCTTCAAGAAGGCCCTGGCCCCCGAGAAAGACGACCGCTACCAGAACGCGCAGGAGTTCATCGACGCGATGCTGGACTCGGTCGTCGACGCGAGCCCCGAACAGTTCGACGCCATGCCCAGCGGCGGCGCCAGCTCCGGTGTGAGCGAGCGCGGCAGCGGCAGCCGCCACGGCAGTCGCGCGGGGCGCCCCAGTGGCAGCGGCAGCGGTGTGCGCTCCGCCTCGCGCGTCGGTGCCGCCCCTGGACGTGGCTCCACGCCGTCCAGCGTCCAGGTGGCTCGCAGTCAGGTGGGGAACGCGGGGGGCAACACATCCGCCAGCCGCGTTCGCGCCGCCAAGGCCGCCCCCACCCCGCCTCCGCCACCGGACGAGCCAGAGGGCATGTCCACCGGCAAGAAGGTCGCCTTCATCGCCGTGCCGCTCGTGCTGCTGGGCATTGGCGGTGCCGTGGTGCTGGGAAGCCAGGGCAACTCCAAGACGCCCGCGGCTCAAGTGGTCGAGGTTGCCCGGGACAAACCCGAGGCGAACACCGGGAACACGGCCCAGGCGCCCCAGGCGGCGACGGCCCAGACGTTGCGCGTGAAGTTCAACTCCACGCCCCCGGGCGCAGCCATCTTCGAGGGTGACGAGCAGATCGGCACCACGCCCATCGAGCTGATGCTCCCGCGCGACAAATCGCACCAGCTCAGCTTCCGGCTCGCGAACCACAAGTCGGAGGAGCGCTCGCTCAACTTCAGCCGTGTGGCGGGAGACAGCCAGACAGTGGACGTGACGTTGGATCCTGTCCGCGCCGCGCCACCGTCCAGGCCCAAGCCTCCCCGCACCGGGACTCCCAACTCGGACATCACCGTCTTCGAGTAGGTCCTCCTGGGTGGCGCCTCACACGAGGCGCCCCAGCTTCGGGAGCACTTCGCCGCTCTTGCCCTTGACGAAGTGCTTGAAACGCAGGGCGCTCTCCGTGGTCTCCAGGTTGACGAGCCAGGTCTCGCCCCCCATGGCGCGCGCCTGGTCGACCATCGCCGACGCCGGATAGACGACGCCCGAAGTGCCCGCCGCCAGGAACACCAGGCGCCCACCCGAGCGCACCGCCCGCTGCGCGAAGCCCTGGATGCGCTCCAAGTCCGAGGGGTCCAGGTACTCGCCAAACCAGACGATGTGCGGACGGAGCAAGGAGCCACAGTCCTTGCAACCTGGCACCGTGCCATCGGGGTACACGGTGGTGTCCGGGAACGGCGCGCGCTTGCAGTCGTCGTTGCTGCAGCGGGTCGTGAAGAGGTTGCCGTGCATCTCCACGACGCGTTGGCTGCCGGCGCGCAGGTGCAGGCCATCCACGTTCTGCGTGGCCAGGAGGAAGCGGTCTCCCAGGTGGCGCTCCCAATCCACCAGCGCCGAGTGGCCGGGATTCGGCGCGACGCTCGAGGCGCCCGCGCGCCGCTGCGAATAGAAGCGCCACACCCGCTGCGGGTCCTTGGCGAAGCCCTCGGGCGAGGCCACGGCTTCGACGGGCTGGCCCTCCCAGAGTCCGTTGAGTCCGCGGAAGGTGGGGACTCCACTCTCGGCGGAGACACCCGCGCCTGTGAGGACGAGCAGCCAGGTTTTCGAGTCAAGAAGCAGCGTTTCCATGGGGCCTCCTGCGCGGCGCTGGATTCAGGTTATGAAGAAGCGAGGGGGACGGCCTCCGCACCTGCCACTGACAGCGGCGAAGGCGCGGCCCCCTGGTTCGAGGAGCCCATCATGGCGGAAGTCACCCTGGACCTGCGCACGGTCCCCAAATCGCAGGCGTACGCGGAGCTGCATCAACATGTTCAGGCCGTGCTCGAGGGTATCGACGACCCCATCGCCGGCATGGCGACGATGAGCTGTCTGCTACACAACGCCTTCGGCCACCTGTGGACGGGGTTCTACCGGGTGGTGACGCCGGGGCAGTTGCTTCGCGTGGGCCCCTACCAGGGAACGTTGGGGTGCCTGGAGATCAAGTTCGGCAAGGGCGTCTGCGGGACGGCCGCCGCGAAGGGTGAGACGCAAGTGGTGGCGGACGTGCACGCCTTCCCGGGGCACATCACCTGCGACTCCCGCTCCGCGTCTGAAATCGTGGTGCCCGTGTACGGCAAGAACCACGAGCTCATCGCCGTGTTGGACATCGACTCCTCGAGCAAGGGCACCTTCGACGACGAGGACCGGCGCGAGCTCGAGGCGATGATGCGCTGGTTCCAGAAGTAGTCCCCGCGACGCGGCGACTCGACGGGGCGCGGAGGAACTCACCGCCCGCGCCCCGGCGCCACGGCGGAACGCCTCAGTCCCCCCGGGCGTAGGCCACGGCGAGCTGTCCAGCGAAGCGGGCGTTGTTCTCGAGGAGCGCGAGGTTCGCCTTGAGCGTCTTGCCGCCCGAGCGCTGGCCCAGCTCCCGCAGCAGGAAGGGCGTCACATCCTTGCCACGAATGCCCTGCTTCTCCGCAGCCGCGAGCGCGGAGGCAATCTGCAGCTCCACCTCGTGACGGGGCAGCGAGGTCTCCTCGGGAGGAGGCACGGTGTAGAGCACCCCCCCCTGCCCCAGCGTCTCGAAGCGAGCGCGGGCGATGCGCGCCGCGGTCGCCACGTCGTTCACGCTGTGCTCCAGCGTGATTCCGGAGTCCCGGCTGTGGAAGGACGGCAGCTCGCGCGTGCCCACGCCGATGACGGGCACTCCCGCGGTCTCCAGGAGCTCCATCGTCTTGGGCAGGTCGAGCACCGACTTCGCGCCCGCGCACACCACCGCGACGGGATGGCGCGCCAGCGCGGAGATGTCCTGGGAGATGTCCCAGTGCTCCGAAGCCCCTCGGTGGACCCCGCCGATGCCGCCGGTGGAGAAGACGCGGATGCCGGCCGCGGCGGCCAGCTCACAGGTGGCGCTGACCGTCGTTCCCCCCGTGGCCCGCGTCGCCACGGCGATGGCCAGGTCTCGCGAACCGAGCTTCAGGAGCGGCTCCTTGCCCTCCGCGAGCCGGCGCAGTTCCGCGTCCTCCAGACCGACACACACCGCGCCATCCACCACCGCGGTGGCGGCCGGGATGGCCCCTGCCCGGCGAATGGCCTCCTCGCACGCGCGAGCGGCGGCCAGGTTGTGCGGATAGGGCAGCCCCTGGGCCACCACGCTCGTCTCCAGGGCGACAACGGGCTTTCGCGCGTCGAGGGCCCGGCGCACCTCATCCGAAAAACGTAGGTCCATGGGGCGCGTATAAGCCATGGCCGGGCAGGAGGCACAAGCCAGGCGAGGGCAAACGTCGGGTTGCAGGAAAGGCCTCGCGGCCTTATTCCCTTCGCGCGCCGTGTCTACCTCCGCCGCCCCCGCTCCTGTCGCGCAGCCCCGAACCCTCTCGGCATCCGACTTGGCCATGCTCGGTGTCGTTGTTGCCTGGGGCACCAACTACACGGTGGTGAAGGAAGTCGTGGGCGTGATGCCGCCCTTGGCCTTCATGTCGGTGCGCTTCGCAATCGCATCGGTGGCGATGCTCGCGCTGCTGCTGGTGGTCGAGGGCTGGAAGCCACTGCGGCGAGGCGTATTCCTCAAGCTCGCGGGCCTGGGGTTGGTCGGCAACACGGTGTACCAGCTCTGCTTCGTGCTCGGCGTGGCGAACACGACGGCGGCGAACAGCGGACTGCTCACCGCGGCCACGCCCGTCATGGTGGCGGCATTGGGCGCGGCGCTGGGCGTGGAGCGACTCAGCCGGCCGCTGGTGATGGGGCTGTCGCTCGCGGTGGTGGGCATGGTGCTGGTGGTCGCGGCGCGAGGCCCCACCCTCGGCACCAACACCCGCCTGGGCGATGCGCTCATCCTGGGCGCGTGTGCCTGCTGGGCCATCTACACCGTCGGCATCCGCTCGTTGGGCAACGAGGTGTCGGCGCTGCAGATCACCGCCGTCACCATGCTGACCGGCGCGCCCGGAGTGATTCTGGCGGGACTGCCCGAGGTGCTCGCCCTGCAGGCGGGGAGCGTCCACGGCGGAGCGTGGGTCGGCATGGTGTACACCGCGCTGGTTCCGCTGGTGCTCGGCTACTTCATCTGGGGGCGCACGGTGCAGCAGGTGGGCAGTGCCCGCGCGGCGCTCTACAACACGGGCGTCCCCGTCGTCGCGGCCCTCACCGCCTGGGCCGTGCGCGGCGAGCGGCCCACCCCGTTTCAGGCCTTGGGCGCCGCGTTCATCCTCGGCGGTGTGGTGCTCAGCCGCAGGAAGTGATGGGCCGTCAGCGCCCTTCCTCGCCGCGACGGCCTCGTGCCACTGACAGGCCGTACTCCCCCATCTTCTTGTCCAGCGTGGGCCGGCTGATGCCGAGCAGCGCCGCGGCCCGGACCTTCTTCCCGCCTGACTCCCTCAAGGCCTCGGCGATGGCATCGCGTTCCAGACGCCCCACGCGGGCTTGGAGCGTCTGCGCATCGGTGGCGGTGCTGCCTTGTTGGACCTCGGGAGGCAGATGCAGGGCGCCGACCCGGCCACCGGCGTAGAGCAACCCCAGTCGCTCCGCGACGAGCTCCAGCTCACGCACGTTCTGTGGCCAGGAGTAGTCGGTCAGCAACCGCTTGGCCTCTGGCCCCAGCGTGGGCGGCTCACGACGCACCCGGCGGGCCGCGCGGGACAGGAAGCGCTCGAGCAGCACCAGCACGTCCTGCCGCCGCTCGCGCAGGGGTGGCACCTCCAGTTCAAAACCCTTCAGCGCGCGCTCCAGCGACGCCTCCACCTCGCCGCGAGTCCCCTGCAAGGCGATGGGCGCCTCCGACGTGACGAGCAGCCTCACGTCCACGGGCTCCTCGCCCCCTTGCCGCGCGGGAGCCACCCTCCGCGCCAGCAGGCGGGTCAGCCGCTCGGCGGAACTCCGTGAGAGCGCTTCGACGTGCTGGAGGAGCAGCGAGCCCTGGTCGGCGCGGAGCAGCGCGGACGCCACCGGAGGCCGGCCAGGCGCACTGGCGCGGCCGAAGAGGGCCTCCTCGACGGACTCCGGAGGCTGGCGGCAGTCCACCACCACCAACGGCTCCAGCGCCCGCGGAGAACGGGCATGGATGACGCGGGCCAGCTGCGTCTTGCCCGTGCCGGGTTCGCCATGAAGCACCACGGGCGCGGCGCTGTTGGCGGCGCGACGAGCCGCTTCCCCGAGTGCACGCATGACTCTCGACGCCCCGAGCAGCACGGGCGCGGAGTCCTCCGGCTCCATCCGCGAGCGCACGGCGGTGTACGCCTCACCGCCCAGACGGCCCAGCGCGGCGAGGAGCTGCCCCTCGCCTCCGGTGAAGGCCGAGTCCGAGCGAGTCGCGTACAGCACTCCGAATGGCATGCCACCGGACGCCACGAGGGGGGCACACATCTCCGTCTCGGACTGGACCAACTCCTTGCGCTCCAGCGACACCTGCGCGAGCGAGCGAGGCACGGCCATGGACTCCGCGCCGGACACCGCCGCTGTCAGCAACCCCGTGCTGGTGCCCAGCAGCGCCGCCGCCCGGTCCGCGCTGAGCGCGCGCCCGACCTCATCCGCCAGCCGCCTCAACACCATGGCCTCGCTGGTGGCCCCCAGGAGCGCGGTGCCCGCCGAGTACAACGCCGCGGCCGCCCCCACGTGCGGCAGCACCTCCTCGATGGGAACGTGCCCGGGCGACGTCGGCCCACCTTCGACCAGCGTCACGGGTGGCGGCTCGAAGACGGCCAGCGTGGAGCCCACCCGGACGCGGTCTCCGGGATAGAGCACCACCTCGTTGCTGATGCGTGCGCCGTTGACCAGCGTCCCGTTGCGCGAGTCCAGGTCCACCAGCCGGACCTGCCCGCCACTCACCGACAACTGGGCATGCTTGCGCGAGACCTGGTCATCCCGCAGGGGGATTTCGCAGGAGGGACTGCGGCCAATGGCCATATCCGAGAGCACCTCGAATCGGTGCCCCGCGGATGGCCCAGAAAGCAGCAGGAGTGCGGGCATGTCGCGCGGAGCCTAGCGCCCCGGAGGACGCGAGCAAGCGCCGCCGCGTCACACTACATCGGCCGCTCGGCATTCAAGAGCGCCCGGATCTCCCCTTCGTCCAAGGCCCGCCCTTCCCGGCTGAGGGCCAGCGCGTTGACCTGGGTCTCCTCGACCTCCACGTGGGCGCCCTTGCGCCACTCCGTGGTGTGCACCGCGCCATCCACCAGCTTGCCCACGAGACTTCCGTCGTCCCGGGCCATGAGCTCCATCCAGAGGTTCTCCACCACCTTGTTGCCATCCGGGTGGGTGTCGAACGGGGCTCGGACCAGGAAGGTGAGCGGCTCCATCAACCCCCGGCGCTGGAAGCGCGCCAGGAAGGCGGGAAGCAGCGCCTGGGCCTCGCGGCGCATGGACTCCGTCTGCTCCTCCGGCTCCTGCGAGAAACGCTCGCGGTACGGCGCCAGGAGCTGCGACGTGTTGTGCCGCCCCAGCGGAGACACCACCGTGAGGAACAGGCCCTCATGCCCCTCGAAGGTCTCCAACGGAACGCCCAGCAGGTTGGTGCGAGCCTCCTCCGACGGCACCACCATGAACGCCTGCCCCTCGCTGGTGCCCACCTGGGAGCGCAGCGCCGGGCCCTGTCCGAAGGCCAGGTCCGTGCACAGCTCGTGCAGGAAGCTCTCCGCCGGCAGCAGGTCCTGCTCCGCGAGGTGGAAGATCTCCAGGTCCCTGGCGCCGAACTTCTCCATGCCGTGCGAGTGCACCCACAGCGGCGTGTCGCCCTCCGTCACCTCCACGGCATGCAGGTGGACATGGTCCCGGATGTCGAAGTCCAGCTCGGTGATTTCAACCACGTCCTCGGGCTCGTGCAGCTTGAAGGCCGCCAGGTCCACGAGCACCCCGGGCACATGCTCCAGCAGCGTGCGCACGGCCCAGAGCGCCTCGAACACGGGCAGCGTCGGCTGCGCCCCACCCGGCTCCAGTGACAGGTGGTAGTAGGCCTTCGCCTTGCCCAGCCGCTCGAAGGCCTCCGGGCTCCCGCTGTACGCCGCCTTGTTGAACTTGGGCAGCCCCTCGGTCCCCACCGTCAGCCGGACGTGAACCTCCGAGCTGTCCGCCCGAATCACGAACCCCTGCCCGTCCTCGTCCGGGGTGAACTCCACCTCGTCCGTCGCGAATGACGCGCGCAACGCGTCCAGCGGCACCGGGCCGTCCTGCTCGGTCGCCAGGAGGTAGACCTCCATCACAGGTGCTTCTCGATTTGGCGAAAGAGGTCCACGCGGTCCACCAGGTTGGTCAGGTAGTCGAGCTTGTCGGTGGCCAGCACCAGGACTGGAGACAACCGGTAGGCGCCGAACCATTCCTCGTACAGGGCATTGAGGCGCTGGAGGTAGCGAGTGGGAATGTCCTTCTCCATCGAGCGGCCGCGAAGGCGGATGCGCTCCTTGAGGGTCTGCACGGGGCAGCGCAGGTAGATCATCAAGTCAGGGGGGCGCAGCGACTCGGAGATGGTCTCGTACAGTTCGCAGTACGTCTTCCAGTCCCGCTTGTCGATGAGCCGCTGACGGTGGAGGTTCTTGGCGAAAATCTCCGCGTCCTCGTAGAGGGTGCGGTCCTGCAGCACGGTGCCGGGCGTGCGCTCCAACTCCCGGTGAAGGCGGAACTTGTGCGTCAGGAAGAAGAGTTGTGAGCGGAAAGCCCACGTCTTCATGTCCTTGTAGAAGTCCGCGAGGTAAGGATTCTGGTCATTGGGCTCGAAGGACGGAGTCAGCCCGTACTTCCGGCAGAGGAAGGACGTGAGCTCCGTCTTCCCGGCGCCGATGTTGCCCGCGATGGCGATAAACTTTTTCCTGGCCACGCCATCCTTGCTTGTAACCCCGCCAAGCGGCGCGCACCAGAAACAAGGTAAGGAAGCCTCGTGGTAGAAGAAGTGCATGCCCCCGCCCCCTCTCCCCTACCGCGCCCCAGGCGCCGCCTCCCTCCAGGGTGCGGCCACCTGTCCGGCCGTTCGGGACAGGACACCTCGCGGTGGGTCTGCCCTCGGGGCGAGCCTCTCGCCTGCCCCCCGAACCGGCCCCGAGGAGGGGGCTGAGGGATGCGCAAGCTTTTCTGCATAGTGATCGCCGGAGTGTGGACCTTCGTCTGCTTCTTCCTGACCATCCTCACGATGTTGCTGACGTTCAGCGCCTCCCGGGGCCTCTGGGTGGTTCGCGAGCTGTGGTCCCCCGTCCTGGTGTGGGCGGGCGGCGGGAAGCTGGAGGTCGTGGGTCAGGAGAACGTGGACCCCAACCGGCCCACCATCTACGTCGGCAACCACCAGTCCACCATCGACATCCCGGCGCACTTCATGGCCGTGCCCGTGCCCTTCCGGTACGTGGCCAAGGAGCAGCTCAAGTGGGTGCCGCTCATCGGCTGGTACCTGGCGCTCGGCGGGCACGTCTTCATCAACCGGAGCAACCGCACCAAGGCCATCGCCTCCCTGGACGCGGCGGCGAAGAAGATTCGCGGCGGCACCAGCATCTTCCTCTACCCGGAGGGAACCCGCTCCGAGGACGGCCGCGTCCTCCCCTTCAAGAAGGGCCCCTTCGCACTGGCCCTCAAGGCACGTGTCCCCGTCGTTCCCGTCACCATCGAGGGCTCCGGCAAGCTCATGCCCAAGGACAGCTGGAACATCACCCCCGGCCCCATCCGCGTGAAGATTGGCAAGCCCATCGACACCACCCAGTTCGACGAGGATGACCGGGAAGGGCTCGCCCGCGCCGTGCGCGACGTCATCATCGCGGACAGCCTCGCGCTGGGTGGCAAGGGGGGCGACCCTGAGGATGCTGTCGCCTCCTCGGGCCAAGAAGGCATCAGCGATACCCGCGTCCACTCCACTCCCTAGAGACGCCTCCGTGATGATGACTCCCGTTCACCGCTTCCGTCCCTGGGTTCGCGCCGCCGTGCTGGGCCTGGGATTGCTCACCTCCGGCTGCAGCCACACCTCCGGGTCGACGGCCGCCGCCGCGCGCCCCACCGATGAGCGCTCTCGCGCCCGCGCCTTCCTCGAGGAGAACCAGCCCCGGAAGGCGCTCATGCTCCTCACGGACCTGCACGCGCGCAGCCCCGACGACCTGGACGTCGCGCGGACGCTGACGGAGGCGCAGGTGAAGGCGGGCCGGACGGATGCCTGGATTGAAGAGCTCCAGGGACGCATCCGCGCGGGCGAACGCGCAGTGGACCAGTACATGCTGGGCCTCGCCTTGTTCTCCAGAGCGCGTGATGCCGGCGCTCCCGCCGTGGCCGCCTTCGAGCGCGCCATCGCGCTGTCCCCGGACTCCGCCGAGTATCACTACCGCCTGGGTGTCGCGCGGCTGGAGTCCGAGCAGTACGCCGCCGCGGTGGAGCCCCTGCGCCGCGCCGCGACGCTGGCCCCCGAGCGCCCTTCCTGGCGTCTGCCCCTGGCCAAGGCGCTGCACCGCACGGGGGATTTGGCGGGCGCGGTGGAAGCGTTGGGAGTGGTCGTTCGCGGCCGGCCTACGCCCGCCGACGTCGCCACCGCGCGAGCACTGATGGAGCAGGTCAACGACCCCTTCGGCGGCATCCCCAAGGCGGCCGAGGCCAAGCTGGAAGAGGGCCTGCGCTACCTCAACGATTTGGATGCGCCCCAGCACGCCATCCTCGCGTTCGAGGAGGTCCTCCACGACTATCCGGACCTGGCCGTGCTGCACTCGCTCCTGGGCCTGGCGTACCAGCGCCTCGACGATGCGGGACGCGCCGTCGACGAGTTCAAGCAGGCCATCGACCGCGCGCCCCGGGACGGCAAGAATCACCTGTATCTGGGAGAGCTGTACGCCTCCCGGCAGCGGCCAGACGCGGCCCGCACGGCCTTCGAAAAGGCGGTGGAACTCCACCCCCTGCTGGATACCGCCTGGTTCCGACTGGGGGACATCCACCTCGAGCGGCGGGACCTTCCCGCGGCGCGCGAGGCCTTCACCGTGGCCGTGGCGCTGGCGCCTGACTCCATTCCCGCACGGGGAAAGCTCGCGCTCGTGTACCAGCTCGAGGGCGACTACCCCGCCGCCGAACGAGAGCTTCGCTACGTGGTCGAAAAGGACCCGGAGAATGTGGAGTTCTCGCTGCGCCTGGGCCTGCTCTTCACGGAGCAGTCCATGAAGTCCACGAAGCCCCAGGTGAGGAAGACGGCTGCCGAAGAAGCCGAGCGCTGGCTCTCCAAGGTCCTGGAGGCGCAACCGGAGAACGCCGTCGCCTCGCGTGCGCTGCAATCCCTCAAGGGCCAGTAGCCACCAACGGGCCGCCCCCTCTACACTTCCTGCCCGATGAGCGACGGCC
Source organism: Myxococcus stipitatus (assembly GCF_037414475.1). The sequence continues at coordinate 8,937,177 of NZ_CP147913.1, read as the reverse complement.
GCAAGTCTCCGCGCACGACTTCCAATCCAGGCACGCAGCCCCGGACTCCCACCAGTCCGGGCATGCCGCGCGCGCCGACCAGTCCTGGCATGCGGGTGATGTCGGCCGCGCGCACGGCGCCCCTCCAGAAGAGCGAACAGTCAGGCCCACTGGGCAAGCGCCTCGCGGGTGAGGCGTCGAACCAGGCCCTCAACGCGCTCTCCATCGTGAAGGAGATGGTGGGTGACTTCCGCCAGAGAGATCGCTTCTTCAAGTACAAGGCCGGCATCGTCGCCAGCTGGCTGGTGCTGACTGCGGCGAGCTTCGCCATCGCCTGCCCGGGCAGCTCCATGCGGACCGGTGACATGGACGCGCGGCTGGTGCTCAGCGACAAGCTGGACCGGCCCTCCGTCACCATCTGGAACGAGAGCAAGAAGGCCTGGAAGGACGTCACGCTCATCGTCAACGGGCAGTACCGCGCGGCGGTGCCCTCCGTCGCCGCGGGGGAGTTCATCACCATCACCCCCAAGCAGCTCATGGGCAACAGCGGCACGGCGCCCGCGGACCTGCGCTTCGAGGCGCTGGAGATGCGCAGCAGCGACGACAGCGCCAACCTGACCGAGGACCTGCGCAACGAGTGGAAGCGCCTCCTCGGCCCCAAGTAGCCCTGTAGAAACACGAAGGGCGCCCTCCCCATGGGAAGAGCGCCCTCGCGTTGCCCCCGGCCCCTCCTCACGAAGGAGCGCGGATGGCGGCCTTACTCGGCCTTGGTCTCTTCGGCAGCGGGAGCCTCGGCGGCGGGCGCGGCCTTCTTCTCCGGCCGATCCACCAGCTCCAGCAGGGCCATCTCCGCGGCGTCACCGCGGCGGAAGCCGAGGCGAATGATGCGGGTGTAGCCGCCGGGACGCTTGGCGTAGCGGTCCTTGTACTCGCTGAAGACCTTCTTCAGCACGTCCCGGTCCTTCACCGTCCGGGCCGCCAGGCGCACGTTGGAGAGACCACCACGCTTACCCAGCGTGATGATGCGCTCCGCCAGCTTCCGGGCCTCCTTGGCCTTGGGAAGCGTGGTGCGGATGGCCTGGTGCTCGAGCAGCGAGGTGACCATGTTGTTGAGCATCGCGAGCCGGTGGCTCGTGGTGCGGTGCAGCTTCCGTTGTCCGACCTTGTGGCGCATCGTCCTGCTCCGGTCCCCCGCGGGGGACCACCACTCCGGCCGTATCAGGTACCGGGTGGGAAGGGTGGACCCGACACAAGGCCCACCACTGCTCGTTGGACCCGGTGGACTTCACCAGACCCCTTCCCTCCGCGCCGCCTGCCGCCATGTCGCGGGCGCGGAGGAAAGTACCGCGAGACTCTACACCTTCGGCGCCGCCGGGGCCGGAGCCTGCTTCGGCGGCCAGTTCTCCAGCTTCATGCCGAGCGACAGGCCCATCTCCGCCAGGATCTCCTTGATCTCCTTGAGCGACTTTCGGCCGAAGTTCTTCGTCTTGAGCATCTCGGCCTCGGTGCGCTGCACCAGGTCGCCGATGGTCTTGATGTTCGCCTGCTGCAGGCAGTTGGCCGAGCGAACCGACAGCTCCAGCTCATCGACCGAGCGGAACAGGTTCTCGTTGAGCTTGGCCTCTTCCTTCGGCGCCTCGGCGATGACCGGCTCCTCGGTCTCGTCGAAGTTCACGAAGACGGTCAGCTGCTCCTTGATGATCTTCGCCGCGTACGCCACCGCGTCCTGGGGAGACACGGAGCCGTCCGTCCAGACCTCGAGCGACAGCTTGTCGAAGTCGGTGACCTGGCCAACGCGCGCGTTGGTGACCTGGTAGTTCACCTTGCGGGTGGGCGAGAACAGCGAGTCGATGGGGATGGTGCCGATGGGCGAACCCGCGACCTTGTTCGAGTTGGCCGGCACGTAGCCACGGCCGCGGCGGCACGTCAGCTCCATGCGGAGCTTGCCACCCTCGGAGATGGTGCAGATGTGGTGACCAGGGTTGAGGATCTCCACGTCGGCGTCGGCGATGATGTCACCCGCCTTCACTTCCTTGGGGCCCTCCGCCTCGATGCGCAGCGTCTTCGTCTCGTTCGTGTGCATCCGAAGAAGGACTTCCTTCAAATTCAGCACGACGTCCGTGACGTCCTCGGACACCTCGGGGATGGTGGTGAACTCGTGGTCCACGCCCTCGATCTTCACCGAGGTGATGGCCGCACCCTGCAGCGACGACAGGAGCACCCGGCGCAGCGAGTTGCCCAGGGTGGTGCCGAAGCCACGCTCCAGCGGCTCCGCCACGAACTTCCCGTAGGTGGGCGTCAGGCTGTCCTGGTCCACTTCCATGCGGCGCGGCTTGATGAGGTCACGCCAGTTCTTCGCAACGAACGTATCTGCCATGGTGTACGACTCCTCGAGACGTGCGCCACCACCGACTTACCCGCCGGCAAGGCGGGAGGATGGGCACGGAGAGACTCCGATAAAGCACGACGCCCCGGCCTCGTCGGCCAGGGCGCGTTGATACCTCGTCCAGGCGCCTGAGATGGCCTGGCGCGGGGATTACTTCGAGTAGAGCTCGACGATGAGCTGCTCCTGGATGGGCATCGTCAGGTCCTCGCGGTTCGGAACCGTGCGAACCGTGCCCTTGAACGCCTTCTTGTCCAGGTCAATCCACTGCGGAACGCCACGGCGGTCCACCGTCTCCAGCGCCTCGGAGATACGGAGCACCTTGCGGCTCTTCTCCACCACCTCGACGGACGTGCCCGGCTTGATGGAGAACGAGGGGATGTTCACCTTGCGGCCATTCACCTGGAAGTGGCCGTGACGCACCAGCTGACGCGCCTCGTTGCGGGTGTCCGCGAAGCCCATGCGGAACACGACGTTGTCGAGGCGGAGCTCCAGCTGCTGCAGGAGGTTCTCACCCGTCTTGCCCTTGGCGGCGGACGCGCGGTGGTAGTAGCCGCGGAACTGGTTCTCCAGCAGGCCGTACATGCGCTTGACCTTCTGCTTCTCGCGCAGCTGCACGCCGTAGCCAGAGAACTTCACGCGGCCCTGGCCGTGCTGGCCGGGGGGGTACGGGCGGCGCTCGATGGCACACTTGTCCGTGTAGCAGCGGTCGCCCTTCAGGTACATCTTGAGGTTTTCGCGCCGGCAGATACGGCAAGCGCTCGCGGTGTAACGGGCCACAGACTTCTCCTTAAAGATGATCTGGAGCCGCCCCCACGCCCGAGAGCATGAGTGGCGGCCCGGACGAAGGGGTTAGACGCGGCGGCGCTTGGGCTGGCGGCACCCGTTGTGCGGAATGGGCGTCACGTCGCGGATGAGGTTGATCTTCAGACCGGCGGCGGCCAGCGCGCGAAGCGCCGACTCACGGCCCGCGCCCGGACCCTTCACGAACACGGACACGTTCTTCAGGCCGTGCTCCATCGCCTTCGCGGCGGCATCGCCAGCGGCCACCTGGGCGGCGAACGGGGTGGACTTGCGGCTTCCCTTGAAGCCACGCGCCCCGGCCGAGGACCAGGAGATCACGTTCCCGGACACGTCCGTGATCGTGATGATGGTGTTGTTGAACGTGGACTGGATGTGGACCACGCCATTGAGAATGCTCTTCTTGCCCTTGCGCTTCGCCTTCTTCGCGGCAGGGGCCTCGCCCTCGGCACCCGCGGGCGCCGCAGCCGAAGTATTGGTCTCGTCAGCCATGTGAGTTGCTGCTCCTGAGAGGAGGTGATCGACGCCGGCACCTCACGGGCCGGCGCTGCGGTTTACCGAGCCGGAGCCGCCGGCTTCGCCCGAACGATGCCACGCTTCGGACCCTTGCGGGTGCGCGCGTTGGTGTGGGTACGCTGGCCACGAACCGGAAGGCCCTTGCGGTGACGCAGGCCCCGGTAGCAGCCCAGGTCCATCAGGCGCTTGATGTTCATCGTGACTTCACGCCGGAGGTCACCCTCGACCTTGTAGCTGGCCTCGATGATCTCACGGATCTTGCGAGCCTGGTCCTCGGTGAGGTCCTTGGTCCGGGTGGTGGGATCGATACCCGCCGCCTCGATGATGTCTTGCGCGGACTTGTTGCCGATCCCGTAGATGTACTGGAGCGAGATCACGGCGCGCTTGTTGGGCGGCAGGTCGATGCCGGCGATACGAGCCATCTTCGGTCTTCCTTCTGGGGTGGAGTTGGTCTGAAGCCAACGGCCTTCTGGCCGTTAGCCCTGGCGCTGCTTGTGCCGCGGGTTGGAAGCGCAAATGACGCGCACGATACCCTTGCGGCGGACAACCTTGCACTTGTCGCAGATCTTCTTGACGGACGCCCGAACCTTCATGGAGCGAACTTCCTTCCTTCAAACAGATGAAAAGCCAACGGGCCGCCTGTCCGTAACTCGGAAGGCCGCCCTTTTCTACTTCGCCCGGTACGTGATCCGTCCGCGCGTCAGGTCGTACGGAGACAGCTCGACCTTCACTTTGTCTCCGGGAAGGATTCGGATGAAGTGCATCCTCATCTTGCCCGAGATGTGCGCGAGAACCTTGTGGCCGTTGTCCAGCACCACGCGGAACATCGCGTTGGGGAGGGGCTCCATCACCGTCCCCTCAACTTCGATGGAATCATCCTTCGGCAAGCGTCAAACCCTCTTCCCGGACCACGAACCTCTTGGAAGCGCGGCGGGATAGCACTTTGGTCCGCAAGTGGCAAGCGTCCCGCGCAGTAAAACTCGGATTCCTACCAACCTACCGTAACCCCCAGGTATTTCACCCGCAGTCCCTCCTCGTCAACGCCCTTGGGTGAGAACCTCAGCAGCTCCGTCCGTAATGACGATGGTGTGCTCGAAATGCGCGGACAACTTCCGGTCCGCCGTCACCGCCGTCCAGTCGTCGTCCAGGAGCTCCACCTCGTACGTCCCCTGGTTCACCATGGGCTCCACCGCGAGGACCATTCCCGGCCGGAGCTTCATCCCCGCCCCTGCCTGCCCATGGTTCGGCACGTGTGGGTGCTCGTGGAGCTTGCGGCCAATCCCGTGGCCCGTGAAATCCCGGACCACCGAGTAGCCGCGGGCCTCCACGTGCCGTTGGACAGCATACCCGATGTCCCCCAGCCTGTTGCCAGGCTTCATGGCCTGGATGGCCTTATGGAGCGACTCACGCGTGGTGTCCACCAGCGCCTGCGCCTCTGGAGTCACCTTCCCCACCGGCACAGTCCGCGCCGAGTCCCCGAACCACCCTCGGAAGGACACGCCGAAGTCGAGCTTCATCAGGTCGCCCTCGGCCAGCTTCCTCCGCTTGCTTGGGATGCCGTGCACCACCTCGTCGTTGATGGAGGCACACAGCACACACGGAAAGCCAAGGTAGCCCTTGAACGCGGGCCTGGCGCCCCGCTCGGCGGTCATCTTCTCCGCCAGGGCATCCAGGTCCCACGTCGTCACGCCCGGGGCCACCGCCTTCTCGAGCGCATCGAGGACATCGGCCACGATGCGGCCCGCCTCGCGCATGAAGGCAATCTCCTCCCGGGACTTGATCTGGACCTGGCTCATCGGGGTTCCGTGCGGCCCCAGACCGCACAGGACACGGGTGGCAAGCGGAATGGGGCACCGCAAGGGCCCCTGGTACGCTCGCCAGCCCGTCCGGCCATCAGGCCTTGCCCCCCGCCGCGGCGCTCTTGATCTCCGCGTAGATGCCTTCGGGAGAGCCCACGCCGTCCACGCTCTTGAGCACGCCCTTCTTCGCGTAGAAGTCCTTCAGCGGCGACGTCTCCGCGTCGTACTTCTGCAGACGCTTCTCGATGACGTCCGGCATGTCGTCCGGGCGCTGAACCAACTCCGTCCCGCACTTGTCGCAGTACCCGGCGCGCTTCGGCGGGCTCTGGGTGACGTGGTAGACGCTGCCATCCTTCGGGCACACGCGCCGGCCAGAGCCACGCTCCACCAGCGTCTTGTGCGGCACCTCGAGCGAGATGACCGCATCGAGCTTCTTGCCCAGCCGCCCCAGCATTCGGTCCAACGCGTCGGCCTGGCCGGGGGTGCGCGGAAAGCCGTCCAGGACGAAGCCCGTGGCCACGTCGGACTGCTTGAGGCGCTCCTCCACGATGCCAATCACGACGTCGTCAGGCACATACTGGCCCGCCGCCATCAGCGGCCCCGCGACCTTGCCCAGCTCCGTCTTCTCCGCCACTGCCTTGCGGAGGATGTCGCCGGTGGAGATCTGCGGGATCTTGTAGTCCTCGAACAGCTTCTTCGCCTGGGTGCCCTTCCCCGCATTCGGCGGCCCCAACAGGATCAGGTTCATGTGCTCCTCTCAGCTCCCAAGGAAGGCATGGAAGTCGTCGGCCACCAAACTTCCAAGCGCCCCCCATGTGCACCACCGAATATCTTGAACGACTCCGGCCCGGAAAGACGAGGCGCCCCTCCCCACGACGGGGAGAGGCGCCCGGGACATTCAACGTCGTGAATCAAGCCGCCACGCGCACCCGGCCGCGGATGCGGGGGCCACGCGGACCAGCGAAGCCCTCGTAGTTGCGGCTGATGAGGTGACCCTCGATCTGCTGCACCGTGTCCAGCGCCACACCCACGACAATCAGGAGCGCGGTGCCACCGAAGGTGAAGCGCACATTGAGCAGGCCACTGATGACGGAGGGGATCACGCAGATGACCGCCAGGTACAGGGCGCCACCGAACGTGAGGCGGTTGAGCACGCGCTCGATGAACTCCGCCGTCTGACGACCCGGACGGATACCCGGGATGTATCCACCCTGCTTCTTGATGTTGTCGGCCACGTCATCCGGGCGGAACGTCAGCGCCGTGTAGAAGTACGCGAAGAAGATGACGAGCAGCACGAAGAGGCCGTTGTAGATCCACAGGTTCCCCTCGATGGCCCGCTGCATGTTCTGCAGGAACGGGAACCACGTGCCCAACGTCGCGGGGAAGGACAGCACCGCGCCCGCGAAGATGGGCGGGATGACGCCGGCCGTGTTGACCTTCATCGGGAAGTACGTCGCCTGGCCCGCGAACATCCGCCGTCCCGCCATGCGCTTGGCGTACTGGATGGGGATGCGGCGCATGCCGCGCTCCACGTAGACGACCACCGCGATGATGACGAGCATGAACACCAGCAGCGCCAGGACCTCGGCCACCGCGATGACTTCCTGCCGGGTCATCTCGAGCAGCGTGTTCGCGCCGGGGAGCACACCCGCGACGATGCCCGCGAAGATGATGAGGGAGATACCGTTGCCGATGCCGCGCTCGGTGATGCGCTCACCCAGCCACATGATGAAGGCCGTACCCGCCGTCAGGCTGATGACCGTCATGAAGGTGAACCAGACGCTGTCGTCCGGCACCACCACCTGGTTGAAGCCGCTCTGCCCCGCGTCGGAGCGCCCGAGCGACGCCAGCCAGCGGGAAATACCAATGCCCTGGATGACGGAGAGGACGATGGTGCCGTAGCGCGTGTACTGGTTGATCTTCTGCCGGCCCGCGGCGCCTTCCTTCTGCAGGCGCTCCAGGCTGGGGATGACCACCGCCAGCAGCTGCATGATGATGGAGGCGCTCACGTATGGCATGATGCCCAATCCGAAGATGGACATCTGCTCCAGCGCGCCGCCGGAGAAGAGGTTGAACAGCGAGACCAGGCCGCCCGACTGTTTCTGGGCGTCCATGAAGGCATTCATCGCCGCCCGGTCCACCCCTGGCGTGTTGATGAAGATGCCGATGCGGTAAACCGCCAGCAAAGCCAGCGTGTACGCGAGCCGGCTGCGCAGCTCAGCGATACGGAAGACGTTGGCGAAGGCATTCAGAGCCACGGGGTAGCCATCCTCTTCGTGAGGGTTCTGCCAGGACGACAAAACGCCCCTGTTCCACGGACGGGAAAGGGGCGCAGAAGCCTACACAAGCAAACTGGCTCGCACCACCGGCAAGTGGTGCGGGCCGGTCATGCTCAGGCCTTGGGCTGCCGGGGGGCCTTGACGCCCTTGCCAGCGTGGGCCTTCGAAGCCGACTCCGGCTTGTGGGCCATCAGCGGGAGGACATCCACCGCGCCGCCCGCCTTCTCGACCGCCGACTTGGCAGCCTCGGAGGCCTTGTGGACCCGGATGGTGACCTTCTTGGTCAGCTCGCCTCGGGCCAGCAGCTTCACACCGTCGTAGCGGCCCTTGACCAGCCCCGCCTTCTTCAGCGTGGCCTCGTCCACCGTGGAACCCGCGGCGAAGTGGGTATCCACGTCGGACAGGTTCACCACCGCGTACACCGTGCGGTTGGGCGAGTTGAAGCCGAACTTCGGCAGCCGGCGCTGCAGGGGGCTCTGGCCACCCTCGAAGCCCTCGAACCGCATGTTACCGGTGCGGGCCTTCTGACCCTTGCCACCGCGACCGGCCGTCTTGCCCAGACCGGAACCCTGGCCGCGGCCCACCCGCTTCTTGCGGTGCCACGAGCGCGAGGGGCGCTTCAAACCGTGCAGAGTGCTCATTGTCTTGGTCCTCTCGTGCTCAGGCCTTGCCCTGCTTGGCCTGGTAGGCGCGCGCGCGATCCCTGAGGGCGATCTTGCGCGGCTTGCGGCGCTTGGGCGCCGGCGCCTCGGTGCTCACCGTCTCCGAGGAGACCAGGTGCTTCACCTTGAACACCATCCCACGGATGGCCGGCGTGTCCTTGAGCAGGCGCTCATCACCAAACTTCTTCAGACCCAGGCCACGGATGGTGGCCAGCATGTCCTCGGAAGCGCCCGCGTAGCTCTTCGTCAGCGTCACCTTGAGCGCCATGACTAGCCCCTCTGCTCCCCGGCGAGCTTCGCCGCCTCGATGTCCTTGCCACGCAGGCGCGACACCTGAGCCGCGCTGCGGAGCATCTTCAGACCCGCCACCGTGGCCTTCAGCACGTTGTGCGGATTGCGCGAGCCCTGGCTCTTGGTCAGGATGTTGCGGATACCCGCAGCCTCCAGCACCGCGCGAACCGCGCCACCGGCGATGACGCCCGTACCTTCGCTGGCCGGCTTGAGAAGCACCCAGCCGGCGCCGAAGTGCCCGAGCACCTCGTGCGGAATCGTGTGCCCCATGAGCGGAACGCGGAACAGGTTCTTCTTCGCGTTCTCGCCACCCTTGCGGATGGCCTCGGGGACTTCGTTGGCCTTGCCCAGGCCCACACCCACGTGACCGGCGCCATCACCCACCACCACGAGGGCGGCGAACGAGAACCGGCGGCCGCCCTTCACGACCTTGGCCACGCGGTTGATGTTCACCACGCGGTCGGTGAGGTCCAGATCGTTCGGATTGATCGGAGTTGCCACTTGGAAATCCTTTCGAAAGCTAGAACTTCAGCCCGGCCTCGCGCGCGGCGTCAGCCACGGCGGCGATGCGCCCGTGATAGGGGAAGCCGTTGCGGTCGAACACCACCGCCTCGACGTTGGCAGCCTTGCACCGCTGCGCGATGAGGGCACCCACCCGCTTCGCGTCCGCCTTCTTGTCGCCCTCGTCCTGGCCCTTCAGCTCCTTGGACAGCGACGAAGCAAACGCGAGGGTGCGGCCCGTGGTGTCGTCCACCACCTGCGCATAAATGTGCTTGAGGCTCTTGTAGACGGTAAGCCGCGGCCGCTCGGTGGTACCCGAGAGCTTCTTGCGGATGCGGTTCTTCCTCTTGATACGGGGATCGATCTTCGTCGGCATGGCTGCTTCCTTGTCCTTCCGGCGGTGATGCGGACTTCCACCGCCGGATGATGCCGCCGGACCCCAAGGGCCCGGCGGGATTGGGAACACTCAGGACAGACGGAACGACTAGGTCGTTCCGGTCTTGCCCTCCTTACGGCGGATGCGCTCCTCGGCGTACTTGATGCCCTTGCCCTTGTAGGGCTCGGGCGGACGCAGCGAGCGGATGTTGACCGCCGTCGCGCCCAGCACTTCCTTGTCCGCGGAGCGCAGCGTCAGTCCCACGGTGGGGAGGCTGTCCTCGGTGCGGGCCTGCTTGTCCACTTCCGCCGTCACACCCTCCGGCAGGTTGAACACCACCGGATGAGAGTAGCCCAGCGCGAAGTGGATGGCCTTGCCCTTCACCTCGGCGCGGAAACCGACGCCACGGATGTCCAGCTTCTTCTCGAAGCCCGTGGACACGCCCTTGGCGGCGTTCGCGAGGATGGTGCGCGTCAGGCCGTGCAGGCTCCGCGCCTCGCGCGACTCATCCGCGCGCAGCACGTTCACCTGACCGTCCTTGATCTCGACCTTGACCTTCACGGGCAGCTTCACTGACAGCTTGCCCTTGGGGCCCTCGAAGTTCACCTGCTGGCCGGCGACGATGGCCTTCGTCTTGTCGCCGAGCTTGATCGCCAGTTTTCCAATCCGACTCATGGTTGCCTCGGTCCTGTATGCCCGGGGTGCGCACTCTCACGAGGCGCTGCCACCAGGCCGCTGGCTAGTAGACGGTGCAGAGCAGCTCGCCGCCCGCCTTCTGCTTGCGGGCCTCCGAGTCCACCAGGATGCCACGCGAGGTGGAGAGGATGGAGATACCCATGCCACCCAACACCTGCGGGATGTCGTTCACGCCGGCGTAGCGGCGGAGACCCGGCTTCGACACGCGGCGGATGCCGGTGATGGCGGGGCTGCGGTCCGGACCGTACTTGAGCTGCACGGTGATCTCGCTCTGCACCGAGCCCTCGATGGAGTGGACGACGAAGTCCCCAATGAAGCCCTCATCCTTGAGGACCTTGATGATCTCGAGCTTGAGCTTCGAGTGGGGAATGACGACCTTGTCGTGACGCGCGCGCGAACCATTGCGCAGGCGGGTCAGCATGTCGCCAACAGGATCATTGACCGGCATGGGCTACCTTCCAAGCGAGACCTTTTGGAGTCTCGTGCTCGTGTTCGTCGCGCCTGCCGGGCCCATCCCGGGGGTTCGCGCCGACCACCACTTCATTGTTAGAAACCTCTGTTGGACGCGCTGTTCATGAGCACGTCCAGGGCGCCAACGAGCCCTTTCGAGCTCCTCGGCACCCTGCCCTTCCGGCCTACCAGGACGACTTGGTGACGCCGGTGATCTCGCCGCGCAGCGCGCGGTTGCGCAGGCAGATACGGCACATCTTGAACTTGCGCAGGAACGCGCGGGGACGGCCGCAGAGCGGGCAGCGGTTGTACTGGCGCACCGCGAACTTCGGCTTGCGCTTCGCCTGGGCGATCTTGGAGAGCTTGGCCATTGTCGTGAGGTCCTTGGCTCGAGGGCTTACTGGCGGAACGGCATGCCGAAGTGACGCATCAGCGCCAGCCCCTGCTCGTCATTCCGCGCGGTGGTGACGAAGCTGATGTTGAGCCCCTTCACCTTCTCGATCTGGTCGTAGTTGATTTCGGGGAAGATGATCTGCTCGCGAACGCCGAGCGTGTAGTTACCCTTCCCATCGAACGCCTTCGGGGACACGCCCTTGAAGTCACGCACGCGCGGCAGGGCCACGGTGATGAGGCGGTCCATGAACTCGTACATGCGGGCGCCGCGCAGCGTGACGGCCGCGCCGATGGCCTGGCCCTGGCGCAGCTTGAAGTTTGCGATGGACTTCCGGGCGCGCGTCACGATGGGCTTCTGGCCCGTGATCGCCGCGAGCTGGTCCACCGCCGACTCCAGGATCTTGTTGTTGGCGAGCGCCTCGCCCAGACCCATGTTGACGACGATCTTCTGGAGGCGGGGAACTTCCATCGGGTTCTTGAGGCCCAGCTCCTTCATCAGGGCGGGCACCCCTTCCTTCTGGAAGCGAACCTTCATGCGCGCCGGCTTGCTCTCGAGACCTTCCTCGATGTTCGCCGCGAAGCCAACCTTCTTGGCCTCTTCCTTCTTGCCGCGCTTCGCCTTCTTTTCCTTCTGGTCCGGCTTCTTCTCGTCAGCCATCGTCGTATCCTCTGCTTCGGGGCGCCGTCGTGGACCCAGCGCGTCCGATCAGTCCTTCAATTGAAAACCAAAAACACCGCGAGGGCCTCGTGATGCACCAGGCCCTCGTTGCCTGCACGCCCCCCTATCCACCCACCAGGGTGGACAGAAGGGCGCGCATACATGCCCCAACAGGGACTCCTAGTCAATCAGGGCCTTGCACTTCTTGCAGAAGCGCTGGTGCTTCTCACCCTCGGTCTTGATTCCCACGCGGGTCGCCTTGTCGCACTTGGCGCACACGACCTGGAGACTGGCCAGGGCGATGGTGCCGGGCTTCTCGACAATGCCACCTTCGGGGTTCTGGGGCGTCTTGCGCAGGTGACGCTTGACCAGCCGCAGGCCTTCCACCGTCACGCGGCCCGACTCCCGGTCAATCTTCAACACCTTGCCGCGCTTCGTCGCGGGGGTCTTCTCGGAGGCCTCGGCACCGGCCTGGACCTGAACCGTGTCTCCCACCTTCAGTTTCTGCATGGCTTCCTCTCTCTGGCTGCTCGCCGTCCGGCCTGGGGTCCTCTCAGAGGACTTCGGGCGCCAGCGAGATGATCTTCATGAACTTACGGGCGCGGAGCTCACGGGCCACCGGCCCGAAGATGCGCGTACCAATGGGCTCCATGTCCTTGTTGATGAGGACCGCGGAGTTGCCATCGAACTTGATGAAGCTGCCGTCGGGACGACCCACCTCGCGCTTGGTGCGGACGATGACGGCCTTGGCCACGTCACCCTTCTTCACCTTGGAGTTGGGCAGCGCCTCGCGAATCGACACGACAATGACGTCGCCGATGGACGCGTACTTGCGCTTCGAACCGCCGAGCACCTTGATGCAGAACACCTTCTTCGCGCCCGAGTTGTCCGCCACGTCGAGCACGCTCGTCATCTGAATCATCTGGGAATCTCCTATCGCCGGTGACCCCGCCGCGCCGCCTGGCGGCCGCGCTTGCGGAGGTGCGTGCTAGACGTTCTTGCTCTTCTCCAGCACCTCAACCACGCGCCACCGCTTGTCCTTCGAGGCGGGCTTGGTCTCAGCGATCCGGACCCGGTCACCTTCGTTGATGGTGACCTTCTTCGGGTAGTCGTGGTCCTCCACGTGCGCCTTGTACTTCTCGCGCAGGCTCATGATCTTCCCGTACTTCGGGTGGGGAGCCCGGCGCTGAACGGTGACAACCACCGTCTTCTGCATCTTGTTGGAGGTGACGATTCCCACGCGCGTCTTGGGACGGCCGCGGGTCGAGGTCTCTGCCTTGGGCGCTTCAGTCGTCTCAGCCATCTGTTCTCTCACTGTCTCTCATACACCCGGGCGCTCTCGCGCTCCGGGTGGCCGCACGCACCCGCTTCAAAGCGAGCGCGTTTGGAGATTCGCGGCCAGGGTCTACGCCTTCGCCGCCTTCTTCTTCTCGCCGAGCACCGCCAGCACGCGGGCCAGGTCACGCCGGTGCAGGGTCCGCTCCGACGGGTTGTCCAGCGAGCCGGTCCGCCGCTTGAGCTGGTCCTGGAACAGCGTCTCACGCAGTTCCGTCGCCCGCCGCTGCAGGTCGTCCGCCGACAGCTCCCTCAGTTCCTTCGCAGTCGCCATTGCAATCTCCACATGCGTGCGGGAGCCCACCCGAAGGCGGCTCCCGCCGCGGTGCCTAGAGGCTGAGCTCCGAGCGCGTCACGATCTTCGTCAGCACCGGCAGCTTCGCCTGCGCCAGCTTCAGCGCCCCGGTGGCCACTTCCTTCGTCATACCCTCCATCTCGTAGAGGATACGACCGGGCTTCACCACCGCGACGTAGTACTCCACGCCACCCTTACCGGTACCCATACGGGTCTCAGCGGGCTTCTTGGTGATGGGCTTGTCCGGGAAGATACGGATCCAGATCTTGCCGCCACGCTTCACGTGACGGGTCATCGCGATACGGGCCGCCTCGATCTGCCGAGACGTAATCCAACCCGGCTGGAGGCTCATCAGGCCGAACTCACCGTAGGTCAAGTCGCTGCCACGGTGCGCGGCGCCGGGCGTGCGGCCCTTGTGCATCTTGCGGTACTTCGTACGTGCAGGCTGAAGCATCGTCGCTGTCCTTCACTGCCCTGCCCCGGGCACCTTCTCTCGAAGGTGCCCGACGCGGGAGGGCGATTACCGGTTGGAGGGCATGGGGGCCTGGCCACCCTTGCCCGGGAGAACCTCGCCCTTGCAGACCCAGACCTTGCAGCCAATCTTGCCGTAGGTCGTCTTGGCCTCGGCGAAGCCGTAGTCGATGTCCGCGCGGAGGGTGTGCAGGGGCACGCGGCCCTCGCGGTACCACTCGTAGCGAGCCATCTCGGCGCCACCCAGGCGGCCCGAGCAGGCCACGCGGATGCCCTTGGCTCCGAACTTCATCGCCGTCTGCAGCGCCTTCTTCATGGCGCGGCGGAAGGCAATGCGGCGCTCGAGCTGCGTGGCGATGTTCTCCGCCACCAGCTGCGCGTCGGTCTCCGCCTTGCGGACCTCGACGATGTTGAGGAAGACCTCGTTCTTCGTGAACTGCTGGAGGTCCTTCTTCACCGTCTCGATGCCCGCGCCGCGCTTGCCGATGACGATACCCGGGCGCGCGGTGTGGACGTTGACCTTCACCTTGTTGGCGGCGCGCTCGATCTCCACCTTGGACACGCCCGCGTGGTTCAGCGACTTCTTCACGAACTCGCGGATGCGGATGTCCTCATGGAGCCACTGCGCGTAGTTCTTGTGCTCGAACCACTTGGAGTCCCAGGTCTTGATGACGCCAAGCCGGAACCCGATCGGATGAACTTTCTGTCCCAACGTGAATCTCCTTGAACGTCCGGGCAGGGCCCGACGGGTCCTACTTCTTGGCCTCGGCCAGCACCACGTGGACGTGGGCGGTCTTCTTCTTGATGGGGGTGGCCCGGCCCATGGCGCGCGGCATGAACCGGCGCTGGGTGGGTCCCTGGTCCACCGAGATGGTCTTGACGTAGAGCGTGTCCACGTCGACCTGTCCCTTGGACTTGTCCGTCGCGTTGGCCACAGCGCTCTTGATGAGCTTCTCCACCGGGAGGGCCGCGGCGCGCGGGGTGAACTTCAGGATGTTGAGGGCCGCCTCAACGGGCTTGCCCCGGACGAGCGCCGCAACGGTGGACAGCTTGCGGGGGCTCATGCGCAGGAAACGCAGATGTGCAGTCGACTCCATGGTCATCTCCTCAGGCTCTCAGGCAATGCGCCAGGCTACTTGCCCGGGGCCTTGGCGACCTTCTTCTCCGCCGAGTGTCCACCGAACGTACGCGTCGGGGCGAACTCGCCGAGCTTGTGGCCGACCATGTTCTCCGTGACGAACACCGGGATGAACTTCTTCCCGTTGTGCACCGCGAAGGTGTGACCCACGAACTCCGGCAGGATGGTGGAGCGGCGGGACCACGTCTTCACGACAGTCTTCTTGTTCGTCTTGATCATGTCCTCGATTTTCTTCACGAGGAAGTCGTCGACGAACGGACCCTTCTTGATCGAACGAGCCATGGCTTGCGAATCCTCTTACTGGCTGCGCGCGCCCTGGCGGCGGCCGCTCACAATGAACTTGTCAGTACGCTTGTTGGTTCGCGTGGTGAGGCCCTTGGTCTTCTTGCCCCACGGCGACACCGGGTGCGGGTTACCCTGACCGGACTTACCCTCACCACCACCGTGCGGGTGGTCCACGGGGTTCATCGCGAGACCACGAACCGTCGGGCGGATGCCCAGCCACCGGCTCTTACCCGCCTTACCGACGCGGATGATCTCGTGCTCGATGTTACCCACCTGGCCCACGGTGGCGCGGCACTCAATCAGGACCATGCGGACGGTACCGGAAGGCATACGCACCTGCGCGTAGCGGCCCTCCTTCGCCATCAGCTGGCCAGACGTGCCAGCAGAGCGAATGACCTGGGCGCCACGGCCCGGCTTCAGCTCCACGTTGTGGATGACCGTACCCACCGGGATGTTCTGCAGCGGCAGGGAGTTGCCCGGACGGATGTCCGCGTTCTCGCCGGCGAACACCGTGTCGCCCACATTCAGGCCCACAGGAGCCAGGATGTAGCGCTTCTCACCGTCCGCGTACGTCAGCAGAGCGATGTTGGCGGTGCGGTTGGGGTCGTACTCCACCGCGGTGACCTTGGCCGGCACGCCATCCTTGTCACGACGCTTGAAGTCGATGACGCGGTAGCGGCGCTTGTGCCCACCGCCCTGGTGGCGGCGGGTGATGTGTCCGTGGACGTTACGGCCGCCCGAGCGCTTCAGCGGCTCGGTCAGCTTCTTCTCGGGCGCGTCCTTGGTGATGTCCGCGAAATCGGACACCGTCATCAGACGGCGGGCGGCGCTTGTCGGCTTGTACTTCTTGATGCCCATGGTGTGTTCCTCAGGCTGACCTCAACGCCGTAGCGTCAGGCCGCCCCTCCCTCGAAGAGTTCGATCGAGTCGCCTTCCTTGAGGGTGACGACCGCCT
This sequence comes from Myxococcus stipitatus, assembly GCF_037414475.1. The sequence continues at coordinate 8,920,914 of NZ_CP147913.1, read as the reverse complement.
TCTTGAAGTTGGGCCGCTTGCCGATGCTCCGACCCACGCGCTTGATCTTGCCGCGGACGATGTTCGTGCGAACACCCTCGACGGTGACCTTGAAGAGCGTCTCAACCGCGCGAGCCACGTCATGCTTGGTGGCCTTGCGGTCGACGATGAACGAATACTGCCGGAACTTCTCCCGGGCCTTGTCCAGCTTCTCGGTGATGAGCGGGCCCTTGATGATGTCGCTGAGATTCATGAGAGCGCCCCTTCGAGGGACTTCGCGGCCGCGGAGGTCAGGACGAGGTGCGAGTGCTTCAGCACGGCCTCGAGGTTCACGCCCTCGGGAGGCAGCACGTCGAACTTCGCCAGGTTCCGCACGCTGCGGTGCAGGTTGGTGTTGCCCTTCTCGTCCACCACGAGAGCGTTCTGCAGCTTCAGGCGCTTGGTCAGCACCTCGAAGGCCTGCTTGCTCTTGGGGGCATCCAGGGAGAACCCGCTCAGGATGATGAGCGTCTTCTCCTTGGCGCGCAGGGACAGCGCGGACTTCAGCGCACCGCGGCGCACCTTGCGGGGCGGACGGTAGAAGTAGTCGCGAGCCTTGGGAGCCATCGCCTTGCCGCCGCCCACCCAGTGGGAAGCGCGGATGGAACCCTGGCGGGCGCGACCGGTGCCCTTCTGCTTCCAGGGCTTCTTGCCGCCGCCGCTGACCAGCGAGGTGTTCTTCACACCCACCGTGCCGCGGCGCCGGTTGATCTGCTGCATCTTCGCGACCTCGTAAAAGAGGTGCGTGTTCGGCTCAGCGCCGAAGATGTCGTCGGAGAGCTCAATCTCCGACACCTTCTTCAAATCCAGGTCGACAACGTCAAACTTCGCCATGGCACTTTCCTCGCGGGGGTCGGAGTGAAACCACTCGGACGCCCACCCGCTTCCTAGGACTTGATCTCGACGTCAACGCCAGCCGACAGATCCAGCTTCATCAACGCATCCAGCGTCTGCTGCGTAGGCTCGAGAATGTCGAGCAGGCGCTTGTGCGTGCGGATCTCAAACTGCTCGCGGCTCTTCTTGTCCACGTGCGGCGACCGCAGCACCGTGAACTTGTTGATGCGCGTCGGAAGGGGGATCGGACCGGCCACCTTCGCGCCCGTGCGCTTGGCCGTCTCGACGATCTCCCCCGCGCTCTGGTCCAGGAGCTTCGAGTCGTATGCCTTCAGCCGGATGCGGATCTTCTGTGTCGCCATTCGCAAGAACCTCTTAGAACGAACCCTGTGCCAACGCCTTGGGAGGCGCTACGACTGACGTCCCCTGGATGTCACAGAGCCGCTTCTTCAGAACGAAGGGGCGCGGTGATTACCATCCCGCCCCGGTGTATGCAACTGGATTTCCTCCGGCTCTCTGGAAATTCCCCGGACGGGGGCCCCCAGAGAGCCAAGAGGCGGTCTGCTACTCGATGACTTCGGCCACCACGCCGGCGCCCACCGTACGTCCACCCTCGCGGACGGCGAAGCGCAGCTCCTTCTCCATCGCCACGGGGGTGATGAGCTCCACCTCGATGGCGATGTTGTCGCCCGGCATCACCATCTCCACGTTCTCCGGCAGCTTCACCGTTCCCGTCACGTCCGTCGTGCGGAAGTAGAACTGGGGACGGTAGCCCTTGAAGAACGGGGTGTGGCGACCACCCTCCTCCTTCGACAGCACGTAGATCTGCGCCTTGAACTTGGTGTGCGGGGTGATGCTGCCCGGCTTCGCAATCACCTGGCCGCGCTCCATGTCCTCGCGCTTCAGGCCGCGGACCAGCGCGCCGATGTTGTCGCCGGCCATGCCCTCGTCGAGCAGCTTGCGGAACATCTCCACGCCCGTCACGACCGTCTTCTGCGTCGGACGCAGACCGACGACTTCAACTTCCTCGCCGACCTTGATCTTGCCGCGCTCCACGCGGCCCGTCGCCACCGTTCCACGGCCGGCGATGGAGAACACATCCTCCACCGGCATCAGGAAGGGCTTGTCCGTCGCGCGCTGCGGGGTCGGGATGTAGCTGTCCACCGCCGCCATCAGCTTCAGGATGGCCTGCTCGCCAATTTCGCTCGAGTCACCCTCGAGCGCCTTCATGGCGGACCCGGGGATGATGGGGATGGTGTCGCCCGGGAACTCGTACTTCTTGAGCAGGTCGCGAACCTCCATCTCCACCAGCTCGCGCAGCTCGGGGTCGTCCAGCAGGTCGACCTTGTTCAGGAAGACCACGATGTACGGAACGCCGACCTGGCGCGCCAGCAGGATGTGCTCACGCGTCTGCGGCATCGGGCCGTCCGCCGCCGACACCACCAGGATGGCGCCGTCCATCTGCGCCGCGCCCGTGATCATGTTCTTCACGTAGTCGGCGTGGCCCGGACAGTCGACGTGCGCGTAGTGACGGTTCGCCGTCTGGTACTCCACGTGCGCCGTCGAAATCGTGATGCCGCGCTCGCGCTCTTCCGGCGCCTTGTCGATCTGGTCGTACGCCAGGAACGTGGCGCCGCCCGTCTTCGCCAGCACCTTCGTGATGGCCGCCGTCAGCGACGTCTTGCCGTGGTCCACGTGTCCGATCGTGCCGATGTTCACGTGGGGCTTGTTACGCTCGAACTTCTCCTTGGCCATGACACTCCTCACCGGGCTGAGCCGGTCAACAACCCGGCACGTCTCGAATCACGAAAAACTCACTGCAAGGTGCTGCGTCCTGCTCCAAACCTGCCACAACGTCAACTGAAATCGCCCGCAGGGGCACCTGCCGGACCCGTCAGTAGCGGTTGAGCGCCGACTTCGGCGCGGGCGCGTAGTGACTGAACTGCATGGTGTAGGTCGCCCTTCCCTGGCTGCGGCTGCGCAGGTCCGTCGAGTACCCGAACATGGCGGCCAAGGGGACCTGCGCCTGGATGGCTTGAGTGCGGCCCGGCCGAGGCGTCATGCCCAGCACCTTGCCCCGGCGCCCGTTCAAGTCGCCAATCACGTCGCCCATGAAGTCCTCCGGGGTGACGATCTCGCAGCTCATGATGGGCTCGAGCAGCACAGGCGTGGCCGCGCGGACCGCGTCCTTGAACGCCAGCGAGCCGGCGATCTTGAACGCCATCTCGCTGGAGTCCACGTCGTGCATGGAGCCGTCGTAGGCCTCCACCTTCACGTCCACCATGGGGTATCCCGCCACGGGGCCGTTCTGCAGGGACTCCTTGACCCCGTCGCGCACGGCGTCGACGAACTCCTTCGTCACCACGCCACCCACGACTTTGTTCTCGAACGAGAAGCCCTTACCGGGCTCGTTGGGCATCACCCGCAGCCAGATGTGGCCATACTGTCCCCTGCCACCGGTTTGGCGGATGTACTTCCCTTCCGCCTCCGTCTGGGTGGTGATGGTCTCCCGGTACGCCACCTGCGGCTTGCCGATGTTGGCGTCGACCTTGAATTCCCGCAGGAGGCGGTCGACGATGATCTCCAGGTGCAGCTCGCCCATGCCGGCGATGATGGTCTGCCCCGTCTCCTCGTTGGTCTTCACGCGGAACGACGGGTCCTCGGCGGCCAGCCGCTGCAGCGACTGGATGATCTTGTCCTGGTCCGCCGTCGACTTCGGCTCGATGGCGATGTCGATGACCGGCTCGGGGAACTCCATCCGCTCGAGGATGATGGGCTGCTTGTCGTCGCAGAGCGTGTCCCCCGTCGTGGCGAGCTTCAGTCCCACCACGGCGCAGATATCACCCGCGTAGCACTCCGTGAGCTCGTCCTTCTTGTCCGCGCGCATCTGCACCAGGCGGCTGACGCGCTCGCGCTTGCCCTTCACCGAGTTCCACACCGCCGTGCCCGCCTCGAGCTTCCCCGAGTAGACGCGGAGGAACGTCAGCGTCTGCGACTGGAACGCCGGGTCGTTCATGATCTTGAACGCCAGCGCGCTGAAGGGCGCGTCGTCGCGCGTCTCGCGCACCGCGTCCTCACCCTTGGGCGTCTTGCCGTGAATCGGCGGGATGTCCAGCGGGCTGGGCAGGTAGTCAATCACCGCGTCCAGCAGCGGCTGCACGCCCTTGTGGCGGAACGCCGAGCCGCAGAACACGGGGAAGAGCTTCAGCGCCACGCAGCCCTTGCGGATGGCGGAGCGGATCTCCTGCTCCGTCAGCTCCTGGCCCTCGAGGAACTTCTCCGTCAGCGCATCGTCCTGCTCCGCCGCGGCCTCGATCAGCTCCGCGCGCGCGGCCTCCGCCTGCTCACGGTACTCCTCCGGAATGTCCGCGAAGTCGTAGCGGCTGCCCTGCTCCGAGTCGACGAACACCAGGGCCTTCATCGTCACGAGGTCGATGACGCCGCGGTGCTTGTCCTCCGCGCCCAGCGGCAGCTGCATGCGCACGGCCCGCGCGCCCAGCTTCTCGCGGATGGTGCCCACGGACATCTCGAAGTCCGCGCCCACCCGGTCCATCTTGTTGATGAAGCAGATGCGGGGGACCTTGTAGCGGTCCGCCTGGCGCCAGACCGTCTCCGACTGCGGCTCCACGCCGTTCACCGCGTCGAACACGGTGATGGCGCCGTCCAGCACGCGCAGCGAGCGCTCCACCTCGATGGTGAAGTCCACGTGTCCAGGCGTGTCGATGATGTTGACGCGGTAGCGCTGGTCACCGCGGGTCCAGAAGGCGGTGATGGCGGCGGAGGTGATCGTGATGCCGCGCTCACGCTCCTGGACCATCCAGTCCGTGGTGGTGGTTCCCTCATGCACCTCGCCCATCCGATGGATGGCGCCAGTGTAGAAGAGGATCCGCTCGGTGGTGGTCGTCTTGCCGGCATCGATGTGCGCCATGATGCCGATGTTGCGGTAGCGCTCCAGGGGATGCTCGCGAGCCATTGCGTCGGTACCTCTCCATGAGGGCGGGAGGGCTTGCGGGCCCCGTCTCACGTTCCCACCCGGGCGATTTCAGAGAACTCTCTTCACCTAAAGAAACCGCCCGGATGCAACCTTCTGCACCCGGGCGGGACACCGCGAAGCCGTCAGGCCTACCAGCGGTAGTGCGCGAAAGCCTTGTTGGCCTCCGCCATCTTGTGCGTGTCTTCACGCTTCTTCACCGCGTTACCGCGGTTGTTGGCGGCGTCCATGATCTCGCCGGCCAACTTCTCCTGCATGGTCTTCTCGCCACGCGCCTTGGAGTACTGGATGATCCAGCGCATCCCGAGCGCGACGCGACGGTCCTGACGGACCTCGACGGGCACCTGGTAGGTGGCACCACCGACGCGGCGGCTCTTCACCTCCAGCACCGGCTTGACGTTGTCGAGGGCCTTCTTGAACGTCTTGAGAGGGTCCTCCTTCGCGCGCTCCTCGATGAGGGCGAAGGCTCCGTAGCAAACGCCTTCCGCGATGGACTTCTTGCCCTTCCGCATCAGGTCGTTGACGAACTTGGTGACGAGCCGGTCCTGGAACTTCGGATCCGGAAGAATCTTGCGCTTGGCGACTACGCGACGACGAGGCATCTCTTCTCTCTTCCCTTACGCCCCACTCTCCTTGGAGAGCATTGCTGCCAGGGCTTCATGAGCTGCTGAAGGAAAACAACGGGGACGCTCCCCAGGGTGCGGGGCTCAACGTCCGGACTCTGAAACGAAGGTGGTCTGCTCTCAGCTCGGACGCTTCGCGCCGTACTTGGAGCGGCTCTGCTTGCGACCCGCGACACCCACGGAGTCGAGCGTTCCACGAACGATGTGGTAGCGCACACCCGGGAGGTCCTTCACACGGCCGCCGCGGATCATCACCACCGAGTGCTCCTGGAGGTTGTGGCCCACGCCGGGGATGTAGGACGTCACTTCGATTCCGTTGGTCAGACGCACGCGGGCCACCTTGCGGAGGGCCGAGTTCGGCTTCTTCGGAGTCGTGGTGTACACGCGGGTGCAAACGCCGCGCTTCTGGGGGCACTCCTTGAGCGCGGGGCTCTTGCCCTTGATGTTCAGCTTCTCGCGGCCCTTGCGGACCAGCTGGCTAATGGTCGGCACTGATACCTCGTTCTTCGGGTTCGCAACCGCCAGAGACACCAGGCGGCGCATATCTACCTACAGGACTACTGAAAAGGGCCGCGAGTATAGGGACCGACCCCACCGTGTCAAGCACGGCATGACGCAGACCCAACAGGTCAGCGCCCAGGAGGTCATTCCCAGAAACTCGATAGCCCAATGTACAACGGGTCGCTCCTCTACTCCGCGTGCGCTCAGAAGTCGAGGACCATCACCACCGCGTCCTCGCGCTCGTCCGCGTAGTAGTTGGGACGGATGCCCACGGGACGGAAGCCGAACGAGCGGTAGAGCTGGATCGCGGCCTCGTTGCTCTTGCGCACCTCCAAGGTGGCAAGGCTGCACCGCCGTCCCCTCCCCCGCTCCAGCACTTCCTCCATCACCGCCCGGGCCACGCCCCGGCGCCGGTGCTGAGGCGCCGTGGCCACGTTGAGCACGTGGACCTCATCGTGGACGATCCAGAAGATGGCCAACCCCAGGAGCAAGGGGGGCACGGTCTCCCGGGGCTCCTCCACGAGGAGGATGGTGGACCATTCGTGCTCCAGCTCGCGCTTGAGCAGCTCCGCGGACCAAGGGTTCTTGAAGGCCGCCTGCTCCAGCGCCATCACCGCCGCCAGGTCGTCCATCGTCATGCGGCGGATGGAGAAGCCATGCGACAGCCGCGGCGCCATGTCCTCCTCGAGCCGTCTCATGGCTTCGCCTCCCGGGTGAAGGGCGCCACCCGGCGCACCTGGGCGGAGGCACGCACCTGCGCCAGCTCCTCCACGGCCAGCGCGGCGTAGCGCTCGCGGAAGAGCTTCTCCCGGATGGCGTCGCGCACGAGCTCATAGCTTCCGGGATAGTCGGCGCGGTGCTGCTCGTAGAAGCGGCGAATCTCCGTCTCTCCCACCTGCGCCCGAAGCCGGATGCGACTGTCGAGGACCCGCTCGGCCCTCAGCCCCCGGGCCAGGACCGCCTTGAGCCCTGACAGGTCCACGTCACTTCGGGCCAGGAACCGCTCCAGGGCCTCGGGGCCTCCAACGCGCGCGCGAAACACCTCCAACCTCGCCTCCACCTCGGAGGGCTCCGCCGGAAAGGCCTGGAGCCGGTCCGCGTTGAGCACCTGCACCCGCTGGTTGATGACCCACTCCAGGGCCCCTCTGAGCGTCTGCTCATCCAAGGGAACGTCCAGCGCCTGGACGCCTCCTCGTTGGACGAGCGCCACCCGGGCCTCGAACTCCAGTTCGCTCTGGGACAGGACCCTGCCTTCGATGATGGCGACCACCCGGTCCACCACCTGCCCCCGCGACTCCCCGGGGACACCCTGGGCCCGTGCCTGGGACACAGGCACCACGAGGAGCCAGCCCGCCAGCCACAAGATCCCCGCTCCCGCTCGGCGCGGCGCTGCCATGGCCTCCCTCATCTTTCGGCGACTTTATACATCCCAGGCCAGCCGAACAGTCCTTGCTGGCGCCCTCCCATCGACTGGTTACTTTCAACCACGTACAGCCCGGCGGGAAATAATGGCGGACGACTACTACCAGATCCTCGGCGTGGACCGGACGGCCTCCGACGACGCCATCAAGAAGGCGTACCGGAAGCTCGCGCGCCAGCACCATCCGGACGTCAACCCCGGAAATAAGGCCGCCGAGGAGAAGTTCAAGCAGATCGGCTCGGCCTTCGACGTGCTGTCGGATCCGAAGAAGCGCAAGCTCTACGACGAGTTCGGCGAGGACGCGGAGAAGATCGGCTTCGACGAGAAGAAGGCGGAGGCCTACCGCCAATACCGGGCGGCGGCCTCGCGGGGCGGCGCCGGCGGAATCCCCTACGGAGGCGAGGACTTCGACCTGGGGGACCTCTTCAACGACTTGTTCGGGCGCCGAGGGGGGGCCAACGCCGGAGGCGGCGGAGCGGGGTTCGACGTCGGAGACATGTTCGGCCGGGGCCGTCGTCGTCCCGCCGCGGGCCCCGAGCGGGGCAATGACCTGTCCACCCACGCCCGCATCACGCTGGCGGAGGCCGTCACCGGGACCGAGCGCACCCTCTCCGTCACCCGCCCAAGCCGTGTGGGCGCGGGGCCGGACGAGGCGACCCGGCTGACCGTGAAGATTCCCGCCGGCGTCCAGACCGGCTCCAAGGTGCGGCTGGCGGGCCAGGGCGCCCCGGGACTCCGCGGCGGGACTCCGGGAGACCTCTACATCGAGACGGAAGTGATGGAGCATCCCCTGGTGCGCCGCGAAGGGGACGACCTGCATGTGGACCTCCCCGTGACAGTCTCGGAGGCCATGCTTGGCGCGGAGGTCCGCGTGCCCACCTTCCAGGGCGAGGTCACCGTGAAGGTTCCATCAGGCTCACAATCCGGGCGCCAGATGCGTCTCAAAGGGCGCGGAGTCCCCTCCCTCAAGGGCGGCGCCCCTGGCGACCTGTATCTCCACCTCCAGGTCAAGGTGCCGGATACGGATACGCCCGAGGCCCGGGCCGCCGCGGAGACCCTGTCCCGGGCCTACAGCGACGATGTGCGTCGCGAGCTGACTCTCTGACTGTCTTGTCTCTTGTCCTGGGCGCCGCCCCGTCATAGACGGCGCCTCTACCTTCCATTCATCACGTCGCCGCAGGAAACGGAGCACACGCGCACATGGGCCTCTTCGACATCTTCACGGGCGGCTCGGGGCCCGAGAAAGCCCTCAAGCTCAAGCCCAAGGTCACCCAGAAGTACGGTGATCCGGCGACTCGCCAGAAGGCCATCCAGCAGCTCGGGGAGATGAAATATCCCGAGGCCGTCTCCGTGCTGCTCGCCCGCTTCACCATCACGGTGGACCCGCTCACCACGGACGCGGACGAGAAGGAGCACACCTTCGAGCTGGTGAAGTCCTTCGGCAAGGACGCCGTTCCCCCCATCGTCGAGTTCCTCAGCAAAACGGAGCAGGCCACGTCCTGGGCGCTGCGCCTCCTGGGCGAGCTGCTCAGCGAGGACGAAGTCACCGGGGCCTGCGTCAACGCCCTCCAGCACCTGTCCGCGCACTACACGAAGAACCCGGAGAAGAAGGTCGTCCTCCTCCACCACGTCTCCGGCCGAGAGGATGCGCGCATTCCTCCCGTGGTCCTCCCCTTCCTCGAGGACATGTCGGACGATGTGAAGATCGCCGCGCTCAAGGCGCTCGCCTCCTTCAAGTACGAGCCGGCGCGCGAGCCCGTGCTCAAGCTCCTGACGGCCGATGAGACGGGACGCCGGGTGCAGACGTCCGCGCTCGCCACCCTGGCCGACTCGGGCTTCAGCGTGGCGGACAAGCGGGCCCAGGTCGAGCCGCTGCTCGTGGAGCCGTACGTCCTGGACAAGGACGGCCGTATCCAGCGCCGCTCCTGAAGCGCCCCACCTGTCGGGCAGACGACACGGCCACTGTCCTCCGGATGGCCCTGCACACCAGGGCCGTTTCCTCGCGCGCGGAACCTGAAGCAGGATTCGCCCGTGCGCTCGAAGAAGAAGGGGGCCCTGGCAGAGGTCGTGCCGCTGCGCCCCACCACCTCGAAGAAGTCCACCCGTCGAGCGGTGAAGCCTGCCCCCCCGGCGGATGCCGACACCGTCGCGCGCGCCCTCCTGGAGATGGCGCGCCACCTCACCGACAACGCGGGGCCCACCGAGGCCCTTCGCGCCCACCTGCAGACCCTGCACACGCTGCTCAAGCCCAAGGTCTGCTACGTGGCCCGCTACTTCCCCTCCCGGGAGCAGCTCCACGTCGAACATGTCCGCGGCCGCTACGACAGCCGCGTCATCGCCGCCGTCCCGGGTGAAGGCGTGGTCGGCCGGGCCTTCTCCGAGAAGAAGCTGCTGCGCGACGCGGAGACCCTCGCCGTGCCGCTCGAGAGTCCGCACGGCGTCACCGGTGTCCTCGTCATCCTGGGCGCGCGCCGCACCGTCTCCGAACCGGTGCTCCAGTCGCTGGCCGCGCAGCTCTCCGCCGCCTACGAGGTCGCCCGGCTCCGCGATGACAGCGCCCGGCGGAACAAGGACCTCCAGACCGCCATCGCGGGCCTCAAGAGCCTGGAGCAGAACCGAGAGGAACTGCTAGGCAACGTCTCGCACGACTTGAAGAACCCGCTCACCACCATCAAGTCGTACCTGGCGATGATGGGACGCGAGAAGCTGGGTCCCCTCACGGACTCGCAGCGCCGCGCGGTGCAGATCTGCGACCGGAACTCCGACCGCATGCTGCGCATGGTGAACGACCTGCTGCTCATGTCCCGGCTCCAGTCCGGGAAGATGCAGCTCAACCAGCGCCCCTTCGGCCTCAAGGCCGTGGCCGAGGAGGTGGTCCGCGCGCTGGGTGTCCTCGCCGAGCACTGCAAGGTGCGGGTGGTGATTCCCCCCTGCCCCGAGGTCTTCGTCCGCGGAGACCGCGAGCGCATCGCCGAGGCCGTCCACAACCTCGTCGAGAACGGCATCCACCACAGCGAGCCCGATGACACCGTGGAGGTCAGCATCTCCACCGAGGACGGGCTCGCCACGCTCACGGTGAAGGACAGCGGCCCCGGCATGTCCGCCGAGGCGCTCGAGCACGTGTTCGATGCCTTCTATCGCGCCCAGCCGGGGGTGCCTCGCCCTCCCGGTGCGGGGCTGGGTCTCCCCCTGGTCGGGAAGATCATCGCGCTGCATGGAGGACGGGTGGAGGCGGCCAGCGTGCTCGGCGAGGGGAGCACGTTCCAGATGGTGCTGCCGATGTTCGCCGGGGCCGTGAACTCTCCGGACCTGAATCAAGCGGCCCCCAAGGCGGGCGGCATCCTCCTGGTGGAGGACGACGCGGACTGCCGCGAGGTGCTGCAACAGGTGTTGGAGCAGGAGGGCTACCGGGTGATGGCCACCTCGGGTGCCTCGGAGGCTCGCTCCATCCTGTCTCACATCCGGCCGGCCATGGTGCTGCTGGACCTGCGGCTGAGCGAGGAGGACGGCCAGTCGGTGCTCCGCTTCATCCGTGGCACCGAGTCGCTGGCGGACATCGTCGTGTACATCATCTCGGGTGCCAGCGAGGTGGCCTCGCTCACGTCCGGGCAGGGGCTGGAGCGCATCGACGGCTTCTTCGAGAAGCCCCTCCAGTTGCCCAAGCTGCTGGACACGGTGGCGGCGGTGGTGCGGCCCAGCCGCCGAGCCCCAGCCGTCCCCTAGCGGGACGGAATGGACCGCGGAACAAACAAGAGGTGGCCGCACGCCACCTCGGCTTGGCTAGTATCCGCTCGGTCCCATGAGCTCTTCCGTCTATTCCAAGTACCGCGCCGCCTTCGCACAAGCCCTCGCCACCGCGCTGGGCGTGCCGGCCGCCGACATCGAATCCCAGGTCAAGCCCGCCGAGCCCACACACGGCGACCTGAGCTTCGCCACCTTCCCTCTCGCCAAGGCCCAGAAGAAGGCCCCTCCCGCCATCGCCGCCGGGCTTGCCCAGGCGCTCAGCGTGCCGGGGCTCGAAATCAAGGCAGTGGGCCCCTACGTCAACGCCCGCTTCATGGCGATGCCCTTCACCGCCGAGGTGCTCGACACCGCGCGCGCCGCGGGCCCCCGCTACGGCGGCGATGAGGACGCGGGCAAGGGAAAGACCGTCACCATCGACTACTCGTCGCCCAACATCGCCAAGCCCATCGGCTTCCACCACATCCGCACCACGTTCCTGGGCCACTGCATCGCGAACATCTATCGCGCGATGGGCTGGCGGGTGGAGGGCATCAACTACCTGGGCGACTGGGGCAAGCAGTTCGGCCTCGTCGCGGTGGGCTTCCAAGAGTACGGCGACCCGGCTCGCATCGAGGACATGGGCCACCTGGTGGAGGTCTACGTCAAGGCCAACGCCCGCGCGAAGGCGGAGCCCGAGTTCGACGAGAAGGCCCGCGACTTCTTCCGCCGCATGGAGGCCGGTGACGCCGAGGCCCTCAAGCTGTGGAACCAGTTCCGCGAGACGAGCATCCGCGGCTTCAAGCTGATCTACGCGCGGATGGGCATCGAGTTCGAGCACATCGAGGGAGAGAGCCGCTACCAGGGGAAGATGGATGCGGTCATCGAGCAGATCGCCCAGAAGCCCGGCGTGAAGGAGTCGCAGGGCGCGCTCATCGTCGACATGCCCTACGCGGAGAATGAGCCGCCCGTCCTGCTCAAGAAGAACGACGGCAGCACGCTCTACGCCACGCGCGACCTGGCCGCCGCCGAGGACCGCTACGAGCGCTTCCACTTCGACAAGTCGCTCTACGTCGTCGCGCAGGACCAGGCGCTGCACTTCCGCCAGGTGTTCCGTACGTTGGCGGAGATGGGCCAGCCGTGGGCGGACCGCTGTGTCCACGTGGCCTTCGGCCGCATCCACGGCATGAGCACGCGCAAGGGCCAGGTGGTCCAGCTCAACGACGTGCTCGACGAGGCCAAGGACCGCGCCGCCGCCAAGGTGAAGGAGAACATCGAGGCGGGCCGCCTCACCACGGACGACCCGGAAAAGCTCTCCGAGCAGATTGGCCTGGGCGCTATTGCCTTCGGCGACCTCAAGCACAAGCGCGCCAGCGACTACAACTTCGACTGGGACGAGGTGGTCAGCTTCGAGGGCCACACCGGCCCCTATCTCCAGTACGCCCACGCGCGCGTGGTCAATGTGCTGCGCAAGGGAGGAGGCGCCCCCGCCACCTACGACGCGAGCTTGCTGACGCTCCCCGAGGAACAAGCCCTGGTGCGTGAAATCGTGCGCCTGCCCGAGGTGGTGCGCGAGGCCGCCGACCAGTACGAGCCCAGCCTCATCGCCCGACTGCTGCTGGACGTGGCCACCTCGCTCAGCCGGTACTACACGCTCGGAAATCAAGAGCGCGACAAGCGCATCCTCGTCGACGATGACGCGCTGCGTTCTGCGCGACTCGCCCTTGCGGACGCAGCCCGGGTTACTCTCGCATCGGGGCTGACGCTGCTGGGCATGCCAATGCCGGAGAACATGTAGCCCCGGGGGCTGGTTTGGAAACCGCGTTGTCGCATTCCGCAAGTCAGAGTGGGTCCTTGCTGAAGGCCGAGTTCGGCCCGATGGGCCGGGCCTTGGGTGCGCGCTACCTCGAGAGCGTCCACTTTCCACCCGAGGCCGAGGACGAGCTCCGCAACCTGCACGCCAAGGGCTTCGTGGTGCATGTCATGCGCTCCACGGCCTGGGTGAACTTCCTCTATCTGACGTGGGCGATGGTGCGGCGGGCGCTGCCTCCCATTCGAGCCGTGGCGAACGTGCGCCCCTGGTTCACGAAGCCCTGGCGGCAGACGAAACAGTCCGGGCCCTTCCCGGAACGCTTCGACTACGCCCAACAGCAGGGCGGCAGCGCGCTGGTCTTCCTGCGTCGCACCGCCCTGCTGCACGCCTCCGGGAAGGAGACCCACGAGGACCCCTTCCCCACCCTCGTGGAGATGGCGCGCAAGTCGGACCGGCCCGTGTACCTGGTGCCGGAGCTGTTCGTCTGGGAGAAGCGCAGCGCGCGGCTCAAGCCCAACTGGGTCGATGTCCTGTTCGGCAGCCCCGAGGCGCCCGGCTTCCTCCACTCGATGGTGGCCTTCTTCCGCAACTACAAGCGCGCCCAGTTCCGCGTGGGAGAGCCCATCGACCTGCGCGCCTTCGCCGAGCAGAATCCGAAGGACTCCGTCGAGGTGCTGGCTCGCAAGGTGCGCAGCACCCTGCACGTGCATCTGGCGCGTGAGACGCGCGCGGTGTTCGGCCCTCCGGCCAAGCCGCCCGAGCGGTTCATCGACGAGACGTTGCGAGACCGGCAGCTTCGCAAGGTCGTGGATGAGCAGGCTGCCGAGGCCCATCGCAAGACGGAGAGCGTGCTGCGCGAGGCCCGGCGGAACCTGGAGGCCATCGCGGCGAAGCCCAGCCCGACGACGCTGGCCTTCGTCTCTCCCGTGCTGGAGTGGGTGTTCAACCGCATCTACGACGGCATGCACATCGACGAGGCGGGACTGCACCGCGCGCTCAAGGCCGCGGCGCGTGCGCCCATCGTCCTGTGCCCCAGCCACAAGAGCCACGTGGACTACCTGGTCATGAGCTGGGTGCTGTGGAATCGCGGCTACGCGGTGCCACTGGTCGCCGCGGGCGCCAACCTCTCCTTCTGGCCCCTGGGCAGCATCTTCCGCCGCTGTGGCGCGTTCTTCCTGCGCCGCTCGTTCAAGGGAGACAAGGTCTACGCCGCCTCGTTCAAGGCCTACGTGCGCAAGCTGGTGCACGACGGCATCAACCAGGAGTTCTTCCCCGAGGGTGGACGCTCGCGCACCGGCAAGCTGCTGCCGCCCAAGCTGGGCATGTTCACCTGGCAGGTGGAGTCCGTGCTCGAGGGCGCGCGCGATGACCTGCACTTCGTGCCCGTGGCCATCGACTACGAGAAGGTCGTCGAGTCGGGGAGCTACTCGAAGGAGCTGGCCGGCGGCGAGAAGAAGCCCGAGGACCTCAAGGCCCTCTTGAGCACACCCAAGGTGCTCGCGGCCCGCTACGGCCGAATCCACCTGGGCTTCGACGAGCCCATCTCCCTCCGCGAGTTCATGAAGGAGCGCGGCCTCAATCCGGATGAAGACCTGACGGATGAGCAGAAGAAGGGCCTGGTCCGCGCGCTCGGCAACCGCGTCATGTATGGCATCAGCAAGGTGTCCACCGTGACGCCGCACGCGCTGGTGAGCACGTCCCTGCTCGCGCACCGGCGACGGGGCCTGACGCAGCGGGAGCTGGCGGACCGCATCAGCATCCTGCGCCGCATCGCCCAGGAGGATGGCGCCCCCCAGTCGCGCGAGCTGAGCAACGCACCCAGCAACCCCGAGACGATGGGGCCCATCCAGGACGCGATGCGCACCTTCATCGGCGACGAGATGGTGCGGACGCAGGAGGCGCGAGGCGACGTCATCTACCAGGTGGAGGACGACCGCCGCCCGGAGATGTCCTTCTACAAGAACACGCTGATGAACCTGGTGGCCGCACGCAGCCTCGTGGCCAACGCCATGCTGGCCGCCGGCACCTCCGCGTCCTACGACGCCGTGAAGGCCCGCGCCCTGTTCCTGTCCCGCCTGTTCAAGGTGGAGTTCATCTACCGGGTGAACACCACCTTCGACACCATCTTCGCGGAGACCATGGAGCGGCTGATTCGCATGGGCCTGGTCCTCCACGAAGGCGACATGCTGCGCGTCGCCCCCGAGCCCCACGCGCAACCCGAGCTGGAGTTCCTGGCGGACCTGCTGCGCGACTACCTGGAGTCGTACCTGTTGGCCGCGATGACGCTCAACGACGTGGCCGCGGGGACCGCCGAGGACCGCAAGGCCTTCGTCCGGCTGTCACTCGAGACGGGCCGCGCCGAGTACCACGCCGGCCGCATCACCGCCGCCGAGTCGCTCGCCAAGGTGACGCTGGAGAACGCGGTGACGTACCTGTTGGACCAGAAGTTCCTGGTCGAAGAGGACAAGAAGCTCAAGCTGGGCCCTCATGCCACGGACGCGGACGCGCGGCGCAACCTCACCGACAGCATCCGCGAGTACCTGCAGCGCTGAAGCTCCACGCCAACACCGGGCCGCGCCGTGACATCCGCGGTGCGGCCCGTCGGAGCATCGTGGGAGGATGGGCCATGCTCACCCGCTCCCATCTGGCCGCCCTCGCGCTGTGTGGTGCTCCGCTCCTCGCCTGCAAGTCCGCACCACCCGAGCGCGAGGCGCCCTCGCGCACCTGCGGTGACTCCATCCAGGACCTCGGTTGGCTCTCCGGCAGCTGGATTCAGGCCACGCCTCCGAGCACGCTCGAGGAGCACTGGACACACGCGGATGGCGGGACACTCTTCGGCGTGAGCCGCGCCGTCGTCAGAGGGAAGACGGTGTTCTTCGAGTACATGCGCATCGAGGCGCGCGCGGATGGGCTCTACTACGTCGCCCAGCCCATGGGCCGCCCCGGCACGGACTTCAAGCTGGTGCGCTGCAACAGCAGTGGCGTGCTGTTCGAGAACCTCCAGAACGACCACCCCAAACACATCCGCTACCAGCGCCCCTCCCCCACGCAACTCACCGCGCGCATCGAGGGAGAGAAGGACGGCAAGCCCGTGGCGCAGGACTTCACCTTCACGCGGATGTAGCCCGAGGCGTTCAGCGCGCCGCGCGGCTCACCGGGCCGTGCGGAAGACGACGCGGACCTCGCTGTTCAGCGGATTGCCCTCGAAGTCCGTGAGCACGTCACGCAGCACCAACGTGTACTGCGTGTCGGGCAACAGCGGGGAGCCCTCCGAGGCCACCGCCTCGACGGTGTAGGGGACGTCACCTCGCTCCACGTTCGCGTCCAGCTCAGGCACCTCGGGCGCGGTCAGCGTCAGGGGGACTTCGTCACGGCCCGAGAAGACGGCGATGCCCGGCCTGAGGCTGCGCACGTCCATCACCTCCGAGAAGGTGATGCGCATGACCGCCCCCGAGGCGAGCACTCCGCCCGAGCCGGGTTCGGTGGAAACGACCCGCGGCCGCACCGAGTCGCGCGCGGGGTAGACGGGGTCCCCGGGCTCCAGACATCCCGAGATACACGCCGCGGCGAGGGCCATGAGCCCCAACAGTCCAGACGCGCGCATCAGCGGCACCCCTTCTGCGCCAGGCTCTCCGACGAGTGACACTTGAGGCAGGCCCGGTCATTCGCCGACGCCAGCTTCTTGCACGACTGCGCGAAGCCCGCCGGATGCGGATTGATTTGACGCCGCGGGGACAGCTCGGAGTGGCAACTCATGCACGACTCCTCGCGGTGGCAGGAGATGCAGCTCGTCAAATCACGCGAGGCCGCGATGCCGTGATGCTGAGGCCCCGGCAGCTCCACCCACGCCCGGTAATCCGGGTGGACCTTCACGTTGCGGGAGCGCAGCGACTTGTCCGCGTCCATGCCCACACCGGACCGCTCGTGGCACGCGACGCAGAAGGACTGCGCGCGGTGGCAGCTCTCGCAGCGCGGTGAGTTGGTGCGCGCCTGTATCGGATGCAGCGTGATGTAGTCGTTCGGGTGGATGGACAGCGGCTTCTGCATGCCGTCGTGGCACGTCTGGCAGTACGTCTCACTATGGCACTGCATACACGTCATGCGGTCCGTCGACGCACGGCTGCCGTGGTTGAACTCGAAGCGAGGCCCGTGGTCCATGCCCAGCGGGTTGCCCTGCATGGGCCGCAGGAGGCCCGAGTCGAAGGCCAGGCGCAGCCGTCCAGAGGGTTCCGTGGGATGACACGTCGAACACGTGTTGGAAGCCGCGCTGCCGTCATGACACTTGAAGCAGGTGGACATCTTCGGCAACTGGTTGCGCGTGGCGAGCTTCACGTCCTTCATGTCGCCGTGGCACACCGAGCACTCCACCTTCTTCTCCACGTGCTGCTGGTGGCTGAAGTGCAGGTTCGCGGCGGGCATCGCCAGCTTCGCGGGCTCCTTGCGCACCGTGGCGTCGAAGCCGGGATGACACGTGTTGCAGTTCGACGGCGGGTCGGTGGGCTTGCCCTTCCGGCCCTCCTCGATGTCATGGCACGTGCCGCACTCCTCATGGCCAGGGAGGTTGCGGTCCTTGGGCGACGTGCTGGCGCGCGCGGCGTCGTGGCACGTCGAGCACTCGGCGCCCGCCTCCAGGTGCTGGGCGTGGTCGAAGCGCAGCGGCACATGCTGCGCGGGGTACACGGCGAGGCTGCGCTCGCGCGCGGTGGCGGCCCAGGCAACACCCGCGCCCACCAGCGTAGCGAGCGCGGCCAGGGCGAGCAGCACATGTCGGTTCTGGCGGTGAAGCATCTACAAGCTCGCCTTCAGGTCGAAGAGGAGGAAGCCCTTCGTGTCTGAATCAATGAAGGGGTTGACGTTCTGCTCCACCACCAGCGAGAGCCGCGCCGCGCGCGTCAGCGCACGACTGGCCCAGACCTGGGCGCCATAGAAGTTGCCGCCCAGCCGCGCGTTGAAGCTGTCGAAGATGCGCGCGAAGGACACCCGCGCGTCCAACGTGATGCGCTCGCGGTCGAAGCTGTAACCGCTGGTGAGGTCCGCCCAGAGCTGATCTCCGCCGTAGCCCGTCCGGTACGTCACATCCAACGCCGAACGGAACGGCCCCGAACGCCACGCCGTGCCCGCCGACCCACCGACGCTCGTGGACTTCGGCGCGCCCTCCGCGTCGACATAGGCCGCGATGGCCAGGTCCGGGTTGACGTTCTCGTTGTACCGGCTCCCCAGTCCCTGCACGTAGAAGCGCAGCGGGCCCGGAGTGAACACATCCACGCGCAGGCGCGCTTCATCTCGGGGCGCCCACGCGAAGTAGTACCAGATGGAGTCCGCGGACAGCACGGGCGACAGCCGCAGCGCCTCCGCCGTCACCGCGAAGCGCGTGTCATCCCAGCGCAGTTGCGTGCGCACCTGCGCCACGTCGCCCTTCAACACGTCGTAGTCCACGCCCGCCAGGGCGTTCAGCCCCAGCCCGCGTCCGTAGCGCGCCTCCACCGTGGCGCGCTCGATGTCGGTCATCCCGTCCACCATCGACTTGCGGTAGCCGACCGACGCGTTGAAGCCCTTCACGTCCTCCAGCAGGAGCTTGGCTCCGAAGACGGGTTGCAACTCCGCCTTCGTCACCTCGAGGCCCGAGTCGAGGCGCCTGCCTTCACTCTCCCGCGTCCCATCTGGCTGATACACGGAGGACCCGAGGAAGCCGGCACCCGTCACCCACAGACCGCCGTACACCTCCGCGCCAAGGCCCAGGCGGCTCACATACCGAACGCGCAGCCCATCGAACGCGAGGATGTCCGACACATCCGCGTAGATCTGCCGTCCCAGCCGGCCCTCGAAGCCACCCTTCGCGTAGCGCACGTAGGCGTGCAGCAGTTCCGCGTCCTCGGACTTCAGGCCATCGATGCGCTCGGCCTCGCCCTTGGGCAGCCCGAAGTCCGCCCAGATGCGCAGGTTGGATTCGAAGCCCAAGTCCTGGCCCGTGGCGAGCTCGAAGGCGTTGAGCCCCAGGTACTGAACGATGCGCCGCCGAGGAAGCAACACCGGCTCGTCCGCCGAACTGCCACGCCACGAACGAATCTGGTACGCCTGCGCCTCGGTCCGCGCCTCAATCTGGAACGCCGACGCATTCGCCGTCGCCGCCCCCAGCCCGACCCCAAGCGCGCACCACAAGCTCAGGGGTTGAGGAGCTTTCCACCACGTCCGCTGCACCATTCGAGCGAGGTTGTAGGACGTCAAGGTGTGGACAGTATAGAGACATGAAGTCCGGGCAGTTCAGCTTTTCGCGAGCAGGAGACGACAAATTGGAAGATTCCGCGCCGACAGGTTCCGCCGAGCCACCTCCCCTGGGTCCTCCAGAGCCCAGGAGTCCACGAGGGCTCGCGCTGGGAGGAGCCGCGCTGGCGCTGGTGCTGTTCATCATGGTGGGTGGCTCGGTCCAGTTCCTCAACGCGGCGTTCGGCATCTGGTTCACCGAGATCTTCATCTTCCTTGCCCTGGCCTGGCTGCTGCCTCGAGTCGGAGGCTGGAAACCCGCGCGTTACACCGGGTTCACACCGGTGCCACGGGCGGCCACTGGCTTTGGCTTCCTGTTGGGGGTGGCCAACTTCTTCGCCCTCGTCGTGCCCATCCAGTTCATCGCGCAGAAGATCGCACCTGAGTGGTTGAAGGAGATGGTGGATGGAGCCCGTCTCTTCGAGCAGCAGACCCCGGTGGAGCTGGCCATCATCCTCACGGGAGTGACCCTCGCCGCGCCGGTCTGCGAGGAGCTGTTCTTCCGAGGCATCTTCCAGAAAGGCATCACCCCGAATCCGCCGGAGTCGCCCATCCGAGCGCTCGTGGTGTCCGCGGTGGTGTTCAGCGCCTTCCACCTGGACCCGGTGGGCTTCACCGCACGAGTCGAGCTGGGCCTGTTGTTCGGCTGGCTCTATCTGCGCACCGGCTCGGTGTGGCCTGGCATCGGCGCGCACGCGGCCAACAACCTGGTGTCGTCCGTCCTGTTCCTCGCGGCCAAGGCCGCAGGCAGCGAGTCGGACGATGCCGACACCAGCATCCAGGCCGTGGTCGGACTGGCGGGGCTGGGGTGGCTGGCGCTGTGGGGGTTGTTCACCTTCGCCCGCCGCCGGCCCTCGCTGTGGGGGCCCGAGCCTGTCCACGGCGACGAGAATGCCCGGGAGACCCGGCCCGTGCCCCCGCTCACGAAGCTGCTGTTGCCCTGGGTGGTGGCGGCGACGGTGTCCCTGGTCCTGCTGGTTGTGGTGGACCGCCGGGGGCTCGCCCTCCGGTTCTACGATGCGGCCAACCCGCTCACGCCGCTCAAGAAGGACGCGGCGCCTGGACTCCAGGCCGAGCGCAAGGCGCTGGACTCGCTGCGGGAAGAGGCCCGTCGGGGCGACGTCCCCCTAGAGGCCTACCAGCAGGAGCGACTGCGGCAAGCCCGCGAGCACAAGCGGGCGGACCCTCGCAACGGCCCTTGATGAGCACGAGGGCCCCCCGCGTCACACGAAGCGGTACGAGCTCACGTGGAAGACGGGGCCCACCATGGCGCTGGTGAGCATGTCGCTGTCCAACCGCCCCTCGGCTTCGATGCGCTGGCCGTCCTTCTTGATCTTCCGGTCGCCACCGGCGAGCTGGTACGTCTTGCCGTCGTCTCCCTCCAACACCCAGACGCCCGTCTCGATGTCCCGGAAGACCACTCGTCCGGAGAGCTTCACGGCACCGCCTCGCCTTTCTTGAGCATGGCGCGAGCCACGACGAGGCAGATGACGGTGTTGATGCCCAGCCAGGGCTTCGCGAGGAACGCGAACGGCATCCACGACAGCGCGGGCGCGCCCGCCCAGGCCGAGTACGCCAGGAAGCCCGCGAAGCCCAGCGCCAGGCCTCCCACCGCGGGCCGCAGGCCCTTCCAACCAATGGCCGGCAGCGACACCACGATGGGGATGAGCGCGCTGTAGAACAGCGGGTTCACCGCGCCTCGCCCGAAGATGATGCGCTCCCAATCCGGGATGGGCAGCGACACCATCTGCGTCACCTGCCCCGCCACCCCGTCCGAGCCCGCGAACCACACGCGGACGAAGTACACGCCCACGGTGGACAGGACCAGCGGCACGAGGAAGGCCGGGCGAAGGAGGGCGTTCAGATAGCCCGGGCGCTCACGGCCCCGCAGGGTCAGCAGCACGAAGGCCAGCAGGGCCAGCGCCCAGTACAGGGGCGGCCAGCGCGACATGCCACCGCCGAGCGACGCGAGCGAGGCCTCCGCGTTGAGCAGACCGTGACCGTACTGCTCGGTCCACGCCTGATCCGCGACCTTCGCCGCGCCGGCATACAGCGCCTTCTCGACCTCGTCCGGAGTCCTGGCGCCCGCGCCGTACAGCATCGCGGCGACCGCGGCCACGTGCGGCGTGGCCATGCTGGTGCCCTGATACGAGGCGTAGACCGCGCGCGACGGGTCCCTCGGGTCGATGGTGTTCTGGAGGATGCCGCCCGCGTCACCCCGACGCTTGTCGCCACCAGGCGCGGCGATATCCAGCTCCTTGCCGTAGGACGAGTACGGAGCCAGCGAGCCATCCGGCCCCACCGCCGACACGGCGACCGCCCCCGGATAGGCCGCGGGGAACTCCACCTGCGCGCGCCCACCGTTGCCCGCCGCGGCCACCACCGTGACGCCCTTCTTGCGCGCGTACTCCACCGCGCTGGCCATCACCTGCGAGTAGCCGCCACCACCCAGCGACAGGTTGATGACGTTGGCGCCCTTGTCGGCCGCGAAGCGGATGGCGTCCGCGATGTCCGCGGTGTTGCCCCCGCCAAAGTGGTTGAGCACCTTCACCGGCATCAACGTCGCCTCGAAGGCCACGCCCGCCACGCCTTCACCGTTGTTGGTGGCCTGGGCGATGGTGCCCGCCACGTGCGTGCCATGCCCGTGGTCGTCGTTGGCGTGCTCATCGTCGTTCACGAAGTCGTAGCCCGGAACGAACTTCACGCCCTTCAGGTCCGGCACCTGCTTGAAGTCGTCGTGGTCCTCGTAGGCGATGCCCGTGTCCAGCACCGCCACCACCACGCCCTTGCCCCGGCCGCGCTCCCAGGCCTTGGGCATGTCGATCATCCGCAGGTTCCACTGCTGCGTGTAGTTTGGATCATTCGGCGTGAAGCTGGCGCGAACCTCCATCAGCGGCTCGGCGGACTCGACGCTGGGGTGCTGGCGGATCTTCTCGAGCACGCCCTCCACGTCGTCCACACCCACCGCCACGGTGAGGGCCTCGTCGGCGCTCTCCACCGAGTTGAGCTCCAGGTCCACCCCCCAGTCCGACTCCCAGGAGTCAAACTCGGCCTTGGTGGTGCCGTCCTTGAAGTCCACGACGATGGCGTGGGGAACCGCGTCCACGACCTCCAACGAGGCGGGGGACGGCGGGGCGGCGGCTTCGCTTTCGGCGGACTTGCACGCGGGCGCCACCGTCACGGCCAGGGCCAGCGCGGCTCCTCCCAGGGTCCATCGCACCATCCGCATCGGGCTACTCCTTGAAGAACGAGGCACGCTTCCGGAAGACCCTACGAACGCACGACAAAACGATTGGGTCTGCACACACAGTCTGTACGCCCCTTCTCCCGGCGTGCAAGGGCGGGAGAATGGAGAAATGTGAAGGAGTCCGCTGGGTTGCACGACATCGGTCAACCGCCGGAGAGCCGCTGGAGCCAGTTGGACACCACCCGTCCCACCTGGGGCAGGTTGTGTTGGAACGTCGCCCCGGCCTCATCGATGACCTCGAAGTCACCGCCCGCACGCGCCACGGCGGCCGACACCGCCGCCCGGGGAAGCCGCCTGTCCGCCTCTCCCTGCACCACCAGCAACGGACACGTCACCCGGCCCAAGGCAGCGGGCTCCACGTCCGCGGGTGCCACCAGGCACAGGCCCCCCACCGCCGGAAAGCGCGCCTGGAGCGCCAAGGCCACCCGCGCCCCGCCATGAAGTGACGCCACCGCGAGGGCGCTCGTGCCCGCGTTCTCCAACAGCACCTGCATGGCCGCCTCGGCATCCTCGACGAGCGCGTCACCCTGCCCCCGAGTCCCCTGGCTCGCCCCGACACCCCGGTGGTTGAAGCGCAGCGTGGGAAACCCGGCATGCGCCGCCGCCCACGCGAGCTCGGCGGCGAGGACATGATCCATCCCCCCGCCCTCTTCGGGCCTCGGCGGGAGGATCAACAACGGAGGCATGCGCTTGCCGCGATGCGCCGTGCCCTCCATCACCTCGCGCCCCACGGGGATCAGGGTGGAGCGCTCGAGGAACTGTCCTTTCTGCACCATGCCGCCCACCTTAGGTGGCCACACGGCCCGCCGATACTCCCGCGTCCGCCGCGCCACGGACTCTTCCATTGGGCAGACATCGCGCGCGACTCATTGCGTCATCAGCCACATGGCGCACCAAGTCTTCCCTTCGAGCGCGTGACGCAGTGCATTGCAATTCAACGTTGTGAGCGAATTGCGGCATTTCTGCGCAACTTCGGACGGTGTGTCGGGACAATGGTGCAAGGACACATTTTCCTCCCCCGATTGTCCGCAGGAGCCTTTCAGCATGAGCACCATCGAGCGCGGCCGTAGCCTTGTCGGCACCAGCCCCCGTACCTCCGTCTCGCGTACGACGGATGCTGGCGTGGCGGCGACCCCGGCGGTGCGGCAGTCGGCCCAGCGCGTGGTGGACGGCTTCGACAGCGGCACGGCGAAGGGCAGCGTGAAGGCGACGGGCGTGTTCACCGCGCCGGCGGGCTCGAAGGACAAGGTGTACGACGGCAAGCTGGTGGGCGCGAATGGCCAGACGT
Organism: Myxococcus stipitatus; assembly: GCF_037414475.1. The sequence continues at coordinate 8,897,198 of NZ_CP147913.1, read as the reverse complement.
TCGAGCCCGGCACGCCCCTGCGCGACATTCCCGCCGTCACGCCGCGCAACAACCCGAACGCGACGGGCACCGTCATCTACACCAACGGCATCCGCACGGATAAAAGCGGGCAGAGCAACGACCTGCAGGCCATTGCCGACCGGACGGGCATGCGCGCCATCGGCGTGCACAACGCGACCGAGGGCACCCTCTCCGACCTGCTCCAGTGCGTGAAGGACAAGATGGACAAGGGCAAGAACCCTGCCGTCGACACGCTGGCGGACACCATCTACGGCGAGCTGAAGGCGGGCCGTGACGTGCACCTCGTCGGTCACAGCCAGGGCGGCCTCATCACGTCGCGCGCGCTGGGCGACGTGGCGCGCCGGCTGCGCATCGAAGACGGGATGTCCAAGTCCCAGGTGGAGCAGACGATGAGCCGCCTGAAGGTGGAGACGTTCGGCGCCGCCGCGGGCACCTATCCGGACGGCCCCCAGTACGTGCACTACATCAACAACCGCGACCCGGTCCCCACCCTCTTCGGCCTCGGCAGCAAGGGCTGGACGCCGGGAGACCTGCTGCGTCACGCCGGTCGCGACGCCAAGGTGCACTACTTCTCCGAGGACAACATCTTCACCGGCGCCCACTCGCTCAAGGACACGTACCTGAATCACCGCGTGCCCTTCGAGCAGGCCCGCGCCGGCCAGTTCTGACCGCCCTCCGTCAGTCGTGGTAAACCCAGCCCATGACGCGTGACGAGGCGACGCAACTGGTTCAGTCGTACATGCGGGCTCAGGGCGAGCACCTGAGCCCCGGACTCAACCCCAACGGGCTTGGTGGTGTCGCCGTGGGCGAGGCGCAGCTGTACTTCGAGCACTCCGCCGACTCGGGCACGCTCAAGTGCAGCGCCCTCATCTACCGCTTCCGCGACGCGCCCCGCCCCGGAGTGCTGGACGGCTTCCGCGATGAGCAGAAGGCCGGAACGGACGCGGGCGGCGGCACCGTGGACTTCGAGTCCGAGAGCAAGAGCCTCTTCCTCAGCCGCTCGTACGCGGCGGCCCCCATCGACCTGGTGTTCGCCTCCGAGCTGAGCAAGCTGATGGCGGCGAGCCTCGTCTGGGGCAACGACGTGTTCGAGCGCGTCGCAGCGAAAGTCATCCCCGCGAAGTGAAGGCCCGCTGACATGGCCCTCGGATTCTCCCGTCAGCTCCAGTGGTTGCTCGCCACCATCGGTCTGGCGAAGCCCCCTCCCCCGCCCGGCGGCCCGATGACTCGCGAGGCCGCGCGGGAGCTCGTCCGGTGGTTCCTTCAATCCCAAGGCGCCGGGATGAGCGAGGGACTCAACGAGAACGGCCTGGGCGGCGCCATGGTCGGCGGCGCCCAGCTCTACTTCGAGCACCACGAAGACACGCAGCAGCTCGAGTGCAGCGCACTCGTCTACCGCTTCCGGGAAGACCCCAAGCCGGGTGTCATCGACGGCTTCCGGAGCGAGGCCCAGGAGGGCACGGACGCGGGTGGCGGCGAGGTGGACTTCGAGCCTGAGTCCAAGTCCCTCTTCTTGAGCCGCACGTACGCCCAGATGCCCGTGGGCTCCGCGTTCGCCAAGGAGATGGAGCGGCTGATGAAGGCCAGCCTCGACTGGGGCACCACCGTGCTGGACCGGGTGGCCTCGCGCGTCTTCGGCAACTGAGCCGCGCGGTTCGAGCGGGTGCTGAGGGGATTGCCGACGCTCGCTCGGGAGACGCACCGCGAAGGCCCAGCCGACCGGCTGGGCCCATCGCACCGCGCCGTGGCTACACCGCCTGGAGCACGTAGAACTTGAGGTACTTGCCCTCGGGGAACTGGAGTCGCACCGGGTGGTCTGGCGGCTGGTAGCGCTCCTCGACGAGCGCCAGGTCGACGCCCGCCTTGAAGCCGGCCTCGCGCACCGCGCCCATGAACTCGTCCGGGCTCACGCGCGCTGAACACGACGCCGTCGCCAGGAGTCCTCCCGGGCGGAGGATCGCCAGCGCCTGCCGGTTGAGCGAGGCGTAGCCGTCGATCGCCGCCTGCACCGCGCGCTGACTCTTCGCGAAGGCCGGCGGGTCCAGGATGAGCAGGTCGAAGGTGCGCCCCTCCTCCTTGAACGACTGGATGACCTTGAACACGTCCGCCGCCAGGAAGTCGTGCTTCTCCGCCGGGAGCCCGTTGCGCGTGAAGTTCTCGCGAGCCAGGGCGATGGCCTCCGGGTCCAGGTCCACCGAGAACACGCTGTTCGCGCCGCCCAACGCCGCGTTCACGGAGAAGCCTCCGCTGAAGCTGAAGCAGTTGAGCACGTCCCGGCCCTTCGCCAACCGCCGGATGAGGTGACGGTTCTCGCGCTGATCCAGGAAGAAGCCCGTCTTCTGCCCCTTCCACACGTCCACCATGAACGTGGCGCCGCGCTCACGGATGGCGATCTGCTCGGGCGCCTCGGGCCCGTACAGCATGCGCCCCGAGCCCCGGCCCTCGTCCTCCTCCACGTCGTCGCGCGCCAGTTCGTCGCGGCCGACGATGCCCTTGAGTCCCGGCACTCCGGCCTTCAGCGCCTCGACGATGAGGGGCCGATAGGGCGTGAGCCCCGCGGAGTACAACTTGAGCACCGCCCAGCCCGCGTAGAGGTCCACCACCACGCCCGGCAGTCCGTCGCCCTCGCCATGAATCAGGCGGTAGCTGTCCGTGTCGGTCAGGTCGATGAGGGCCTGGCGCTCGGACAAGGCCCGCTTGACCCTGCGCGCGATGAAGTTCGAATCCACCGTGTCCCGCGGGTCGCGCGTGAGCACGCGCACCGCGATGGCCGAATGCGGGTCATAGTACCCACGCGCGACGAACTTCCCGTTCTCCGTCAGGTCCACCACGCTGCCGGCGGGAATCCTCGGCACGTGCTCCAGCGCCTTGCGAAACACCCACGGGTGTCCCGCGCGCAGGTGCCGTCCCAGTCCACGCGCCAGCTCCAGCTTCACGACATTCACAGTGTCACTCCTCGGGGGCCCTTCGGCCCCGCCGAGCAAGGAGGGTACGGGCCAGCTCCTCGAAGCCCTTCCCCTCGGCAGCCCGGGTAATGAAGGCCGGCGGCGCTTCGATGCGGTCCAGCACCGAGCGCACGTTGGCCACGCCCACTCCCAGCCCGAAGGCCTTGAACATCGGGGCGTCGTTGAAAGAATCCCCCACGTACACGTAGCGGCCGTCCCGGGGCTCCAGCTTCTCCCCCCACGCCACCCGCGCGAAGCGCTTCGTCGCGCTCAGCTTGTCGAACCGACCCAGCCAGCAGTTCACATGCACCGAGGAGCGGACCGCCGTCACACCCCGCGCCCGCAGCAGTGACTCGATGCGGGACGCTCCCGCGTCTCCCAGCCGGGCCTCCTCGTTGTAGTCCACGGCCAGGTCCACTTCCGTGTACGCGCTGTCCACCGACAGCCGCGCTCCCGGCACCTGCTTCAACACCCGCGAGACTTCCCGCTGCAGACGCTTCCGGTTCTCCACGCGGTCGGCGGGCGGCTCCAGGTACACCTTGCGCAGCCCTCGGGCGCCTCGCAGGAAGAACAGCCCGCCGTTCTCCACGATGACGCCATCCACCGGAAGCTGCCGAGCCCAAGCCTCTCCCCAACCCGCCGGCCTTCCACTCACCAGCACGACACGCAGGCCCGCGGCGGACAGCCGCTCCAACGCCCGCACGGTGTCCGCGCGCAGCCGGTGCCCCGTCGTCAACGTGCCATCCACGTCCGTGAAGACACCTTCGACGCGGGACAGGTCCGCCTCGCGCAGCGGGCGCGGATACGTCCCCTCGCTGTGAGCCGTCATCACATCACGTCCAGTTGGGCGAGCAGTCCCTGGAAGATCTCGATGGTGACACGCAGCTCCGGGCCCGTGAGCTGGGCCAGCGGTTGCTTGCGCGCCTTGCGCAGGAACGCATCCAGCTCCGAGGCCCGGCCATAAAGCGACTGGGCACGGGCCGCCGCCTCCGCCAGCAGCTTCGCCGCCACCGGCGCATCGGAGTCCGACAGCGACAGGCCGCGCTCCAGCGTCACACCACAGGAAGCCCAGACCTCGCGGTCATGGATGATGAGGATCTGCCGCTGGTTCACCGCGGCCAGGCCGCGAACGAACGCCTCCAGCTCCCCCACCACCTTGAGCAAGTCCTCTCGCGAGGGGTTGGGAAGAATCGCCAGCCGCCCCACCTCCGCGCGCATCTCCACGATGTGCCGCTTGTCCTGCGCGCGCAGGTTCCGGTACGCGGCGGTGCGGCCGAACGCATCCATCTCCGTCTGGAGCTGCTGCGCGTTCCACTGCACGTCCTCGGGCTCCGCGTCACGGACCTTGCCAAGCCGCGAGGTCAGGATGCGGCCCAGGTCCGCGGTGATGGCCCGCACGGTGACGGCGGCCTTCACCTCCGCCTCATGCCCAGGGACGACCTGAGCACGCGTCACCTCGCCGAAGGTGCCCGCCGTCTCGAAGACCAGGTTGCTTATCTGCTCGCGGAACCGCGCGCGGAAGCGTTGGATCTCCGCCAGCAGCGTCCAGCGGTCGCTCACCACGGAGGGGGTGCGCATCGCCTCGCCGAGCTGGGTGACGCCCTGGGCCAGCAGGGTCATGGCGTCGTGGAGCATCATCGCGGGCTCGCGCGCGCGGCCGCTGTTCACCAGGTCCGCGACGTTGGCCCCGGGCTGGGCGGGGAACTGCTCACGGATGACGTTGAGCAGCGCGTTGACGTCCATCACCGTGTCGCGGATGACGGGCGCCATCTCCTCCCACAGGGACAGGTCCGGACTGGAATCCACCACCGGCGTTTCGTACTTCACCAGGTCCATGTCGCTCAGGCGGCCAATGGCCTGGGCCGCGGCGGCATACACCTTTCGCAACCGGCCCGCGAAGGCGCGGTCGGGATGGGCTTGAAGGAGCTCTTCCAGCCTCGGGGTCAATGAGGTCTGCGGGTTTTCAGCGTCAACGGACACGGGGGGCACACTCTAGCGCTCGACTTCCGCGCGGGGGAGTTCTAGCACTCGGCCTGGGGCCGCGCCGCAAGGCCCGGGAGCGCTACGGGATGATTCAGGTCTGTCTGTTCAGGGACGGAACCCTCTTCACGGGGGGTGAGGAGCTGCTCGGGGAAGAAGGCCGCAAGTGGGTGGACGTCCTCCAGCCAGACGAGGCGACCATGGCCCGGCTGGCCGAGCGCTTTGGCCTCCACAAGCTCGCCGTCGAGGACTGCCTCCACCTGGACCAGCGTCCCAAGCTGGAGGAGTACCCCAACCACGTCTTCGTCGTGCTGCAGGGTTTCACCGCCGGCAAGGACGTATGTGACCTGACGATGCATGAGCACCACTTCTTCCTCGCGAAGGAGTGGATCATCAGCGTGCACGAGCTGCCCTTCCTGGGACTGGAGACCATCATCCAGCGCGTGCGGCAGGACCCGGTATCGACACTGGGGCGCGGCACGGACTTCATGCTGTACTTGATGGCGGACGCACTCGTGGATGCGCAGTTCCCCATCCTCGACAACTTCAGCGAGGAGCTCGAGGACCTGGAGGTCTCCATCTTCGAGAAGGCGGAGAAGAGCCATCTGCAGCGCATCTTCGAGATGAAGCGGATGCTGGTTCAGCTTCGCCGCGTGCTGTCGCCCCAGCGGGACGTGGTGGGGCTGATGGCGCGGCGCGGGATTCCGCATGTGGACGAGCGCTCCACGCTCTACTTCCGCGATGTGTATGACCACCTGGTGCGGCTGTACGAGCAGATCGACTCGGGCCGGGACATCCTGGGCAACGTCATGGATGGCTACCTGTCCATGGTGGCCAACAAGACGAACGACATCACCAAGCAGCTCACCATCTTCGCCACCATCTTCCTGCCGCTCTCGTTCATCGTTGGATTCTTCGGGCAGAACTTCGATGCCCTGTCGGGCACGGGCTTCTACATCTCCATGTGGGCGATGATCATCGGCCTGCCCATCAGCTTGTTCTTCTGGTTCAAGCACAAGCAGTGGCTCTGAGCTCTAGCGGAGGACACATGCCGACCCTCACCGTGGATGGAATCCCCCTGCATTACCGCGACGTGGGCCAAGGCCCGGCGGTGCTCCTGCTCCACGCCTTTCCCCTCCACGGCGGCGCCTTCGATGCCCAGGTGAACGCACTCTCCGGGCGCTACCGCTTCATCGTCCCGGACATCCGGGGCTTCGGGCAGAGCAAGCCCGGCGAAGGCCCCACGCTGATGTCTCGCATCGCCGAGGACGCGCTCTCACTGCTCGATGCGCTGAACATCGACCGCGCCGTGGTGGGCGGTGTCTCCATGGGTGGCTATGCGGCCATGGCCCTCTTGCGCGAGGACGCCGGGCGCGTGGCGGGGCTCCTGCTGATGGATACGCAATGCACCGCGGACGACGACGCGGGCAAGGCCCGGCGGGAAGCGTCCGCAGTCGAAGCGCTGGAGAAGGGCGTGGACCCCATCATCCAGGCGCTCCTCCCCAAGCTGGTCTCGGCAGGCCCCGCCTCCCCCGCTGGACGGCAGGTAGAGGCGCTCATGCGCGCCGCTTCTCCCGTGGGCATCGCCGCCGCGCAGCGGGGCATGGCGCTGCGCCCCGACAGCAAGGACATCCTCGCGCGCTATGCGGGCCCCGCGCTGGTGGTGGTGGGCGAACACGACGCCATCACTCCGCTGGAGAAAGCGAAGCAGATGGTGGACCTCGTCACGGGCGCCAGGTTGGAGGTCATCCCCGGCGCCGCGCATCTGGCCAACCAGGAACAGCCCGAGCACGTCAACGCGGTGCTCGACTCGTTCCTCTCATCCCTCTGACCGAGGGAGCGTCAACGGCCCCACGCGTTCGAGCGCTGTGCCTCCTCGAGCACGTGGGGTTTGAGCAGGTAGCCAAAGCCCGCGTTGTGGAGCCGGACGACCAGGTCCGTCCGGGTGGAGCCCAGCGCCTTCGCGGCATCGTCCAGGTTCCACTGTGAACCCGCCAGCTGTTGCAGCAGGTACGCGCGACGCGTCTGGGCCGCGGAGAGCCGGTAGGTCTTGAGGTACTCCAGCGTCCCGTCCGGACCGATGATGGCCTCGCCCAGGTGGTTCTCCTCCGAGGGGATGAGGCGGGTGTGGAAGTGCTGGAGGAGGAAGGGGCCGGCCTCGTAGGCCTTCCGCGCCGTCACCTCCACGCCGAACAGTCCGCCCGCCATGAAGCCATGGAAGGTCGCCCAGTCCTCGCGCATGCGCGCCACCTGCTCACGCAGGTCCGCGACACTCGACACGCGGCTCGCGTCCAGACGCAGCCCCAGTTCACCCACCACCTGGAGATAGCCGTACTGCAGCAGCAGGTCGCCGTAGAAGTCCTCGAGCAGCGTGCGGTGCAGGGCGCGGTAGTCGTCCGGATGCGCGACGATGAAGGCGGAGAGCAGCTCGTCCGCGTTGAAGAGCAGCAACCCCACCTGGCGCTCATGAAGCTCGAAGGTGCGCAACGCACCGTCCAGCGCGAAGCTGGCCCAGCCAGGAATCGAGGCCTCGCTGCGAGGATTCAACCCGCGTGACAACCCGTCACGTGAGTACTCGGACCAGGCGATGTCCGGCCCGCCGAAGTACCGCGCCAGGAAGCCCTCCATCGCGAGGTGTAGCGGCAACATGCGCAGCTGGTTGCGGTCCTCGCGATGCACCATGCGGTGCAGGAGACGCACCGAGAACGCGCCCGCATCCACCTTCTTGCCGTCCTGTGCCTGCAGGCGCGTGCCGTAGACAGCTTCTGCCTGACGGTTGCCCCAGGTCATCACCAGCCCATGGGGAATGTACGAGACATACTTGAGGCCACGCGCCGCCGGCGCTCCCTGGACGGACACCACGGACACCGCATCACCGTAGTTCCGGTGTGCGAAGCGAAGGTCTCCCCTCACCTCGTCTCGCAGCACGGGCACCAGCCGAACCTGTCCCCAGACCTGCGAAGGCGCGAGCCGCAGCCCCTGGAGTTCCAGACGTTGGATGAGTCGCGCGCGGCTCATGCCTCCTCCTCATCGCGGACGGGCTCACCGGGCGACCTCCATGCGGCGTCCTCGGCCTTGCGAGGCTCACGCTCCAACCACGACGCCATCCTCGCGGCGAGATAGCGCTCCAACTCCAACAACGACGCGGTGCCCTCCGCGAACCGGGCGAAGCCCAGCACCGTCGGAACATCCTCCGCGTCACGCACACCCACGGTCGCCACGGCCTCTCCTAGCGAGCGAGGTGCGTACTCATCCGCGTCGAAGACGGGATTGACGTGGACCAGCGCGGTGCGGCGTCCTGGGTCCAGCCGCTCGCGGAACACCCGCGTCAGCTCGGCCACGGCGCGAGGCGGGTCGTTGTCGTAGCCATCCGAGACGATGACCACCAGGTCCGCGCCCCATTCCAATGCCGCCAGCAACGGCGTGGCCAGGTCCGTCTGCCCACGCGCGGCGACACGCAGCGGCTCCTCCACCGGGGATGTCCAGAACGCGCGGTACTCGCGAGCCGAGGCGCCCAGCAGATAGTGCGACGCCAGCGCGACCCCCAGCGGGCGGCGGCGCTTCTGGAGCGAGCCCGATGACGAATGACTGTTGTCCAGCACCGCGGCCACACGCCCCAACGCCGCCGGGGCCCGGGCCAGTACCCGCTCCGACGCGCGCATCAGCGCGGTGTGCAGCTCATCCCGGCGCTCCTGGCGGACCTCGTCCTTCAACGCGAGCACATAGAGACACAGCTTCGTCAGGGGCGCGCGGGCCAGGTCCACCGGGGGGACCTCGGCGCCTTCTCGCGCGGCGGACTCCTGGAGGCGCAGACGCTCGGCCTGGGTCAGCCGCGGTTCGATTCGCTGGAGGAACACATCCCGGGGCACGCCGTGCTTCTGCGCGAGCCCCTCCGCCACCGTGTACGGCAGCGCGTAGAGGGCCTCCTGCGCGAAGTGGGCCTGACGGAAGGTCTCCAACAGCGGTTGGGTGTAGACGCGCTTCTTCCAACCCTGGAAGAGAAACGGCCCCAGCTCCCCGCCCAACTTCAAGTGGCCGTGCACGACGACCGCGCGCAGCTTGGCGCGGTACTTCACCGCGTCGAACGCGAGGTCCGCGCGGCTCTCGAGATACTCACGGACGATGGCTCGGGCACGGCGGTTGTTGATGCGCCGCGAGCGAAGGGACTCCAACACGCGAAAGGCGCGCTGCGGAGGAAGCCGTCGCAGCGCGGCGGCGATGAGAGCCCCCTCCTCCCGGCGCTCTTGAGCGTCCACGGGAGTGCCGGTGGCCAGCAGGTTGAGGATGATCTGCGCCTGATTGAAGTGATTGATGCCCGCCGCGAGCGTGCGGCGATACAGGCGCCGGTAGTTGCCGAGGATGTACTGGTGGAGGAACTCGATGGAGACCGACTGCCCCCGCGCGTCACCGTAGAACTCCCGCTGGCCCGTGCAGGAGAAACACGCGTTGACGAACATCACCAGGTCCTCGCGGGCGACCTGTTCGACGCGGACTTCGGCGGCCACGGCCATCGTGCGCACAACCTCCAGACAGGAGAGATGAGCGCCGCTCGGGGAGAAGTGAAACGACCAGCGTGTCAGGCTCCAAAGGCATGATTCGGAAGTCGCATCGGAGTCCCGCGAGCGGCGCTCCGACGCTACCACACGCCACGAATCCAAGGGGCCTGACAGCCTTCAACGGCTCACGGCTGGCAGGTCACTTCGGAGTTCTGCACCACGCAGGAAACACACGAGGCCGTCTCCACCAACACGCCCTGGCGGCACTCCAGCACCGCCTTGCCATCGCGGCGGCACAGGCCCCGGCCCTCGGCGCTGGAGGCACACGCGTCCCCGGCGTCGTTGCCAGACGTGTCGCAGCGAACCGCGTCATCCGACTCGCGGCAGCCCAGCGGGCCACGGCACGGCACCTCCCGCCACGTGCCGGAGCGGCACTCCAGCGCGAGGACGGCCTCCTGACAGACGAACCCACCTCCGTCGCAGTCATCACCCGCCTTGGGGCCACCGCAGCCGGTGAAGAGGAGGGAGCCAACAACGGACACGAGGGCAAGAAGTGAGCGGTTCATGAGCGTCCGACGAATATTTCGAGCGTCCCGCCACAGGTCAACCACCCAGTGTCGACTGGAAGAAACGCCGGAAGTTTCCGCCCATGACACGTTCCACCCATGACTCCGGATGGCGGCGCAGCAGTGCCGTGGTGAGCAAGTGCAGGTCCGTGACGTCCTTCATCCCCTTGGGCAGCGGAACCATTCCGTCGTAGTCCGAGCCCAGCCCCACGCCCTCTTCACCCATGACATCCACCGCGTGCTCGATGTGGCGAACCACGTCATCCACCGAGTCGCCGCCCAGATACACCGGGGCGAAGATGATGCCCACGACACCGCCCCGGTCCGCGATGACACGCAGGGAGGCATCACTCAAGTTGCGCCATCCACCACCGGCCGCCCGCACTCCCGTGTGGGAGCAGAAGAAGCGGACCGTGGGATGCGAAAAAAGATGCTCCAGCGTGCGCTCGGAGGCGTGCGCCACGTCCACGCTCAACCCCAGGCGGGCCATCTCCTCCACCACGTCCTGTCCCAACCCCGTCAGCCCCCGGTTGCCCATCATGGGGAACGAGGAACCTCCCAAATCATTGTTGGACAAGTGGGTGAGGCCCATGAAGCGCACGCCGCGGCGATGCAGCTCGGCCAGCCGCGCCACCTGGCCTTCGATGGCATGTCCTCCCTCCACGCCCAGCACCGCGGACAGGCGCCCCTGGGCGAGGTTGTCGTCCAACACCTGCCGGGACGTCGCGACACGCACCGCGCCGTCCGAGCGCTGACAGAACGCCTCCATGCGCTCGATTTGCCACAGCGCGCGTGTCCACTCGCTGGCACGCGCCTCCCGGGGCCAGCCGCGCCACGCGGCGAACACCGGGAAGCCACCGATGAAGGGAAAGCCGCGGGTGACGATGGTGAAGCACTGAAGCTTCACCCCCGCTTCCCGCAGCCGGGGGAAGTCCACGTGCCCCTCGTCGGAGCGCGTGCACAAGTCGCGGTTCCACATGAGGGAGTCCGCGTGCCCGTCCGCGATGCACCAGCGCTGGTGAAGTTCGTTCACGTCGCCCATAGGCGCATGAGTCTGCCTGTCCGGGCACGGCAGACAAGCACCCTCCCCACCGGATGACGCGGGCGGACACCCCCACGACACGCCCGCTCACGTCCCAGCCGCGTGACTGTCACGGTGTCCGAAGGGCGAAGGGAACGCATCATCCGGGGACAACACGTCCGCGGCGCGCCGCCGGGAGCGAGCCTCCTGCCGGACCTGCGCCGCTTCGCGAGCCGCCTCTGGGGGGCCATACCCATACCCCCGCCCCACCAGCACGGCGCGCAGGGCATCCCGCAGCTCCAGGGCTGTCTGGAAACGCTCCTCCGGCTCCCGCTGCAAGAGCCGCGAGAGGATGGCCCGCAGCGATGAGGACAGGGACGCCGTCACCTGTTCCACATGCCGCGGAGAGAAGCACGCCATGCGCGCGGCCATCATGGGCGCCGAAAGCCAGCTGGGCGACTCCGCCACGAGCAGCTCCGACTCTGGCAGCGGCCCCGACGCGAGCGCCGCGCGCTCCACGGGCTCCAGGTCCAGCAGATGCAACCCCGTGAGCAGCTCCAGCAACACCACGCCCAGCGAGAACAGGTCCGAGCGGCCATCCAGGGGCCGGCGCAACAGTGCCTCCGGCGAGCAATAGGCGAGGTCCCCCCGGACGACATGCGCTTCGGTGGCCACACGCCCCGGGAGCCGAGCCCAGGCTAGGGCGAAGTCCGAGAGCTTCACATGCCCCCGCGAATCCAGCCGCAAGGCGCGAGGGCTGACGTCCCGGTGGACGAGTCCCAGGGGCCGGCCCCGGTCATCCTCCAGGGTATGCGCGTGGTGGAGCGCGTCCGCGACCTCCGCGCCCACGTAGGCGGCGAAGGCCTCCGACAAGGGACGGCGGCGCAGCGCCGCATAGCTGACCAGCGTCTCCAGGCTCTGGCCATCCACGTACTCCATGACGAGGTGAGGCAATCCATCATGCACACGCACCAGGAAGACCTGGGCGATGGCCGGATGGGACAATCGCATCAACAGCTTGACCTCTTCGCGCAGCCGCGCGCGCCCGAGTTCGTCGCCCACGTCTTGCAAGCGCTTGATGAGGACCAGGTCGCCCGGCGTGTCCGCGTAGTGCCTGCGGGCGATGAGCAGCTCTCCGGAGCCGCGAACGCCGAGGTACTGGATGAGTTCGTACGACGTGGCCCCGGCGGTGAAGAGGATGAAGGGCTTGGCGGCGGGGTGGTCTGGATGGTGGGTGCCCATTTCGAGTGGTTGCTCCTGGGTGTGAAGGTCCTTCCCAGGGTTGGGAAGGCGTGAGGAAACCCCACGGGTTCCTCCTACCACCCAGGTCTGACACTTCCATCCAACCCTCCAGAATGGATTCGCGCAAAGAAGGAGCGGCCCCCTCGCCAGGAGAGAGCCGCCCCCGGACCTCCGCCAGGAGAGGTTGTGCCTGTCTTGCGTTACTTCGGGGCCGGTACGACGGGCTGGGTGATGCTCAGTTCACGGACCACCAGGTCCTTGCCGTCCGCGACATAGGACGCCCGAACCTGGTCCCCTTCCTTGATGTCCCCCAGCTTCACCGGGTGGTTGTCGTGGAGGATGCGGCTCTGGTCGTTCGTCTTCAGTTTGATTTGCCGGTTCGTCGTGGTGTCGACCACGGTCAGCGAGTCACGGCCCGTGGTGAGCACGCGCCCTTGCACGTTCGTGGCCGCGGCGGTCCCAGACGTGCCAGAGCCACCCTGCGCCAGGTCCTCGCCACGCTCGCGCTCGGCGTTGGCCAGTTCACCCTGCTCGTCCTTCACTTCCTGCTGCGCGTTGGCGACGTCCTGGTTCGCCTCGCTCCGCGTCTCCGCGATGTCCTCGCTGGCGGCGCGCTGGGTCCGCGCGATGTCCTGCTGCTCGTCCTGACGGATTTCCGCGGTCTTCTGCTGAGCCTCGGACTGCGCCTCGGCGACGTCCTGGCGTTGTTCCGCGACGTTGTCCCGCTTGCTACAGCCGGAAGCCATGGCCAGCGCCGCGACCGCACCCACTGCCATCATGAGCTTGCGCATATCGTCCTGCCCCTTTCCGTAGGCTGACGGGAGAACGTGTCTCCCGGAGTTGGGCAGAAAGTGAGCGCTTCCCTCGTCCTTGCACAGGGCTTGCGCGCGCGGACAGGACGACACAGGGGCACCGGACCCGGCACGAAGCCCCTGGTCGCCCGGCCGCCCTCCATGGGAACAAACCGTGGGCGCTAGATACCGCCGGCGTCGCGGCCTCCATCCGGAGAACCCGCGTCACCGCAGAAGGGCGCCCCACCCTCCACCCATCTGGAGACCACGGCGCGCTGCTCGGGGGTGGGCGGAGTGACGGCGCTCCCCGACGGCGGCATGTCCTGGAACGTCGACGTGCGAGCCCGGATGCGCGCGGCCTTCGCGAAGGCGCCCGGGAGCCCCCCCGCGTCCGGCGGCTCGTAGTAGTCCAACCGGAACGTGGTCTGCTGACTGCCGCTGGTGTCCGCGCCGTGGCAGCTGCTCACGCAGCTGGCGGCGAGGATGGGCCGCACGTCGTCGCAGTACGTGGGAACGGGCCCCGCGTCCCCGCCCCCGTCTGGAGTCCCCGGCGGCCCGAGCACCTCACACGTGCGCCCCTGACCTTGCCGCACCGCGACGCAGACATGCGTGTCCGGACAGTCGCTGGCCGTCTCGCACGTCTTCCCGGTGAAGTCCGCCACGTCGATGGTGCAGGCCACGGTGAGAACGACGGCGCCAGCCGCGCTCGCGAGGAGTCTCTTCATGTTGGGGCTCGTCCTGAAACCTGGAACCTGAAACGAGGGAACGCGGAGCGGTGGCCAGAAACGTCAGGGTCCGCCGTCCGGACTGCACTGGGGTGCACCACCCGCCACCCAGCGAGCCAGCAGCGCACGCTGCTCGGCGGTGGGCGCGGGGCTGCCCGCGGGCGGCATGTCTTTCATGTCCGACGCGCGAACCCGGATGCGCAGCGCCTTGGCCCTCGCGCCCGGCACCCCGTTGCCCGTCGTCGGCTCGTAGTAGTCCAGCCGGAACGAGGACTGCTGGCTGCCACTCGTGTCGGCGCCATGGCAGTTGCTCACGCACGTCGCCGCGAGGATGGGTTGCACTTCGTTGCAGTACGTGGGCACGGGCCCCGCGTCGGTGCCTCCCCCGTCGGCTCCGGTGTAGTGCGGCGGGTAGACGACTTCACAGGTGCGCTGGCCGGAGACACCCGTCGCCGTGCAGGCATACAGGGAGGGACATTCGGTGTCGTCCGCGCAGGCTCGGCCAGCGACTTCGTCCATGTTGATGGAGCAGGCCACGGCGACCAGGACAGCGCCACAGGCCACGAGGAGAACAGGAGAGCGGTGGGCCACGGGGGGCTCGTTCAGAAGTGGTAGGTGAGGTTCGCGGCGTCCGCGGCCTCGTCCGGCAACAGCTCCAACACCAGGCCGTACAGCACGGCGGCTCCGGCGGCGGCATACATGAGGTTCGCCGCCGTGGAGGCCGAGCGGGCCCGGTCCAACCCCTCGCGCGCATCCCGAGCCGACGTCAGCCCCTGCGCGCGTCGCGCTTCACCTCGAGCATAGAAGCCCAATCCCAGGCCCCCCACGGCAAGCACGCCACCGGCCACGAAGGCGAAGCGATGCCCATGGAGCCCGGACGCGGGAGCGCGAACGGGAGCATCCACGGCGGCGGTGGGCTCGTCCGCGGACGCGGTGAGGGGCAGCCCAAGCGCGACGATGAGCGCGGTGGAGAGGAGCCTGCTGGGAGCCATGAGCATGACGCCAAGTATAGCGATGACGGTGGCGGACGTACGGCCAGAGTGTGCGTTGACTTCACGCATTGCCCCCTGTAGTGCGTCCCCGGGTCCCCATCCCAAGGAGCCGTGACGCCATGCAGGTCTGGGTCAACGGAGAGACACGCGAGGTGCCGGAGGCCATCACCCTCTCGGCGCTGCTGGAGTCGCTTCGAATCGGAGGTCCAGGCGTGGCCGTGGAGGTGAACGCAGAGGTGGTGCGCCGCGCCCGCCACCTCGAGCACCACCTCCAAGCGGGGGACCGCGTGGAAATCGTCACTTTCGTCGGCGGCGGGTAGCGAGGAGAGGACCATGAGCATCCAGGACAAGCCCTTCACCATCGCGGGAGTGACGTTCTCCTCGCGCCTCATCCTCGGGACGGGGAAGTACCCCAGTCACGAAATCATGAAGCGCTGCCACGAGTCCTCCGGCACGGAGATGGTCACCGTGGCCGTGCGCCGGCTCGACCTGAAGGCCACGGGCGAGGCATCGCTCATGAACTGGATTGACCGCGAGCGCCTGCGGCTGCTGCCCAACACCGCCCTCTGTTACACCGCCGACGACGCGGTGCGCACGTGCCGGCTCGCCGAGGAACTCGGCATGAGCAAGTGGGTGAAGCTGGAGGTCCTCGGCGACGAGAAGACGCTCTATCCGGACGTCGAGGAGACGGTGAAGGCGGCCCGTATCCTGGTGAAGGAGGGCTTCACCGTGCTGCCCTACACCAGCGACGACCCCATCACCGCGCGCAAGCTGGAGGACGTGGGGTGCGCGGCGGTGATGCCCCTGGCGGCCCCCATCGGCAGCGGCCTGGGCATCCGCAACCCGCACAACATCCGCCTCATCCTGGAGACGGTGAAGGTCCCCGTCATCGTCGACGCCGGCGTGGGCACGGCGTCCGACGCGGCCATCGCCATGGAGCTGGGCGTGGACGGCGTGCTGATGAACACCGCCATCGCCGGCGCCCAGGACCCCGTGCGCATGTCCATCGCCATGAAGAAGGCCATCGAGGCCGGCCGCGACGCCTACCTCGCCGGACGCATTCCGCGGAAGGCCTACGGCTCCGCCTCCAGCCCCATCGACGGAATCGTGCAGTAGCACCCGGGCCGGGGTTCGATCCGTGGCACCCACCCTCCCCCGGCTCGTTGTCATCACCGACTGGCGCCTGCCGCGCGAGCAGCTCCTGCATGCGCTGGGCAAGGCGCTGGAGGCGGGCCCCGAAGTGGCGGTTCAACACCGCCATCCCGAGGCCTCCGGGCGGACCTTCCTCGACGAAGCCCGGCTCCTCGCGTCGCTGTGCCATGCCCGGGGCAATCCGCTGTTCATCAACGGGCGGCTGGACATCGCGCTCCTCGTCGGGGCGCATCTGCACCTGCCCGCGCACGGCCTCTCTCCCCAAGACGTTCGAGACCTGCTCCCCGCCGGCCGGTGGGTCAGCGTGGCCGTGCATGACGAAGCGGAGGCCCGAGCGGCACGCGGCGCGGACCTCACCCTGGTGAGCCCTGTCTTCGCTCCAGGCTCCAAGCCTGGAGACACCCGCGAGACGCTCGGGCCAGAGGGCTTCGCCTCCCTGGCGAGGCACCTGTCCTGCCCCGCGCTCGCCCTGGGTGGAATCACCCAGGAGACAGCGGGCCGAGTCAGCGGCGCCGCCGGGTTCGCCGTCATCTCCGCCGTGCTGGAAGCCAAGGAGCCAGGCCTCGCCGCACGAGCTCTGCTGGCCGCGTGCCCGCCCCGGGCTATGCTGCCGGGCCCGTGACTCCGCCAGCCTCCGTCCCTGAACTGCGCCCCCTGGCCCTGGGGGAATTGATTGACCGCGCCGTTACATTCTGGCGCGGCCACCTCAAGCCCCTCTTCCTGCTCAGCCTGGGCTACTCCCTGGTGAACTACATCGCCACCAAGGGCGTGCTCCAAATCACGGCCTGGCTGTCGCCCAGGCTCTTCACCCCGGACCAGCGGACTCCCTCGCTGGAAGAACTGGGGCAGATGATGGCCTCCACGCTCCTGTGGGTCGCCTTGTTCCTGTTCCTCATCTGGAGCTATTGGCTCGCCATGGTGGCTAGCTCTCGCTACATCGTGAGCGCCCAGCTGGGGACGCCGGTGAGCCCGATGGCGAGCCTTCGCCGAGGCTTCTCCATGATCGGTCCGGTGACGGGCGCGTATCTGCTGTCGCTGCTCTGGTCCGCGGGGGTGTCGCTGCTGCTGATGATACCGGGGGGCCTCTTGATGGTCGCTGGTGGCGTCGCGCAGGTGATGGAGTCCTCCGTCCTGGGCACGGTGCTGCTGGTGGTGGGCATCCTGGGCTCGAGCCTGGGACTCCTCGCCGCGTTCCTCTGGTACTTCCTGCGCTTCCTCCTCCTGCCGCCGGTGCTCGCCATGGAGGACCTGGGCGCGTGGGCCGCGTTCAAGCGCTCGCGGGCCCTGCTGGCGGGACACGTGGAGCCGGGCTTCCTGGGGCGCGGCATGGTCCGCGCGATGATTCTCTTCACCGTGGTGAGCCTCATCCTCTTCTCCGTTCACCTCGTCTTCAGCATCCCGTCGTGGCTGGTGATGCTGCCCTACGGCAACCCGTTCGACACCGCGACGCTCGCGCGCACGCCACAGCTCCTCCTGGTTCCCGTCGAAATCCTCCAGGTCGCCGCGCAGTCCTTCTTCTCCCCCGTCAACTTCGTCGCCTGCGCCTTCTTCTACGTGGACATGCGCGTGCGCCGAGAGGGTCTGGACCTGGAGCAGCGACTGGGCAGCGAGCCCTCCCCGACACTCGCCGCCTGACCCCACTTCTCCGCGAGCCCCCGCGTGTCGCCCCTGCCCCTCCTCCTCCTGCTGTCCGCGCTCCCCTGCGATGAGCGGGAGGCCACCGTGCGCGCCCTGGAGGAGACCGCCCGGTCTCGTCCGGAGGAGCTCCAAGCGTCGCTCGAGGTCGTGCGGCGAAGCATGGGGGGCATGCCGCTCCCGCACGAGGATGCGACCGCCACCGCGCCGGAGCAGGTCCAGCACGTGGCGGACTTCCTCGAGCGCGCCTGTGCCCTGGAACGGCAGGAGTCCACGTCCTCGGCCACCGTCGCGGAGTTTCCCGTCAGCGAACGTGAGCGGCTCAAGGAGGTGCTCGACCGTCCTGAGTTCGCGAAGGCCCGGCAGCGGCACGGCGACCTGGTGAAGCAGTTTCTTCGCAAGCTGGAGTCGTGGCTGGAAGGCCTCTTTGAATCCCGCGAGGCGCAGGGCTTCGCTGTCGCGACGCGCGCGGTGATGCTGGGGCTGGCCATCGCGCTCGTGTTGTGGGGCGCCCTGCGGGTTCGCGCCATGCGATTGCGCCGGAAGGCGGTGCGCACCGAGGGCGGGAATGCCTCCGCGCCGCTCGTGCTGGATGCGCCGCCGGAGCACCTGAAGCGCGCCCGGAAGGCGCTGGCGGACCAGCCGCGCGAGGCGATTCGCGAGGCCTTGCTGAGCATGTTGTCGACGCTGGAGGAGCGGCGGCTGGCGCGGCCCGACCGGGTGAAGACGAATCGGGAGCTGGCCGCGGAGTTGCCCACGCGGGGTGCGCCCGCCGCCATCACTCGCGAGGTGGAGCGACTGATGGCCTGGTATGACCAGACGTTCTACTCCTTGACGCCCGTACTCGAACCAGAGGCCGAGCGATTCATTGACGCCGTCGAGCATCTGCAAGCGCTGCTGACCACCGAGGCCGCGGCATGAAGAACCTGCGCGTCACCGCGGTCTTCGCAGTCCTCATCGTGCTCGCGCTCGCAGCGGGCTTGAGCACGAACCAGGACACGCCCATCTCACCCGTGCCGTCCGTGGAGAATACGGGCCCGCAAGGCGCGCGAGCCCTCTTCCTGTTCCTTCGAGAAGGCGGCCACGCCGTGAGCGAGCAGCGAACCTCGTTGGATTCCCTCGCCACCGGCACACGAACACTCGTGCTCGCCTCGCCCATCGGCCGCCCCGTCTCCGACGATGAGGCAAGCGCCGTGGAGCGCTTCGTTCAGGCGGGCGGCACCCTGGTGTACCTGTCGACGCGAGAGCTCGGCAAACATCAAGCAGCCCTGGAGAAATGGCTGAAGCTGGAGCAAGGCCCGCTGCTTCCCGCCAGCGAACGTGGACTCTCCACGGACCTTGCGGACGCGGGTGGAACCACGGCGGATGTGTGGCTCGGCGCGGGCCCGCTGCGTGGACTCAGCGCCCTGCGGATTGCTCAGGACCGAGGCATCCGCGTGGACCATCCCCAAGCCGTTCCCCTCGCCGGACTCGGTGGCGCGGTGGCCGTGTGGCGTGTGGCCCTTGGACAGGGCGAGGTCTACGTCCTGTCCGGCGCCGACTTGATGGAGAACCGGCGACTGGAGCTGCTCGACAACGTGCGCTTCTGGAGTGCGCTCGCCGCGCGGGGCCCCCTCGTCATCGACGAGTACCACCACCAGCTCGCGCCCCCGCCGCCGGTGTCCCGAGGCATCTGGGTCTTCGCGGCCCAGGTGCTCGCCGTGGCCGGTGTCTATGCCCTCTCACGTGGCACGCGGTTTGGCGCCCCCCGACCGCTGTGGGCCGAGAAACACCGCTCCGCCCTCGAGTACGTGCGCAGCATGGGCTGGCTCATGCGTCGCGCGAAGGTGGAGAAAGAACTCCTCCCGGAGCTCGACAGGTCCTTGAGACACCAGTTGCAGGAACAACTGGGCATCTCCCTGGACCTGGAGGACACGGAAGCGGCACGGCGGATGGAGCAGGAAGGCGGAATCCCCGCCCTCTCCTACCTGGATGCGAAGACGCAGCTGCGCCAGCTCCTCACCCAGCCCAGCGTCCGGCCCGCGGACTACGCACGTGTGGCCCGTCTCTATGCTCACCTCGAGCGTGCCGTGACGGGACGGGAAGCCGCTCCCCGCGCCTGAGCCACACGCCCAGCCGCGAGCCCGGTCCCCATCCCGACGCCCCGTGTCCCGCGCTCAGAGCGACTTGCCAGCCGCTTCCATCGCGGAGCCCACGTGGTGGCGAATCTCCTCGACGCGCGCATCCCAGCTCTCGTTGAAGATTCGCTCGGCGCGCTCGCGCTGCGGGCCCGGGCCCTCCGCGAGGCACTCGTTCACCTTGCGCACGAAGTCTTCGGTCGACGAGGCAATCTTGCAGAGCCCCACCTTGCGGACCTCTGGCAGGTCCGTGGACACCACCGGCAACCCCGAGGCCAGGTACTCGCGCACCTTCAGCGGGTTGGCGTTCAGCGTGAGCTCGCTGATCTTGAACGGCATCAGCGCGACATCGAAGGCCCGGCAGTATCCCGGCAGGTCCGCGTACGCCTTGCGGCCCAGCATGTGGATGTTCGGCTCGGCCCGCAGCCGGGAGTCGTCACAGTCCGGCGTCGTCTTGCCAATCACCACCACCGAGCCTTCGCGGTGGGCTCGCGCCGCCGCGATGATGGCGTCCTGGTCCACCCAGTCCGCCACCAGCCCGAAGAAGCCGATGATGGGCTTCGGCAGCCGGGCGATATCCGCCGGGATGGGCGTGGCCGGGTCACACGCCTTCACGAAGTGCCGGAAGTCGGTGCCGTGGCGCACCAGCACGGTGCGCGGGTTGAGGCGTGACTTGCTGTCCCGCAGCCGCTCGGCGGAGGTGATGCACAGGTCCGCCCGGCGCAGAAGCCGCTCCTCGAGCTCCGCGATGTGCCGGCCGTTGGTGTCGCTGAAGGCGGAGAACTCGTCCACGCAGTGGTAGACGACGAACTCCTCCCCCAACGAGCCGGACACCGGCGCCGACGCGGGCAGGAAGCTCCAGGAGATGGGCCGCTGAAAGCCCAGCTTCTTCATCGCTCGCAGCACCTGCAGCCGCAGCAGCTCGCGATTCGCCCCGCGAACCCACTCGGAGCCGTAGAACGGAATCGCCAGCGGAGACATGACGTGGAGGTTGGGCTCCACTTCGCGCAGGCCCTGCGTGAAGCGCTCCAGCTTGCCGAAGATGCGCTTCACGTCGTGCGTGTTCACCCGGGGCGCGCGATTTCCGATGCTGTTCACCCACAGGATGCGGTTGTCCCGGGAGAGGATCCGCATGATGTGGACCTTGGACAGCGGATCGCCATCCCAGTCATTGGAGAACACCACCAGGTCTCGCCCCCGGAGTGCCCGTCGGGTCAGGTCCATGTCATCGCTGCGACGCATCTGTCTTCTCTCCTGTAACGAATGGCCTCGCGGGACGACCGCGGGCGAAGAACCATCCCCGGCTCATGCCGCGGATACCGGTTGAGCGGACGCGCGATGGCGCGGCGCCAGTGACTCGTAGAGCCCCAGCAGCACCGGCCCCGCGTCCGGCGAGGACACCGCCACCCGTCCCGCCGACACGGCCTCACGAATCCGCGCGGCGAGCGATGCCGCGTCACCCGCATGGAAGACCCACGTCCCCTCGGGCCTGCCGCACACGTCGCTGGCGACGCACGGCACCGCCAGCGTCAGCGCCTCGCGCACGGAGATGGAGTCTCCGTCATGCGTGGTGGGCCGCAGGAAGGCGTCGCTGCGCACCAGGAGCCCCAGCGCCGCCGGATGCTCCAGCTCCCCGAGCGGCTCCAGGTACTTCGCCACGCCCAACTCCCGCGCGTCGCGGATGAACTCCTCGGAGTCCGTCCCCGGGCCGAACAGCGCCAGGCCCACGTTCGGATGGGACTCCGACAAGAGCCTCAGCGCCCGGAACGCCAGCCTCCGTCCATAGACGGGCGAAGGATGGTGCGCCATCGCCAGCAACGGACGCCGGCGCGCCCGCGCGGCCTCCACACGGACAGGCACTTCGCCCGCCCGCACCTGGGAGGAACAGAAGGCCGGATGCACCAGCACCTTCTCCTCCGGAACACCGCACTCCAAGAGCGCGTCACGCACCGCCTCGGACACCGCGATGACACGCGCGTAGCCCGCGAGCGCGACCCGCGCGAACACCCGCCGAGACGCTGAAGCCCTCAGATAGTCGGGCAACAGGCCCGAGTGAAGGGTGATGAGCCGAGGAGCCCGCGCGCCAGGCAGATCCCCCGCGGCGGCCGCGAGCAACCAGGCCTTCGGGTTGTTTCCACTGGTATGGACATGCACCGTCCACCCCGAGGCGACAAACCCGGTCAGCCGGAGGCCGAAGGGCACGAGTCCTCGCACGGGAAGGACATCCGGAACCGGCCGGCCGCCCTTTCCAATATCAAGCACCCGCGCTTCGACCCCACGGCTGCGCAGGAATCCGTGAAGTTGTTGCACATGAATCGACACGCCGCCGAATGGCGGCGGGTAGTCACCGACAAGGAGGACGCGCATGGACAAACCCTATCGAGGCATCGACGCCGTCGGAGACACCGCCGCCAACGGCGAGCGGCGCGGAAGCAGCCCCATCTCCCGCTGATATGAAGTGAGTGGATCCGGGTCCTGCCGGATGACCCTCGCGGGAATGCCCGCCACCACGGTGCCCGGGGCCACGTCCTTCAACACCACCGCGTTGGCCCCGATGACGGCGAAGTCGCCAATGTGGATGCTGCCAAGAATCTTGGCGCCCGCGCCGATACGCACGTAGTCGCCGATGATGGGCGCCCCCTCGATTCCGGAGCGGCCCCCGATGGTCACCTGCTGCGAGATGAGACAGTGCCGTCCAATCTTCGCGGCCTTGTGAATGACAACGCCAATACCGCCGTAACCCAGTTGTGTTCCTTCGCCAATCTCCGCTTCGTCAGGAACATAGGAGCTGTGCAGGTAGTAGATGGCCTTGCGCAGCAAGGCTGGCAGCAGCGGGACCTTCTTCATCCGCAATCCCCGAGCCACCCGGTACAACGTCATCGCATCGACACCCATCCACGCCTCCCCAAGTCAACCGCGCGACGGGGAGGAACCTAGGTATCGACCCCCTGGGAGGGAAGTCGGCCCTCGGGCTCCCCCCCGCGTTTCCTTAGACAGCCCTCCGGGGCCGCAGCCCCGAGAGCACCGCCAGGGGCCGCACGCCCGCGGCGTACAACACCCCCACGTACCCCACGACAAACAACACACCCGCCACCGCCAGCGGCAGCACGCGCCAGAAGAAGCCCTCGGGCAGATGGCCCCAGGCGCCTTGCGCTCCCGTCCTGAGCAGGAAGATGGCGCCCCCCGCGGCGCCCGCCGCCAACGACGCACGCCCCAACGCGGGCCATGGAAGGATGTCCACCAACCGGAGCGGGCGCGAGGGCGTGGACAGCGCCGCCGGAAGACGGACCAGCAGCAGCACCTTGCCCACCACCTCCGCCACGGCCCAGGAGCCAATCCCTCCCATCAATCCCAGGTACTTCACCCCCAGGAACACCATCGGAACAGTTACGGCGGCCTTCACCGCGTATGAAACAAAAATGGCTCGCGTGAGCCCTCGGGCCCGCAGCGTTCCATCCATGGGCAGGATGGAGAGCACCACGCCCAGCACGCTGACGCGGAACACGGGCACCGCGGGCAGGAACTTCTCACCGAACAGCGCGCCGATGAACTCCGGCGCCGCCGCGAAGAGGAAGGCCGCGAACGGCAGGAAGACATAGGCCAGCCGCCCCGCCGCGTCGCGGAACGCCTCCACGCCTTCTTCGAGGCGGCCCTCGCGCTCCAATTCGCCCAGGCGCACCATCAGCACCTCGCTGGTGGGCGTGTAGAGCAGGTCCACCACCGGAAGCTGGAAGCAGCCCACCCGGTACATCGCGTACAGCGCCGGCGCCACCGCGCCCGCCACCACGTACAGGTGCGCGTTCTGCTGCGGCACGGCCAGCAACATCGCCGCGCCGAAGGGCGCCGCGTACGAGAGCTGCTCGCGAAACAGCGCCCCTCGCGCCAACGGGCCGGTGACGCCCCTCAGGGACACCAGCCACGTCGCCACGTACCGCAGCACCGCGAACGCGGCCACCGCCACCATCAGCCCATGCAGCGATGCCCCGAGCAGCGGCGGCACCACCATCACACCCGCCCTGAGCGCGTCGGACACCAGGTACACCGCGGCCGAGGCCCGCGTGCGCCCCTGCGCGGTGAGCGAGACTTCCAGCGGGAAGCTGCCGATGAGGAAGGCGGTATAGGCCGCCAGCGTGCCTCGGTGCTCGAGCAGCGCGGGGTTGGAGAACCACGCCGCCACATGGTCCAGGAGCCCCCAGATGAGGGCCGCGCCCACCAGGCCCGCGCCGGACATGAACAGCAGCGTCTGCCCCAGGAAGGGGCGCTTCTCCTGGGTGCGCGGGAGGAAATAATACAGGCTCTGCACCACGCCGAACGGCAGCACGTAGTACAGCGTCGTGGCCACCAGGAAGAGCTGGTAGTACGTCCCGTACTCGTCCAGGTGCAGCACCCGCGCGAGCACGAGCGGAATGGACAACGTCAACCCGGCGGTGAACAGCCGGGCCAACACCAACGGACCGGCGCGCCCGAGGAACGAGCCCCCGGGCGCGGCCGTTGAAGCACCTTCGCTCACGGAGCCTCCGTCAACGATTTCCCGGGCCGCGCCACCACGTTGCCCAGCAGGCTGTTGCGATAGGAGTGAGTCCTTCGCCCGGGCACCGGCCGGCTCACACCCAACAGCCCGAAGCAATCATCCAACTGGCATCCGGTGAGGGGCGACGAGTAGTCCCCCAACATGCCCAGGCTGAAGTTCTCCCACAGCACCTTGCGCTTGAGCGTGAACGGGTCTCCGCCAATGCGGTTGGGCAGGTCCTCGGTGGTGACACCCGAGCGGAAGCCGTGCGACGCCAGCGCGCGGATGATTTCGTCCGAGTACCAGCCGTTGCAATACGCGAAGTCGCGCACCTGGATGCCCACCTCCGACTCGATGGTGCGCTTGGACTGGAGGATCTCCTGCTCCACCACCTCCTGCGGCTCCAGCGTCAGCACCGTGTGCCCCAGCGTGTGCGCGCCGAACTCGAAGCCGTCGCGCGCCATGCGGCGCACCTCGTCCCAGTTCATGATGTCGCCCTGCTCGGGCAGCAGGTCCTGCCCCCCTCCCAGCTGCTGCTCCAATCCGTCGATGATGGCCGTCAACACCCGCGTGGGGTGCTCGCCGATGAAGTCGTCCAGCGCGGCCGACACCGTCTTCTGCCCGGAGAGGATGGGCCCCAGCAGCGCCATCGACGCCTCCGGCAGCGTCGCGAACACCGGCTGGAATTGCCGCTCCTGCGTCCGCCGCAGCAGGTGGAACAGCCGGTCGTGGTTGAACCGCCGGTTGGTGCCGATGAACGCGGTGGGAAGGTATGTGATGGCCGGCACCCCCAGCTGCTTCAGGATGGGGTACGCGTACCGGTAGATGTCCCGGTAGCCGTCATCGAACGTGATGACGCACAGGTCCTTCTTCGCCACCCTCCGCCCCGCCATGACATCCACCGCGTCGCCGATGGACACCAGGTCGAAGCCCGCCGCCGAGGCCTCCTCGATGTGGCGGCGGAACGTCTCCTGGCTGATGAGCAACCCGGGGATGGAGCGCTGCAGCTCGCCGGTGAAGTCACTCACCACCCGGTGATAGCTCACGATGAGCATGCGCCGACCTCCCGACTGCACCCGCCGATAGGCCGCCATTGCCCGCCGCATGCCGCTGTAATGCAGCACGCCAGCGGCCGCCGCCTTGACCGCCCTCCGCAAGACTCTCGCTGTCGCCATCACGCCCTCCGCGGAAAAGGTCCTCTGGCCCACGTTCCCCAGGGGAACACCCCAACTCGCGCGGGGGCATTGCAGGTGGGATGCCACACACAATGCGCCGACGGAACCTGTCCCCTCGGGGGAAGGTCCGGCGGGACAGGAATCCTGCTCACCGGCGGACACGAGGCACGGTGGAAAGCCGACGGACCGCTCGGGCACGGAAGGCCCCAGGGGTTGGAAATTCTTTCCCCCCTTCAGGCCGCTCCGCTCCTGCACGGCCGGCCACCTTGGTTTCACTGGATGACAGTGCCGATTCCGGGTACGAACCTGCTCCTCGATGGCTTCCCTCTCCGCCGCCCCCGCGCTCGCGCTGCATGACGTCAGCAAGCGCTATGGGCGCCGCTGGGCTCTGGCGCGTCTGACGTACGCGCTCCCCTCCGGGCGCTCGCTGCTGCTCACCGGCCACAACGGCTCCGGAAAGACGACCCTGCTGCGCCTCCTGGCCACCGCCCTGAGCCCCACCGCGGGCCGCGTGGAGGTGTTGGGCCGCGACGCGGTGACGGACCGCGACGCCGTGCGCCGCGACGTCGCGCTCCTGTCCCACGCCAGCTTCCTCTACGAGGACCTCACCGCGCACCAGAACCTCACGGTGCTCGCGCGCCTGCTGGGCCACCCGTCCCCCACCGACATCGCCGACGCGCTCTTGACGCGGGTGGGGCTGGGCAAGCGCTCGGACAACCCCGTGCGCGGCTTCAGCGCGGGCATGCGCAAGCGGCTGGCCATCGCCCGGCTGCTCATGAAGGCGCCGAGCATCGCGCTGCTCGACGAGCCCTTCGGCGAACTGGACCCCGCCGGCATCCACGACATGGAGGCCATCATCGCGGAGCTGAAGGCCACGGGCGTCACGGTGGTGCTGGCCACCCACCTCATCGAGCAGGGCCTGAGCCTGTGCGAAGAGCGGCTGCACCTGCAGGACGGACGGGCGGTGAGCGCATGAACTCCTCCCGCCCCCGTCCCATCGGGCTCATCCGCGCCACGCTGACGCTCTTGCGCAAGGACCTGCTCATCGAGTGGCGCACCCGCGCGCGCCTCAACGCCATCGTCTTCTTCGCGATGGCCACGCTGCTGATGTTCTCCTTCGCGCTGGGCCCGGACACGCGCCTGTTGGAGAAGAACGCGGGCGGCTACTTCTGGCTCGCCGTGCTCTTCGCCAGCGTGTTGTCCCTGGGCGAGTCCTTCCGCGTCGAGTCCGAGAACGCGTGCATGGATGGCGTGAGGCTGGCCCCCGCGGACGCTCGCGCCATCTACCTGTCCAAGGCCCTGGGCAACACGCTGCTGCTCGTCGCCCTGGGCACCCTGCTGCTCCCCGTCATGGTGGCCCTCTACGGCGTCCGCGTCGCCACCGGCTTCGTGGACCTGGGAACAGTCCTCCTTTTGGGCAGTCTGGCGCTCAGCGCTCCCGGCACTGTCTATGCGGCGATTTCGAGCAATGCCCGGGCACGAGACGTGCTCCTGCCTCTGCTATTGTTCCCGCTCGTCATCCCCGCCTTGTTGTCCGCGGCCAAGGCCACCACGCTCGTGCTGCAAGGAGACCCCATGAATCAGTTGGGCTCATGGTTGGGACTTTTGCTCGGATTCAATCTGATTTACTGGGGCGTGGGCTTCATGCTCTTCCCGCGCATCATCGAGGACTGACGGATGAACGAGGTCATCAAGAAGTGGGGCCTCCCGGTCGCGGGGTTGGCCATCCTGGGCATCGGCTGGTACCTGGGGCTGGCGTGGGCGCCGCCGGACCGGGAGATGGGCGACGTGCAGCGCATCATGTACGTGCACGTGCCACTCCAGTGGATGGCCATGCTGGCCATGTTCCTGAACTTCGTGACGGCGGTGTCGCACCTGCTCAAGACGAAGCCGGGCTGGAAGCTGGACTCAATGGCGGAGTCCTCCGCCGAGGTGGGGTTGGTGCTGGGGACGCTGGGCATGGTGACGGGGGCCATCTGGGGCCGTCCCACCTGGGGCGTCTACTGGTCCTGGGACCCGCGCCTCACGTCGGAGGCCATCATGCTGGTGACGTACACCGGCTACCTCGTGCTGCGGCGCTTCGTGGAGGACCCCGACAAGCGCGCGACGTGGAGCGCGGTGGTGGCCATCCTGGGCGCCATCAACCTGCCCATCGTCTGGTTCTCCGTGCGCTGGTGGCGAAGCCTGCACCAGGTGCAGTCCAGCCCGAAGACGGTGGACCCGCAGATGGTGCTGCCCCTGCGCGTGTCGGCCATCGGCCTGTTGCTGTTGACCCTCGTCTGGCTCATGCACCGCTATCGCATCGCGCTGGCCGAGCGCCACGCGGAGGTCGCGCTCCCGGAGGCCCTGCCCGGCTCGGGCGCGCCCAACGTCCACGACACCCCCAAGGTGGCCTGAACATGACGACTTTGACGACGCTGGGAGTGCTGGCCCAGGCCGCGGGCCAGGTGGGAAGTGGCCGCATCCAGGGCGGCTGGGAATACGTGTGGGCCTGCTACGGGAGCACCGTCGTGGTCCTCGTGCTTTACTCGCTGTCCCTCTGGCTGCGCCGGCCTCAGGCCCCGCACGACGCGAAGGAGTGAGCCTGTCATGACGCCTGTCGCCCGCAATCGTTTGTTCGCCCTGGGAGCCCTGCTTGTCGCCGGGGCTGGCCTGGGCTTCGTGGCCTTTGGAAACATTGGCGAGAACCTCGTCTATTACTGGAGCCCGTCGGAGATGCTGGCCCAGGGAGACAAGGCATACACGGCCACCATCCGCCTGGGCGGCGTGGTGCAGCCGGGCAGCATCCAGTGGAACGCGGAGCACACCACGCTGCACTTCCGCGTGGCCAACGACGTCACGGACGGCGCCGCCAGCGTGCTGGTGCGCTCCACGGAGACGCCGCCGCAGATGTTCCGGGACAAGATTGGCGTCGTGGTGGAAGGCACCTACGACGCGTCGGGCGTGTTCAGCTCCAACCGGCTCATGGTGAACCACTCGAACGAGTACCGCGCCCCCAAGGAGGGCGAGGACCCGAACAAGTGGCGTGAGACGCTCAGCGAGAGCACCACGACGGCCAGCACGTCGACCGGAGCGGGGGCGCGGTGAACGGCTCGCTTGGATACGGGCTGGTGCTCGGAGGGCTCGCGTTCGCGACCTTCGGCGCGCTGGTCGGACTGGTCGCGGGGATGCGCCGCAGTGAAGCGGGCTTCCCGTGGGTGATGCGCGCGGTGTGGGGCTTCGCGGGCTGCATGACGGCGGCGAACGCGGTGATGGTGTACGCGCTCGTCACGCATGACTTCAGCGTGAAGTACGTGGCGCAGGTGGGCAGCCGGGACACGCCGCTGCTCTACACCGTCGTGTCGCTGTGGAGCGCGCTGGAGGGGTCCATCCTCTTCTGGGGCTTCATCATGGGCGCGTACATCGCGGCCTTCGCGTGGGTGCACCGCCGCGAGCACGCGCGCTACATGCAACTGGCGCTGGGCACCATGCTGGCGGTGGGCGTGTTCTTCGCGTTCCTCATCGCGGGCCCCGCCAACCCCTGGGGC
Source organism: Myxococcus stipitatus (assembly GCF_037414475.1). Next base: position 8,868,303 of record NZ_CP147913.1, on the reverse strand, counting down.
GCCATGTCGCCCGTGCCGGCGGATGGCCCCGGCCCCAATCCCCTGCTCCAGAACCACATCCTGATGATCATCCACCCGCCCTTCCTGTACCTGGGCTACGTGGGGATGACGGTGCCGTTCGGCGTCGCGGTGGCGGGCCTGTTGCGCGGCGAGATTGGCGAGGCGTGGATGGCGCCGTTGCGCCGCTGGACGCTCGTGGCGTGGCTGTTCCTCTCCATCGGCATCATCCTGGGCGCCTGGTGGGCGTACGCGGTGCTTGGCTGGGGCGGCTACTGGGCGTGGGACCCGGTGGAGAACGCCAGCTTCCTGCCGTGGCTGACGGCGACGGCGTTCATGCACTCCACCATGGTGCAGGAGCGCAAGCGGATGCTGAAGCTGTGGACGCTGTCGCTCGCGCTGGCGTCCTTCGTGCTGACGATTCTGGGCACGTTCATGACGCGCTCGGGCATCTTCAACTCGGTCCACTCCTTCACGCAGTCGGACATCGGCCCCACGTTCCTCGTCTTCCTGGGCGTGCTGCTGGTGGTGAGCATCGCGCTGCTCGCGGTGCGCGGTCCGCTGCTGGTTCCCGAGGGGCGGCTGAGTTCGATGATGTCCCGCGAGGCGAGCATCCTGGTGAACAACCTGGTGTTCGTGGCCATCACCTTCACGGTGCTCCTGGGCACGCTCTACCCGCTGGTGTCCGAGGCGGTGCGCGGCGTGCGCGTCAGCGTGGGTGAGCCGTACTTCAACAAGATGGCGGTGCCGGGTGGCATCGCGGTGCTGTTCCTGATGGGCGTGGGCCCGGTGCTGCCGTGGGGCACGCCGGACAAGGCCACGCTGCGCCGGCAGTTCCTCATCCCCGCCGCGGTGGGGCTGGTGGTGACGGCGGTGTGCTTCGCGGTGGGGCTGCGCGGCTTCTATCCGCTGCTCACCTTCGGATTGGCGGGCTTCGTCACCGTCATCACCCTGCGGGAGCTGGTGGCGCCGGTGCGCGTTCGCATGTCGGAGCGCAAGGAGGGCCTGTTCACCGCGGTGGCGATGAGCGCCACCAAGGCGCAGCGCCGCTTCGGCGGCTACGTGGTGCACCTGGGCATCGTCCTCATCATCGTCGCGGTGGCCGCGTCGTCCTCGTACGTGAAGCACACCTCCGGCACGCTGAAGAAGGGCCAGACGCTGGAGCTGAACGGCTACAAGATGACGTACCAGGGGCTGATGAGCGGCGAGGAGCCGCACCGCACCTTCGTCGCGGCGCGCCTGGACGTGACGACGCCTGGCGGCAAGGCGGCGGAGATGAAGCCCCGGCTCAACTACTATGAGCGGAGCACGGACCCCATCGGCACGCCCGCGGTGCGCGAGACGGCCGGCGAGGACCTCTACATCTCCCTGATGGCCTTCTCCGAGCAGGCTGGCAACGCGAGCTTCAACGTCTGGGTCTTCCCGATGGTGGGGTGGATCTGGTGGAGCATCCCGCTGCTGGTCCTGGGCACGCTCATCGCGCTGTGGCCGCGCCGCAAGGCGGCGGTGGCGTTGTCGGGTGCGCAGGTGGGGGCCTCTCCGCTTGCGGGTGGCGACGCGGAGCGGGGGGCGGCCTGATGAAGCGCTGGCGCTACACAATCGCCTTCGTGGTCCTCTGTGTGGGACTGCTCGTGGTGCTGGCCAAGGGCTTCGGGCGCAACCCGCACGAGGTGCCCTTCATGCTCGCGGGCAAGCCGGCGCCGGACTTCGTGCTGCGCTCGCTGGACACCGGCGAGCGGGTGAGCCTGGCGGACCTCAAGGGCCGCCCGGTGGTCATCAACTTCTGGGCCTCGTGGTGCGGGCCGTGCCTGTACGAGCACCCGGTGCTGACGTGGGGCCAGCGGGAGTTCGGCTCGCAGGCGGTGTTCCTGGGCGTCGTGTTCGAGGACACCGAGGACAACGCCCGCGCCTTCTTGCGCAAGGAGGGGTACAACTTCCCGCAGCTGGTGGACCCGCGCTCGCGCATGGCGGTGAGCTACGGGGTCGCCGGAGTGCCGGAGACGTACTTCATCGACCCGTCCGGCATCATCCGCGGCAAGCACGTGGGGCCCATCGACCCGGAGTCGCTCACCCAGCGCATCCGGGAGCTGACGGCCACCGCGGCGGCGCCCTCCCCCGCCGAGGCCGCGCGCCCGTAGCCTCGGGCCCTCTCGCTTCCAGCGAAAGCGTCGTGGTATTCCACGACGTGTGCTGGACCGTGAGGGCCCTCGCCCTCCGCACAGCAAGGTGGGTCCATGCGGTGCCCGGAGTGCGGCGAGGCCTCGAACGGCCGGCTGAAGTACTGCGAGAACTGTGGCGCGAAGATGCCGGAGAGCCCCCAAGGGCCCACGGGTTCGCGCCCCGCGCCGAGGTCGTCACGGCCCAAGCGCGCATTGGAAGAGCCCTCCTACGCCGCGGAGATTCTCGACGAGGTGGATGACCACCGTCAGGGTCACCCCCGCGCCGCGCATGCGCCTCGGGCTCCGGAGGAGGCCGCGGAGGACACGGACCCGGGGCAGTCCCGGCCCCGGTACGACGGCCCCCGGTGGCTGGCCAGTGTGCCGGCGCATTCGCAGAGCGTGGTGGGGCTGGCGGTGCTGGCGTTCGCGCTGGCGCTCACCATCCTCCCCTCCTTCGAGAGCGTCGGTGTGGTCGGCACGGTGCTCGCGGTGGCGGGTGCGGTGCTGCTTCTGGCGCGTGAGCTGCGGCTCGCGGGTGAGGGGTCCGGCTTCACGAGGCTGCTGCCGGAGGTGCTGTATCGGCCGGAGGTTCCCGCGGCGTACTCGGCGCTGCTCGCGGCGCTCACGGTGCGCATGGTGGGGTTGGGGTTCTCGCCGCTGCTGTGGCTGCTGGCCTCGGGCCTCATCATCCATGACCAGTACCGCAAGGTCATCGCGGGTCCCGAAGGGGTGCTGGCGCGCTACTTCGACCCGAAGCGGCTGTTGGCCATGCCGGAGGTGGTGGCGCTGGGGGGCGTGGCGCTGTGCCTGCTGACGCTCTATGCGCCGTGGCACACGATGACCGCCCTGCCCGTGGTGGCGGATGCGCCGGTGCCCGCGGGGCCTCCGGAGCTGAAGGTCATCGGTCAGCAGCGGCCTTCGGACGACTCGCTGTACTCGGCGGGCTCGGGCGTCATCACGCTGACGGGATGGGACTTGTCCGGAGCGGTGATTTTCGAGCTGCTGATGCTCTCGCTCCTCGGGATGCTGGCGCTGAAGCCCGACGTGAGCCGCCCCGCGTGGACGCGTTTCGCTCCGGCGGGCGTGGTGGGGTTGGGGTTGCTCTGGGCGCTGATACACATGCGCCTGTCGCCGGGTCCGCTCATCTTCGTCGCGGGACTGGGCGCGATGGGCTTCCAGGCCTTCCGCCACCTCACGGGGTGGCAGGACGAAGCCGCCCCCGCGCCGGCCGCGGCCTACGACACGGGCGGGTTCGACGACGAACCCGAGCCCGCTCCAGGCGGCTATGCCACCCGGCCCGACGGCGACGAGGAAGACGAACTGGAGCCAGACCCGAACGACATGTACCCGGATGACGAGCCGGAGCCAGACCCGGACGACATGTATCCGGATGAAGAAGAGGACGACAAGCCGCGAGGCCGTTGAGGCGGATTCCTCGGGGAGGCCGTCACGCGCCGAGGAGCCGGGCCAGGGTGTTGCTCAACGCCAGGAGCCCTCGTAACGCTTCATCAAGCCCAGCTCCGGCACGTAGGCGCGCAACCAGCGCGAGTGCGGCAACTTGGTCTGATTCTTCTTCGTATATTCCGTCGGGTGCCGTCGGTACATGAAGGCATCCCAAGTCACCGCGCCGAAAGCGCTCCCGCGGACGTCCTCTGACTCGGTGGCGGTCGCGAGTCCTGGCCAGCACTCCAGCAGGCCGTCCTTCACGGCTGAGCAGATGAGCTGCCCGAGGAGGTGATTGCGAAGCCCCTTGGCCTCCTCCGCGCTGAGGCCCTTGGCCTCTCCGTTCGCCAGGGCATCCTCCAAGGACCACCCATTGTACTTGGCGGGGAGGGCCATCTTCACGAGCATGTTCTTCAGATAGAGCTCCAGCATCTTCAGGAGGATGCGGTCTCCCTTGTTGCCGTAGAAGGCCCAGTACTCAATCCAAGGCGTGATGAGCTTGAGTCCCGGCCTGGAGGAGTTGAGCCCCATCACGTGGACCTCCTGGCCCAGTTGCTGGCCCGGGTCCGACGAGTTGACTGCCCGAAGCGCCGGGAAGCGAGGCCCGAGCGCATAGGGGCGGAAGGCCTCGTTCGTGGTCTGCGCGGTGATGGCATTGCTCGACCGGAACTGGCTGACGAACGTCCGCAGCTGCGTGTCCTTGTCGGTGAGGCTGGGCTCGAACCCGACGAGGTAGGTGCTCGCATCCAGGAAGTAGCCACCCAAGGCCCACACGATGGCCAGGCTCATCATGTCCTTGAGCGCGGCGAAGCTCTTGCACCGGAAGAGCAGCTCGGCCGCGGCCTTGAGTGCCGTCGACGACTCGCCCGGAAACGCATCGATGAGGGTTTCGATCAGCTGAATCTCCTGGATGGGAGAACCCCAGGGCGACTGGCGCTTGAGTGCCTTGAAAGGCTCATAGAGGGCCTTGTTGCACCAGAGGATGGTACGAACGCCATCAGGCACGCGGTGTCGCGGTGTGCTCCATGCGAACCGCCTTGCATTCGATTGTTCGGGAACCTCGGTGCCGACGTAGATGTAGTGCACAAGGGTGGTCATGCCTCGACGGTAGGCCGGGGACCGGACGCCGCTGAAGGACCTCCCCAGTTCAGCGCCTGCGGAACCACTATCGCGCCGGCAGCAGCTCGAAATGACCGTGGACCGCCTCGTCCCTCAGTACATCCACCTTCTTCTGGAACGTGGAAGCAGGCTCAAGCACCCCATACTGCGCCAAGGGGATGTGCTCCGGCTCGGTCACGACGGCTTTCTTCAGCTCGGTCAGGACGGTGGAAGCACGCGGCCCCGCCAGGTAGAGGTCCACCGTCCCCTTTGCGCCGCGGGCACCCGGACCACCTCCGGGGCAGGAATTGCTCGCGACCTGCTTTCCACAACCGTCCTTGCAATAACAAATCAGTCGACCAGGCCTTCCTTGTGGCCCAGGGTCTCCCCCCATCGCATCAAGCGTGGCGCCGCCAACATACTGGACGTTTCGCATCACGAATCGCAACACACCGCCCTTCGCTCCATCCCCACCCTTTCCGGCACGCAGTTCAGGCCAATCCTTGTTGTCCACGCAGTGACACCCCGTGCTCTCAGGCCCCTGCCGGCTATGCCAGACATTCCCATCCGTCCCGGCCTTCGTCTCCTCACTCCGTGCGTCCACCCCCTTCGCGCCCATGCCTCCCCTTGCCTTGAAGGAGACACTCCTCCCCCACTTCACACCCCGGGTTGCAATGACATAGAACGCAGCCCCATTCTTGACATCAATGACCGCATTGTCTGGAATCTCAAGACACCCCACATCAATTCGTGTCGAGCGGGAGATCTCCAGCGACTCGAGTCGATAGAAGGTCTTGCACGGCTTCGTTGACTCCGTGTCCAACGCATCATCCTCGTCGGCTGACACCCGGGCCTGACTCGTCGGCGGCTGATTCACGCCATTGGCGGCCCAGCCAGGATGAGCACCCAGAGCTACGAGCACGGCGCCACAGACAGACAGGAATCGGCACATACGCCCCCCAACAAGGCCTGCCCTGGAAACAATGGAGCACTCGAACTGAATGGAACGGAAGAGAGAGTACTTCACATAGCGTGGACACGTCCACCCCCCGAATAGACAGTCATGGTGACGCGTCTTTGCCCTTGGCGGCCCACCGAGGAAGCATGAACCTGACGCTCAACGCCAAAGGGGCGGTGGCACAAAGCCACCGCCCCTCCTCACTACAACCTCAGGACCTCATCACACCTCGCGCCGCCGCCACGCGAGGAGCGCGAGCAACACCATCGCCAGCGGGTACGAGGCCGTCGTTCCGGAGGACGAGCAACCACTGGACTCCTTCGGCTCCGGTGGCGCCGGGCTCACCGTCACCGTGACGTGGCCCTCGGCGAACAGGCCGCTCTCGGAGGTGACCTTCACCACGAAGACAAACTCCGTGGCGGCCGTCACCTCCGGCGCGGTGAATCGCATGCGCGCCTGATTCGCATCCACGAGCGTGACCGAGAGTCCGTCACTCTGATGCCAGGCGTAGGTCAGCGTCCCCTGCTCCGGGTCCTCCGCCGTGGCCGTCAACGTGATGGACTTCCCCGAGAACGTGGCCACGTCCTCTCCCGCGCTCACGGTGGGCGCGAGCGGCACATGGCGTACCGTCACGCTCACCTTGGCGCCCACGCCGCTCAACTGCCCATCACTCGCCACGAGCTGGAAGACAAGCGCCTCCGTCCCCTTGGCGACCGCGGGCGCGGTGAAGCTCGGCGTCAGGGTCTCCGCCCCCGTGAGCGCGACGGGCGTCCCCGACACCTGCGTCCACTGCTGGCTGACCACCGCGTCGCCGTCCGGGTCCTCGGCGCTTCCCTGGAGCGTCACGGTGGTCCCCTCGTCCACCGTCTGCGCGATGCCCGCGGACGCCACCGGCGCCTTGTTCACCTGCCGCACCAGCACCTGGACCGTGTCCCTGTCACGCAGGCCACCGTCCAGCACCGTCAAACGGAAGGTCAGCAAGGTATCCACCAACACCTCCGGCGCGATGAAGGTGGGCGTGGCCGTATCCGCGCCACTCATCGCAGCGAACGGACCCGCCACCTGCTCCCAACGGTACGTCAGCGCTCCACCCGCCATGCTGCTGCCTCGGCCCTGCAGCCGAACCTCCGCCAGCTCGTCGATGGCCTGGTCCTCTCCCGCCTGGGCATCCACCTGCCCCGTCGTGCAGACACCCTGCTCGTCCACCAGCGCCGTGAAGGGCGTGTTCGCCAGCCCCGTGAAGGCGATGTCATCAATGAACCAGCCGAAGCTCCCAGCGGCCTCGTCCGTGCCGATGCGGAAGCGGATACGCACCACCTTCCCAGCGTATGTGCTCCCCAGGTTCACGCTCGAGGTCACCATCTGCTTCTGCGTGAACGCGAAGCTCGCGCCGCCGAAGGCCCGGCGTCCAGTGAGCGGGTTCACGTTCTCGTCGTACACCGCGAGCGTGACGTTGTAGCCATTGGCCGTGATGCGGCTCCCGATGTCCGTCCACGTCTGGCCGTCATCCTCGGACAGCTCGAGGACACCTCCATCGAAGAACTGTCCCGCCGACGCCTCGAAGGCATAGCGGTGGCGGAACGTGAACGACAAGCCTCCATTGCCCACGTGCAGCGGCGGAGAGACGAGCGCGAAGTCCGCGGCACGCCCCACGTCCTCTCCATGGAAGGAGCGCTGGAGCCCTGTCTCCTCATGCACCGTAAAGGTCGCGCCTCCCACGTCCGACGTCATCGTCCACGGCAGCAGCCGCGCGTCCACCGTCTCCGTCGACGACGCCCCAGGAAGCTCGTCCTGCTCGACCTTGACGCTCAGCTCCGCCTTCTTGTCGCCAGCCACTACGCCGTTCGCATCGCGATAGGCGATGTTGAACTGGACCACCGCGCGAGGCGCCGCGCCCGAGAGCCGCACCGGCACCTCCACCGTGGCCCTCTCATACAAGCCCATGGAGGGGAAGCTCACCGCTCCATCGTTGACCAGCTCGACCGCGGGGCTGTTCGAGGAGACCGTGATGCTCGTGGCCTGAAGCGGCGCGGTCCCCGTGGAGCGCAACGTCACCCGAAGCACGCCGCTCTCTCCATTGTCCAGATACCCGTCCGCGTCGCAGGTGTTCGCGCTACCGTCCTCCGTGAGCTCCGCCGAAACGAACGTCACATCCGCGCCCGTGCGGAAGCTCTCCACCACGCCCGCGTGGTTCGTGGAGGCCCGGTCCGGCGCCACCGCGCCGACTCCCGCGCCACGACGGGCGAACGCCTCCGCGAAGATCTGGTAGTCCGCCGGGTCTCCCGCATACGCCGCCGCGAGCAGCGCGTCGCGGGCCTCCAAGAACGTCGGAGACGCCGGAGTCAGCGTGTACGCGGTGACCAGATAGGCCTTCATCCGCCGCTGGACTTCGTTGAACGAGAGTCGCGAGGAGTCGCGCAACAGCCCGACGTAACACTCCCACAGCATGGTCGCCCAGACTTCGCCGGCGTTGTGGTACTCGGCGTTGCTGCTCCCGTCAGCGCCGAAGGCATAGGGCACGCCGCTGGGAAGGCGGACTCCGTTGGAGATGTGCTTGAACGTCAGCGGATTCTTCCGGAAGTCCACCGAGTACGGCACACGGCGAATGCCGAAGTAGGCGGCATCCTCGCTCATGTTCCGCGTCGCGAAGTCGCCCACCGGGAAGACCCCCGTCCAGTTCGCATTCGAGGCGACCTGGGCATCCTCCTCGCGCACCGTGAGGAGCAGCGCATGGAAATCCGCCCACCCCTCCCCCATGCTGCGCGCCTGGTTGGTGCCCAGACCCGCTCCGTCATGGACCAACCGGTTGCTGATGTAGTGGCCCCACTCGTGCGCGACGATGCTCGTGTCGATGGTTCCGTCCAGGTCACCTTCCGGGCGCTGAATCATCGAGACCTGGACACCTCCCGTGAGTTTCCCCCGGATGCGGTCCGCGTCCCCCTTCGGAATCAGCACCGCGCCGATGCGCGACGGCGACAATCCGTTCTCGACACCCATCCCCTCGGGCATGGCCACGCCATCCGTGTTGGCGATGATGACGCCGATGGCCCCAGCGGCCTGGGCCGTGATGGCCTTGCGGTGGAAGCTGCAAGTGCCTCGGTCGAGGAGCGCGATGTTCCCCTTCACCTCCGCGGCGTTGGTGAGCGCCGTGCACCCATCCATCGCGGTGGGCCCATCGGCGTTCTCCGCATCGAGCCCCTGCACCACACGGCCCGACGCCGCGAACACGCGGGGCCCAAACTGCGACGAGACGAACGTGTAGGGACCCGCGATGCTCTCCGGAGCGGTCACCTCGACGGCGCGCCGCGCGGAGCGGCCGGGAAAGATGAACATCTGCATCCGAGGCCGAGCCCCATCCGCCGGAGTGGACATGTTGGCGTTGTTCACCCCACCGAAGTCCTGAGCCTCCGCCTTGATGCTGTCGCCCCCGAGGCCTCCGCGCCCGTAGTTGTCGTGCTGGGCATTGCCCGCCGCTTCGTTGAAGCCCGCGTCGTAGTACGCGTCGTGCAGCCAGTTGTTGACATAGAACAACTGCGTGACGGCGGCCTGAATCTGCTGAGGCGTCTCGTAGGGCAGCAGGTTGAAGCTGTGGGGATAGTCGAACGTCGCGGGGGCACTGAGGGCCGCGCGCAGGTCTCCCTCACTGAAGCCATCCGGCGAGGACACATCCGCATACGCATCCACGTTGTTGCCCACCGACTCCTTGGCGTCCACGGGCAGCCAAGGGTCATTGCGGCTGAAGGGCGCGTTGTCGAGTGTCACCAGGTTGCGCTCGACGAACAGCGGCACCTCGCCGTCCGGCGTCCCCGTCGGGTGCGGAATGTGCGCGTTGCCCGACGGACCCGCGAACGGAGTGAAAGGAGGCGTGGCATCCGCCCAGACGCGGTAGCTGTGTGCC